>CBIHOT010000032.1:0-60089 GCA_966211495.1 uncultured Roseateles sp. | reverse complement strand
ACATCGTGGCCACCCAGTTGAAGATCTTCACGCCCGTGGGGATCGCGATCAGCATGGTCGCGTACATGAAGAACAGCTGGCCGGTCACCGGCATGCCGGTGGTGAACATGTGGTGCGCCCACACGATGAACGACAGGATCGCGATCGACGCGGTGGCGTACACCATCGACGCGTAGCCGAACAGCGGCTTGCGGGCGAAGGCCGGGATGATCTGCGAGACGATGCCGAACGCCGGCAGGATCATGATGTAGACCTCGGGGTGGCCGAAGAACCAGAAGATGTGCTGGTACATCACCGGGTCGCCGCCGCCCTGCGCGGTGAAGAAGCTGGTGCCGAAGTGGCGGTCGGTCAGCGTCATCGTGATCGCGCCGGCCAGCACCGGCATCACTGCGATCAGCAGGTAGGCGGTGATCAGCCAGGTCCAGGCGAACATCGGCATCTTCATCAAGGTCATGCCGGGCGCCCGCATGTTCAGGATGGTGACGATGATGTTGATGGAGCCCATGATCGACGAGGCGCCCAGGATGTGCATCGCGAAGATGCCTGCATCCATCGAGGGGCCCATCTGCAGGGTCAGCGGCGCGTAGAGCGTCCAGCCGGCGGCGGGAGCGCCTCCGGGCATGAAGAACGAACCGACCAGCATCAGCGCAGCGGGAATCATCAGCCAGAAGCTGAAGTTGTTCATCCGCGCGAAGGCCATGTCCGAAGCGCCGATCTGCAGCGGAATCATCCAGTTCGCGAAGCCCACGAAGGCCGGCATGATGGCGCCGAACACCATGATGAGGCCATGCATGGTGGTGAACTGGTTGAACTGTTCCGGGTTGAAGAACTGCAGACCCGGCTGGAACAGCTCGGCGCGGATGCACAGCGCCAGGATGCCGCCGATCATCAGCATGGTGAAGCTGAACAGCAGGTACAGCGTGCCGATGTCTTTGTGGTTGGTGGCGAACACCCAGCGGCGCCAGCCGGTCGGCGCATGGTGATCGTCATGGTGGTCGTGAACGTGACCGGTCGGGTGATCAAGCACTGCACTCATGGAATAAGTCCTCGTCCGTCTGACACCGATTACTTCGCGCGCTCGGCCACGACTTCAGCGGGCTGAACGATCTGGCCGGTCTTGTTGGACCAGCTGTTCTTCGTATAGGTCGCGACAGCGGCGATTTCACTGTCGTTGAGGATGGCTTTCCAGGCCGGCATCTGGTTGCGACCATTGAGCAGCACATGGATCTGGTCGGCATGGGTTTCCGACAGCACGACCTTGGAGCCATCCAGCGCCGGGAACTGGCCAGCGCCCTTGCCATCCGGACGGTGGCAGACGGCGCAGTTGGTGGTGTAGACCTTCTCGCCGCGGGCCATCAGGTCGTCCAGGGTCCAGACCTTGGAAGGGTCGTCCGCCTTGGCAGCCGCCTTCTTCTGTTCCTCGGCCACCCAGGCGGTGTAGGCCTGCTGGCTCAGCACCTTCACATGGATCGGCATGTAGGCGTGTTCCTTGCCGCACAGCTCGGCGCATTGGCCGTAGAAGTCGCCTTCCTGTTCCGCCTTGAACCAGGTGTCCCGCACGAAGCCGGGAATCGCGTCCTGCTTCACGCCGAAGGCCGGCACCATCCACGCGTGGATCACGTCCTGGGCGGTGGTGATGATGCGCACCTTCTTGTTGACCGGCACCACCAGCGGGTGGTCCACCTTCAGCAGGTAGTCATCGACCTGGCCGGGATTGCCGGAGTCCGACAGCGCGCGCTGGGACGCGTCCAGGGTGGAGACGAAGCGGATGCCGTCGCCTTCACCCTTGATGTATTCATAGCCCCACTTCCACTGATAGCCGGTGGCCTTGATGGTGAGGTCGGCATTGGTCGTGTCCTTCATCGCGACCACCACCTTGGTGGCGGGCAGCGCCATCAGGATCACGATGATGAAGGGGACGATGGTCCAGGCGATTTCCACCTTCACGCTTTCGTGGAAGTTGGCCGAGACGGCGCCCTTGGACTTCCGGTGCTTGAAGATGGAATAGAACATCACGCCGAACACGGCGACGAAGATGACCAGGCAGATGACCAGCATCATGTTGTGCAGCCACGCCTGTTCATGCGCAATCTTGGTGACCGCGGGATGCAGGTTCAGCTGATTGACCGCCGGACCTCCGGGCAGGTCATTCACGGCCAGGGCCGACTGGCTGGCCAACGCGACCGCTGCGGTCAGCGCCAGCTGGCTGCACCGTCGCCCCAGCGGATGCACATCACTGTTCATCATCGTCATGGTTCGTCTCTTCATCCAGTCTTTTCTCATCTTTCGTCACCCGGGTCTCCACCAGGCGGTGTCGAATGGCGAAATCCTCGGGGCCGGTAGACGTACAGCCAGCGGGCGAATTTTAGCCCAGGCCCCTTTTTGACCCTGTCCACGCTTTCACCCACGGAGAACCGTGCACCAAGCTTGGACTATGACTGCCACCGAGGGCGTCAACCGCCCTGGAATACCCTCAGAGCGCCCTTTCGGAACGCTGTCCGCAACGCTTGACCCACGTCAATTCGCACACCGACGAACGCGGGCGACCCTGGCGGGAGGGTCAGTGCTTGCCTGGTCCCCGGATCATGGCCCGCATCTGCTCCAGGGACACCTCGGTCTGTGCCGCCACTTTGACGCGCGGCTGCGGCTTGAAGGCATGGCCGTAGACCAGCTCCACGCTCAGGCCCAGGCGGCCGTCCGGGCCCCGCAGGGACTCCAGCGCGGTCAGCAGCCGGGCACGCCAGGCGCGGCCGCGCAGGGCCGGCCACCGCAGCACCGAGGCATTGCCGCCCAGGGCGCGCAGGTCGCCGAGCAGGGCCTGCGGAGTGTCCCAGGTCAGTCGCAGATGTTCCTGGTCCATCACCGGATCGGCAAAGCCGGCGTGCACCAGCATGTCGCCCAGATCGTGCATGTCCACCCACTCCGGGGTGGGAAGGCCCCACCCGTGCTGGGCATAGATCGGGCGCAGTTCGATGAAGCTGTCCGGCCCAAAGCAGGAGAACATCAAAAATCCGTCCACGGCCAGGGCTTCATGCCACTCACGGATCACCCCTGGCTTGTCCGATTCCGCATGCAACTCCATGTTGGACCACAGCAACTGCGCCGACCCTTGGGCCGCCTCAGCGACCAGCGTCGGCGCCGCACCGCCGCGCAGGCGTTCCAGCATCGACTGCATCCAGCCGCGGCGCAGCCGTTGCTGCCAGTGATGGCGGATGGCTTCATCCGGCTCCCACCACTGCTGCACCGCCTGCGGATATTGCTGTCGCAGGCCGTCATCGCCGCCGCCCAGCGAGGGGCGTCGTTGCAGGACCTGGGTCGGTTGAAGCTTGATGACCGGCAGGCGTTCCAGCATCCGCTGGGCGACTTCCTGATGCAGCCAGGGCGGCTGCTCGGCCAGGGCCAGGCGACGGCGCTGCCGTCCTGCCGCCGCCGCATCGATCTGCTGTGTGCCTGGCGGCAAAGCCTCGTTCCCACTCATGGGGCGGGATTGTAGGTGGCCGGGGGAGACCTCATGCTTCGGGGGAGTTTGCAACGACTGCGCGCCTGGCACCTGCCGGGTCAATGTCTGCTGTGCCGGCTGTGGTGCCGCGGCCGCTGCTGCGCCGACTGTCTGACCCGCCTGGGGGGCGAGGATCGCCCGAGGTGCTTCACCTGTGGCCTGCTGATGCCCTTCTGGATGCCGCCCGACCAGGTGTTGGCGAGCCCTCACCTGCAGTGCGGCAAGTGCCTCCATCAGCCCCCTGCCCTGCAGCGCTGTGTGGTGGCGCTGGACTATGCCTTCCCGTGGGACCAGTGGCTGCAGGGGCTCAAATTTCGGGCGCGGCTGGAGGTGGCGCCGCTGCTGGCGCACTCGCTGGGTGCTGCGTTGGTCCGGGCTCACTCCCAGGGCCGGCCACCGCCGGTGGCCACGCTGGTGCTGCCGGTGCCCCTGTCGACACGCCGGATGCGGGAGCGGGGATTCAACCAGAGCCTGGAGATCGCGCGGCATCTGCCCGCACGGCGACAATACCGGCTGTGCACCCGCACACTGGTCCGCGTTCGGGATACGCGGCGGCAATCCGAGTTGCCCCTGGGCGAGCGGCTGGCCAATCTGCGTCAGGCCTTTGCGGTGACGAGACCGGTCGCCGGCCAGCATGTGGCCGTCGTGGATGACGTGATGACCAGCGGGGCGACCCTGTTCGAGGTGGCGGCCACCCTCCAGCGGGCCGGCGCCGCGTCGGTGCAGGCCTGGGTGGTGGCAAGAACGCAGTGATCGTCCGAGGGGCGCTCAGACAACGAAGCAGAAGAAGGATTTCATGTTCAACATCGTGCTGGTGAATCCCGAGATTCCGCCGAACACGGGCAACGTCATTCGCCTGGCGGCCAACACCGGCTGCCGGCTGCACCTGATCGAGCCGCTGGGCTTCTCGATGGAAGACCGGCTGCTGCAGCGCGCCGGCCTGGACTATCACGAGTACGCGCCGGTCATGCGGCATGCCGACTGGCAGGCCTTTCTCCAGGCGGAGACACCGGACGAGACCCGGATGTTTGCCTTCACCACCCGCGGCAGCCGGCTGCTGCCCGAAGTGGCGCTGCGGGCCGGGGACTATCTGGTGTTCGGATGCGAGACGGCCGGCTTGCCGCCTGAACTGCGGGAGCGCTTCCCACTGGAGCAGCGGGTGCGACTGCCGATGCGCACCGGCCAGCGCAGCCTCAACCTCAGCAACGCGGTGGCGGTCGCCGTGTTTGAAGGCTGGCGCCAGAACGGCTATGTCGATGGGGTGTAGAGCGGCGAGCTCACCACTCCGCCTTCGCCTGCCGTCCCATCAGGGCTTCCATCGCGCCGTGAGTGTCCATCCGGCCTTCCAGCACGTCCACCACCGCGGCGGTGATCGGCATGTCCACCCCGAGCGACTGCGCTCGCGCCAGCACGGTCGGGGCGCTGTAGACGCCTTCGGCCACGTGGCCGAGCCGCTGAAGGATGGCCGGCAGATCCAGGCCCTCGGCCAGCAGCAGACCCACGCGCCGGTTGCGTGACAGATCGCCGGTGGCGGTCAACACCAGGTCGCCCAGTCCGGCCAGACCCAGCAGGGTTTCCGGCGACGCGCCGAGCGCCAGCGCCAGCCGCTGCATCTCCGCCAGACCCCGCGTGATCAGCGCGGCCCGCGCATTCAGCCCGGGGCCCTTGCGGCCCTGTAGATCCGCGGCCAGCCGCAGTCCATCGGCGATGCCCACGGCAATCGCCATCACGTTCTTCACGGCGCCGCCGACCTCCACCCCGACCGGATCGGCCGACGAATACACCCGCAGCCGCTCGCTGTGGAAGGCCGCCACCCCCAGCTGCGCGAGCTCGGCATGTTCGGAGGCGGAGACCAGCGCGGTCGGCTGGCCGGCGGCCACTTCCTGCGCAAAGCTCGGGCCGGACAGCACGCCCGTGGCCAGATGCGGCACCACCTCCCGCGCAATCTCGTGGCCGAGCTGCCCGGTGCCGGCTTCAAAGCCCTTGCACAGCCACAGGCAGCGCGCGCCTGCCGGCAGCACGGCCAGCATGCTGCGCAGCGCCGCCATCGGCGTGGCGATCACGATCAACCCGCCCTGCCCATGCGCCAGCGCCGCGGACAGGTCGCTGCTCAGTCGCAGCGATTCGGGCATGGGGGCGTCGGGCAGATAGCGGGCATTGCGCCGGTCGGCCTGCATGGCGGCCACGCTGGCGGCATCCCGGGCCCACAGCACCACCTCGTGGCGGGCGCTGGCGGCGATGGCGAGGGCGGTGCCCCAGGCGCCGGCACCAAGCACGCTGATCTTCATGTGCGGGACTGGATCGGACATCGATGTCGAAGGAATGACAAAACCCTGAACAAAACCGTGAAAACCAAGCCCGAATGTGACAACGCCGACCGGGCGGATGTTCCGCGAGGCCGGCGCTGGTCAGGCGGGAGCGGCTCAGTTGGGAGCGGATTCTCCGCTGGCGCCCATGGCTTGTGCCTGCTGGGCTTCGAACATGGCCTGGAAGTTCACTTCGGTCAGCATCACCGGCGGGAAGCCGGCGCGGGTGCAGACGTCGGACACGATGGCGCGCAGGTACGGGTAGATCATCTGCGGGCAGACGATGGCGAGGATGCCTTCGAGCTGCTCTTGCGGCACGTTGCGGATCTCGAAGATGCCGGCTTGCTTGGCCTCGATCAGGAACAGGGTCTTGTCCTGCACCGTGGTGGTCACGGTGGCGGTCACGCTCACTTCGAACAGGCCTTCAGCGACCGGTTCAGCGGACAGGGCCAGCTTGATATCGACTTGCGGCTGCGCCTGCTCCAGAAGGATCTGGGGAGCGTTGGGTTGCTCCAGCGACAGGTCCTTCAGGTACATGCGCTGAATCTGGAACACGGGGGTGCTGTTATCGTCGGCCATGCTTCTTCCAAAAATGGGAAGGCCCGCAGGCGCGGGCCATGAAAAGCATTATGGCACCGCCACCGACCGTCCATGGACGGGGCAGTTCCCAACTTGAAACGAGGCGCGAGCGCCCCAAGGGGTGGGGTGCGTTTCAGCCCGCCAAAAGCGACTGCAAGCCGCCCTTTTGATCCAGCGCGATCAGATCATCACACCCACCCACATGGGTCTCGCCGATGAAGATCTGCGGCACCGTCCGCCGCCCGGTCAGCTCGATCATCGCGTCCCGCTGAGCCGGATCCAGATCCACGCGGATTTCCTCGATCTGATCCACGCCCCGCTGCTTCAGCAGGGACTTGGCCCGCACACAGTAAGGGCAGACCTGGGTGGTGTACATCTTCACGGCGCGCATCGCCAGTCCTCCAAAAAAGCAACCGAGCCTCCGAAGAGGCTCCACAGCAGCCAACGCGAAACAGAAAACCGGTCAGCTTGCGGACTTCTCTACCGGCAAGCTGGCTTCCCGCCAGGCGGTCAGGCCACCGGCCACGGGCACCACCTGCGTGAAGCCCTGTTGACGAAGGATGCCAGCAGCGCGCTGTGCGCGTGCGCCGGTCTTGCACATCAGCACCAGCGGGAGGGCCTTGTTGGTCGGCAGTTGCTTGATCGGCTCGCCAGTGGTGAGCAGTTTCATCGGCACATTGCGGGCGCCCACGGCGTGGCCCTGTGCGAATTCTTCGGGCTCGCTCACATCCAGCAGCACGCCCTTTTCACGGTTGATCAGCCGCACGGCCTCGGCCGTCGAAACGCCTGCGGACTTGCCGCGGAAGGTCGTCCACAGCAGCAAGCTGCCGGAAATCACCGCCGTCAGCACCAGATACCAGTTGTCGATCAGGAATTTCAAAGCCAGGCCCAACCAATGAAAAGCGAAGATTATAGGGATGGCCCCACGCAACAACGGGCGCCCGGACCGATGGCCGGAGCGCCCGTTGCACGGGGATCTAAGCCCCGGTGTGCGGTTCAACCGCCTGTGCTTACAGCCGGAAGGTGGACACCGCCGTCTGCAGGGTGCGCGCCTGCTGCTCCAGGCTGTTCGCCGCCGCGGCGGCTTCTTCCACCAGCGCCGCATTCTGCTGGGTCATCTGATCCAGCTGCAGCACCGACTGATTCACCTGCCCGATGCCCTGGCTCTGCTCGGCCGAGGCTGCGGTGATCTCGCTGATGATGTCCGACACCCGCTGCACGCTCGCCACGATTTCGTCCATCGTCGCGCCCGCATCCTGCACCAGACGCGACCCCGACTCCACCCGCTCCACGCTCGCGCCGATCAGCGTCTTGATCTCGCGCGCCGCCTCGGCGCTGCGCTGCGCCAGCGACCGCACTTCACCGGCCACCACCGCAAAGCCGCGGCCCTGCTCGCCGGCCCGGGCGGCTTCCACCGCAGCATTCAGCGCCAGGATGTTGGTCTGGAAAGCGATGCCATCGATCACGCCAATGATGTCGCCGATCTTGCGCGAGCTGGCGGTGATCTCGTCCATCGTCGACACCACCTGCCCCACCACTTCGCCCCCGCGACGCGCCACCGTCGCCGCCGAACCGGCCAGCTGATTCGCCTGGCTGGCCGCATCCGCGCTCTGCCGCACCGTCTCGGTCAGTTGCTGCATGTTGGAGGCGGTCTGCTCCAGCGAGCCCGCCTGCTTTTCGGTGCGGGTGGACAGATCCTGGTTGCCCGCTGCGATTTCGCGCGAGGCCACCGTCATCGAATCCGTGCCATTGCGCACTTCGCTCACGATGGCCTTGAGGCCTTGCGCGGTGTCCCGCACAGCGGCCAGCAGGCTCTGTTCGGCGCCGGGCGCCACATGGATCTGTTGCGCCAGATCGCCTTCGGCCATCTGCTGCATCACCTCGCGGGCATATTCCGGTTCGCCGCCCAGTTGGCGCCACACGCTGTTGATCAGCAGCCAGGAGCCCAGCCCCAGGCACAGCACCACCACCACGCCGCTCACCACCGTCACCAGCACGCTGGCGGACACACCGCCTTCAGCCCGCGCCAGCGAGGCATCGAAACTGCCTTGCGCATCCTTGCCAGACGCCGTCAGCAGGTCCGACAGCGACTTCTGCGCCGCCTGCATCTTCGGAATCGCGCCGGCCTGGTCTCCCTGCTTGATGCCCAGGAAGAGCTGCGCCGTGTCCACCGACGCGGCGTAATACGCCTCGAACGCCTTCTCCAGCTGACCGCCCTCATCGCCGCGGCCCGGAATGGCCTTGATGCCGGTGATCACCTTGCGCATGCTGGTGGCGCGCTCGGCGGCTTCATCCAGCCGCTTCTTCTCGCCTTCGGCCACCGCGCTCTGGATGGTGCCGCTCAGGTTCTCCAGTTGCGACGACAGCTGTGTCGTCGCCACCAGATAGGGATAGTCCGCCTCGCCCAGCGCATGGATGGCGCCGGACGTGCGAGTCGAATAAAACAGCACCACGGCAATGCCGACCGCAAAGATCAGTGCGGCCACCACCGGCAACATCGCAATACGCGTCTTGAGCTTCATCTTCTGTCTCCAACACACCGGCAGGCACCGGCCTGAACGGGCGGTGCCTGCGGAGGTTCACGGATATTTCCAACCGGCGCCAGGCGCCTCAGTCAACGCTCAGAACCACCTTCACCGAGCTGTCCACGGCGGACTTCTCGATATAGCCGATCGCGTCCGGATTGCCGGCCACGAACTTCTTCACGTCGGCCGAACTGCCCAGTTCCTTGGGCGGCGTGCCCTTGCCGGAGAACACCAGACGCGACCAGGCCGCCTTCACCTGCGCCGACGACTTGCCGGTGGCCTTGGTGTAGAAGGTTTCACGGGCGCCGGCGCTTTCCGGCAGGTCCACCGCCACGGCGGCATTGCCATTGGGCAGCGCATTGCTTTTGCCCAGGAAGATCGACGCCACCTGGTCCGCGGTCATGCTGCCCACGGCGCTCTTGGGATTCACCACCACGGCCACCTGCGCCTGCGCAGCCAAGGCCGCCACCAGCAGGGCGGCGCCTGCCACCATCTTGCTCATCTTGAATTGCATCTGAACCTCGCCGCTTAGAACACGAAATCAACTGCCAGGCTGTACACACCCACGCGCTGGTTGCCGAAACCCGGCTGCACGTTGTAGAACTGGCCTGCACCGGTGGTCTTGATGCTGTCGTACTGAGCCTTCACCGCGATGTTGCGCATCGCGTCCCAGCGCATGCCCAGGGCGATGGTCTTTTGCGGCGTGCTTTGCGAAGCAGCCACGGCGTCCACCGCCGAGTGCAGCACCGAAGGCGCCGGCACCGTGTTGTTCACATTCAGGCTGTCGGTCTTCTGCTGGGACAGCGTGGCGTAGGGAGTGAACTTGCCGATGCGGTAGCCCAGGGTCGTATACCAGGCCGTCGTGTCCGGAATGAAGGTGTTGTTGTTGCGCTTGGTGTATTCAGCTGCCGCCACCCAGTTGCCGACGTCATAGGTCAGGCCGACGCTGGTGAAGGAGGCATCCTTGCCATTGGGGTCGAGCTGGTCGCCGATGCTGGCGTAAGGCGTCGCGCGCAGCTGGGCCACGAAGGCGTTCAGGGTGGCGTTGTGCACCGTCACCTTGCCGATCACATGACCGACGCGCAGCGTCAGGCCATCGGTCAGTTCAGCGGAGGCGTTGACACCGACCATGTCCTTCAGGTCCAGCTTCACGCGCCGCACATTGGACGAGCTCTGACCGGCAAATCCGCCCACCGTCACCGAATGACCGGCGACCTGGGTCGTCCAGTTCACATCGGCGCCGTCGAAGTGGCTGATCGGCACCTGGCCGTACACATCGATCGGCGGACGCAGCCAGGTGTTGGCATAACCGACGTCGCGGAAATCGGACACGGCGAAGAACGGCGCGCCCATGCGACCCAGACGGAAGGCCAGGCCCGGCGTGGCCTGGTACTTGCCGAAGGCCCATTCGACCTGCGGCGTCCAGCTGCCCTTGCCGCTCTGCTTGGTCAGCAGCTGCACGGTGGCGGAGAACTGCGAATTGAACTTGGCGGCGCCTTGCACACCCAGCTTGGTGTCGACATCGGCGCTGAACGACTTGTCGGCGCCATGCGTCTGACCGGGAATGACGTACTCAGCGCCATCCTTGGAGGTGCCCACCACGCCCACGGTTCCGAAACCGGACAGGGAGAACATCGAGTCCTGTTGCGCCTGCGCCTGGGCCCCCAGGGCCGCCACGGCCATTGCTGCACCCAGCGCCATCGGCGTCAGACGCGCCATCTTCACAACCATCATGGAGGAACTCCTCATTCTTCGTTAACAACTACACCGACCGATTCGCCCCGGGCCCATCGCTTGAGCCCCTGATGGGGCCTGGCCTGGCATTCGTCCGGCACGAACCTGTTGTCGGTCACTTCACAAACCTTCTTGAATCGCCAGCCCTGGGGGCTGCCTCTAGAATCCGCGCAGCCCGCCGGAGACCGGCAAAACATCACAGATCCACATGTACAAACTCGTACTCATCCGCCACGGCGAATCCACCTGGAACCTCGAAAACCGATTCACCGGCTGGACCGACGTGGACCTGACACCCACCGGGGTGGCCCAGGCCCAGCAGGCTGGCCGGCTGCTCAAGGAAGCCGGTCTGGATTTCGATGTCGCCCACACCTCGGTCCTCAAGCGCGCCATCTGGACCCTGTGGCATTGCCTGGATCAGATGGATCGCCAGTGGCTCCCCGTGCGTCACAGCTGGCGTCTGAATGAGCGCCACTACGGCGCCCTTCAGGGCCTGAACAAGGCCGACATGGCCAAGCAGTACGGTGACGAACAGGTGCTGGTCTGGCGCCGCAGCTACGACACCCCGCCGCCGGCCCTGGAAGCCTCCGATCCGCGCAGCGAGCGCAGCGATGTGCGGTATGCCGGACTGGAGCCTTCTCAGATTCCGCTGACTGAATGCCTCAAAGACACTGTTGCGCGGGTGCTTCCCTACTGGAATGAACAAGTCGCTCCCGCGATTTTGTCTGGTAAGCGAGTGTTAATCACAGCGCATGGCAACAGTATCCGGGCCCTCGTGAAATATTTGGACAATATTCCCGACGACAAGATCGTTGGCGTGAATATTCCCAACGGCATTCCCCTCGTTTACGAGCTGGACGCCGATTTGAAGCCCATCAAGAGTTATTACCTGGGCGACGCGGAGGCCGCTGCCAAGGCCGCTGCCGCGGTGGCCAGCCAGGGCAAGGCCTGACCTGTACGATGTGTCCGTCACCTTGGTGACAGAGAATGCTGAAATAAGAAGACTCAGCACTCCAAAAAACAAAACCCCGCTTCGGCGGGGTTTTTTATTGGCACAAAGTCGTATTACTTTATAAATACCATTCGTTAATTATTGGCAGTGCAGGTGGGCTTGAATACCTCGAGCCGGTATTCATTCACGATCTGCGCAATGAATGCGCTACCAGTTTGGCAATGCACACCGAATTGCTGGCATGGGGCACGGCATTGCTGCTCCACACGTGGCGGACGCCCGCCGCCTGCAAGGCCGGCAGGGCATCGCCGTTGAACAGCGCGTGGGTGACGGCCACATCGACGCTGGTTGCGCCGCGGGCCAGTGCTTCCCGAGCCGCTCCCATCAGGGTGCGGCCGGTGGACGCCATATCGTCCAGCAGCACCACCGGACGACCGGTCACCGCAACCTCCGGGAAGGCAAGTTGGACCTGCGTATCCCCGTGGCGCACCTTGCGGCCAATGGCATGGTCCAGCCCCCCGGCCGCGGCGGCATCCGCCACCCATTGACCCGATTCCTCATCCGGCCCCACCAGCAGCGCCCCGGGCACTTTCGCGGCGATCCAGCGCCCCAGCAGCCCGGCGGCTGACAGAGACACACCGACGCCAGGTGGCATCACTTCGTCCAGGCTGCTGATGCGGTGCAGATGCGGATCCACCGTCACCACCCGGTCGAACTGTGTGGCGAGCAAGGCAGCAATGTGCCGCTGGCTGACCGCTTCGCCGGGCGTGAATTCCATGTCCTGCCGCATATAGGCCAGATACGGGGCCACCAGCGTCAGCCGGCGTGCGCCCCAGCTGCGGGCGGCAGGTGCGGCGATCAGGAGCTCCACCAGCCGGTCATTGGGCTGATGCTGCAGGCCACGCAGGAGCACGACATCGTCGGGCAGCGGCTTGGGCAGGACCAGGCGCAGCTCGCCGTCGGGGAACCGATGTCGCTGGATCAGGCTGAGCGGGCAGTCCAGTTCAGCGGCGAGCCGCCCGGCCAGCAGGGCCTCGTCTTCAAATGCCAGCAGCATGGGACACCTCTTTCAGAAACGATGGCCCCGCCGGGCGAATCAAAGGCGGATCGCGGTCGGATCGCAGGCGGGGACGGCAGAGCAGGAATCACGCAGCGCGCCCGTCCGGCCGTGGCAACGCCGCCGAGAGCCGCTCGCTCAGCACCTCGGCCAGCGCCCGGCGCTCCTGGCCCTGGGTCTCGATCAAGGGCAAACGCTCGACCCGCACTGCCAGATCTCGGGCGGTCAGGATGCGCCAGAGGCTGGCCATCAGGGTCATCTGGCCGATGAACTGCGCGTCCTCGCTGTAGGTCTTGCCGGGCTGATGCCAGCGCAGCACCACCGGCTGCACAGGAGCCCCGACGCTGATGGCCGCCTGCAGCAGATTGGCATGCAGCGGCAGCAGCGGATAACCCGGCCCGGTCGTGCCTTCAGGAAAGACCGCGACCGTGTCGCCGTCCTGAAGGGCCTCGGCGGTGCGATGCACCACCCGCAGCGCGTCGCGTTTGCTGGCGCGCTCGATGTAGAGGGTGCCCACGGCGGTGGCGAGCCCACCGACCACCGGCCAGTGCTGGATGTCCGATTTGGACACGAACCGCGCTTCCGGCATCACCGCATGCATGGCGGCGATGTCCAGCCAGGACACATGGTTGGCGGTGATCAGCCGTGCGGTGGTGGGCGCCGGACCCAGGGCCTCGATCTGCACGCCCAGGGCCCGCAGCATCTTGGCGGACCACCAGCCCACCGTCGCATGGCGTTGATCCGGGGTCAGCCGCTTCCACCGGACATTCACGATCCACAGACCGTGCATCAGATGGGTCAGCATCCGGACCACCCGTCCGGCAGCCACCAGCGGCCGCATCAGGCGGCTTCCGTCACCAGCGACTCATACGCCACGGTGCCCGCCACCAGGGTGAAGCGGACCAGTCCGGGCAACTCGAAGCCGGTGATGTCGAAGGCGAACGGGGTGTGCTTGCCCTGGCTGACCAGACGCTCGGGCGTCACCGCGCCGGAGGCCTCAGGATCGAAGACGCAGACATCGGCCACGCCGCCTTCCACCAGACGACCGGCACTGGCCGCGAGCGATCCGAGCGCACCGCCCAGCACCTTGACCGGGCGGGCAGTGATCACATCCAGCGCGCGCGACATCGGCAGACCGTCGTCCTGGGCCCAGCGCAGCGCCAGGCTCAGCAGCAGTTCCAGTCCGGTGGCGCCCGGGGTGGCTTCGGCGAACGGCAGATGCTTTTCGTCGGTGGAGACCGGGTTGTGGTCGCTCACCAGTGCGTCGAGCGTGCCGTCAGCCAGTCCCTGGCGCAGGGCATCGCGGTCGCGCTGCTGACGCAGCGGCGGCTGCAGGCGGAAGGCCGGGTTGAAGTAGCCGATGTCCACATCGGTCAGATGCAGCGAATTGATCGACACGTCCGCCGTCACCGGCAGGCCTTCCTGCTTGGCGCGACGGACCAGATCCACGCCCGCGGCGCTGCTGATGCGGCACAGATGCACCCGCGCGCCGGTGGCCCGCACCAATTCCAGGATGGTGTGCAGCGCCACCGTCTCGGCCGCGACCGGCTCCCCGGACAGGCCCAGCCGGGTGGCCACGGCGCCGCTGGCAGCGACACCGCCACTCAGCCAGGGGTCCCGCGGATGCAGCCAGAGGGCATAACCGAAGCTGGCCGCGTACTGCATGGCGCGCTGCATCGTCAGCGTGTTGCGGATCGGCTCGTTGGCCTGAGAGAAGCCGACGCAGCCGGCCTCGGTCAGCTCGGCCATCTCGGTCAGCGTTTCGCCGGCCAGGCCGCGGGTGATGGCACCGAGCGGGAACAGGCGGCAGCGGCTGAGCTTGCGGGCGCGGAACTTGAGCATCTCCACCAGACCGGGCTCATCCAGAGCGGGGTCGGTGTCGGGCGGGCAGACGAGGCTGGTCACGCCGCCGGCGGCCGCAGCGGCCAGTTCGCTTTCGAGCAGGCCTTCATGTTCATGGCCGGGTTCGCGCAGGCGGGCGGCGAGGTCCACGAGGCCGGGGGCCACGACCAGGCCGGTCGCGTCGATGGTGCGGTCGGCGGTGAAGTCGCCCACCTGCCCCACGCCGACGATGCGGCCGGAGGCGATGGCGAGGTCACCGGTCTGGTCCAGGCCCGAGGCGGGGTCCAGCAGGCGTCCGTTCTGAATCAGGATCTTCATACAGTGCTCCAGCCTTTGTTCAGGCCTCGTTGCCGGCCAGGATCGACATCACGGCCATCCGCACCGCGATACCGAAGGTGACCTGCGGCAGGATGACGCTGTGCTGGCCGTCGGCCACGCTCGACGAGATTTCCACGCCGCGATTGATCGGGCCTGGATGCATCACGATCGCATCCGGCTTGGCCAGGGCCAGCTTGTCGGGGGTCAGGCCGAAGCTCTTGAAGTATTCCCCGGCGCTGGGCAGCATGGCGCCGCTCATGCGCTCGTTCTGCAGGCGCAGCATGATGATGACGTCGGCATCGCGCATGCCTTCGGCCATGTCGTGGCAGACGCGCACGCCCATGTCCTTCAGGTCGCCGGGCACCAGCGTCTTGGGGCCGACGGCACGGATCTCGGGCACACCCAGGATGTTGAGCGCATGGATGTCGGAGCGCGCCACCCGCGAGTGGACGATGTCGCCGACGATGGCCACGGTCAGCTGGGTGAAGTCCTTCTTGTAGTGGCGGATGGTGTACATGTCCAGCAGCCCCTGGGTGGGGTGGGCATGACGGCCGTCGCCGGCGTTGACCACATGCACGTGCGGGGCGCAATGCTGGGCGATCAGGTAGGGGGCGCCGGACTCGCTGTGGCGCACCACGAACATGTCGGCATGCATGGCGGAGAGGTTGGCCACCGTGTCCAGCAGGGTCTCGCCCTTGGCGGTGCTGGAGCGGGCGATGTCCAGGTTGATCACGTCGGCGGACAGGCGCTTGGCGGCGATCTCGAAGGTGGTGCGGGTGCGGGTGCTGTTCTCGAAGAACAGGTTGAACACCGACTTGCCGCGCAGCAGCGGGACCTTCTTCACTTCGCGGTCGTTGACCGAGAGGAAGGTGCCGGCGGTATCGAGGATCTGATGGATGACCGCGCGGGGCAGCCCCTCGGTGGAGAGCAGGTGGACCAGCTCGCCGTGCTTGTTCAGTTGGGGGTTTCGTTTACTCAGCATGGTCATTTCACGTCAAAGCTGAACTGGCCGTCGGCGTCCTTGGCCAGGCGCAGGCGCTGCTCGGGGGCGAGGGCGACGCGGGCGGCGGAGAAGGCCGGTTCGATCGGCAGCTGGCGGCCGCCGCGGTCCACCAGCACGGCCAGGGTGACGCTGGCGGGGCGGCCGAAGTCGAACAGCTCGTTGATCACGGCGCGGGTGGTGCGGCCGGTGAAGAGCACGTCGTCGATCAGCAGCACGTGGCGGTCGTTGATATCGAAGGGCAGGCGTGTGTGGTCGGTGGTGGCGCTCATGCCTTTGGAGCCGAAGTCATCGCGATGCAGGGCGCTGGAGATCACGCCGTGCTGCCCACCGGGTTGCAGGTCCTGCTGAAGGCGCTCGGCGAGCCAGGCGCCGCCGGACCAGATGCCGACGAGGGCGGTCTGGGGCTGCAGCAGGCGCTGCACGCCGCGGCGCAGGTCTGCGTAGAGGGCTTCTGCGTCGAGATGGAGGGTGCTCATGAAGTTTCCCGGAAGTATTGTTCGAGGATCAAGGCGGCGCTGGCCGCATCCAGGTCGCGGGCGCCTTGGGACTGTGCTTCGGCGCTGGTGTAGCGCTCATCGACTTCCAGCACCGGCAACCTGAAGCGTCCGCGCAACTGCCCCACGAATTTGAGGGCCCGCTGCGTCATCTCATGGGGCTGCCCATCGGGATGGCGTGGCACGCCGACGACGAGTGCTTCGGGCTGCCATTCCTCGATCAGCTTGCTGATGGCCGCGAACCGCGCGTCGCCCAGCTCCGTGATCGTCCGCAGTCCCCGCGCACTGCCCAGCATCCGATTGCCACTGGCCACCCCCACCCGCTTCGTCCCAAAGTCAAACCCCAGAACCTGCACCGGCACCGGCACCGACCCCGACATTCCACTCTCACCCATCACCCCGTCCCCTCACAAAAAAGAGCCCCGGCGCTTCGCGCCTGGGGCACCTCCAGCCACAGCCGTGGAACTGGCTCTGCCAGGCCACCGGCTGGCGCCCCTCGGGGGCAGGAGCGATAGCGACTGGGGGGCCCCACCCAAAAAGAGCCCCGGCGCTCCGCGCCCGGGGCCCCTCCAGCCACAGCCGTGGAACTGGCTCTGCCAGGCCACCGGCTGGCGCCCCTTGGGGGCAGGAGCGAAGCGACTGGGGGGCTCATCCATGCCCGGCTTCGGGTGAGAGCATGCGCGGGTTGATACCGAGCAGCGCGAGCGCTTTCTCGTAGCGTTCCTCGATCGGCGTCTCGAAAATGATCTCCGGCGTCGCATCCACGGTGATCCACCCATTGCGCCCCAGCTCTTCTTCAAGCTGCCCGGCGGCCCATCCGCTGTAGCCCAGCGTGATCAGCACCCGCTTCGGTCCGGCGCCATGGGAGAGTGCTTCCAGCACATCCCGGCTGGTCGTCATCTCCAGCCCGCCCGGCACGGCCAGGGTGGCGTTGTAGTGGTTGCCCCGCTCATCCAGCGGTTCATGCAGCACGAAGCCACGTTCCGTCTGCACAGGCCCGCCGTAGAACACCGGCCGAGCCGCCAGGTCTTCATCCGGCAGTTCCAGTTCGACCTTCTCGAACAGGTTGCCCAGGGTCAGGGAAATGGGTTTGTTGATGACCAATCCCAGGGCACCCTTCTCGTTATGCTCGCACAGGTAGACCACTGACCCGGCAAAGGTCTCGTCCACCATGCCCGGCATGGCGATCAGGAACTGGTTGGTCAGATCGATGCGGTCCTTGGACATGCGGGCATTCTATTTCACCGACACTCCTCCTCCATGACGAACGCCTCCCCCACCGGCGGCACCTCCGCCGCCCCTGATCCGGACACCGCCCTGGTCTGGTTCCGCCGCGACCTGCGCGCGGACGACCATGCGGCCCTCTATCACGCCCTCAAACGCCACCGCCGGGTGTACTGCGCCTTTGTGCTGGATCGCGACATCCTGGATGCGCTGCCCCGGGCCGACCGCCGTGTCGCCTTCATCCTGGACGCGCTCCGGGTGCTGGACGCCGACCTGGCCCGTCTGGCCGACGGTGCGGGTCTGCTGGTGCGCCACGGCAAGGCGTCCGAGGAAATCCCCGCGCTGGTGGCCGAACTCGGCGCCAGCGCGCTGTACTTCAATCACGATGATGAGCCGCAGGCGCTGGAGCGGGATACCGGCGTCGGCGCCGCCCTGCTGGCCCGCGGCGTGGCGGTGCAGAGCTTCAAGGACCATGTGATCTTCGAACGCTCGGAGATCCTCACCGGCAGCCAGCAGCCCTATGGCGTCTTCACGCCCTACAAGAACAACTGGCTCAAGACGGTCAATGCGTTCTACCTGAGCGCCTATCCGGTGCATCGGTACGCCCGGCACCTGGCGACGGATGCCGCCCGCCGCCCTGCCCAGGTGCCCGCGCACGGCTCCGCCCAGGGACGCCATCACCGCATCCCCACGCTGGCCGACATCGGCTTCCATCCGGTGGAGGTGAACCCGATGCTGATGGACGGCAGCGATGGCGCCCAGCGCCTCTTCAAGGAATTCCTCACCCGCATCGATCGCTACGACGAGACCCGCGACTTCCCGGCGGTGAAGGGCCCCAGCTACCTGAGCGTGCATCTGCGCTTCGGCACCCTGTCCATCCGGCAACTCGCCCGCGAGGCCCATGCCCGCGCCAGCGGGGGCAACGCCGGCGCGCAGACCTGGCTGTCGGAGCTGGTCTGGCGCGATTTTTATCATCAGGTGATGCATCACCATCCGCATGTGGTGACGAACGCCTACCGTCCCGAATACGACCGCATCCGCTGGGAAAGTGGCCCGGACGCGGAGGAGATGTTCAAGGCCTGGTGCGAAGGCAGGACCGGCTATCCCATCGTGGATGCCGCCATGACCCAGCTCAATGAGACCGGCTACATGCACAACCGGCTGCGCATGGTGACCGCCAGCTTCCTGATCAAGGACCTGGGCATCGACTGGCGCTGGGGCGAGCGGTATTTTGCGCAGCAACTGCTGGACTACGACCTGGCGGCCAACAACGGCGGCTGGCAATGGGCGGCATCCAGCGGCTGCGATGCGCAGCCCTACTTCCGCATCTTCAATCCGGTCAGCCAGAGCGAGAAGTTCGATGCCGACGGCAAGTTCATCAAGCGCTATCTGCCGGCGCTCGAGAAGCTGCCGCCCAAGCTGATCCATGCGCCCTGGACGGCGCGTCCGGTGGAACTGCAGGCCTGCGGCGTGACGCTGGGCGACACCTATCCCGCGCCGATCATCCGGCACGAGGTGGCCCGCATGGCGACGCTGGACCGGTATTCGGTGGTCAAGGACCGGAAGCTGCCGGCTGGCGCGGCGGAGGCCTGACGTACCCAGTTCAGCAGCGCGGGGCTGCGTGCGGCTGTATGCAGCTCAGTGCACCACCGCGCTGCCGTCCGACGGCAGCGATTCCCCATGCGCGCGGGACTCAGCGAGATTCAGCAGCCCGCGCGCACTGATGGCGTCACGTGGATACACCGCCACACCCACCGAGCAATGCAGCATCAAGGGCCGCCCGGCCAGTTGGAAGGGCTGGCTGAGCGATTCCGTCAACCGGCGGGCGAGCGCGTCGGCGTCGGAGGCGCTGGCCACCCGGGACACCACCAGCGCAAACTGCTCATCCGCATGGCGGGCCAGCATATCCGAATCGCCGGTGCAGGTTTTCAGGCGCTGGCCCAGTTCCACCAGCATTGGCGCTGTCGCGGCCGGGCCATGGGAGAGCAGCAGCGACTGCAGCCCCCGTAGCACCACCACCGCCACCACCACCGGCTGGGCATCCGCCCGCAGCAGGCGCAGTACCTGGTCCAGCCGCTCCAGCAGGGCGACCTGACCCAGCAGCCCGGTCACCGTGTCGCGCAGCAAGGGTGACATCCGCGTCTGACGGCCCGCCACCCGCTCGCTCTGCATCAGCTCGTCCAGATCCCCGAACAGGGTCTCCATGCCGGAGCCCTTGTCGTAGAACCCATCCGCCCCGGCCTTGATGCACAGGTCGCGGTACAGCTCGGCCGACTGCTGACTGAGCATCAGGATGCGGCCCTTGTAGGCCCGGCGTCGCAGCTCACGCAGCACATCCAGCCCGGTGCCGATGGCCAGATTCATGTCGAGCAGCACGGTGTCCGGCTGCAGCCAGTCGATCAAAGAGATCGCCTGCGGGGCGCCCTCGGCTTCCCCGATGACCCGTGCTCCCGGCAGGGTGTCCAGACGGGCAGCCAACAGACGACGAATGGCTGCAGAGTCCTCGACGAGGAAGATATCCATGGGACGCTTTCTTGAGATGCCGTCCCTCGTTGGGCGGCTTGGGCCGTATCTTGGCCCCGCCGCGTGACCGCGGTGAGAAGCGTGCCGCGCTTGCCGTTGTCCGGTGGCTGCCTGAGCGCTTGTACTGAAATCACCTACACGTTCGGGACAGCGGTATCCGTGTGACAAAGCTGTCGCCGACGGCCTTCAAGGGCGACAAGCGAGGGTCAGCGCGGCATCACAGCGCGTCCGTCAGGCCATGCTGCAGGCAGTACTTGGTCAGCTCGGTGTTGTTGCGCCAGCCGGTCTTTTCCAGGATGCGGGCGCGGTAGGTGCCGACCGTCTTGGCCGACAGGTGCATGGTGTCGGCGATCTCGGCCGGCGTCTTGCCGGCGGCGATCAGCAGCATCACCCGATGCTCCTGCGCCGACAGCTGCTCATGCGGCAGCTGATTGGGGGCATGACCGCTGAGCAGGCCCAGCAGATGATCGGCCATGGCAGCGGTCACATACCGACCGCCCGCCAGCAGCCGCTGCAGGGCCTGGACCAGCTCATCGGTGGCCTTGTCCTTGGGCAGGTAGCCGGACACGCCCATCTGCAGCAAACGGGCCGCATACGCCGACTCGGCATTCAGGCTGAGCACCAGCACCGGCACGTTCTTGATGGCGCGCAGGATGCGGCTGGCGCCTTCAGTGCCGCTGGCATCCGGCAGGGACAGGTCCAGCACGATGGCCGAGGGCAGCTCCGCCTGGCCGAGCCGCAATGCTTCCGCAATGGTGGAGGCCTCATCGATCTGCGCATCCGGCCAATGGGAATGGATCAGCTGTTTGACCCCCAGCCGCATGATCGGATGGTCATCAACGATCAGAAACCTCATCCCAACCCTCCTCGCTTTCGATGGCACCCGAACTGGAATCCGCGCCGCTCCTCGACGCGGCTCCCGCCGAGGTCGAGCTCGGCACGGCCGCTTTCATCGGCACACGGACTTCCACCCTCGTCCCCTGCCCGGGGGCGGGCCCGAAACCCATCTCGCCCCCTGCCAGCACGGCACGCTCTCGCATGTTTCTCAATCCTGACGCATCGGCCCGGACATGTCCCGGGCCAACGCCATCATCCTGGATTCTCAGGCAATAGTCGCCCCCTTCAAGACGTGACTCGATGGCCAGATGCTGCGCCTGTGCATGACGCAGCACATTGGTCGCCGCCTCCTGCAGCAGACGGAAGAGCTGGTTGTGCTGCTCGGCATCGAGGCCTTCGTCCGAGGCGAGGTCCAGCGACACGACCAGCCCCGATTGCCTCTCCAGGCCCTGCGCGTAATGCTGCACCGCGGCAGAGAATCCGAAATCGTCCAGCAGGGGCGGACGCAGGGTCGAGGCAATGCGACGTGCGGCGCCGATCACATCGTCCGCAATGCCCAGCAGTTCGTCGAGCATCGGCTCTCGCTGCGGCGCAAGCTTGCGGGTCAGGGAGATGACCAGCATCTTGCTGGCGGTGCCGAGTTGTCCGAGCTGGTCGTGCACCTCGCGCGCCAGGCGGCGACGCTCGCCTTCGACGCTGCGGTCGAGTTCCGCCGCAAAGCTTTGAATGCGGTCCAGGGCTTCACGCAGCGCGAGGGTGCGCTGATCCACCACCGTCTCCAGCTGCGCATGGCTGTCGCGCAGCGCCACCTCGGCGTCATCGCGCCGCTTGCGCTCGGCCCACAAGGCCACCAGCGCGGCGGCGACCAGCGCGCCGCCCAGCAAGGGAAAGATCTGCGCCAGGCGGGTCGTCTGTTCCTGCTGCTCCCGCACTTCCATTTCAATGTCGTTGATGCGCTGCTGCTGCAGGGCGTCGAGCCGGTCCAGCTCGCCGCGGATCTCGTCCATCAACTGTTTGCCGGCCACCCAGGCCTGCACATTGCGAATGGCCGCCTCGCCGAGTTTCCAGCGGCTGTCCACGTTCTGGGCCAATTGCACGCGGCGATCGGCAATGAGGCGGTCCAGGCGCGCAATGGCCGGATCCTGCGGATCGCCGGAGCGCTGCAGTGCCGACTTCAATTCCCCATAACGCGGATCGAGTTCCCGCAAACCATGGTCATAGGGCTGCAGAAAGCTGGCATCCCCAGTAATGAGGAAACCGCGCTGCCCGGTTTCCAGATCCACCAGCAAATGATTGAAGCGGCTGATCAGGATCTGTGTCGTGAAGGCATGCGCGCGGACGTTTTCCAGGCGCGTCAATTCGCCCAGGCTGCGGTATTCGCCGTAGGCGGTGACCACGAACGCCACACAGCCGGCCAGCAACAGGCCGGCCGCCACCGGGAAACTCAGAATGCGCATGCAGATGAAGGCCTGAAGGCCGGCTTGGTCTGTCCCGCGGTCAATTGCCTTGCGCGATTGCTCGCCATGACATCGGCTGAATGACCACCCCTTCGCGTCAGACGCGCAGACCCCACCCTAGAGGCGGGCGTAAAGAAATGCAACCCCGGTCGGGTTCGCAATCGGCCTGAATGAGACGGGAATGGGGCGCTCACCGTCGTTGGACGGTGTCCGGCACGCGGAAACGATCAGAGCAATTCAGAAGAACTCAGAAGAGTTCGACGTCACTCGTATGACTCGCTTCGGACATCTGTCCGCCGGCAATCAGCACCGCGTGGCTCTGGACCTGATTCCGTCCATTGCCCTTGGCGTGATAGACCGCCTTGTCGGCGCGCTCGAAAGCGCCCGCGGGCGAGTCGCCCGCCCGGATCTGCGTGAAGCCGATGCTCACCGTGATGCGGCCCACCTGCGGGAAGGCGTAATGCTCGGTGTTGTGACGGAAACGCTCGAAGGCCAGCGCCGCGTCTTCTTCATTCTCGCAGCGCATCAGCACCACGAATTCCTCCCCACCGAAGCGGTAGAGCAGGTCATTGAATCGGAAGGTGTTGCGCATCAGGCGCGACAGCAGCAGCAGCACTTCGTCGCCGATCAGATGGCCGAATCGGTCATTGATCGATTTGAAGTGATCGATGTCCAGCACGCCGAGCCAGTAGCGCGGATGCTTTTCCGCCTGGCGCCGTTCTTCATGGGCGCCGCCTGCGGCACGCAGCGGCAGCTCGGAGACGGCCTTGAGGAAGCTTTCGTCGAAGGTCTTGCGGTTGAGCAGCCCGGTGAGGGTGTCACGCTCGCTGTAATCCAGCAGACCCTGGAAGTTGTGATAAATCCGCAGGACGCTGGTGACCAGACGCTGCGCATCCGGACGCGGACGGCTGGACGATTGCAGTTCCAGCACGCCGATCACTTCACGCTCGGTGGCGAGCGGGAAATAGGTGACCCACTGCTTCTGGTCGCGGTCCTGGAGGATGGCCCGCTCTTTGAGGCACTGGTGTCGGCGAGGCACGTCTTCCAGTCGCGGGAGTCTGTCGGGGTCGACCCAGACGGAGTCGGCCGTTGCCACCGTGTCTTCCGCCCGCAGGCGGGCGCGGGTCAGCCACCGTTGCTGGCCGGGTTCACCGACGCAGCGATAGATGGCGACCGACGCCGGTGTTTCCAGAAGATCACGCAGGGCCGTGACCAGCGTGACGTCCATGACGTCACGGTCACGAAACCCGGTGAGTTCTGCAAGGTGATCAACGACCTGAGGCATGGCGCTGTTTTAATCCACGCCCATCCGTCGGGCGTTACGACACAACCGCCTGTGCGGCGACGTTTTGAGCAGTGTATCGACCGATGAGTCCCAAAAGGTGCTCTTCGTCGTAGGGCTTGCCCAAATAGTCATCAACCCCCAATTGCTGCGCATAGTCGCGATGCTTTTGAGCGATCCGCGAGGTGATCATGATCACCGGCAGGGCGCGCAAGCGGGCATCAGCACGCAGATTGCGGACCAGGTCGAAGCCGTCCATGCGCGGCATCTCGATGTCGGAGAGCACCACGGCCGGCAGTTCATCGCCGGACAGACGCTCCATCGCATCCAGGCCGTCCTTGGCCAGCAGCACGCGGTAGCCTTCACGCTCCAGCATGCGCTGCGTGACGCGGCGCACGGTGAGCGAGTCGTCCACCACCATGACCAGCGGTGCCAGCGGCTCGGTCGGCTTCTCCACCACCACCTGGGCGGCGGCGGAGCGCTCGTGCACCCGCTGCTGAGCCGCATGGCCGTAACGGTTGGCCAGGGCCACCGGGTTGTAGATCAGCGCCACGTCGCCCGACGCCAGCAGGCTGATGCCTGCCAGGCCCGGCACCTGCATCAGCTGCGGTCCGAGGTTCTTCACCACGACTTCCTGGTTGCCCAGGACTTCGTCCACGTGCAGGGCCAGACGCTGCTGCGCGCTGTGCACCAGCACGACCGGCAGGGTGCGGCCCTGGGCCACGCCGCGCTCGGTGGCGTTCATCAGGCCGCCCAGCCAGTAGAAGGGCAGCTGTTCGCCGGCGACCTGCATGAAGCCGTCTTCGTAGGCCTTGTCCACCTGGTCGGCGGTCAGGCGCTGCACCGACAGCATCAGGCTGGCGGGCACCGCCACCTTGCGCTCGCCGTAACGCAGCACCACCACCTGGGTCAGTGCGGTCGTCAGCGGCACGCGCAGCTCGAAGCTGGCGCCCTGCCCCGGCGTGGAGTCGGTCAGGACATAACCGCCCAGCGTGTTGACTTCCGAACGGACCACGTCCATGCCCACACCGCGGCCCGCCATTTCGGTCAGCGATTCGGCGGTGGAGAAGCCTGGCTCATAGATCAGTTCCATGAGCTGCTTGTCGGTCAGCGACTGGCCGGCCTGGATCAGGCCCTGGCTTTCACCGCGGGCGCGGATGCGCTCGAGGTTCAGGCCGGCGCCGTCATCGCTGAAGCGGACCTGGATTTCGTTGCCTTCCTGATGCAGGCTCAGCACGATGCGGCCCAGCGGCGCCTTGCCAGCCGCTTCGCGGACGGCGGGCGCTTCGATCCCGTGCACCACGCTGTTGCGCAGCAGGTGTTCGAAGGCGCCGGTCAGACGCTCCAGCACGGAACGGTCCAGTTCCACGCCACCACCGCGCACTTCCAGCTGGGCCTGCTTGCCGCTTTCGCGAGCGGCCTGACGGACCACGCGGTGCAGACGCTCACCCAGGCTGTTGTCGAATTCCACCATCCGCGTGCGCAGCAGGTCATCCTGCAGTTCACGGGTCAGGCGGGACTGACCGGCCAGTTCGTCTTCACCGGCCGCCACGTTGCGTTGCAGACCGCGCTGCACCGTGGCCACGTCGTTGACCGATTCGGCCAGCATCCGGGTCAGTTCCTGGAAGCGGGTGTAGCGGTCGAATTCGAGCGGGTCGAAGTCCTTGCCGGTGGCCTGGGCGGCTTCCTGGCGAGCGGCAATGCGGGCTTCCGCCTGCAGTTCCAGTTCACGCAGTTGCGTGCGCAGACGCTCCAGGTTGTCGTCCAGGTCGCCCAGCAGCACGCGCATCTGGCCCAGCTCGGATTCGAGACGGGCGCGACGGATCGCGACTTCGCCGGACAGGGCGGCCATGCGTTCCAGCAGCACACCGCGCACCCGGACCTGAGCCGCGGGCGCCACCGGGGCGCTTTCCATCGGCTGACCGAGGTCGGCCACTTCGCTGAAGTGGGCCCAGTCGATGTCGATGTCGGCCGGCACCACCGGCTGCGCGATCACGGCCGGGACCGACGCCACAGGGGCTTCGGCCACCACCGGTGCAGCCACCGGCTCGGCAGCGGCTTCGGCCACGGGCTCCGCCACCACAGCGTCAGAACCTTCGACCGGCAGTTCGGCGGCGGGGACCTCATCGGCCTCCACCACATCCATCAGCTCGATCGGTTCCACCGCGTCGGTGGCCTCGGCGATCTCGGCAACTTCCGCCACTTCCACGACTTCGGCCGTCTCGACCGCCGCCGGTGCTTCCACCGGTGCCGGTGCAGCGATCGGCGCGGCCACCGGAGCCACCATCGGCGCCGGCACCACCGGCGCAGGATTGCGCCAGTCGCGTTGCAGGTTCTGGAAGCTGTATTCGAGCGCGTCAGCCGCGTCCTGCAGTTCCAGCACCTGGCCGTGGTCGGCCTGGCCGTCGCCCATCAGGCGTTCGATCTGGGATTCGAGGTTGTGGGCCTGTTCGCCCAGGCGCATCGCGCCGGCGAGACGGGCACCGCCCTTGAAGGTGTGCAGCACCCGCATGCAGGCCGAGGCGCGCGAGGCGTCCTGCGGCTGCGAGGCCCACTCCCGCAGACCGGCATGCAGCTGGCGCAGCAGGTCTTCGGCTTCTTCCTCGAAGATCGGCATCAGTTCCGGCTCGATCTGGTCGGGCAGGCTGAAGTCGAAATCGTCGTCGGCGAACTCGTTGTGCGCCACTGAAGGCGCAGGCTCGGCGACCGGCGCCAGATAGGCCGGCGGCACCGGCGGCTCGGCCGCATGGGACGCGGTCGAGACCTCGTCCAGCGTCATGGCCAGCAGGCCTTCGTCGCTGTCCAGCGCGCCGTCCGGCAGGGGTTCACCCGGCTGGAACAGTTGCAGCTCGGCCAGCAGCACCGCGTCGACTTCCTTCAGGAAACCAGCGGCGAACTGATGCAGCAGGCGGCGGATTTCGTCCGACCCACGCTGGAACAGCGTCGGGTCGGCCACCACATGACCCTGGGCACGGCCCAGCGCATGTTCCAGCGCACGAGCCAGCGTGGACAGGTCGTCGAAACCAACGGTCGCGGCGCTGCCCGCCAGGGCATGGGCCAGCGGTTCTGCGTCCTGCGGCAGCGGCGATTGCGGCAGCAGCGACCATTCGGTCAGCTCCACCTGCAGACGACGCGAGCGCTCATCCGCCTCGTTGAGGAAGATGTTGAACAGCGCGATGCTGATGCGCAGATGGCCGATGACCTTCACGCCTTCGTCGCTGTCTTCCTGCGACGACAGGTCTTGCGCTTCGTCCGTTTCGACCGACGTGCCGCCCACCAGGCTCAGCACTGGCGCAACGGCCGGCACAGGCGCAAAGGCCTGCTCGATGATTGGCTCTTCGGTCAGTTCCGGCGCTTCCACCGACGGGCTGCTCAGCAGTTCGCTGTTCAGGTCCAGGTGCAGATCGATGGTCTCGGCCGGCGTCTGGGCGTCCGCGGTCACCGGGGTGTCCGCAGAAGTTTCGGTGACGGTCGGCTGATCCAGGCTGGAGAGGTCCAGCAGATCCAGGTCGAGGTGCTCGCTGGGCTCGGTCGCTTCGGCCGACTCGATGGTCCCGGCGGTCTCCGCGGGAAGCTCGTCCGGCAGTTCGATCGGCAGCGGCATCGGCTCGGTGACCATGACCGGTTCGGCGGCCAGATCCGTCGGCCAGCCCTCGGGCATGTCCAGCAGCGGCGCCACTTCGGCGGTCGCCACGGGCATCTCGGACAGTTCCGGCACTTCCACCAGTTCCGGCATGGCCGGGGCCAGATCCATCGACGCGTCGGCGGACAGCGCGGGCAGGTCCAGGGCGGCGTCGAGTTGCGGCACGTCGCGCGACGGGGCCGACAGTTCGGTGGCTTCGGTCGGGAAGTCCAGCGACAGGTCGAGCGTCGGCTCGTCCTGGCCAGCCGGTGCCACCGGCGTGTCCAGGCTCAGCGTCGGCACGTCCAGGCCCGGCAGTTCCAGCGCAGGCAGACCCTCGGCGGCGGCCGGCGTGGAAGCTTCCAGCGGCGCCAGCGGCAGATCGTCCAGCGTCTCGACGGCGATGGGCAACTCGGCCACTTCCAGCACTTCGGGAACTTCGGCGACCTCGATGATCTCGGGCACTTCCACCAGTTCCGGCACGCCCGCCGGAGCGACGGCCGGCGCAGCCACCACCGGCGCAGCCACAGCAGCAGCGGCAGCAGCCACCACCGGCGCGGCGGAGACCTTCAGCGGCTCGTAGCGGTTGTTCAGACGCAGCGCATCGGCAGCGGCGCGGAACGGTGCGCTGCTGTAGCCGTGCGGACGCTTCTCGCCGATCGCAGTCGACCAGTCCTGGAAGGCGTCCAGCGCTTCCTGGCTGGCGCGCAGCAGGTCGGCGTCGGCTTGCGGATGTTCGGAGAGGCGGTGATTGAACAGCTGCTCAAACGCCCAGCCGGCTTCGCCAAACTCATTGAGCCCCACCATGCGGGAGCTGCCCTTGAGCGTGTGGAAAGCGCGGCGGACGGTGGTCAGCTCTTCGCGGTTGCTGCTGTCGCGGGCCAGCACGGCCAGCGCATCGCGGGCGGTGGTGACCACTTCGCCGACTTCTTCCAGGAAGATTTCCAGCATCTCCTGGTCGACGTCCGCTTCTTCCTGAGGAATGGGTGCGGACTCGGGCACGGCCGGCGGCGCCACCGGGGCGGAGGCCTCGATGAACTGCTGCAGCGACTCGGCAGCGGCGGTGTTTTCCTGGCCTTCGCTCAGCAGTTGCTGCTGGGCTTGCTGGGCAGCCTGGGCCAGGTTGAGGTCGTCCGCAGCGCGGGCTTCCTGCGAGATGCGTTCCAGATCGCGCGCCAGGTCTTCGGCCGAGCGGTCGCCCTGAGCGACCGCCGCAGCAGTGGCCTGGAGCTGATCCAGCAGTTGCGGTGCCGGCGCCTCTTGCGGCTGGGCCTGGGCCACTTCCTCGGCCGCATGGTGCTCGCTTTCGCGACCGACCAGCGACTGCAGCATTCCGCTGGCATCGTCGAAGCGGAACATGCGCTTGGCCAGCTGAGGCTGGACGCTGAGCATGTCGATCAGGAAACCGAGCGCACCCAGGTTGTTGGCCAACCGGTCGAACTGGGCACGGGGACCGGGCAGCGACGGATCGACCTCGGTCTGGGCCAGTTCGTCGACCTGGTCGCGCATCCGCAGCGTGGCCTGCGCCGCCTGGGACAGACCCAGCACGCTGAACACGCCACGCATCGTCTGCAGCTGGCTCGGGACCGGGATCAGTTGATCGCGCTTGGTCGGATCCCGGAAATATTCGTCGCACTGGCGCTCGACCTCGGAGAGGCTGTTGCGCAGTTCATGCACCACCGAACCCAGGGTCTGGCGGTCCGCCACACGGCGGTACAGCTCTTCCATCCAGGCTTCCAGCGGCTCGGGCGTCTGGCCCTTGGCCACGGCCTCGATGCGACGGGACAGGGTGACGACGCGGTCGGCCTGCTCGGGCTGGTCGAAGGCCTCGTCCTCGAGGGCGGCTTCCAGGTAGAGCATCGCCGTGGCGATTTCCATGGCCAGCGTCGGCTCGGGCGGACGGCCCGAACGCAGCGTGGCCACAACGGCGCGGCGCAGCGTGTCACCCAGCACTTCGCCACTGGGGAAGAGCTTCTGCAGCGATTCGGCAACGCCGGCGAACTGTTCGTCCAGACCGCCCAGGCGATGGGTTTCGCCTTCAGCGGCGGAGCCCCACGATTCCTTGGCCGTGGCCACGCGGCGCTTGGCCGCC
Organism: uncultured Roseateles sp.; assembly: GCA_966211495.1. Lineage (GTDB taxonomy): Bacteria > Pseudomonadota > Gammaproteobacteria > Burkholderiales > Burkholderiaceae_C > Roseateles. The sequence continues at coordinate 30,743 of CBIHOT010000032.1, read as the reverse complement.
TGCACCCAGGTCGGGTCGATCTTGCCGAGCGTGTCGTCGCGGTAATCCACCGCGGGCGCTTCGATCAGGCCATAGGCCACCTGCACCGCTTCCAGGCGGGGCGCGGAGCCCGGCACCGGATGCTTGGCGGCAGCCGCAAAGAACAGCAGGTCCTTGGCCAGACGCTCCGACGGAGCCGCGTCACGGCCAGCGCGCAACTGGGCCAGCAGGCGGGAGCCCAGGCGCTTGACCAGGGTGTCCACCGGCAGCAGGCCGCGGGATTGGGCTTCGAACTGCGCCGCCGCCAGCATCCACAGCGTACGGCCGTGGGGCTGGGTCTGGGTCAGGGCCAGGCCGGCGCAGAGGTCGCTCAGCAGCTGGCCTTGTCCCGGCGCGGGGGCGCGCATCTGCTTGAGCAGCAGCGCCTCGAAGGGCGCACGCATCTGCTCGGGCGTGAGGGCCCGCACGGCAGCATCGGTCGGCAAGTCACGCCAGCGGAACTCCTGGGTCCACAGGTCGGCCGGATGGATCCGGCCTGCCCCGTTGAGTTCCTGCAAGGTCTGATAGGCCGGGAACAGCGCCAGCGAGCTGGGCTGGCCGCCGGCCAGGGTCTTGGCGATGAAGGCCAGCACGGCGAAGTCGGCCCGCTCGACCGCCTCCACTTCCGCGACCGACACCAGCGCCGGGTTTTCCGCCAGGCGGAACAGCGTGGCCTCGGCAGCGCGCAACAGGTGCGCAGCCGCCGGTAGGCTCACCACCGCCAGCACGCCGGCGGCCTGGTGCATCTGTTGGGCCGCACCCTGCAGCGCCGGGCTGGGCTGGCCTTCGCCGCCCAGGGTGGAAACGCGCGCGTCGGTATCGCGGAGCACTCGGCGCAGGGCCTTGTGCACCGATTCCAGCGTGCGACGCAGTTCCTCCTGAACCCAGGCCAAGGGGCTCAGGTCTGCCGGGAACTCGGATTCGCGCGAAAGGTCCATGCTCGCTCTTTATTGTCGCTATGTAATGGTCAGCGCCGTGGTGGCCGTGATCCCTGTGTACCGCCCTGTGTACCGCCGCCCCTGTGCCGTTGTCCGGCAAGGATCAGCTGGTCACCTTGAATCGGGCCACCGACTGCTTCAGCGCTTCCGCCGACCGGGACAGCTCATGCACCATCTGGGCGGTGGAACGCGTACCTTCGGAAGTCTGCTCGGTCACCGCGAAGATGTGCTGAATATTCGCACCCACCTCGTTGGCCGCGCGGGCTTCGTTCTGCGCAACGGTCGTGATCTGACCGATCAGTTCGTCCAGGCGACGCGACACCGCGTCGATGTCTTCCAGGGCGCGACCGGCCGCGTCAGACAGCTTGGTACCTTCCACCACACCCAGCGTGGAGCGTTCCATAGCGGCCACGGCATCGTGCGTGTCGGTCTGAATGGTCTTGACCAGCGCCGCGATTCGGCGCGTTGCATCGGCGGAACGTTCTGCCAGACGCTGCACTTCTTCCGCCACCACCGAGAAGCCGCGACCGGCTTCACCGGCGGAGGCTGCCTGGATGGCCGCGTTCAGAGCCAGCACGTTGGTCTGTTCGGTAATGTCCGAAATCAGCTCGGTGATCTCGCCAATTTCCTGAGACGACTCGCCCAGACGCTTGATCCGCTTCGAGGTTTCCTGGATCTGGTCCCGGATCTGGTTCATACCGCCGATGTTGTTCTGCATCGCCTGCAGACCCTGTTCAGCAGCCATACGCGACTGGCGGGCCACTTCGGCCGTCGTCTGCGCCTGCGTGGACACATCGTTGATTCGGTGGGCCATCTGCAGCACCGCTTCACCGGTGGCGCGAATCTCGTGCAGCTGTTCGGTCGAGGCGGCCAGCAGTTCGGTCGAGGTCTGGTCAACCTGCGCGGTCGTGTCCGTCACCCGCACCGCCGTCGTCTGCACCTGGTGCACCAGGCTGCGCAGCTCTTCCACCGTGTAGTTCACCGAGTCGGCGATCGCGCCGGTGATGTCTTCCGTCACCGTCGCCTGGTGGGTCAGGTCACCTTCAGCCACCGTCTGCAGTTCGTTCATCAGACGCAGAATGGCGGCCTGGTTCGCGTCGTTGACGCGCTTGGCTTCCTGTTCCTGCGCTTCAGCTTCACGACGCTGTTCGTCAGCGAGCTGGGCACGACGGGCCTGGTCACGCACATACAGCTGCAGGAAGCCGACCGCACCGCCCACCAGGGCCAGCAGCGACAGCACCATGCCAGCCACCAGGACGAAGCTCAGACCGCCGGCAGCGGCCAGGTCGGTCGAGAGCTGGCCCAGATCCTTACGCAGCACTTCGCTGTCGTTCAGGATGGAGGTCTGCGCTTCCCGCGAGGACACCAGGCCCTGCAGGTTGGACAGAATGGCAGTGGCCTGGGTCCGGGTCTGGTCATACTGACCCAGCAGCACCTTCAGGCGCTCACGCACCTGCGGATCCTTGGCGCCATTCAGGCGCAGTTCAGGGTTGCCGTCCAGCAGGGCCTGAGCGATTTCACGGAAGGCGTTCAAGTCCTTGCCCAGCAGGAACACGGCCTCGGGGCTCACGCCGTCCTGGGTCAGGAATTCGTTGGCGGACTTGCCGATCCGCTGCGTCAGCATCACCAGCTGACCGACCGCGGCCACTTCACCGGTGGAGGCATTGCCCTGGATCGACAGCGAAGCCACGGCTTCAGCGCTTTCCAGCAGGTCCGACGACTGGCGGTTAATGGCGCGCAGAGCGGCGCCCACCTGCGTCAACACCTTTTCCTGGGCCAGCATCACCTTGGTGTTCTTGTCGGCGCGCTCGACCATCGGGGCGATCTTGTCGAGCAGCGGCTTGACGGAGCCCGGGGCTTCGGCGAGCGTGTCCGAACCGTCCCGCAGGCCGGCGATCACGCTTGTCAGCACCTGCGAGCTTTCCTTCATTTCAGGGAAGGCGTTCTTGTTGCCCAGCAGTGCGGTCGAGACCGCCTTGGCCAGACGCTGCGATTCCGTCATCGCCTGACCGGCACCGGCCACCTGGTCGGCGGCGCGGTTCGAACCCACGAGGCTCAGGGTCACGGTCAGCACGGTGCCCACCAGACCGGCGGCCACCAGGGCCGTCAGCAGGCCGGTGCGGCGCGGCGGCTGCGGCGGCAGTTTCTTGGGCATCGACGACGCGGGTTCCACGGCCGCGGTGGTCGGCTGGAAGCCGGCACCGGTTTCCTGGAATTCAGCGGTGGGCTGGGCGGTCGTGATGATCGAGGGCTGGAAGTCCTGCGATTCATCGGCCGCGGCCGCGTTCTCGGTCGAGGGGCCGGTGTCGTCGATGTCGACGTCCGCCTTGCCCTCGTTTTTGCCCTTGTTCTTGATTTTGTCCAGGAAGCTCATCACACCCTCGTTTGGTCTCGTTTCGTCGAAGCTGGCCATGGCAGGCCGCATTCAGGCATCAGTTCAAAACAATGCGCAGGAATTGGGGATGCAGAATCAGTGCATCCAGATCCAGCACCTGCCAGCGCCGCCCCTGCCCGTCGCGCATGCGCATCGGGGCGAAGTCGGGATGGCCGGCCGTGTCCGGCTCGGCCTGAAGCTGTTCGTCGCCGCGCAGGCCGAGGAGCTGGTCCACCAGCAGCGCGCAGTTGATACCCAGCTCCGGGTTGATCGACACCAACCGATGGGAAGGCGTCAGGGAGGTTGCGCCCCGCAGGCCCAGGAAGGCCGACAGGTCCACCACCGTATGCAAGCCGCCGCGCAGGTTGGCCACGCCCAGCATCCACGGCTGGGTGTATGGCACCTGCTGCAGCGGCACAGGGGTAAAGATTTCGCCGGACTGTTTCAGCGGCAGCAGCAAGCCCAGGCCGGCACACTCCACGGCCAGCCAGTTGGCGGCTTGCGGCGTCTCACGCGCCGCCTGCATCCGTTGCGCCAGGCGTTGCTGGAGGTCTCGAAGGGCTTGCTTGTTGGCCATGGTCTCAGCCCAGTGCCTTGATCTTGGCGATCAGCTCGTCCGCCTTGACCGGCTTGACCACGTAGTCGCGGGCGCCCTGGCGCATGCCCCAGACCTTGTCGGTCTCCTGGTTCTTGCTGGTGCAGATCACCACCGGTACGTCGGCGTAACGCTCGTCGCGGGTGATGGCACGGGTCAGCTGGAAACCGTTCTGGCCGGGCATGACCACGTCCATCAGGATCAGGTCAGGCTTTTCTTCCTCGAGACGCTTCATCGCTTCTTCACCGTTTTCAGCGGTGCGCACGGTGTAACCGCGCTTGGTCAGAAGGTCGCTCAGGTGGTGCAGCTCGGTCTTCGAATCGTCGACGACCAGGATTTTTTGGATGGACATGGATGCTCCCAGGTAACGCGGCCAGACTTCGGCCGCGATGGCCTTTTTGTCAGGGATGATGAGATTGACAGGAAACTCGGAAGTTCAAACGCCGCGATGACGCGGCGGTGTGAGGTTGTTGACGTTCAGGGCTCTCGCCTGTGTTGCTGGACTGCCTGCAGCAACTGATCCTTAGTGAACGGTTTGGTCAGATAGTCCTGCGAACCCACCATCCGTCCCCGCGCCTTGTCGAACAGACCATCCTTGGAAGACAGCATGATGACCGGGACTTGGGAAAACTGCGGATTCCGCTTGATGATGGCGCAGGTCTGATAACCGTCCAGTCTGGGCATCAGGATGTCGCAGAACACGAGGTCCGGCTGGTAGTCGCTCAGCTTGGCGAGGGCGTCAAAGCCATCCTCCGCCAGCACCACCTGGTGCCCGCCCTGCTTCAGAAAGATTTCTGCGCTGCGGCGGATGGTGTTGCTGTCGTCGATGACCAGCACCTTTGTGGCCTTGGATTCCAAGCTGTTCTCCGTAAGTGTCAGACCAGGGTCGTCAGTGTTGTTGCGATTCGGGCTGGCGCGACACAGGAAGCGAGGGGCTTCCGTGATCCGTTTCGCGCTAGTTGCCAGTTCGTGGGTCCGGTTCGGGCGGTCAGCACCGCCCGGGCCATCCGATCGGTCAGATCTGGACCATTTCGAAGTCTTCCTTGCGGGCTCCGCACTCCGGGCAGGTCCAATTCATGTTCACATCTTCCCAACGCGTGTTGGGAGCGATACCGTGCTCAGGGTCTCCGGCGGCTTCGTCATAAATCCAGCCACAGATCAGGCACATCCAGGTCCTTGCTTCGCTCACGATGGGTTGACTTTGCATCACTACAATGATCGAAAGATTGTAGCCACGCCCCCTGGGTATCCCGGAGGGCAGAAGTACCGATGAAACAACAGTTAAAACCGGTCCTTCGTCACATTTCGCGCATCAGTTCACGGCTTCCCGCCGCCCATCCATGAGCCGTCAAGACCCTAGCTCCCCCACCCCCGACCCGACCGGCGCCCAACCGGGCGAGGACCAGGAGTCGCCACCGCCGGCCTGCGTCATGAGCTTCAATGCCAGTGACCCCAGCGGCGCTGGCGGCAGCGCCGGTGACGTGGCCACCATCGCCGCCATGGGCGCCCATGCCCTGCCGGTGGTGACCGCCATCGTCATGCGGGACACGGCGGAGGTCTTCGACCACCAGACGCTGGATGGCGACTGCATCGTCGAGCAGGCCCGCTCCATCCTGGAAGACGTGCCGGTGGCCGCCTGGAAGGTGGGCTTCCTCGGCAGCGCGGAGGGCGTCTCGTCGGTGGCGGAAGTGCTGTCCGACTATCCGGACGTGCCGCTGGTGGCCTATCTGCCCAGCATCGCCTGGCTGGACGAGGAGCAGCAGCAAAGCTATCTGGACGCCTTCCGGGAGCTGGTGCTGCCGCAGACCCTGGTGCTGGTGGGCAACCACAAGACCCTGAGCGACTGCCTGCTGCCCGACTGGGACGCCGACCGGCCCGCCTCGCCCCGCGAACTGGCGGTGGCAGCGCACCAGCATGGCGCTGCCCATGTGCTGGTGACCGGCATCAGCCTGCCCAACCAGTATCTGGACAATGTGCTGGCCGGGCCGCAGGGCCCGATCACCGGCGAGAAGTTCGAACGCTTCGAAGCCAGTTTCGTTGGCGCTGGCGACACGCTGTCCGCGGCGCTGGCGGCCCTGCTGTCGGTCGGCTCCGAGCCGCATGACGCCGTCGGTGAGGCCCTGGCCTTCCTGGACCAGGCCCTGGAATCGGGCTTCCGTCCCGGCATGGGCAACGTCATCCCGGACCGCTTCTTCTGGGCCCTGCCGCCCGGGGAAGAAGGCGCCGAAGCCGGTCCGGACGGCCTGCCGGTCGCCCCGGACGAACCCCTCATCGACGAGCCGCCCACCCGCGGTCCGCGCCGTATCCACTGAACCTTGTGATCATGAGCCAGAACGACTCCCTCTTCGAGCGCGCCCAGCGGGTCATCCCCGGCGGCGTCAATTCGCCGGTGCGGGCCTTCCGCGCGGTCGGCGGCACGCCGCGCTTCATCGCCCGCGGTGAAGGCGCCTTCATCGTGGACGCCGACGGCAAACGCTACATCGACTACATCGGCTCCTGGGGCCCGATGATCCTGGGCCACGGCCATCCGGCGGTGATCGAGGCGGTGCAGCGGGCGGTGACCGAGGGCCTGTCCTTCGGCGCGCCGACCGAGCGTGAGATCGAACTGGCGGAAGAGATCCTGCAATTGGTGCCCAGTTGCGAGCAGGTGCGGCTGGTCAGCTCCGGCACCGAAGCCACCATGAGCGCCATCCGTCTGGCGCGCGGGGCCACCGGCCGGAACACGTTCATCAAGTTCGAGGGCTGCTACCACGGCCACACCGACGCGCTGCTGGTCAAGGCCGGCTCGGGCCTGGCCACCTTCGGCCATCCGACCAGCGCCGGCGTGCCGGAAGCGACCGCGCAGCACACGCTGGTCCTGGAATACAACAATGTGGAAGCGCTGGAAGAAGCCTTCGCGCTGTACGGCCCGGAACTGGCCTGCGTGATCGTGGAACCGATCGCCGGCAACATGAACTTCGTGCGCGCCAGCGTGCCGTTCATGACCCGCCTGCGGGAGCTGTGCACCGCCTCCGGCGCCCTGCTGGTGCTGGACGAAGTCATGACCGGCTTCCGGGTGGGCCTGCGCAGCGCCCAGGGTCACTATGCCGACCTGATCCCCGGCTTCAAGCCGGACATCAGCGTCTTCGGCAAGGTCATCGGTGGCGGCATGCCGCTGGCGGCCTTCGGTGCCAGCCGCGACATCATGAAGCATCTGGCGCCGCTGGGCGGGGTGTATCAGGCCGGCACGCTGTCGGGCAATCCGGTGGCGACCGCCTGCGGCCTGGCCACGCTGCGCGAGATCCGCAAGCCCGGCTTCTTCGAGGCTCTGTCGGCTCGTACCCGCCGCCTGGTGGACGGGCTGAGCGCCGTCGCCCGCGAGCAAGGCGTGCCCTTCTGCGCGGACAGTGAAGGTGGCATGTTCGGCTTCTTCCTGCTGCCGGAGCTGCCGCAGAACTACACCGCGGTGATGCGCACCGACAAGGAGCGCTTCAACCGCTTCTTCCATGCGATGCTGGACGCTGGCGTCTATCTGGCGCCGGCCCTGTACGAAGCGGGCTTCGTCTCGGCGGCCCATACCGACGCCGACATCGACGCCACCCTGGCCGCCGCCCGCACGGCGCTGCGCTGAGGGCCGCGCGAGGCAAACGTCGAGCCGGGACTGTCGCGATCCGCCCACCCTGAGACAGGTATTACTCTTGCTTACCCTTTGGTACAGCAGCTGAAGCACGAACCATGCATATCCACATTCTGGGCATCTGCGGCACTTTCATGGGCGGTCTGGCCGCCCTCGCCCGCGAGGCGGGCCACCGGGTCACCGGCTGCGATGCCAATGTGTATCCGCCGATGTCCACGCAGCTGGAGGCGCTGGGCATCGAGCTGATCGAGGGCTTTGGCGAGGATCAGCTGGACCTGCGTCCTGACCTGTTCGTGGTGGGCAATGTGGTGACGCGGTCGTCCGAGGGCCGCTTTCCGCTGATGGAAGCCATTCTCGACGCGGGACTGCCCTACACCAGCGGACCGCAGTGGCTGGCGGAGCATGTGCTGCAGGGGCGTCACGTGCTGGCGGTGGCCGGGACCCACGGCAAGACGACCACTACCTCGATGCTGGCCTGGATCCTGGACAGCGCAGGGCTGAATCCCGGTTTCCTGATCGGCGGTGTGCCCCAGAACTTCGGCGTCTCGGCACGGCTGGGAGAGGGTCGCTACTTCGTCATCGAGGCGGATGAATACGACACCGCGTTCTTCGACAAGCGCAGCAAGTTCGTGCACTACCGTCCGCGCACCGCAGTGCTCAACAATCTCGAGCACGACCATGCGGACATCTTCCCGGATCTGGCCGCCATCGAAACCCAGTTCCATCATCTGGTGCGCACCGTGCCGCCGTCAGGCCGGCTGGTGGTCAATGCCCGCGAGGACGCCCTGCAGCGGGTGCTCAGCCGCGGCTGCTGGAGCGAGGTGCAGCGCTTCGGCGCCCGCAAGGAAGAACCGGGAGCTCTGCGGGCCCGCGGTGAGCCGAGCTCCTTCGACGTGCTGCGCGGCAGCCTGAAGGTGGGCCATGTGAACTGGGAGTTGCTGGGCGAGCACAACCAGCTCAATGCGCTGGCGGCGATCGCTGCGGCGGAGCATGTGGGCGTGGATCCGGAAGCAGCCGCGACCGCCCTGTGCAGCTTCAAGAATGTCCGCCGGCGTCTGGAGCTGCGCGGTGAGGTGCGGGGCATCAAGGTCTATGACGACTTCGCCCACCATCCCACCGCCATCCACACGACGGTGGAAGGCCTGCGCCGCCGCATTGCGCCGGCCGATCGGATCCTGGCCATCTTCGAGCCGCGTTCCAACACCATGAAGCTGGGCACGATGAAGGCGCAGCTGCCCTGGGCGCTGGAAGAAGCGGACATCAGCTTCTGCAACCAGGACGGCCTCACCTGGGACGCCCGCGAGACGCTGGCGCCATTGGGCGAGCAGGCGGTGGTCGGCGCCAATGTGGACGATCTGGTGCGCCTGGTGGTGGCTGCGGCCAAACCCGGCGACCATCTGCTGTGCATGAGCAACGGCGGTTTCGGCGGCATTCACGAGAAACTGCTGGCGTCGCTGGCGAAGACGTAAGCTCCGCCCCCAGGCGAGGCCGTCCGCCTGCCGGGCATGCAGGCTGCCCTGCCGTGCCACCAAGTCCCGACCGTCCCTTCATTCTCCCGGAGCACCGACACGATGAGCGTTCCCGGCAAGCAGGTCCCTGCCCTGCAAAACCGTTCCTTTCTCTGCCTGCTCACCTTGGTGACGGTGGGCTTCGGATGGATCCTCTGGCCGATGCTCGGCGCGATTCTCTGGGGCGTGGCGCTGGCCATCGTCTTCCGGCCGGTTTACCTGCGGCTGCTGCGCAAGCTCAAGCGGCCGAATGTAGCCGGCGTGCTGACCATCCTGCTGATCGTGGTGCTGGTGGTGGTGCCGATGGCTTACGTCACTGCGGCGCTGGTGCGGGAAGCGACGGTGCTCTATGAGATGTTCAAGTCGGGCAAGTTCGATTTCCACACCTATGTGCAGCAGATCTACGCGGCCACACCGCGCTGGGTGATGGACCTGCTGGAGCGGCTGGGGCTGCAGGACCTGACCAATCTGCAGGACAAGCTGGGCTCGGCGCTGAACCAGGCCAGCCAGTTCGTGGCGACCAAGGCCCTCGGTTTCGGTCAGGACACCTTCGACTTTGTGGTCAGCTTCTTCGTGATGCTGTATCTGCTGTTCTTCCTGATGCGGGATGGCGAGCAGCTGTCCAAGCGCATCCGTGACGCCCTGCCGCTGCAGGATGCCTACAAGCGCCAGCTGGGCGACAAGTTCCGCACGGTGATCCGCGCGACGGTCAAGGGCAACATCGTGGTGGCCGTACTGCAGGGCGCGCTGGGTGGTCTGGCCTTCTGGGTGCTGGACATCCATGCGCCGGTGCTGTGGGCCGTGCTGATGGCCTTCCTGTCGCTGCTGCCGGCGGTGGGTGCAGCCATGGTGTGGGGGCCGGTGGCGATCTATCTGCTGGCGACCGGGTCGGTGGGGGCCGGCGTCGGGCTGCTGCTCTACGGGACGATGGTGATCGGGCTGGTGGACAACCTGCTGCGTCCGCTGCTGGTGGGCAAGGACACCAAGATGCCGGACTATGTGGTGCTGATGACGACCATCGGCGGCATGGCGGTGTTCGGCATCAACGGCTTCGTGATCGGCCCGCTGATCGCAGCGATGTTCATTGCGGTGTGGGACATTGTGGCGGCGGAGCGGCGATATCCGGAAGACAGGACGGGTTGAGTCGTCCTGACGAGAGCCCGTCAACGGGCCGCGCCTTGACCAAGTTCAAACTCAAGCGCCCCATGCAAATTTGAGGGCCTCGGAGAGCCCGCAGACTGACAGCTTTGCGGCGGGAGACCGTTCTCCATGAGCTTGTCATTTCCTCCTCGGATCGGATCGGTCCTGGTCTGCGATTTCGGTGGCTTCGTCGAACCTGAGATGGTGAAACGACGCGAGGTTGTGGTCGTGGGCCGAAGTCGCCCTGATCAACGTCTGGTGACCGTCGTTCCCCTCTCCACCACGGCACCGCGCCGGGAAGAGGCGTACCACCATCGCCTCGCCCGCAACCCCAGACCCAACGACGATCCGGAGAAGACCGTCTGGGCCAAGTGCGACATGATCTATACCTTGAGTACCAGACGTATGGATCTTCACTACACGCGCACTCGTCGCGGTGGGCGTCAGCACGCATTGGTCAAAGTCTGCGACGAAGATCTCGAGCAGGTGCGCCGCTGTGTTGCGGCATCGCTGGGCCTCTCGTACACTTTATCTATTCCTTCAAGGAATCTGAGTCTGGATCCGCCACCGCCTTCGGGTGAAAGCGTTGAACCAGCCGGGGTCGCAGGACGATGACAAGTCGGCTTCCTCGCTTTCACGGGCGCTGCGCTTCATCGGCCAGCGCCCTTGTCTTTTCTGGCGTCCGCCGTGGCGCATAAAAAAGGGCCGGTTTCCACCGGCCCTTGCTCATCGTGATCGAGGCGCCTTCGCGCCCTCACCTTCAGGTGCGTGTCATCGTCGCCTTGAGCGTGGTGCTCAGCAGGTCCAAACTCTCCGCAATGTGCGCGCGGGTCTCCACCGACTGGCCGCCCTTGGACTGCGCCGCACGCAACTCGGACTGCAGCTGCGTCGCCTGGAAGCGCATCAGCGCATAGGCATCCGCAAACTGGCCGGTGGCATTGCCATGCGTCAGGTTGGCCTGCAGACGGCGCAGATACTCGCGTTGCAGGTTGCGACGCAGACGGTCGATCTCGCCGCCAGTCTTCAACTCGCTCCAGATCGACGATTGCAGGGTGCCGTACACCTCGTTGAGCGAGATGATGCCCTTGCGCTGCGAGGCCGGCACATAGTTGGGCAGCTCCATCAGACGGACCGCTGTGCTGACGCTCAGCAAGCGGTTCAGCGCCGCCAGTTGCACCGCCGACACCGCCGCCGGAATGCTCACCCACTGCGGACGCGCGAACTCCACATAGTCGGTGGTCAGGGAGCTCAGGAACTCCGGCTTGAAGCGGAAGCTGTCCGCGCTGAACAGACCCGTGGCCAGGAAGCGCAGCGCCTCCCGCTGCTTGGCCGGATCCACCGGCGTCAGCGCCGGACGCGACGCCCCCGGCACATCCCGCACCGTGTACATGCCGCCCACGTACTTGCCGACCAGCTCCGACGCCCGGCCCAGCTGCATGAAGCCATTGATCAGCGAGCGGCGCTGACGCAGCGGATCTTCCCCCGCCACCGGCTTGCGGTTCTGCACCCGGTTCCACAGCTCCTGCGAGAGCTTCAGACGCTTCTGGTAGTAGGCCAGCGGATCGTCACCGAGGTCGAAGCGGTTGATCATCGGATCCATGCCGTCGTACGGGCCGAAGCCGCCGGCATCGGTGTCGTCCGCATAGGCGTGGCCCGGCTCGGTATTGCGGGACGCGATCCGGGTCAGCTCCGCCTCTTCCTGCTCCTTGGCGACCGTCTTGTAGGCGTATTCAATCGCCCAGTAGTCGTAGGCGCCCAGCGTCGTGTTGTTGTAGCTGGTCGGCGCCTCCCCTTCGAGCGGGATGTTGTAGGCGTTGTAGTCCATCACCGAGCCGGAAATGCCGTGCGCATCGGTGTAGGCCTTGTCCTTGAGCTGCGCCTGCGTGACGGTGGTGGACGCCTTGAAGTTGTGCTTGAGGCCCAGGGTGTGACCCACCTCATGCATGATCACGTCCTTGATCCGTGCCTGCACGAAGGCTTCGGCCTCCGGGCTGTTGGGATCGATGTCGCCGCGGGCTTCCAGGATGTCCAGCGCGAAGTTCATCTCCGATGAGGCATCCATTGCATAGGTGCAATAGCTGGCATTGCGGCCTTCGCGCCAGCCCTGGTTCATCTTCGCCAGGGCTTTCTCTTCATCGCTCAGACTGGTGAGGCGGGGCACGTCCTCGCTGATGAAGGCGCGACCGCCGCGGGAGAACACATCGCTCATGCCGATGTCGGCGTCCAGGATCTCACCGGTGCGAGGATCCACATGCGACGGGCCGATGGCAAATCCCACATCCGCACCCACGAACCAGCGGATCGACGCATGCTCGGCGTCCATGTTGTCCCAGTCCGCATCATCCGGCTGCTGCTTGGCGACCACCGCATTCTTGAAGCCGATCTTCTCGAACGCCTTGTTCCATTCCAGGATGCCGGCCTCCACCGCCGGGCGGTACTTGGCGGGGATGTTCTTGTCCATCCAGTAGACGATCGGCTTCACCGGCTCCGACAGCGCCGCCGACGGATCCTTCTTCTCCAGACGCCAGCGGTTGATGTAGTGCACCCGCGAATTGGGCTTGCTGTCGTCGCTCAGGTCGTTGAACGACTCGGTGAAGTGACCCAGGCGGCCGTCCGCGCGGCGGGTGGGCATGGCGGCTTCCGGCAGCGCACGGAAGTTGTAGACGAAGCCCATGAATATCGAGCGCGGATCGGGCGTCACCATCGGGGGCGGCGGCACCGGCACCGGCGGCGCCACCAGCGGCGGCGCGGGAATGCGGGGCGTGAAGTAGTGCACCTTGGCGCTCAGGGTGCTGAGCGTTTCGTCGGCGCGGGTGGTCTCGAAGTAGGAGTTGCTGCGGTCCACCGAATACGGCAGGCGGAACGCCATTTCCATGCGAGTGCTCATGCCCGGAATGTCGGTCAGCAGCAGGCCGGCATCCACCAGGAAGGCCTTGCGTTCCGGATGATCGGCACTGGCCACCGGAGCGGCCGCCAGCAGGCTGGGCGAGAACGCCTCTTCCACCGCCCGCTTGCCGCCGCCTTCCGCGCGGAAGCGGGTGTTCAGGGCCACCAGCTGGATCATGTTGCCCACACGGCGCCATTCGGCCATCACGTCCGGACCCATCTGGCTGGCGTAGAAACCGCGCTCGCCAATCGAGCTGGAGATGTTGATGGTGAAGAGGAAGGGCTTGTTCAGCATCGACCGCGGGATTTCCAGCCACACCTTCTCGTCTTTTCGAAGGATGGGGAACAGGCCGTCCTGGCGTTTGGTGTCGCGGGCGACCTCGGCGTAGGGCTTGGGCGCGGTGGGATCGGCGGGCGGGCGGGCCGTCATCGGCGACGGTGCGCCGGGAGCGCCCGGGGCGCCGGACGCGGCAGTGGCCGGGGCCGATGCTGCCGCCGCGGGCGCGGCGGCAGCGCCGTTGCCATTGCCGCCGGCCGGCACGGTGGCGCAGGCGCACAGCATCAGGGACGCCAGGGCAATGGCGGACAGCTTGAGGGAATCCGTAGTGATCATGAGGCAGATCGGTGAAGAGTGAACAGCTGCAGTGTCGATGCGGCGGGTGGCGACGGCTACCGGCAACGATCAAGCGCAGACATCGGAACGGGACCTGAAAATCGCGGGCGCCACAGGCGCGGGGAGGCCCGCACATTAACCGATCCAGGCGCCCTGTGCCGGAAGTGATTCAGGGCTCACCCCTACACTGCGGCCCATGACTGCAGCCGCTCCCGCCCCTCGCACCCACCTGCTGTATCTGCATGGATTCCGGTCGTCTCCGCAATCGGCCAAAGCCCGGCGGATGACCCGCTGGGTGGCCGAACACCGACCCGACCTGACGCTGGTGTGTCCCCAGTTGCCGCCCTCGCCGAAGGAGGCCATGGCATTGGCCACCGCCCTGGTGGCGGAATGGCCGCGCGACACCATGGCGGTGATGGGCAGTTCCCTGGGCGGCTTCTACGCCACCTATCTTGCGCAGCAGACCGGCGCCCGCACCGCGGTGATCAATCCCGCAGTGGACCCGGCGCGGGATCTGGCCGCCTACATTGGCGAACAGACGGTGTGGCAGAACCCGCAGGAGCGCTTCTATTTCCGCCCGGAGTTCGTCGGAGAACTGCAGGCACTGACCGTCGGACCGCTGACCCATCCGGAGCGGCTGATGGCGGTGATCGCCAAGGGCGATGAGCTGCTGAGCTGGGAGGAAATGGTGGGGCGTTACCCCGGTAGCCACATCCGCCTGCTGGAAGGCGGCGACCATGCGCTGTCCGACTTCGACGATCACCTGCCGGCGATCACGAAGTTTCTCGGGCTTTGAACGCTGGATACCGGGCGACAAGGACGGCGGCGACGCCCGCCCCCGCGTCCGTTCAGCGCGACGGCCGCCGGATCGCCCACACCAACAGCACCGTCACCAGCACCGTCAGCACCACGATCAGCGTGACCACCACCACAAAGCCGTGGGGATGGTCGAGGAAAGGCAGCCCGCCGACGTTCATCCCGAACAGGCCCGAGACCAGATTGATCGGCAAGGCCAGCACCGTCACCATCGTCAGCAGGTAGAGGGTGCGGTTGTTTTCCTGGGCCACCAGCGCGGCGGTCTCATCCTGCACCGCCCGGATGCGTTCCTGCAGCGCCTGGATGTCCCGCAGGACCAGCGCGAACTCTTCGCTGGCCTGCTGCAGTTGCTGTTGGTCCGAGGGCGTCACCCAGGCTGGCGGATGCGACAGCATGCGCAGCAGGGCGCTGGGTTCCGGCGCCAGCAGGCGCTGCAGGCGGACCATCAGCCGCCGCAACTGGGCCACCTCGTTGTCGGTCCCTGGTCGGCGTCCAGCCAGGAGCGCGTCTTCGATGTCGTCCACCCGCTCCGTCGCCTGACGGACGATGCGCTGCAGTTCATCGGCCTGGTCGCGCAGCAGATGATCCAGCAGCCCCAGCGTCGATTGAGGCCGGTCGCCGCGCTTGACCGCCATGCGCAGCCGGTCCACCGACCGCAGCGGCGAGCGGCGGGCACTCAGCACCAGATGCTCACTCACCTGCATCCACAAGGTGGACACGTCCTCCACATCGAAAGCGAAGTCGAAGGTGACATCGTTGAGCACCGCGAACAGCTGGTCCCGGTCGCGCTCGATGCGGGAGGAGCGCGAGCCGGCCTGCTGCGCCTCCATGAAGCTGTCGGCCAGAGCCGCGTTCTTCGCCAGCCAGGGCATCGCCCCGGCATGGCTGAGGTTCAGATGCAGCCAGACATAACCGCCGTCTGGCCGCTCCAGCCGCGCCTGCGCCTCGGCCAGCGTCGGGAGCGACTCGGTGGGGCGGTCGGGATGGATCCAGAAGCCGCAGATGAGTCCGTTCTGATCCCCGCCGTAGGAAGAGACCTGGGAAGTGAACTGCGATGCGCCTGCGGATGCCGGCTGCGGCGTCGGCGCGGCGTCGGCAGAAGACAAAGGCGGCCGGAGCGGCGCCGGCGTGTCGGACAAGGGTTCAGCCATCAGCGGAGGATCCAGGGAGTCGGGCAATCGCCTGCCCCATGCGCAGCGGCTGGCCGGTGACCACACCCTCCAGCAGCGCCACGCCGGGCGGCAGGAACACGATGATCGTCGAACCCTGCTCGAACCAGCCCATCTCCTCGCCGCGTGTATGCGAATGGCGACAGTCGAAGCGATGGGGGCCGGGATGGTCCGGTCGCAGGGTCAGGTCCAGCGCATGCAGCCGCAGGCTGGCCACCAGGATGGCCGCGACCGGCACCAGCGCGATGGGCGTGCCGTCCGGCAACCGGGCCTCGATGGCTGCGCGCACATTGCGGCAGAACAGCCGCTCCACCCGCTTGAGCGCAATCGGATTCACATTCCAGGTGTCGCCCGCCAGATGGGTCACCCGCTCGATCGTCAGATCGGCTGGCGCATGGAAGCGGTGGTACATCGACGAGGTGAGCCGCAGCGTCAGGTAGCTGCCATTCAGATAGGGCGCCGCCCGCTGCGCATCCCCGAACAGGTCCTGGATGCCATAGGCCATGCCCTTGGCCTGCAGCGCCATGCCGCGCTGCACCCGGCCATGGGCGCCGACGATTGCGTCACACGGGCTCACCAGCAGGGACGGGTCGCCGTCCACCGGCCGCATGCCGGGCCGCAGCCGCCGGGTGAAGACCTCCCGCAGGCTGCGGTAGGCCCGGGGTTCCGCTTCGCTCAGGTCCAGATCGGTGAAGAGCCGCCAGACCGCCACCGACGCCCGCGTCAGCCACGGACTCTCGATCCGGCTGTACCAGCCCATGAACCGGGTCAGCGCCAGCCGCGGCACCCGGTTGGTGAGCAGGAAGTTGAGCTGCTCCTGCTGGGTCAGACGGTCACGCCAGCTTGCCAGTTTCATAGACATGTCAATCGCATCCGGTACACCTCGCCACTGTGCCAACCGTCTGTGACAGGACAGTACTTTGAGGCCATTGCCATGAACCCAGAACTGCTCTCCGCGCTGGCCGCTGCCGGCCTGCTGACCGCCGCCCTCGCACTCGCGCCCAAGGGCTGGCGGCGGCTGCAGCTCTCCCGGGCCAAACATCCGTCGCTGGCGGGTCACTCCCGGATGGCGGTGCGGCTGGCCCGGCTGATGCCGACGCAGCGCTTCAATGACGACCGCTTCTTCAATGCCGACGACGCCTCCGCCGAGGTGGTGCAGCGGCGGCGGGCCAGTTTCGAGGGGCTGTCCGACGCGCTGCAGCAACGCCATGCCCGCAGCATCGCCGCCACGCAGGCGCTCAAGCCGGGCCTGCCCGACCTGCAGTTCACCAGCGGCTACCGGGTGCCGCCACCCTTCAGTCCGCTGGTGCAGAAAGCCTTGCCCCTGGGCGCGGTGATGAGCCGTAGCGACGGCCACTGGCTGACCGACCTGGACGGCCAGCGCTTTATCGACCTGGCCGGGAGCTACGGGGTCAACCTGTTCGGTTATGCCTTCTATCAGCGCTGCATTGCGGAAGGCAGTGAACGCGTGGCCGAACTAGGACCGGTGCTCGGGGTGTATCACCCGCTGGTCGAGCAGAACGTCCAGCGGCTGCTGGCCCTCTCCGGCATGGACCAGCTCTCCTTCCACATGTCCGGCACCGAAGCGGTGATGCAGGCAGTGCGGCTGGCCCGTTATCACACCGGTCGGACCCATCTGGTGCGCTTTTGCGGTGCGTACCACGGCTGGTGGGACGAGGCACAGCCCGGGCCCGGCAATCCGCTGCCGGCCGAGCGCACCTATACCCTGCGTGACATGCATGCCCGCAGCCTGCAGGTGCTGCGCACCCGGCGGGACATCGCCTGCGTGCTGGTGAATCCACTGCAGGCGCTGCATCCGAACCGACCAGCGCCGGGGGATGGGTCGCTGGTGGACAGCTCCCGCCGCGCATCCTATGACCGCGCGGCCTATGCCGCCTGGCTGCGCGAGCTGCGGCAGGTCTGCACCGAGCGCGGCATTGCGCTGATCTTCGACGAAGTCTTCATGGGCTTCCGGCTGGGCATCGGCGGGGCCCAGGCCTACTTTGGGGTGCAGGCCGATCTGGTCACCTACGGCAAGACACTGGGCGGCGGCCTGCCGGTGGGGGTCGTCTGCGGCAAGGCGGCATGGATGAAGCGCTACCGCGACGAACGGCCCGCCGACATCTGCTTTGCGCGCGGCACCTTCAACACCCATCCGTATGTGATGGGCGCGATGTCGGTGTTCCTGGATGCACTGGAAGATCCGGCGTGGCAGCGGACGCTGGCCGAGCAGGACGACACCCAGGATCGGCGCCGGGCGCAGCTCAATGCGGCGCTGGAGGCCGCGGGGCTGCCGGTGCGGGCGGCCAACATGTCCTCGGTCTGGACGCTGTATTACCTGCAACCGTCCCGCTACAACTGGATGCTGCAGTACTTCATGCGGGCGCAGGGCCTGGCGCTGAGCTGGGTGGGCACCGGACGGATGATCTTCAGCACCGACTTCAGCGACGCCGACTTTGAAGAGGTGCAGCGCCGGCTGCTGGCCGCCGCGCAGGCGATGCGCGACGGGGGATGGTGGGCCGGTCCGGCGGAGCTGACGAATCAGTCGATCAAACGCCGCCTGCTGCTTGAGACGCTCGGTTGGGCCCGTTGAGCGCACGGGCTGGGGCGGGGCCTGAGGCAGACGCTGAGGGCGCAGAGGCCGCGGACGGAGCCGAAGCGGCGGATGTCGCGGATGTCGCCGCTTCGGCGCGTTCGCGGATCTCCTTCGCCACCTCATCCACCGCATGGACCACCGCGTCCGGCTGATCCCGCTGGATGTAGTGTCCCGCCCCTTCCACCGGCTGGATCCCCTTGCCGCCGACCAGCGGCAGCCAGTTCGGTTCCAGCCCATGCACCATCGCCTCGAAGCCGCTGATGGTTTCTTCCGGTGTGTAGACCGTGCGCGTCAGCACCCGCACCGGCACGTCCGGCCGGCGCTTGGCCAGCAGCGGGTCGACGCAGTCGGTCTGCTGGTTGTATTCGGCCTGCATCATCCCGCGGAAGACCCGGCGGCTCATGCTCTCCAGCATGTTGGCCATCAGCGGCACTTCCACCTGCATGCGCCTTGTGTGCATCGGATGCACCGCATCCACCAGCACCAGGCCCGCCACTTCATCGGGATACAGGCGCGAGAACGCATATTGATAGAGGCCGCCCATCGAATGCCCGACCAGCAGATAGGGGGGCTTGATGCCCGACGCATGCAGCAGGTCATGCAGTTCGGTGGCAATGCCGCAGGGGTTGCGCGGCGTCGGCGGGGTGGCGGTGCTGTCGCCGTAGCCAGGCCGGTCATAGGCAAACACCGAATAGCGGTCGCGCAGTTCGCTCATCACCGGCACCCACGGATCCCGCCCGTCGCCGATGCTCGATTGCAGCACCACCACCGGCTTGCCCGCGCCAACATATGTGTACACCACCGGGCCACCAAGCAGCCGCTGGGTGCCGGTGTTGGGCATGGCCCCGCAGCCGGCCAGCAGTGCTGCGGCGCAGGACAGGCTCAGGAAACGGGAAGCAATCGGGGACAGGACAGGCGCCCAGGAGCGGCGCCAGCGCAACGACAACATGCAGCAACCTCCGGAGGGATCGGACAGGCGGCGAGCCGTCCGGAGGCTGGGGAATGGCCTCGCTCAGGCGGCCTGCTCGCCGTGCCCGGCATTGTGCCGTTCCATCAGCACGTGATGCATCGGATCCATGCGCTCACCGCGCAACAGATGCAACGGGGCGCGATGGTAGAGGGCGATGTCGTGGAACGGGTCGGTGATGATCTTGGTGGCCCAGGCCAGGCCCGTGCGCAGGTCGCGGATCACCGCCAGTTGCAGCACCCGGAAGACCAGACCGCCCACCCCCAGCCAGAACCAGATCAGACCCAGCTGGTGCAGATACTCGACAAAGCTGGTGGCCGGCGCAAACAGCCCGAACAGGCCCGGCTGCAGCCACAGCGCCACCGGGGATGCCGCCCACAGCGCCATCAGCACCACCTTGCGACGCAGGTTGTAGCCAATCTTGATGGCTTCCTTGTGATCGTGGGTGGCCTGGTTGATCTCGTCGAAGCCTTTGGGTTCGAAGAAGAAATGCCCGGCCTGACGGCTGGTCATCGACACGCCCCAGGCCAGCAGCGCGGCCCAGGCCGGATCGACCAGCAACAGCCCGTAGGCCACCACGAAGCAGCAGGCACTCAGCAGGTGCAGCGACTGATTGATGCGGCAGTGGTGGTAGTAGCGGTGGTCGTCCCAGCGCTGTTCTCTCAGCAGGTCCAGAAAGTCTTTCATGCGGGCCCTCGTCCAGGATGATGAGCAGGAGCGCCGTCGCGCACGCGGATGCCGAGGCCATGAAGTGACCTCCGGCGGCGCGTCCTTCCAGCGGGTCAGGCGCATGGCAGTTTCATGGCACCTGTGCGACGGCAGCGTGGCCACTGTGTCGCGCCGCTGTTTCAGGCGCATGACGATTGGCGCCGTCACACAACTGTTGCGAAGCGCGCCCATCATCCCGGGCATGACAAGCGCGCCGATCGAACTCGAGGTGGACGAGCTGCCGACCCGCCAGCGGCACTTCCGTGTGGCCGTGGTGACGGAAACCTACCCACCGGAAGTCAACGGCGTGGCCCGCAGCATCGCCTGTGTGGTGAAGGGGCTGCAGGCCCGGGATCATGCGGTGCAGTTGCTGCGCCCGCGGCAGGCGGGCAGCGATGGTCACGATGGCCATGGCCCGCAAGGCGACGAAGTACTGATGCGCGGACTGCCGGTGCCACGCTATCCGCATCTGCGCATGGGCGTGGTGTCCAAGCGCACGCTGATGCAGCTGTGGGCCCCCAGGCGTCCGGATGTGGTGCACATCGCCACCGAAGGGCCGATGGGCTGGTCCGCGCTGCAGGCGGCGCGTCAGCTCAAGCTGCCGGTGGTGTCGGAGTTCCGCACCAACTTTCATGCCTATGCGCAGCACTACGGCATTGGCTGGCTGCGGCGACCGCTGCTGGCGTATCTGCGCAAGTTCCACAACCGCTGCCACAGCACCATGGTGCCCAATGCGACGCTGGCCGGTGAACTGATGGCGCAAGGCTTCCGGCATGTGAACGTGATCGCACGCGGGGTGGACACGCAGCTATTCGACCCATCGCGCCGCAGTGAGGCGCTGCGCGAGCAATGGGGCGCGGCGCCGCAGGACCCGGTGCTGCTGCATGTGGGTCGGCTGGCTGCCGAGAAGAATCTGCAGTTGCTGGTGGAGCTGTGGCCTGCGGTGCGGCGTCACCATCCGCGGGCCCGATTGGTGCTGGTGGGAGACGGGCCGGCGCGTGCGGAACTGGAGCAGCAACTGCCCGGCGCGATCTTTGCGGGCATGCGGCATGGGGACGACCTGGCGGCCCACTATGCGAGTGGCGATCTCTTTGTGTTCCCGAGCGTGACGGAGACCTACGGCAATGTCACGCCGGAAGCGCTCGCCAGCGGCTTGCCGGTGCTGGCCTACCACTACGCTGCCGCAGCCTTGCTGGTGCGCAGTGGTGTGAACGGCGCCACGGTGCCGATGGGCACGCCGGCGACGGCGTTCGCCGATCGGGCGCTGGATCTGCTGTCGGACCGGCAGCGGCTCGCGGCCATGCGGGTGGCGGCGCGCGAAGGCGCCGAATCGATGGGCTGGGATGGCATCGTGCAGGGCATCGAGCAGGTGTATGCCTCCGCCATCGACGGCACGAGCGTGGCGCTGCGCGCCAGTGCCGGCTTGCTGGCGCCTGCGGTCCGCGCCTGAGGACACCCTCTCACAGAGCGCGCCACGCGCTCGACGAAGGGCGCGGCCGCAGCCGTCGCAGCATGAGCATCAGCACACACAGGCTGACGAACACCCCAAGCCCGCTCATCAGCCACACCAGCGGCACACCCGCCGCCTGCAAGGCCGCATACGCGCCCAGCATCAGCAGGATGCTCAGGTTCTCATTGAAGCCTTGGACGGCAATCGAACGTCCGGCACTGAGCAGTTGCACACCGCGATGCTGCAGCAGCGCATTCATCGGCACCACCATCGCGCCGCCCACCGCGCCCACCAGCACCATCGCCGGCAAGGCCCAGTCGAGGGTCCGCACCCAGGGGGTGGCCAGCATCAGCAAGCCCAGCATCAGGCCCAGTGGCAGGACACGAATGGCGTGATGCAGCGCGATCCACCGACCGGCCAGTCCCGCCCCCACCACCACGCCCACCGCGACGGTGGCCTGCAGATAGGCGCCCTGATTCAGCCGCAGCCCCAGCACCTCCTGCGCCCATTGCAGCACGGCCAGTTGCAAGGTCGCGCCTGCACCCCAGAAGAGAGTAGTCATGGACAGCGACAGCCGCCCGCCGAGCCGGTCGCGCCAGAGCGTCGCATTGGCCGCCATGAATTCCATCACCACGGCGGCGGGCCGGCGGGAGGTGCGGGCATAGAGCGCCCCGCTCTCCGGCACCCGCAACTGCAGGCCAGCCGCCAGCGCATACAGCAGCAGCAAGGCCAGCAGCGAGGCCACCAGCGGACTGCGCAGCGGAGCACCTGCCACGGCGGCCATCCACCAGGGGCTGACCAGCAAGCCGCCCACCAAGGTGCCCAGCAGCACCGAACACACGACCGACACCTCGATCCAGCCATTGGCCGCCACCAGCCGCGAGGCCGGCACGATCTCGGTGATCAGCCCGTACTTGGCCGGCGCGTAGCAAGCTGCAGCCACCCCGACCACCGCAAAGGCAGCCAGCGGATCCAGCCCCAGCACCATCGCGCCCACACCCAACGCCTTGAGCCCATTCATCCAGGTCATCAGGGCCACCTTGGGAACGGCATCGGCCAGCAGCCCGACGCCGGGGGCCAGCACCACATAGGCCATGTTGAAGCACAGCTTGAGCAGCGGCGCCCACCAGATCGGCTGGCCCATCTCCCGCAGCAGCGCGATGCCGACGATCAGCAAGGCGTTGTCCGCCAGCGCCGAGAAGAACTGGGCGGCAATCAGGGTGTAGAAACGTGGCGGCATGGTCGCGGCGGGCAAAGCCGCAAAAAAAGCGGAGTGTGTGGCTTCAGGATGACGAAGGCTTGACCGTCTGCTGACAGACCGTTGACAGCCCCGGACCGGTCCAGGCCTCCCCGCCGCGCACCGCTGGACAAGTCGGAGTCAGCGGTTTGGCCTCGAACGAGGGGGAAATCCCGCCGAAACCTGCCATATTCCCGCGAATGCCGACATTCCGAGTGGTCAAGCCGGGGGGCTCGTCATGTCCCGACGATCACCTCCTGCAACCCACCGGCACCCGAAAGCGGGTCGGCTCCCCTCGGCCGGACGCCTCCCCGGAACGAATTGACACCTCAGCCCGCCGCCCCGCCGCTCGGGTCCCGCGCCGATCAGCGACAATGCCGCCGCTATGTTTGCCCTCTTCGAAGACGCCGGAAAATTCCTCGCCGGCCGCGTGATGTCCGAAGCCGAATCCTCGATGCAGATCGAGCTGGATTCCGGCAAGCGCGTCAAAGTGAAATCCGCCAACGTCCTGCTGAAGTTCGAGAAGCCCTCCCCGGCCGAACTGATGGCGGACGGGCAGCGGCTTGCCCAGGAGATCGATCTCGACCTGGCCTGGGAGTTCGCCCCGGAGGGCGAGTTCGGTTTCGCCGATCTGGCGCGCGATTACTTCGACGCCAAGGCCTCGATCGGCCACCAGGCCGGCGCGCTGTTCCGTCTGTTCGAGGCGCCGCATTACTTCCGGCGCATGGGCAAGGGCCAGTTCAAGAAGGCGCCGGCGGACATCGTCAAGGCGGCGCTGCTGGGCATCGAGCGCAAAAAGCAGATCGCCGCCCAGATTGAAGACTGGGCCACCGAGCTGGCCGCCGGCCGCTGCCCCGCCCCGATCGCCGAGCAGATCTACCGCATCCTCTTCCGCCCCGACAAGAACGGCCCCGAATACAAGGCCCTGGTGGAAGCCGCCCGCCGCAGCCAGAAGGCGCCGCTGGACCTGCTCAAGGAGGCCGGTGCCATCACCAGCCCCTATCAATTCCACTGGAAGCGCTTCCTGTTCGAGCACTTCCCCAAGGGCACCAGCTTCCCGGCGCTGTCCGCCCCCGCCATCAAGGACGAGCTGCCGCTCGCCCCGGTGCGGGCGTTCTCCATCGACGACTCCGCCACCACCGAAATCGACGATGCGCTGTCGGTGCAGGGTCTGGGTACCGGCACGGTGGTGTTCGGTGTGCACATTGCCGCCCCGGGTCTGGCCATCCAGCCGGACTCGCCGGTGGACAAGGTGGCGCGGGACCGTTTCAGCACCGTCTACATGCCGGGCTGGAAGCTGACCATGCTGCCCGACGAGGTGGTGCAGGCCTACACGCTGATCGAAGGCCGTGACTGCCCTGCCGTCAGCATCTATCTGACGATGGACGAGGCCACGCTGGAGATCACCGCCCGCGAGACGCGGTTGGAGCGGGTGCCCATCGCGGCCAACCTGCGCCATGACAAGCTGGACAAGATCATCACCGACGCCACCCTGACCGGTGCCGAACCCGCAACGTACGACTTCGCCCCCGAACTGGCCTTCGCCTACCGCCTGGCCAGGGACCTGAAGGCCAAGCGCGAGGTGGTGCGCGGCAAGCCGGAGACCTTCAACCGGCCGGACTACAACTTCCGGCTGGAAGGCAACGGGGATCACGAGCCGGACGGCAGCGAGCAGGTCAGCATCGGCGTGCGCCAGCGCGGCGCGGCGCTGGACCTGATCGTGGCCGAGGCCATGATCCTGGCCAACAGCAGCTGGGGCGCGTACCTCGCCGATTGCGGCGTGCCCGGCATCTACCGCAGCCAGGCGAGCCTTGCCCCCGGCATCAAGGTCCGCATGGGCACCAAGCCCGCGCCGCATGCCGGCATGGGTGTGGCGCAATACACCTGGGCCACCTCGCCGCTGCGTCGGTATGTGGACCTGGTCAACCAGTGGCAGATCATTGCCTGCGCCCGTCACGGCCGCACGGCAGCACTGGTGGCCCCGTTCAAGCCCAAGGACGCGCAGCTCTTCTCGATCATCTCCGGCTTCGATGCGGCCTACAGCGCCTACAACGGCTTCCAGTCCGGCATCGAGCGCTACTGGACCCTGCGCTACCTGCAACAGCAGGGCATCACCGAGCTGACGGCCACGGTGATGAAGGAAGGTCTGGTCCGCGCCGACGACCTGCCGCTGGTCTTCCGGGCGCTGGGCTGCGAAAGCCTGCCCCGTCACAGCCATGTGAAGGTCCGCATCACCGGCCTGGATGAGCTGACCCTGGATGTGCACGCCAGCCTGGTGGAGCGTCTGGATTCGGTCGAGCAGACCGATGAAGCCGCCGACACGGAAGAAGACGAAGAACCCAGCGGCGTGCTGACGCTGGCCATCGACGTGAATGCGGAGGACGCCGCCGGCGCTCCTTCCGAACCGGCGCCCCCGGGCGCTCCCTGAGTTCCTCCCATGCCCAAGCTCAGCTACCTGCAGACGGCGCTGATCGCCTCCATCGGCTTTCATGCGGCCCTGTTGTTTGCGGTCAAGACCATTCCGCCTGAACAGCTGGACCGCTTGTTCCAGGACACGCCGCTGGAAGTCATCCTGGTGAATGCCCGCGGGCATGAAGCGCCGACCAAGGCTCAGGCGCTGGCGCAGGCCAACCTGGCCGGTGGCGGCGACACCGATGCCAAGGTGCGCGCCACCTCGCCGCTGCCGCCCTCGCCCAAGGTCGAGACCGGCGACAGCATCGAGGTGCAGCACAGCCAGATCCAGGAGCTGCAGCAGACGCAGGAGCAACTGCTCACCCAAATCCGCCGTGAACTCGCCCTGCTGCCCGCGCCGGAGACCCAGCGCGACAAGGGCAGCCAGCAGGCGCAGCAGCAGGAAGAGCGGCGCCGGCAACTGGTGCAGTTGCTGGCCGAGATCGAGAAGCGGGTGAATGAAGAGAACTCGCGGCCGAAGAAGCGTTACCTGAGCCCGGCCACCCAGGAGGTGGTCTACGCCCAGTATTACGACAGCCTGCGTCGCCGGATCGAAGCCCGCGGCACCCGCGACTTCCCCACCTACCAGGGCAAAAAGCTCTACGGCCAGCTCATCATGAACATTCATGTGGACTGGCGCGGCCGGGTGGTGGAGACCGACATCGTCCAGAGTTCCGGCAATCGGGTGCTGGACCGCCGCGCGGTGGCCATCGTCGAGGCCAGCGGGCCCTTCGGCAGCTTCACTCCGGCAATGAAAAAGGGCGCCGAGGTGCTGGTGATCACCTCCCGCTTCCGCTTCACCCGTGAAGACGGGCTGGAAGCGACGATGACCGGCAATCCGTCATGAGCACGCCGGTGGACCGTTACGCCGTGGCGGGCAATCCGGTGGCGCACAGCCGCTCCCCCGCCATCCATGCCGCTTTTGCGCAGCAGACCGGCGAGGTGCTGAGCTACGAGCGGCTGCTGTGTCCGCTGGACGCCTTCGAGACCACGGTGCGCAACTTTGCGGCGGCCGGCGGACGGGGATGCAATGTCACCGTGCCGTTCAAGTTTGAAGCCTTCCGACTGGCGCGCCAGCTGACCCCCCGGGCGCAACGCGCGGGTGCGGTCAATGTGCTGCGCTTCGATGCCGACGGCTGGTTCGGTGACAACACCGACGGCGCCGGTCTCGTAGCTGACCTCCAGCACAACGCCCACCGGCCGCTCGCCGGGCTGCGGGTGCTGCTGATCGGCGCGGGCGGTGCATCGTCTGGCGTGCTGGGCAGCCTGATCGCGGCCCGGCCCGCTGAGATCCACATCCTCAATCGCAGCGCCGACAAGGCGCTGGCCCTCGTCGGCAGCCATCAGGCTTATGCGGACGAGCACGGCGTGCGGCTGCGCTCCGGTGGGCTGGACCAGACCGACGGCCGTTATGACGTGGTCATCAATGGCACCAGCAGCTCCCTGAGCGGCGCCGGGGTGCCGCTGCCGGATCCGGACCGCCCGGTCCTGGCGACCGGTGGCGTGGCGGTGGACATGATGTATGGACCGGCGGCAGCCGGCTTTCTGGCCTGGGCGGCCGCGCAGGGCGGGCCCACCGCCTGCCTGCGGGACGGCCTGGGCATGCTGGTGGAGCAGGCGGTGGAATCCTTCATGATCTGGCGCGGGGTGCGCCCGGACAGCGCGCCGGTCCTGGCGGAACTGCGTCGTCAGATGGAGGCCGCATGCTGAAGCAATGGATGCGGCTGATCCTGATGCTGATCGTCAGCATCCTCTGCCTGCAGCTCTTCTTTGCAGCCCGCATCGCCCTGATGGCGGTGCTGCCGCCCGAATCGACCAGCTTCCAGCGCACCGAGATCCTGCGCCTGCTGCGTGAAAAGGGGGCGGTGGTCTGGGCCCAGCGCTGGATGGACGGCGATCAGATCAGCGTCAACCTCAAGCGCGCGGTCATCGCCAGCGAGGATGCCGGTTTCAATGAGCATGGCGGCGTCGACTGGGAAGCGATGGAAAAAGCCTGGGAGCGCAACCAGAAGGAACAGGAGCGCGCCGACAAGCGGGCCGCCCGTCTGGCGGTGACGGCCCCGAGCAAGCCACCGCCGGTGGCCAAGATCGTCGGTGGCTCCACCATCACCCAGCAACTGGCCAAGAACCTGTTTCTGAGTTCCGAGCGAACGTTCGTCCGCAAGGGGCAGGAGTTCATCCTCACTTATATGCTGGAAGCGACGCTGAGCAAGCAGCGCATCCTGGAGCTCTATCTGAACCATGTCGAATGGGGCGAAGGGGTGTTCGGGGCGCAGGCCGCGGCCCGCCGCTACTTCCAGGTCGATGCCTCGCGCCTCAGCCCGCAGCAGGCTGCCAACCTGGCGGTGATGCTGCCGGCCCCCAAGCGATTCGAAAAGCGCCCACGTTCCCCCTACTTGCTCAGCCGTGCAGGCACTATTGAGGCTCGTATGGGGTCCGTGGAGTTGCCATGAGTTCCGAACTGAGTACCGAGATTGCCGCTGCGGCGGCCCGGTTGGTAGTGGAAGAAGGGATGGAATACGGTCCGGCCAAAACCCGTGCGCTGCGCGCCCTGGGCCTGCCGCCCCGCACCGCCCTGCCGGACAACGACGAGCTGGAAGATCAGGTGCGGGAATACCTGTCGATCTTCTGCGCCGACACCCAGCCGGCCGAACTGGCCGCGCTGCGGGAGGTGGCGGCGGTCTGGATGGAGCGTTTGGCCGAATTTCGCCCGCATCTGACCGGCGCCGTCTGGCGCGGCACCGCCACCCGGCTGTCCAACATCCACCTACAGCTGTACTGCGACGACAGCAAGTCGGCCGAGATTGCCCTGCTCAACCAGGGCGTCGATTACGACGTTGGCCAGGCGCGCAACAGCCGGGGCGATGCAGTCGATCAACTGATTCTGGATGTGCCCTGCCGCGCCCTGAATGAACGGGTGACGCTGGCGCTGACCATTCTGGATTACAACGACCAGCGCGGCGCCCTCAAGCCCGACGCCCGGGGACGCACCGAGCGCGGCGATCTCGCCGCCCTGCGACAACTGATGAAGGACACCTGATGCAAAGACGACAGCTTCTGGGCTGGGCCGCCGTGGGCGGCGCGGCGGCGGCCGGCGGGGCGATGCTGGCCCTGCGTCACGAAAACACTGGCGTGCTGGGCACCAGCGATGCGGTGGCAGCGCCCTCCTCTGCGCTGTCGGCGCCCGCGGCCGCTTTCTGGAATGCCAGCTTCGACACCCTGGATCAGCAGCCCTACCTGCCCGCGCGCCAATTGCGCGGCAAGCCGCTGCTGCTGAACTTCTGGGCGACCTGGTGCGCGCCGTGCGTCAAGGAACTCCCGGAGATCAATCAGTTCCATGAAGAATTCGCAGCCAAGGGGTGGCAGGTGCTGGGCCTCGCTGTCGACGCACCGACCCCGGTGCGCGGTTTCCTGGCCAAGCTGCCGCTGAAGTTTCCGGTGGCGCTGGCGGGGCTGACAGGCACCGACCTGTCCCGTCAATTGGGCAACACCAAAGGCGGGCTTCCCTTTACAGTCGCCTTCAGCGCCCAAGGTGAGCCGATCTGGCGCAAATTGGGAGCGACCCACCTGGAAGAACTACGTCAGATGGTGGCTTCCAATAAAGTTTGATGGCGAGTCAAGCCCCGCTCGGGAGACGCGCTGGCATTTGGCATGCCATAGCCAAGTGACTCGTGAGGGTCAAGCCATTTATTTTTGTGAAGCTGCCTGGATCTGGGGGCAAAAGGCGTAAAGTCCAGCCTTTTACGCTTCTAGTGTCTTCGCTCTAATGAGTCAGGACCGGTCGCAGATGCAGATTCTTGTTGTTCACGGCCCCAACCTCAACCTTCTCGGCACCCGGGAGCCCGAGGTCTATGGCGCGCAGACTTTGAAGCAGATCGACGATGATCTGCGTCAGAAGGCGCAGGAAGCCGGCGTGCAGCTCGAAAGCTTCCAGAGCAACCATGAGGGAGCCCTGGTAGACCGCATTCAGGCGGCCGGGCGCGACGGAACGCGCTTCATCATCATCAACCCGGCGGCTTACACCCACACCAGCGTGGCGATTCGCGATGCGCTGGCGGCAGTGGCGCTGCCCTTTGTTGAAGTTCACCTGTCCAATATCCACCGCAGGGAGTCCTTCCGGCATCACAGTTATATGTCGGAACTCGCGGTGGGCGTGATCTGCGGCCTGGGCCCGATGGGCTACTTCCTGGCCTTGCAGTACGCGCTGAGTCATCGCGGCGCCTAGCCGACCGGCCAGGCCCGCTCTCGGGCACAGACGAAAACAACCTTCCCCGTTGGAGAAACCCTATGGATTTGCGCAAGCTCAAGACCCTGATCGACCTCGTGTCCGAGTCGAACATCTCTGAACTTGAAATCACCGAAGCCGATGGCAAGGTGCGCATCGTCAAGTCCGATGGCACGCCCCTGGTGGCGGCCATGCCGGTCATGCAGGCCGCTCAGCCGGTGGCGCAGCCGCAGGCCGCCGCCCCTGCCGTGGGCGCTGCACCCGCCGCGGCACCGGCGCCAGCCGCTGCACCCGCCGAGACGGGTCATGTGGTGAAGTCGCCGATGGTCGGCACCTTCTACCGGGCGTCCGGCCCGAACGCCAAGCCGTTCGTGGAAGTCGGCCAGCAGATCAAGGAAGGCGATCCCATCTGCATCATCGAGGCGATGAAGATCATGAACGAGATCGAGGCCGACAAGTCCGGCACCATCGTCAAGATCCTGGCCGAGAACGGTCAGCCGGTGGAATTCGGCCAGCCGCTGATCGTCATCGAATAAGGCGGCGGCATGTTCAAGAAGATCCTGATCGCCAACCGGGGGGAAATCGCCCTTCGCATCCAGCGCGCCTGCCGCGAGCTGGGCGTGAAGTCGGTGGTGGTCTACTCCGAGGCCGACCGCGACGCCAAATACGTCAAGCTGGCGGATGAAGCGGTGTGCATCGGCCCGGCGGCCTCTGCACAAAGCTACCTCAGCATGCCGGCCATCATCGCCACGGCCGAGGTGACCGATGCCGAGGCCATCCACCCGGGTTACGGGTTCCTGAGCGAAAACGCCGACTTCGCCGAGCGGGTCGAGCGCAGCGGTTTCACCTTCATCGGCCCCACCCCGGAAAACATCCGGACGATGGGCGACAAGGTCGCTGCCAAGCAGGCCATGATCAAGGCCGGCGTGCCCTGCGTGCCCGGCTCTGACGGCGCATTGCCGGACGATCCCAAAGAGATCGTGCGCATTGCCCGCACGGTGGGTTATCCGGTGATCATCAAGGCCGCTGGCGGCGGCGGTGGTCGCGGCATGCGTGTGGTGCACACCGAGGCGGCACTGGTCAATGCGGTGCAGATGACCAAGGCTGAAGCGGGCGCCGCCTTCGGCAATCCGCAGGTCTACATGGAGAAGTTCCTGGAGCATCCGCGTCACGTGGAAATCCAGGTGCTGGCCGACGGCCACAAGAATGCGGTGTGGCTGGGCGAGCGTGACTGCTCGATGCAGCGCCGCCACCAGAAGATCATCGAGGAAGCGCCGGCGCCCGGCATTCCGCGTCGCCTGATCGAACGGGTGGGTGACCGCTGCGCGGCCGCCTGCAAGAAGATGGGCTACCGCGGTGCAGGCACCTTCGAGTTCCTGTATGAGAACGGCGAGTTCTACTTCATCGAGATGAACACCCGCGTGCAGGTGGAGCAC
>CBIHOT010000031.1:0-60160 GCA_966211495.1 uncultured Roseateles sp. | reverse complement strand
CAGCAAGACCGGCAAGGTCGGCTTCATCGGCGGCATGGACATCCCGCTGATCCGCAAGTTCGAATGCGGCTATGAGCAGGGCGCCAAGGCAGCGAATCCGAAGGTCGAGCTGTTCAAGAACATGACCGGCACCACCGCCACCGCCTGGAACGACCCGACCCGCGGCGGTGAGCTGGCCAAGGCCCAGTTCGCCAAGGGCGTGGACGTCGTCTTCGCCGCGGCCGGCGGCACTGGCGTGGGCATCTACCAGGCGGCCAAGGACGCCGGCAAGTTCGCCATCGGTGTGGACAGCAACCAGAACCACCTGCAGCCCGGCACCATGCTGAGCTCCATGGTCAAGCGGGTGGACGTGGCCGTCTACAACGTCCTGAAGGAATGGAAGCCCGGCATCCTGGTGCTCGGCCTGAAGGAAGGCGGCGTTGAATATGCGCTGGATCAGGACAACGCCAAGCTGATCCCGGCGGCCGTCAAGACCAAGCTGGACGCCTACAAGGCCGACATCGTCGCCGGCAAGATCAAGGTGGCCGACTACATGGCCGACAACGCCTGCAAGAACTGATTCCCTGGCGTTCACCATGACTGAGTCCTCACGCGGCGGACCCGCGCCCGCGGTCCGCCTGTGCGACATTTCCAAGCGCTTTGGCGCGGTGCAGGCCAATCGGGCGGTCAGCCTGTCGGTTGCGCCGGGCACGGTGCATGGCCTGGTCGGCGAAAACGGCGCCGGCAAGAGCACCCTGATGGCGATCCTCTACGGCTACTACCATGCCGATGAGGGTCACATCGAGATCAACGGCCAGCGCGTCCAGATCGCCAATTCGCATCAGGCGATCGACCTGGGCATCGGCATGGTTCATCAGCACTTCATGCTGGTGGACACGTTGTCAGCACTGGACAACGTCATGCTGGGCGCCGAGCCCGCCTTCTTCCTGTCGCGCGCCAAGCGCCAGGTGCGCCAGCAGCTCGAAGCGCTGATGCGCGACACCGGCCTGCAGGTGCGGCTGGATGCCACCGTGGCGGACCTGCCGGTGGGCGAGTTGCAGCGGCTGGAGATCCTCAAGGCGCTGTATCGCGGTGCCCGCATCCTGATCCTGGACGAGCCGACCGCGGTGCTGACGCCGCAGGAAACTGACCAGCTGTTCGAAGTGCTGCGCCGTCTGCGCGAGCGCGGCACCACCATCCTGCTGATCACCCACAAGCTGCGCGAAGTGATGGCGCTGTGCGATGCGGTGACGGTGATGCGTGCCGGCGCGGTGGTGAAGACGGCACTGATCGGTGAGACCAGCCCCGAGGACCTGGCCGAGAGCATGGTCGGCCGCAAGGTCAACCTCGGCCGTGCCGGTGGCGCTGCGCAGCCGCAGTCGGACCAGCCGGTGCTGCAGGCCGACGGCCTCAGCGTGGCCAGCGGTGCCGGCGTGCACCTGCTGACGAATGTGAAGCTGGCCCTGCGCCCGGGCGAGATCGTCGGCGTGGCCGGCGTCTCCGGCAACGGGCAGAGCGAGCTGCTGGAAGTGCTGGCCGGCATGCGGTCGCCGGATGCCGGCTCGCTGCAACTGGCCGGCCGTGAATTCCGCGCCGCCGCCTGGCTGGACCCGCGCACCGCCCGCGACCTCAAGCTGGCCCATGTGCCGGAAGACCGCCACCTGCTGGGCATGGTGCTGAGCTTCCCCGCCTGGGAAACCGCTGCGCTGGGCTATCACGAGCAGGACCAATACTGCGCCGGTCCCCTGGGCCTAGCGATGAACCAGCGCCACCTGCGGGCCCAGACGGCACGCATGATGGAGGACTTCGACGTCCGTCCGCGCAATGCGGAACTGGGCTCGTCCAAGTTCTCCGGCGGCAATCAGCAGAAGCTGATCCTGGCACGCGAAATCGGCCAGCAGCCGTCGGTGCTGCTGGTGGGCCAACCGACCCGCGGCGTGGACATCGGCGCGATCGAATTCATCCACAACCAGCTGCGCCGCCTGCGCGACGCGGGCTGCGCCATCCTGCTGGTCTCCAGCGAGCTGGACGAGATCCTGGCCCTGGCCGACCGCGTGGTGGTGATGAATGCCGGACGCATCACCGGCGAGCTCAGCATCGAGCAGTGCACCGAGAAGACCCTGGGCCTGCTGATGGCCGCTACCCCTGACCCCGCGGACGCACCCACCGAGGCCGCTGCCGCGAAAGCTTCCTCATGAGTCAAGCCTTGCAAATGCCGCGCTGGATGGATCTGGTGCTGCTGCCGCTGTGGAACCTGCTGATCGCCTTGCTGGTCGCCGGCGGCGTGGTGCTGTTGATCGGCGCCAGCCCGGTGCAGGCGCTGTCGGTGCTGCTGGAAGGCGCACTGGGCAGCGCTCGCGGCCTGGGCTATACGCTCTACTACACCACCACCTTCATCTTCACTGGCCTGGCGGTGGCGGTCGCCTTTCACGGCGGCCTCTTCAACATCGGCGGGGAAGGGCAGGCCACCCTGGGCGGCATCGGCGTGGCGCTGCTGTCGCTGTGGCTGGGACCGAAGCTGCCGGCAGTGGTGATGCTGCCGCTGGCCGTGCTTGCTGCGGCGGCCTTCGGCATGCTGTGGGCCGCCGTGCCCGGCTACCTGCAGGCGTGGCGCGGCAGCCATGTGGTGATCACCACCATTATGTTCAACTTCCTGGCGGCCAGCCTCAACGGCTATCTGCTGGTGAACTGGCTGCGTCCCGCCGGCTCGATGTCGGTGGAGAGCTCCGACTTCGCGCCCTCGGCCCGCATGCCGGCCATCCATGAGCTGGCCGCGCGTTTCGGCTGGGAGCTGCCGTCCTCGCCGCTGAACCTGTCCATCGTGCTGGCGGTGCTGGCCTGCGTGTTTGTCTGGTGGTTCCTGTGGCGCAGCCGGGCCGGCTACGTGCTGCGCGCCGTCGGTGCCAATCCCTCGGCGGCGCACTATGCGGGCATCCGACCGCGCTGGCAGGTGCTGGCGGCCATGGGCCTGTCCGGCGCGCTGGCGGGCCTGGTGGGCATCAACGAAATCGCCGGGGTGCAGGGCAAGCTGACCCTGGACTTCGTCGCCGGCGCCGGCTTCACCGGCATCGCGGTGGCGCTGATGGGCCGCAATCATCCGGTGGGCATCGTGCTGGCCTCGCTGCTGTTCGGCGTGCTGTATCAGGGCGGTGTGGAAGTGTCTTTTGAAGTGCCGGGTTTCAGCCGCGAAATGGTGGTGACGGTGCAGGGCCTGATCGTCCTGTTTGCCGGCGCCATGGCCATGGTCAGCGCGCCGATGTTCGCGCGCCTGTATACGTTGCTGACACGCCGCTCGCGCCGCGTGGCCGGCGAAGGGAAGTCCCATGGATGAGGTGCTGATCGGGTCGGTGCTGGCCTCGACGCTGCGCGTCACCACGCCGCTGCTGTTTGCGGCGTTGGCCGGCCTGTTGTGTGAGCGCTCCGGTGTCGTCGACATCGGGCTGGAAGGCAAGATGCTGGCCGCGGCCTTCGCTGCCGCCGCGGTGACGGCGGTCACCCATTCCGCGCCGATGGGCATTGGCGCTGCCATGCTGGTGGCCTGCGCGATGTCGGCGCTGCACGGCTTCGCCTGTGTGACCCATCGCGGCGACCAGGTCGTCTCCGGCGTGGCTCTGAACATGGTGGCCGCCGGCCTGACGGTGGTGCTGGGCATCGCCTGGTTTGCGCAAGGCGGCCAGACGCCGCCGATCGACGCCAGCCAGCGCCTGACCGGCCTGCTGCCTCAATTCGCGGAGCCGGTGCCCGGCAGCTGGGTGGGCTCGGTCATCGGCCACGGTCTGCTGAGCCACAACCTGCTGGTCTATCTGGCCTTTGCGCTGGTGCTGGTGGTGTGGTTCTTCCTGGAACGCACCCGCCCCGGCCTGCGACTGCGCGCGGTGGGCGAGAACCCCGCGATGGTCGATGCAGCCGGTGTGTCCGTGCCGCGCCTGCGCTACACCGCGCTGATGCTCAACGGCCTGCTGTGCGGACTTGGTGGCGCCTATCTGACGCTGGCCCAAAATGCCTCGTTCTCGCCGAACATGACCGCCGGTCGCGGCTTCATCGCCCTGGCCGCGATGATCTTCGGCAAGTGGAAGCCGCTCCCGACGCTGGCGGCCTGCCTGCTCTTCGGCTTCCTGGACGCGATCGCGATCCGCCTGCAGGGCGTGTCGCTGCCCGGGATTGGTGAGGTGCCGGTGCAGGCCATCCAGGCGCTGCCCTACATTCTGACGGTGGTGCTGCTGGCCGGATTCATCGGGCAGGCGGTGGCGCCCAAGGCGCTGAGCAAGCCCTACGTGAAGGAGCGTTGAGGCGCCCTCGGGCTGCCCAGTCGCCTGCGGCGCTGTCCGGACCTGAGCGCCCGGTCATGCAACGGTCGAGGCCGGCCGACCGACAATCCCGTCGCTGCGGCTTCAGGACACGGGACTTGCCTGCTGGAGTCAGCCGCGTCATGCCACCACGCACGGCCCGCCCGGCCCGCCGGCCACTTGCGCAGCGCGCGGCGCCTGGCATGCGATGAAGCCGGCCGGTCTCAGGACCTCGCCGGCCGGAACGATATCGAGGAAGGAAGAGACATGATGCAGATCCCAGGCCTGAATGACGCCCTGGTGCAGCAACTGCTGAAGGCCGCCATGGACGCGCGCCAGCATTCGTATGCACCGTATTCGAAGTACCTCGTCGGCGCGGCCGTGCTGGATGAGCACGGCCGCATCCACGCCGGCTGCAACATCGAGAACGCCGCCTATCCGCAAGGCTGGTGCGCGGAGACCACCGCGCTCGGCCACATGATCATGGCCGGCGGTCGCACCGCCCGCGCGGTGATGGTGACCGGCGCCGGCAGCGAGATCATCACGCCCTGCGGCGGCTGCCGCCAGAAGCTGCGGGAATTCGCGCAGCCGTCCGACCTGATCGTCATCGCCGGAGACAGCACCGGCGTGCGCGCCCACTGGACGCTGGAGCAACTGCTGCCCGCCAGCTTCGGCCCCGACCATCTCAAGAACGCCTGAAGGAGAATTTCCATGTCCATGCCCTTGCAAGGCGCCGCGCTTGACGCCGCCATCACCACCAGCCTCGCCACCCTGAAGGCCACCTTCGGCGACCAGGCGCCCGAAGTCGCCGTCGTGCTGGGGTCCGGCTGGAGCGGTGCGGTGGATCAGCTGCAGGACCAGCAGCACCTGCCGTATGCACAACTGCCGGCCTTCCCGCAGCCCAAGGTGGAAGGCCATGTGGCCGAGATCACCGTCGGCCGCGTGGGCCAGCAACGGGTGGTGATGCTGCGCGGCCGCGCCCACACCTATGAAAGCGGCGACTGCACCGGCATGGCCGGCGCCATCCGCAGCCTCAAGGCCTGGGGCGTCAAGCTGCTGCTGCTGACCAATGCGTCGGGCAGCCTGCGCTCGCACCTGCCGCCGGGCAGCCTGATGATGATCTCGGATCACATCAATGCGCCGCAGCGTTCGCCGCTGACCGGCCTCCCAGGCAACGACCGTTTCACCGACATGAGCGCCGCCTACGATGGCGAACTGCGTCAGCAGGCGGTGAAGGTGGCCCAGGCCCACAACCTGGTGCTGGGGCAGGGCGTGTACGTGTGGGCGGTGGGCCCGCAATTCGAGACGCCGGCCGAGATCCGCATGTTCTCCGCCTGGGGCGCGGATGCGGTCGGCATGAGCACCGTGCCGGAGACCATCCTGGCCCGTCACGCCGGCCTGCGGGTGGGCGGCCTGGCGCTGATCACCAACATGGCCGCCGGTCTGTCCGACGAAGCGCTGACGCATGCGCTCACGCTGCAACAGGCCAAGGCCTCCGGCGACCGCGCTGCGGCCTTCCTGGGGCAACTGCTGGCCTCGCTGGCCACGATGGAATCGCTGCGCGCCTGAGCGCAGCAGGGGCGCGGCGGCGCGACAGGCGCGGCCGGCCCGTCTGGGAGCAGTACATGAAGACCGACATGAGTCTCGAACAAGCGGCGCGTCTGGCGCTGCAATGCCTGGATCTGACCAGCCTGAACGACGGTGACACGCCGGCGACGATCGAGGCCCTGTGCCGTCGCGCCGTTGGTGCCGACGGTCGCGGTCCGGTGGCTGCCGTCTGCGTGTGGCCGCGCTTCGTCGCGCAAGCCCGTGCCGCCTTGCCGGCGGGCATCCAGGTGGCCGCGGTGGCGAACTTCCCTGATGGCAGCATGGACCTGCCCCGCGTGCTGGCGGAGATCGCCGCCATTGCGGAAGCCGGTGCGCAGGAAGTGGATGTGGTGCTGCCCTACGCCGCGCTGAAGCAGGGCCAGGCCAGCGAAGTGGCCGAGTTCCTGGCGGAGGTGCGCCATGCCACCCGTCCGCTGACGCTGAAGGTGATCATCGAATCCGGTGAGCTCAAGACCCCCGAGCTGATCAAGGAAGCGACCCGTCTGTCACTGATGGCTGGCGCGGACTTCATCAAGACCAGTACCGGCAAGACCGCCGTTTCGGCGACACCGGAAGCGGCCCGTGCGATGCTGGCCGAAATCCAGGCCAGCGGCCTGGGCAATGCCGGCTTCAAGGCCAGCGGTGGCATCCGCTCGGTGGCGGATGCGCGTGGTTATCTGCAACTGGCGGCGGATGCCCTCGGCGTGGAGGCGCTGCAGCCGCGCCGCATGCGCTTTGGTGCCAGCGGCCTGCTGGACGACATCGAGGCGGTGCTCGCCGGGCAGGCGAGCCAGGCGGTGCACAGCGCCTATTAGGCTCGACGAGGTCGATCAGGTTCGATCAGTCTCGGCCAAGCGGCGCCATGGCGGCCGCATAAAATCTCCCCGTCCACCAGCCTCGCCCCCGAGGCTGGTCTCATTTTGGTCCCCCATCATGTCGCTGCCCACCTCCACTCCCTCCGATCCCCACGGCGCCGGTCCTCAGGACGATGCCGCCCCTGGCGGTGCCGAGGGCGACAACACCCCTGAAGGCGTGGCCCACCGGGCCCGCATCCGCAGCTTCGTGGTGCGCGCCGGTCGCATGGGTACCGGCCAGATCAAGGCGCTGGCGGAACTGGGTCCTCGTTATGTGCTGCCCTTCGAGCAGCGTCCGCTGGACACCGCCCAGGTCTTCGGCCGTCAGGCGCCGGTGGTGCTGGAGATCGGCTTCGGCATGGGCGGCGCCACCGCCCAGATCGCCCAGAGTCTGCCGGACCATGATTTCATCGGCTGCGAGGTGCATGAGCCCGGTGTGGGCGCACTGCTCAAGCTGATCGGTGAGCAGGACATTCCCAACATTCGCATCTTTCAGCACGATGCGGTGGAAGTGCTGGAGCACATGATTCCGGAAGGCTCGCTGGCCGGCGTGCACATCTTCTTTCCGGACCCCTGGCACAAGAAGCGCCACAACAAGCGCCGCCTGATCCAGCCGCCGTTCGTGGCCAAGCTGGTGCGGCATCTGGCGCCCGGCGGCTATTTGCATTGCGCCACCGACTGGGCGCCGTATGCCGAGCAGATGCTGGAGGTCCTGCGCGCCGATCCGCAGCTGGTCAACACCGCACCGGACAACGGCTATGCGGAGAAGCCGGCCTACCGCCCGCTGACCAAGTTCGAGAACCGCGGCCTGAAGCTGGGCCACGGCGTCTGGGACCTGGTGTTCCGTCGCAAGTAAAACCGCCGCTCCGGTCCCGGCGATGTTTCGTGCCTGTTTCGTGCGCGCTTTGATCGCACGGTACGGGAGCCTCGATGACCAAGGTCAGTTGACCCGCGAAGCCGCTTCCGGCTGAAACCCGAGGCGGCGGCTGCGCTGATAGAGTCGCACGCTATGTCCGAATCCAACCCCTTGGCCGGCAAGCATCTGCTGCTGGGCCTCTCCGGCGGCATCGCCTGCTACAAGATCGCTGAACTGACCCGTCTGCTGGTCAAGGCCGGCGCCACCGTCCAGGTCTTGATGACGGAGGCGGCCGAGTCCTTCATCACGCCGGTGACGATGCAGGCGTTGTCCAATCATCCGGTCTACACCAGTCAGTGGGACGCCCGACCGGACAACAACATGGCGCACATCAACCTGAGCCGTGAAGCCGATGCGATGCTGATCGCGCCGGCCAGCGGCGATGTGATTGCCAAGCTGGCGCAGGGCCGGGCGGACGATCTGCTGACCCTGACGGCGCTGGCGCGTCCCGCGCACCGCTGCGCGCTGCTGATTGCACCGGCGATGAACCGCGAGATGTGGGCCCATCCGGCCACCCAGCGCAATCTCCGCCAGGTGCAGGACGATGGTGCAGTGGTGCTGGGCGTGGGCCATGGCGACCAGGCCTGCGGCGAAGTCGGCGATGGCCGCATGCTGGAGCCGCATCAACTGCTGGAGCTGGTCATCTCCCACTTCCAGCCGAAGGTGCTGGCAGGCCGCAAGCTGCTGATCACTGCCGGCCCGACGTACGAAGCCATTGATCCGGTGCGTGGCATCACCAACCGCTCCAGCGGCAAGATGGGTTTTGCGATTGCCCGCGCCGCCGCGGAAGCCGGAGCGGACGTCACGCTGGTGGCCGGCCCGGTGCATCTGCCCACGCCGCTGGGGGTGCGCCGCATCGATGTCATGAGCGCCCGCGACATGCTGGACGCGGTCATGCCGCTGGCCACCTCGCATGATGTCTTCGTCGCCACCGCGGCGGTGGCGGACTGGCGTCCGGCGCAGGCCGAAGCGCACAAGATCAAGAAGAACGCTGCCCCGGGCGAGGCCCACGTGCCGCATCTGGCGCTGGCAGAAAATCCGGACATCCTCGCCACCGTCGCAGCGCTGCCGCAGCCGCCGCTGTGCGTGGGCTTTGCCGCCGAGAGCCAGGACTTGGTCAAGCACGCACGTGAGAAGCGTCAGCGCAAGAATGTGCCGCTGATCGTCGGCAACCTCGGTCCGGCCACCTTTGGTCAGGACGACAATACGCTGGTGCTGGTGGACGCGCGCGGCGAGCGGGAGCTCTCCCGGGCCGACAAACTCACCCTGGCACGCGAACTGGTGCGTGACATCGCCCAGCGCCTGACGACCTATCCTGCCTTATGACCACCATTGACCTGAAAGTCCTCGATGCCCGCATGGCGGAGCATCTGCCTGCCTACGCCACACCGGGCAGCGCCGGGCTGGACCTGCGCGCCTGCCTCGAT
This sequence comes from uncultured Roseateles sp., assembly GCA_966211495.1. Lineage (GTDB taxonomy): Bacteria > Pseudomonadota > Gammaproteobacteria > Burkholderiales > Burkholderiaceae_C > Roseateles. The sequence goes on along the minus strand of CBIHOT010000031.1, from coordinate 51,111 downwards.
GAAGCCTTGACCATTGCGCCGGGGCAGACGCATCTCGTGCCCACGGGCCTCGCGATCCACATCGGCGATCCGGGCCTGGCGGCGATGATCCTGCCGCGTTCGGGTCTGGGCCACAAACACGGCATCGTGCTGGGCAATCTGGTGGGCCTGATCGACTCGGATTACCAGGGCCAGCTGATGGTCAGCGTCTGGAACCGTGGCCAGGAGAGCTTCACGCTGCAGCCGATGGACCGGATGGCGCAGCTGGTGATCGTGCCGGTGGTGCAGGCGCAGTTCCGTCGCGTGGACGATTTCGACGCGTCCTCGCGCGGGACCGGCGGCTTCGGCTCGACGGGTAAAGGCTGATCGGCAAGGCTCTCAGCCCCAGCCCCCAGCCCTGCGACCTGCGACCTGACAGGGGCCCACAAAAACAAACGGCCGGGGGAGACCAGGCCGTGATGGAAGCACCGCGCTGCAAGAGCGCGGGGACACTGGCTCAGTGCACCGGCTCGTCCGGTCCCGGACCATCCAGCACGGTGACGCCGGAATCGCCCAGCGTGCCGGCTTCAATCTCTTCTTCGGTGGCTTCACGCACGTCGCAGACGGTGACGTGAATCCGCAGGCCGATGCCGGCCAGCGGATGGTTGCCGTCCAGCACCACATGTTCCGGATAGACCTCGGTCACCGTGTAGATGCGGTCGGCCGGCATGTCCGGGGTGGAGGCGCCTTCCGGCAGGCCTTCGAACTGCATGCCCACCACCACGTTCTCGGGCATCACGTCGCGCGGCTCGAAGCAGACGAGGGCGCTGTCGTAGTCGCCAAACGCATCTTCCGGCTGGAGCGCCACGCTCACTTCGTCGCCGGTGACATGGCCCGCCAGGGCTTCTTCGACCTTTGCAAACAGGTCGTCGCCACCGTAGAAGAATTCCATTGCGGGATTCAGTTCTTCCACGGACTGGCCTTGGGCATCTTCCAGTCTCCACGTCAGGGAGACCACGCAGGGGGCAGTGATTTGCATAGCCGAATTCTCGCATGGGCCGATGCGCCGCGGGCAGCGCGGGATTTGCGCAGAACGGGGTCTGTGCGGGTGCGTCGCGGCGGCGCCAGCGGTCCACGAAGCGCCAATCCGGGGACAATGCCAGCATGACTGCCAAGACTCCCGCCCACACGTCCATCCACACGTCCGCGACTGCTGCATCGGATGCCGCCTCCGGCACCGGCATCGACATCCACGCTCCGACCGAACTGCTGGGGGGCCTCAGCCCTGAGCAGTTCATGCAGCGCCACTGGCAGAAGGAGCCGCTGCTGGTGCGTCAGGCCCTGCCGGGCGTCACGCCACCGATCGACCGTGCCACCGTGGCGCGGCTGGCCGCCAGCGACGAGGTGGAAAGCCGCCTCGTCAGCCAGCAGCCGGAGGACCGCTGGTCCCTGCGCAAGGGTCCCATCGCCAAGCTGCCCGCCTGGAGCAAACCGCAGTGGACGGTGCTGCTGCAGGGTCTGGACCTGCATGTGCCCGCGGCCGAAGCCCTGCTGAGCCGCTTCCGCTTTGTGCCGGAAGCGCGGCTGGATGACCTGATGCTGTCTTATGCGAGTGACGGCGGCGGCGTGGGCCCGCATTTCGATTCCTACGACGTCTTCCTCATCCAGGTGAGCGGCCGCCGTCACTGGCACATCGGCCGCCGCGGCGTCGCCACCACCGGCACCCTGCGGGATGACGTGCCGCTCAAGGTGCTGGCCGACTTCACGCCGGAGCAGGACTTCATCCTGGAGCCGGGCGACATGCTCTACCTGCCGCCGGGCTGGGCCCATGACGGTGTGGCGGTGGGCGGCGACTGCATGACCGCCTCGGTCGGATTCCGTTCCCCGTGGCGGGCGGAGCTGGCCAATGAATTGCTGGTGCGCCTGACCGATGAGGGGGACGAAGACGAAGCCCCCGGCTCCGATTTGATGTACGCTGACCCGGCCCAGCCAGCCACCGGCGCGCCGGGTCAGATCCCCGAGGCGCTGCTGACCTTCGCCCGTGAAGCGGTGATGAAGGCGGTGCAGGAGCCGCTGGCGCTGGAGCGTGCGTTAGGCGAAGCGCTGACCGAGCCCAAGCCGCATGTCTTCTTCGAAGCGGGGGAGGGCCTGCCGGAAGGCGTGGATGTCCGTCTGGATGCGCGCAGCCGCATGATGTATGACGCCGCCCATATCTTCATCAACGGCGCCGCCTTCCGCGCGGGAGGCCTGGATGCCACCCTGATGCGGCGCCTGGCGGATCAACGCCGGCTGCCCGCGGCCGACGTGGCGGCATTGAGTGAAGATGCGCGCACCCTTCTCGACCAATGGGCCGAGGACGGGTGGGTGCAGGTGGACTGATCAGTGAGCAGCAGTGGGACCGAGGAGCAGGCATGGCATTGAAAGACGGCGTCTTTGAATCCCGGGACGAGATTCAGCAAGTCTTGCGGGAGGTCTTGCAACTGTGTGCCACCGAAGGCGGCCGCCAGCTGTGCTGGATGGACACGGATTTCACCGACTGGCCACTGTCGGACGGGCGGCTGCTGGAGGCTTTGCACGGCTGGGCGCTGCCGCATCGTCGTCTGCGTCTGCTGGCGGCGGACTATGAGCCGCTGCGACGCCAGCATCCGCGCTTTGTGCAATGGCGGCAATTGCATGATCACGTCATTGGCGCCAAGGCATTCGATCGTGCAGAAGCGGTGGAGCGCAGTCAGCCGTCGCCGATCGGCGTGGTGCTGGCACCCGGATTGCTGGTCTTCAAGCGATGGACGCCCACTCGGGCGTCATTGAGCCTGCGCAATGCTCGCGAAGAGGCCACGACTCAGGAATGGTTTGACGCTATTGAGCAACGCTCGGACGATTCATTCGCAGGTAGCACTCTAGGCTTGTAAGGAGATTACAAACTGATGGCTATAATCGTTGGCTAGGCGAGGAAAGCGCTCGAGGTTTTCCCCGTCTTGGTCTGCTTGAAGCTCGTGCATGCGTACTCGATTTGGATTAACCCGCCGGTTGTCCTCCTGGACTGTTGTACGACTTCATTAATTACCGGTAATTGATTGTTCGTCTAAAAGTTACTTGAGGACAAGTATGAAAAAGTCGATCCTGTTGGCCTCCCTGCTGGCCGCTGTTGCACTGACCGCTTGCGGCAAGAAGGAAGAAGCTCCGGCTCCTGCTCCTGTCGCTACCCCCGCTCCGGAAGCTTCGGCTCCCGCTTCGGCTCCGGTGGTGGACGCCGCTTCGGCTCCGGCCATGGACGCTTCGGCTCCCGCTTCGGCAGCCAGCAACTAAGACGATCTTTTCGTCCTGAAAAAGCCGCCCGGGCTCTGGCCCCGGCGGCTTTTTCTTTGGGCGCTCTATATGCGGCTGCGGGCTCGCATTGTCGCCCTGGAGGTTTTCTCTGGACGGGGTTTCATACTCTCCGAAGCAGGCGGCGGGTATTCCCCGCTCAATTGAATACCCAAAAAAAACGCCACCCGAGGGTGGCGTTGGTTCGTCCGGTCGCTCTGATCAGCGCAGGTCTTCCAGCAGCAGTTGCAGGATGCGCTTGGCCATCTCGTTGGTCTGCTGCTGGCCCTTGTCGTCCAGGATGAGCACGGTGGAGCGCTCGCCCTCGGACTGCACGGCCACGCGGTAACGCACCGAGGTCGACGCCTTGTCCGAGCCGAACAGGCGAGACCAGAAGCCCGGTTCGTCCTTGCCGGCCTGGTTGGGGTCGGCATAACGCAGGAAGAACAGACCTTGCTTGCGGTCCCGGTCTTCGATGGTGAAGCCGTGGCGGTCCAGCGACTGGCCCACCCGGCGCCAGGCGCGGTCGAAGCCTTCGTTCAGCGCGATGCTGTTCGGCACGTCCGCCAGCGAGCGCGGCACCGGGCCCGGACGGGTCTCGGGTGCTTGCTGTTGCGGCTGGGCCGTCGCCACGGCCTGGGCCGCGTCTTCCTTGCCGCCGAGCTTCAGCAGCAGGCGCGACAGCATGATGGATTCCAGTTCCGGATCCGACGGGCGGGGTTGCCAGGCGGTGTCGTCCTTCTGGGTGTTGGTGTAGACCTCGACCATGCCGCGATGGGCGATGTAGATGTCCGTGCCGCCATTGGGATTGCGCTCGACGCGGGTGCGGTATTTGTCCCGCTCACCGGTGGAGTAGATCGAATCGAGCAGCGTGCCGATGCTCTTGCGGATGAAGTCCTGCGGCAGCTTGGCGCGGTTCTCGGCCCAGTTGGTTTCCATCACGCCGACGGCGGGATCTTCCGTTTCCACCTGCAGGCCGCGCTCCACCCAGAAGGCCTTGAGCTGGGGCCAGAGTTCTTCCGGCGTCAGGCTGCTGTGCACCCAGCGGCTGTTGCCCAGGCGCTGGAATTCGGCATCACCGGCCTTGGCCAGGGCCACCGAGTTGGCGACGGTGCCGGAGGAGCGCTGCGCGGTCGTCGGCTGGCTGGCCAGTTGGGCGGCACTGACGGTACCGCCGGCCGGGCGGGTGTCACGCGGCAGCTGGGTCAGGTCCGGGGGGACATCCAGGCCGGTGGTCTGCTTGGCCTGGGTCTTGTAGTCGACCTTGTCACCGGTGGTCATGCTGTCCAGCGAGCTGCACGCCGCGAGCGAGGCCACCGCCACCAGGCAGGCCAGGCGCACCGGGGTGGAAGCGCAGGTATCGGAAAGGGAACGAGTCACGCTAGACATCTCCGTTTGGTCACCGCGGCCCAGCCGCATTCAGAAACAAGGTGAGTGATTAGAGCAGGCTTACAGCAGGCCGGCTTCTTTCAAGGCGTCGCCCACCAGCTGCTGGCCCTGGGCCGTCAGCGGGGTCAGGGGCAGGCGCAGGTGGTTGCCGCAGCGGCCCATCTGGGCCAGGGCCCATTTGGTGGGGGCCGGGCTGGGCTCGCAGAACAGGTGCTTGTGCAGGCTCAGCAGCTTGAAGTGGAGCTGCGTGGCTTCGCGCACGCGGCCTTCGATGGCGGCCATGCACAGCTCGTGCATGTCGCGCGGGGCCACGTTGGCGGTGACGCTCACATGGCCGCGGCCGCCCAGCAGCATCAGGGTCACGGCGGTGCCGTCATCTCCCGAATAGATGCCGAAGTGCTTGGGTGCATGCTTGATCAGCCAAGCGGCCCGCTCGATGTTGCCGGTGGCTTCCTTGATGCCGAACACGCCGGGCAGCGAGGCGCAGCGCAGGGCGGTCTCGGGGCTCATGTCCGCCACCGTGCGGCCGGGCACGTTGTACAGCATCATCGGAATGTCCACCGCTTCGGCGATGGCCTTGAAGTGCTGGTAGATGCCTTCCTGCGAGGGCTTGTTGTAGTAGGGGACCACCGACAGCGTCGCGTCCGCACCCACCTGCTTGGCAAACCGGCTCAGCTCGATGGCCTCGGCCGTCGAATTGGCGCCCGTGCCGGCCAGCACCGGCTTGCGGCCTTTGACATGCTCCACAGCCACGCGGATGACCTCGCGGTTCTCTTCCATCGTGACGGTGGGCGATTCGCCGGTGGTGCCCACCACGCCGATCACGTCCGTGCCTTGGTCGATATGCCAGTCGATCAGGGCGCGCAGCCCGTCGAAGTCGATACGGCCGTCTTCATGCATCGGCGTCACCAGGGCGACGATGCTGCCAACAATTGCGTTCATTGAGGATTCCTCGAGATCTGGCGGATTCTACTGAAGCGGCGGACGGTTCCCGGACAGTGCCCACCCGGCCCACCGGCTTGGGGTGTCAGACCGGGCTGCCGGACGGCGACGCCAGGACGTAGCGGGGGTGATCGCCAGGGTGGTCGTCCGGATGATCGCCGGGGAGCGTGCCGCGCGCATGCACGGCAGCAACGCGCTGGACATAGCGTCCGTTGACCGCGGCGGAGGTGCCGTCGGGCGCTGGCGCGGCCTTGGCCTCCAGGAAACCCTCCTCGAAGCCCACGATCCGCATCCCCTCGCAGACCGTCAGCAGCTCGCCCGGCCGCAGCAGGAATTCCGGGCGGGACGGCCGGCCGATGGTCTGCTGTCCATCGGTAAAAGTTTCGTAAATCAGCCAGCCCCCGGGCGCCACCGCCGCCTTGATCGCCGGGAGCAGGGGGCGCCAGAGGTAATTCGTGACCAGGACCAGGTCGAACTGGCGGCCGGCCAGGGGCCAGGGGCCGTTCTCGATGTCCGCCTCCAGGGTCTCCACGCCGGGCAGGCCTTGCAGGCTGGCCAGGGCTTGCGCGTCCCGGTCCACACCGGTGACGGACACGCCGGCCTGCGCCAGCAGCCGGACATTGCGCCCGTGTCCGCAGCCGACGTCCAGCGCGGTCAGCCCCGGACGGCTCCAGGCCTGACGCCAGCGCAGCACCCAGTCGCTGGGCGGGCTGTTTCCGGGGGCGTGGGCGAGGGTGGGAGGCACGGCGGGCGTGAGGCTGAGGGGGGAGATGAGGTCGGGCATGGCGGTGGGCACGGAGATCGGCACGGGAATCGGCATGGGCACTCCGCTCATTGAGGCCGCTGCTCCCGCTTCAGGGCCTGCATCGCGAGGCGGTCCACCAGGGACGGTGCCAACAGCTTCAACCAGCGTCCCAGCTTGCCCTTGGTGGTCATGACGATGTCCCGCTCCCGGGCCAGCGTGCCGTTCAGGATCAGTCTCGCGCAGGTTTGCACCGGCATCGCGCCGCGCTCATTCAGGCTGCTCTGGCCGGCGGCTTCGCCCCGCGCGTTGAAACCGCGATAGCGGATCTGCGTGTCCACCACACCCGGATAGGCAATGGTGACGCTCACCCCGTGAGAGGCCACCTCGGTGCGCAAGGCCTCAAAGAAACCGGTCATCGCGAATTTGGTGGCGGAATAGGCGGTCCGGCCGGGGATGCCCAGCAATCCCGCCAGGCTCGACACCGCCACGATGCGTCCCCGGCTCGCCTTGATGGCGGGCAGGGCGGCCTGGGTGATCCAGGCTGGCCCCCAAAGATTGATCTGCATCAGGCGCTGATACCAGGCCAGGTCCTTGACCTCGTCAAACAGCGCATGGGCCGACATGCCGGCGTTGTTCACCAGCACGTCGATGCTGCCGAAAGCGCCGAGCGTGGAATGGACGAGCGCCTGACAGTCGGTCTGGTCTTCCACGTCACACAGCTGCACCAGGGTGCGGGCGCCCAGTGCCTCGCACTCGGCCGCGACGGCTTCCAGCTTGTCCCGCGTGCGGGCGGCCAGCACCAGCGACAGCTTGGAGCCGTCCCGCTGCGCCCATTGCCGCGCCAGTTCGGCGCCGATGCCATCCGAGGCACCGGTGATGATCACCACCATGTCGTCTCCACGCTGTTCGATGTGTTGCTTCAGAAGCAGCCCCAGAGCTGGTCCGCCAAGTGTTGCATCAGCGAAGGCTGGGCGTAGGCCAGGAAAACCAGCGTCAAAGCCGTCGCCACGACCAGCGCCGCTGCTGCCTGCCAGAGCCGCCGTCGCATGGCCGCGTTCCTCGTCAGGTGCCAGCGGCCGCCGCTTGAGCGGGCGCGCCGGGCCGGGCAATGGCGCCTTCCCGCACCGGCAGGTTGGCCAGCAGGGCCATCACCCCCAGGGCGATCGCGAGCCACCACACCACGTCATAACTGCCGGTGGCGTCATACAGCTTGCCGCCCAGCCACACGCCGAGAAAACTGCCGATCTGGTGGCTGAAGAACACGAAGCCGCCCAGCATCGACATGTGCTGCACCCCGAAGATCTGCGCCACGATCGCATTGGTCGGCGGCACGGTGGAGAGCCACAGCACGCCCATCACCGCGGAGAAGATGTAGACGCTCCAGGGCGTCAGCGGCACGTTCAGGAAGATCAGGATGGCGATCGAGCGCAGCCCATAGATGGCCGACAGCACATAGCGCTTGGGCATGTGCTGCCCGAGCGTGCCCGCTGCATAGGTGCCGATGACGTTGAACAGGCCGATCAGCGCGAGAGCCGCGGTGGCTACCTGCGGTGACAGGCCATGGTCCTTCAGGTAGCTGGGCATGTGCACGCCGATGAACACCACCTGGAAGCCACAAACGAAGTAGCCCAGCATCAGCAACTGGAAGCTGCGGTAGCCGAAGGCTTCCTTCAGCGCTTCGCCGATGCTTTGATGCGGTCCGCTTGCCGCGCGGCTGCCCGCAGGCTCGCGCAGCCCGAGCGCCAGGGGAATGATCAGACAGGCCGCCACCGACAGCACGAACAGCGCGTTCTGCCAGCCGGTGTGGCCGATCAGCCAGTTCTCGACCGGCACCATCAGGAACTGGCCGAACGAACCTGCGGCGGCCGCCACCCCCATCGCCCAGGAACGGCGCTCCGGCGCCACCTGCCGGGCGATGACACCGTACACCACCGCATAGGTGGTGCCGGACTGCGCCAGACCGATCAGGAGCCCGGCGCTGCCGAGAAAGCCCGCCGCGGTGTTGGAGACCGCCATCAGCGCCAGACCCGCGGCATACAGCAGTGCGCCGCCCACCAGCACCCGCATCGCGCCGAAGCGGTCCGCCAGCATGCCGGCCATCGGCCCGGCGAAGCCCCAGGCGAGGTTCTGCACGGCCAGGGCCAGCGAGAAGGCCTCGCGGGTCCAGCCGCGGTCCATGGTGATGGGCGTCAGCCACAGGCCGAAGCCATGGCGGATGCCCATCGAGAGGGTGACGATGGCCGCGCCGCACAGCAGCACCTGGCGCAGGCTCAGGGTTTTTCGGTCGGGGGCCAGGGCGGGTGAGGGCGTGTCCATGCCGTCGAATGTAGCGTCACCGGGATGCCCGGCCTGTCACCGAGGGAACCTTCACGCTCAGGGAGAGCCCGAGGTCACTTCTTCGTCGAACTCTTGCTTGAAGCCTTGGTCGAGGACTTCGACGACTTGCTGCCCGTGGCCTTGCCCGACTTGCCGGACTTGGCCGATTTCGAACTCCGGGCCGACGCCCGGTGTGCCGCTTCCCCTTCGGCCAGCGTGCTGTCGCTGCCCGCCGTGGCGGCCACATCATCCAGCTGCGTCAGCACCCGGCCCTGCTTGATGCGCAGCAGCGGCTTGTCCAGGGCGGAGAGATCTTCCAGCGGATTGCTGTTCAGCACCAGGAAGCTGGCCTCGCAGCCCGGCTGGAAGCAGCCCAGCTTGCGCTTGGGGAACAGGGCGCGGGGCGTGTCCTGGGTCGCCAGGCGCAGCAGCGTGGCCTTGTCCAGCACGCCCAGGCTGTCCAGGTGATGCACCTCGCTCAGGGCATTCCCGGTGAACAGGTCCGAGCCCACCAGCAGCCGCACACCGGCTTCCTTGAGTTTGGCCAGGTTGCGCTTTTGCACCTCTTCAATCCGGGCCAGCAGCTCCGGTGCCGGCTGGAACAGTTGGGTGGCGACCGTCGCGGTGATCACGCCGATCTTGCGTTCCGCCGCCATCACCGCCACTTCCGCTGAAATCTCGTGGGTCTCCGGGGCCTCGCCGTGCTGGGGGAAGTAGCCCGGCAGCTCGGCAATGAAGTCCACGCCGGCCCGCACCGCAGCCTCGAAGTCCTTGGCGCTCTCCACATGCGCCACCACCCGCAGCCCGTCCTGGTGGGACAGGCGCACCACCTCCGCCAGCACCTCCGGCGTCACGCCCAGCTTGCCCCGCTGTTCCGGCTGCTCCCGCAGCTCCGGCCGGTCGTGGTAGCCCATGATGACCTTGACCAGGTCGGTATGCCGGTCCTTCACCAGCGGCCACTTGCGGGACACATCCGCCGGGATGTCCATCACCAGCACCGCCTTGTCCACGATCTGGTCCAGCGTCATCGGCGGCTGGGCCGACTGCAGCATCGCCAGCGGCTGGCCATCCGACGAGGTGATGCAGGCGGTGGCAAACAGCACATCCGGCGTGTCGGCCTGGTCGATGCGGCTGCGGATCGGATCGATGGCGGCCGGATCGGCGCACAGCATGGCGGCGTAGAACACACCGTCGCGCAGGTAGTCCTGTCCGAAACGTTCCAGCCCCCAGGCCCCTTGCAGATTGTGGTTGTGGGCCTCGGCCAGCGGCGGCACCAGGGTCTGGCCCTTGAGTTCCATCAGCCGATTGACCTTGCGCGGGCGCTTGTCGGTGAACACGCCATCATCAATATAGAGGGTGCCGCGCTGCAGCTTGTCGCCGTCGAACCATTGCGCATGGCGCAGCTCGATGGCCATTTCCGGGCTGGCCTTGAAATCGGCCGCCTGGGCGCCGGTCATCAGGAGAACCGAGACCATGACACCGGACAGCAGATGCGGCAGGGCGGCCAGCAGACCGGCCACAGGACGAGGGGACTTGAACATCAGGCGGAAGACCAGGAAGGGAGACCAGGAAATCAGCCGCCGATGCTACGTCAGCATGTAACCGCGCTCCGGGCAACGAAGTAACCGCATGTTCTGAGATGCGCCCCATGAACGACTTGTGTGAAGAATGCCCGCCGCAGGGGGGACGGTCGGGACGGGGATGCTCCCCTAGAATCCCGCCCCATGGCAACCAAAGCAGTCACTTCCCCCGGCAGCTACAGCGAAGGCTCGATCCGAGTCCTGAAGGGTCTGGAGCCCGTCAAGCAGCGCCCGGGCATGTACACCCGTACCGACAACCCCCTGCACATCATCCAGGAGGTGATCGACAACGCCGCCGACGAGGCCCTGGCCGGCCACGGCAAGCGCATCACCGTCATCCAGCACACCGACGGCTCGGTGACCATCGAGGACGATGGTCGCGGCATCCCCTTCGGCCTGCACCCGGAAGAGGGTGTGCCGGTGGTGGAGATCGTATTCACCCGGCTGCATGCGGGCGGCAAGTTCGACAAGGGCGCCGGCGGCGCCTACAGCTTCTCCGGCGGTCTGCACGGGGTGGGCGTGTCGGTCACCAATGCGCTGGCCAAGCGGCTGGAAATCACCGTCTACCGGGACGGGCAGGTGGCGACGCTGGCCTTCTCCGGCGGCGACGTCATCGAGCCGGTGCAGGTCCGCAAGGCCGACCTGAAGGCCGGGGACCGCAAGCAGGGCACCACCGTGCGGGTGTGGCCGGATGCCTCCTACTTCGAAAGCGCCGACCTGCCCAAGGGCGAGCTGGTGCATCTGCTGCGCTCCAAGGCGGTGCTGATGCCCGGTGTCATCGTCAGCCTGACGCAGGAGAAGACGGGCGACGTCCAGACCTGGACCTACAAGGGCGGCCTGCGCGACTACCTGATGCAGTCGCTGCCCGCCGACCCGATGATTCCGCTGTTCGAAGGCGAGCACTATGCCTCCGCCAACGAAAGCGAGAACTTTGCCGAAGGCGAAGGCGCCGCCTGGTGCGTGGCCTTCACCGAAGAAGGCCAGGTCATGCGCGAAAGCTATGTGAACCTGATCCCGACGGTGGCCGGTGGCACCCATGAATCCGGCCTGAAGGACGGTCTCTTCGGTGCGGTCAAGGGCTTCATCGAGATGCATGCGCTGGCGCCCAAGGGCGTCAAGCTGATGGCGGAAGACGTCTTCTCCCGCGCCAGCTTCGTGCTGTCCGCCAAGGTGCTGGACCCGCAGTTCCAGGGCCAGACCAAGGAGCGCCTGAATTCGCGCGATGCCCTGCGGCTGGTCTCCGCCTTCGTCAAGCCGGCGCTGGAGCTGTGGCTCAACCAGCATGTGGAGCACGGCAAGAAGTTGGCCGAGCTGGTCATCAAGCAGGCCCAGACCCGCCAGCGCGCCGCCCAGAAGGTGGAAAAGCGCAAGAGCAGCGGTGTGGCGGTGCTGCCCGGCAAGCTGACCGACTGCGAAAGCACCGACCTGCTGCACAACGAGCTGTTCCTGGTGGAGGGCGACTCCGCCGGCGGCTCGGCCAAGATGGGCCGGGACAAGGAAACCCAGGCCATCCTCCCGCTGCGCGGCAAGGTGCTGAACGCCTGGGAAGTCGAGAAGGACCGGCTCTTCGCCAACAACGAGATTCACGACATCTCGGTGGCCATCGGCGTGGATCCGCATGGCAAGAATGACGATCCCGATCTCTCCGGCCTGCGCTACGGCAAGATCTGCATCCTGTCCGACGCGGACGTGGACGGCGCCCACATCCAGGTGCTGCTGCTGACGCTGTTCTTCCGTCACTTCCCCAAGCTGATCGCAACCGGCCATGTGTATGTGGCGCGTCCGCCGCTGTTCCGCGTTGATGCACCGGCCCGCGGCAAGAAGCCGGCGGCCAAGCTCTATGCGCTGGACGAATCCGAGATGAATGCCATCCTGGACAAGCTGCGCAAGGAAGGGGCCCGCGAGGGCAGCTGGAGCATCGGCCGCTTCAAGGGCCTGGGCGAGATGAATGCCGAGCAGCTGTGGGACACCACGCTGAATCCGGAAACCCGCCGCCTGCTGCGCGTGGCCTACGGCGAGTTCGATTTCGGGGATACCGAAGGCGCCTTCAACAAGCTGATGGGCAAGGGCGAAGCCGCTGCCCGCCGCGAGCTGATGGAGCTGCACGGCGATTCCATCGAAGTGGACGTGTAAGCAGACGGCGTGGCCATGACGCTCCACACCCGGGTCACCTTGCGCCCGACGATGCTGTCCGACCTGGACTTCGTCGTGGGGGTGGAGCAGGACGCGGCCAATCGTCCCTTCATCACGCCGTGGGAGCGCACGCAGCACGAAGGGGCCATCCGGTTTCCGGATGCCCGGCACTTTGTGGTCGAACTGGATGCTGCGAGCGTCGGTTTCGTCATCCTGCAGGGCTGCCGCAATCCCAATCGGTCGGTGGAGCTCAAGCGCATCGTGCTGCTGTCCAAGGGCCAGGGCGTCGGACGCGAATGCGTGCGCAAGCTCAAGGCGCTGGCCTTCCGGCATTTCGGGGCGCACCGCTTCTGGCTGGATGTGAAGGGCCGCAACACGCGGGCCTGGCAGCTGTATCTCAGCGAGGGCTTTGTCGAAGAAGGCCGGCTGAGGGAGTCCGTGCGCATCGAAGGCGAAGCGGGCCCGGATGGTGTGGATGTCTTCGACGACCTCATCGTGATGTCACTGCTGCGGCGCGAGTTCGAAGAGCGCCTGGCGCAGGGAAGGGAGCCGTCATGAACCGGATGCGTGCTGCACTGCTGCTGTCGCTGGGGGCCTGGACCCTGGGTCTGGCCGCCCCGGCCCGGGCCGAGCGGTCGGAGCTGTGGGGCTATGTGGATGGTGCCGGCATGGCGCACTTCGCGCCCCACAAGGTGGACGCGCGCTACCAGCCGGTGCTGTCGCCCGCCAGTCCGACCCAGCGGGTGCCCGGCAAGCTGGACAACGGCGCGCGGCTGCTGACCTGGCTGGACATCTCGCCGGAGGTCAAGGCGGTCACGCCCTACCTGCGCGAGGCGGAAGCCCAGACCGGCGTGCATGTGGAACTGCTCAAGGCCATCATCGCGGTGGAATCGGGCTTTCGCAGCGATGCGGTGTCACCCCGCGGCGCCACGGGCCTGATGCAGTTGACGGCGGTCAGCGCGCAGCGCTACGGCACCGCGGAGGAACTGCGCCGCCCCGCCGCGCTGCTGGAGGCGCGCACCAACATCCTGATCGGCGCCCGGATGCTGGCCGATCTGATCCGTCGCTTTGGCCGTATCGACGGCGCGCTGGCGGCCTGGAATGCTGGTGAGGGCACGGTGCGTCGTGCCGGAGGCGGCGTGCCGGACATCGATGAAACCCAGGCGCATGTGCACCTGGTGCTGGAGCTGTACTGGTCGCTGCTGCAGCGGCGCATGGGCGCGCAGGCGCAGCAGATGACGCTGCAGCCGGTGAATGCTCCCCAAGAATCCAATGACCGGCCTGGCCGGTGAACCTGATGACTCAAGAGACTTTTGACTTCGAAACCCAACCCGCTGGCGTGCCGCCCTCGGGGGATGCGCTGACGCTGGCTCAATATGCGCAGCAGGCTTATCTCGAATACGCCCTGTCGGTGGTGAAGGGCCGTGCCCTGCCAGCCTGCAGCGACGGCCAGAAGCCGGTGCAGCGCCGCATCCTGTTCACCATGGAGCGGCTGGGCCTGACCTTCACCGGCGCCACCGGTGCCAAGGCGGTCAAGAGCGCGCGGGTGGTGGGTGAAGTGCTGGGTAAATATCACCCGCACGGCGACCAGGCCGCCTATGACGCGATGGTGCGCATGGCGCAGGACTTCAGCCAGCGTTATCCGCTGATCGATGGCCAGGGCAACTTCGGCAGCCGCGATGGCGACGGCGCCGCCGCGATGCGCTACACCGAAGCACGCCTGTCCCCCTATGCCCGTCTGCTGCTGGACGAGCTGGACATGGGCACGGTGGACTTCCAGCCCAACTATGACGGCGAGTTCCAGGAACCGCGCGAACTGCCGGCACGTCTGCCGTTTGTGCTGCTCAACGGCGCCTCCGGCATTGCGGTCGGCATGGCGACGGAAGTGCCCAGCCACAACCTGCGGGAAGTCGCGGCGGCGGCGGTGGCGCTGCTGAAGAACGACAAGCTCAGCGACGACGAACTGCACAGCTTGCTGCCCGGTCCGGACTACCCGGGCGGTGGCCAGCTGATCAGCTCCGCTGACGAAATCCGCGCGGCCTACGGCAGCGGCCGGGGCAGCCTGAAGCTGCGGGCCCGCTGGAAGATCGAAGACCTCGCCCGCGGCCAGTGGCAGCTGGTGGTGACCGAACTGCCGCATGGCGTCAGCGCGCAGAAGGTGCTGGAAGAAATCGAGGAACTGATCAACCCGAAGGTCAAGGCCGGCAAGAAGACGTTGTCCCCCGAGCAGCTCCAGCTCAAGGGCAGCATCGCCGCGGTGCTGGACAAGGTCCGGGACGAATCCAACAAGGACGCGCCGGTGCGTCTGGTGGTGGAGCCCAAGAGCCGCACCATCGACCAGCAGGACCTGATCAACACGCTGCTGGCCCACACCAGCCTGGAGACGTCGGCGTCGGTCAACATGACCATGGTCGGCAGCGACGGCCGGCCGATGCAGAAGAACCTGCGCACCATCCTGAGCGAGTGGCTGCAGTTCCGCATGGGCACCGTCACGCGCCGCACCCAGCATCGTCTGGACAAGGTGCGCGACCGCATCCATGTGTTCGAAGGCCGCCACCAGATCCTGCTGCACATCGACGAGGTCATCAAGATCATCCGCAATTCGGATGAGCCCAAGCCGGCCCTGATCGAACGCTTCAAGCTGAGCGACCGTCAGGCCGAAGACATCCTGGAGATCCGGCTGCGTCAGCTGGCGCGCCTGGAGTTCCTGAAGATCGAGCAGGAACTGAAGCAACTGCGCGAGGAAGCGACCAAGCTGGAAGAAATCCTGTCCAATCCGTCGGCGCTGCGCCGCACGGTGATCAAGGAAATCGAGGCGGATGCCAAGCAGTATGGCGACGACCGCCGCACGCTGATCCAGGAAGACAAGCGCGCCGTGGCCGAAGTCCGTATCGTGGACGAGCCGGTGACGGTGGTGGTGAGCCTCAAGGGCTGGGTACGGGCGCTCAAGGGCCATGAGGTGGACCCGGGCGCGCTGGCGTTCAAGGCGGGCGATTCGCTGTATGGCGTTTTCCCGTGCCGGTCGGTGGATCCGCTGGTGGTGCTGGGCAGCAATGGCCGCGCCTATTCGGTGCCGGTCTCGGCGCTGCCGGGCGGCCGCGGTGACGGCCAGCCGATCACCACGCTGATCGAGCTGGAATCGGGCAGCCAGATCGCCCATTACTTTGCCGGCGCGGCGTCTCAGCGATTGGTGCTGTCGGGCACCGGCGGCTTCGGCCTGGTGGCGGAAGTGGGCGACCTGGTCGGCCGCCAGAAGGCGGGCAAGAGCTTCCTGAGCCTGGAAGGACAGGAACTGCCGCTGCCGCCCTCCGTGGTGCCGGCGGGCGCCACCCAGATCGCCTGCCTGACGCTCACCGGCCGTCTGCTGACCTTCAGCATGGACGAGCTCAAGCATCAGCCCAAGGGCGGTCGCGGCCTGACGCTGATCGACCTGGAGCCGAAGGATGCGCTGATCAGCGTGGCGGCTTTCTCGCAGGCCTTGCTGGTGCAAGGCAGCGGCCGCGGTGGCAAGGCCAAGGAAGAGGTGCTCAAGGGCGCGGCGCTGTCGGCCCATGCCGGAAAGCGCGCTCGCAAGGGCAAGGCTGTGGAAGGGCTGCAGAAGGTGATGCGGGTCCTGGCGGCTTGACGATGTGCGTGCGGCCCGGTTGAGGGCGCCGCCTTTCAACCTTCTTCGTCCGCTGCCTGGCGTTCGGTCCGGGGCGCTCGTTGCACCCGGGACCGGCGCAGCCCGATGCGACCCTCGCCGGAGTGGTCGACCAGCGTCAGTCCGATCAGCCGGGACACGACCGCCGCCAGGTACATCACCCCGGCAAACATCTCCAGCGTCGTGATGGCCCGCGCCAGCGGACGCACCGGAATCACATCCCCGATGCCGGTGCTGGACAGCAGGGCAA
Source organism: uncultured Roseateles sp. (assembly GCA_966211495.1). Lineage (GTDB taxonomy): Bacteria > Pseudomonadota > Gammaproteobacteria > Burkholderiales > Burkholderiaceae_C > Roseateles. The sequence goes on along the minus strand of CBIHOT010000031.1, from coordinate 34,852 downwards.
AGCTCAGGAAGATCAGCTCGGTCCAGCTGCGAGGCTCATCGGGCTTGACCGCCGCAGAGAAGCTGCCCGGCTGGATCGCCTGCACCACCACGAACACATAAGCAAAAGCCCAGGCGAGCAGGGTGAAGGTCGCTCCAGCGGCGAAGAGCTCGTCGGTGGTCGCATGCTGGTCGCTCATCATGTAGGCGATGAGGCTTCCGGCGGCATAGAAGTAGAACAGCGCCTCCAGCCCGGAGGACCAGGGCAGCAGGTCCGGCCGGTCCATCAGGCCCTGGATCAGCAGCAGCACGATGGCCGGCAGTGCGATGCCCACGCTCAGCCACAGCAGACCCGGGGTGCTGCGCACCATCCGGGTGGTGAAGATCAGCACGATGATGCCCATCGCGCTGAGAGCCAGCGGGCCGGCCCGGGTATCTTCCACCAGCGGGTAGAGCACCAGCCCCAGCAACTGGACCAGCAGCAGGATGGCGGATGGGTGGCGGCGGGTGAGGGCGAGGTAACGGATCATGCGCATGGCGCGATTCTGGCTGCGCCCGGCGTGCGGTTGAGCAAAGCGGTGCCACGCGTTGCGGTGACGACGCATGGAGATGACCACACGTGGCGGTGACCACACGTTGCGGTGACCACACGTGGCGGTGACGACGCGTGGCGGTGACCTCACGGGGCGACGACGACGCGTTGTGTCAAGACGCCCCGCACGCCGGAGGGCGCTTGCCTCGTTTCCGAGGTGGCGCGTCAGACGCTGAAGTAGAACCGCTCGGCGAGTTCCGCCAGCAGGCCGGGGTGGCTCGGCGTCCAGCCGAGTCGCGCCTGCGTGACGTCGGCCGTGCCGGTCAGGTCGGCGCCGGGGAAGTGGCTGAACCACGGTCCGAAATGATCCGGTGCTTCCTGCGCCGACAGCGACACCGTCGGCACGCCCAGCCCGCGCCCGATCGCTTCTGCAATCTCACGGAACGCAATGCCGGACTCGCCGATGGCATGCAGGCGCTCGCCCGCATCGGCCGACTCCAGCGCCAGTCGATAGAGGCGCGCCGCATCCAGGCGGTGCACCGCCGACCACTGGTTGGATCCTTCCCCCACATAGGCCGACACACCGCGTTGCCGCGCGATCTGGATCAGCATCGGCACGAAGCCATGGTCCCCGGCGCCGTGGACCGAGGGTGCCAGCCGCACCGTGGTCGCCCGCACGCCACGCGCGGCCAGCGACTGCGCCGATGCCTCCGACACCCGCGGATACGCCTCGCTGCGCGGCGGGGGCAGGTCGTCTTCGGTGGCCGGACGGCCTTGCACCAGACGGGCCAGACCGCTGGTCACCAGCAGCGGGCGCTGGCTGCCCATCAGCGCCGACCCCAGCGCCTCGATCGCCTGCGCATCCAGGACGCAGGCCTGGGCAAAACGGCTGAAGTCATGGTGGAACGCGGTGTGGATCACACCGTCGGCCCAGTCGGCGCCTTCGCGCAGCACCGCGTGATCTTCCAGCGTGCCCCGCAGTGGCTGGGCGCCGGCCCGGGTCAACTGCTCTGCGGCCGCCTCGGTCCTCACCAGGCCTCGCACCTCATGGCCGAACGACGCCAGCTCCGCCACCACCGCAGAACCGACAAAACCGCTGGCACCCGTCACAAACACTCGCATGGCAACACTCCATTCAATGAAGCCGCGACTCTGCCTGCCGGATTTATCCAGTTAAAGTAGTGACGTTATCCAGGTATGGGATTCAACAGGATCTGTTCATGTCGCCTCTTGAAACTGGCCCCGGAGCAGCCGCGTCGAGCGTTGGGGAGGCTGCGGCCACGCCACCCGCGATGCCCGCCGCTGCGAAGGCCCCTGCTGAATCGGCTCCTCAAACCGGCAGCACGACGCCGCTGGGCCAATACCTCAAGGACTGCCGCATCCGCATGGACGCGCAGGCGCTCGGCTACTCGACCCGTCGGCGCCGCACCCCGGGACTGCGGCGCGAAGAAGTGGCGCTGCGGGCGCATATCAGCCCCACCTGGTACACCTGGCTGGAGCAGGGCCGCGGTGGGGCGCCGTCGGCCGAGGTGCTGCACCGCATTGCCAGTGCGCTGATGCTGACCGATGTCGAGCGGGAACACCTGTTCCTGCTCGGGCTGGGGCGCACACCCGAGGTGAGCTACCGCGGCGCCGGGGACGCGACGCCGCGCCTGCAACGTGTGCTGGATGCCCTGGATTTCTGCCCCGCGCTGGTCAAGACGGCCACCTGGCAGGTCGTGGCCTGGAACCGTGCGGCCGCGCTGGTGCTCAGGGACTACGGCAGCCTCGCGCCGCGGGACCGCAACATCCTGCGCCTGATGTTTCTGGAGCCCGCCGTGCGGCAGGCGCAGGAGGACTGGATGTCCGCCGCCCGCTTTGTGGTGGGCGCGTTCCGGGCGGATGTGGCCCGCGCCGGGGCCATGGAAGCAGCGACGCCGCTGATCGAAGAATTGACGCAGCGCAGTCCGGAGTTCGTTGCGTTATGGCGGGACAACACCGTGCGTTCTTACGGCGAGGGCACCAAGCAGCTGCGCCACGCGGTGGTGGGCCGGCTGCAGTTTGAATACTTGTCGATGACGATTGATGGTCGGCCGGATCTCGCGATGGTGGTCTTCCATCCGCTCACGCCGGAGGATCGGCAGAAGATCGGACGGTTGATGTCCGGTGACCCCACCATCGCTTGACGGGGCTCATGAGCGCAGCGCGCTGAGCTCAGTGCTCAGCGCTCAGCATTCAGAGCCGCGCCATCGCCTTCGCGCATTCCGGCACCAGCGCCGGCCCGCGGTAGATCAGGCCGGTGTAGAGCTGCACCAGATCCGCGCCGGCCTGAAGCTTGGCACGTGCGTCCTCGCCGCTGAGCACACCGCCGACGCCGATGATCGGGAACTCCCGGCCCAGCGCCGAGCGCAGCAGGCGGATGACCCGGTTGCTGGCTTCGAACACCGGCGCACCGGACAGGCCGCCGGTCTCTTCCGCATGCGGCAGGCCTTGCACCGCGTCCCGGGCGATGGTGGTGTTGGTGGCGATCACGCCGTCAATGCCATGCCGACGCAGGCTGGCCGCGATCACCGACACCTGGTCTTCATCCAGGTCCGGCGCGATCTTCACGAACAGTGGCACACGGCGGCCGGTGCTGTCCTGCAGTTGCAGGCGGCGGGTCTGCAGCGGGCCGAGCAGGGCGTCGAGCGCTTCATCGCTCTGCAGCTGGCGCAGGTTCTTGGTGTTGGGGCTGGAGATGTTGACGGTGATGTAGTCCGCATGCGGATACACACCTTCCAGGCCGAGCAGGTAGTCGTCCACGGCGCGCTCGATGGGCGTCGCGGCGTTCTTGCCGATGTTCAGGCCCAGCAGCCCGCCGGCGGCCCGGAAGCTGTAAGAGCGATGGACGTTGCGCACAAAGCTGTCCAGACCCTCGTTGTTGAAGCCCAGGCGGTTGATCAGGGCCTGCTTCTGGGGGAGGCGGAACATGCGGGGCTTGTCATTGCCCGGCTGCGCCTTGGGGGTGACGGTGCCGACTTCCACGAAGCCGAAGCCCATCGCGCCGAGGCCGTCGATGCAGCGGCCGTTCTTGTCCAGCCCGGCGGCCAGGCCAATGCGGTTGGGAAAGCGCAAGCCGGCCACGGTGAGCGGATCCTGGACCCGGGTCTGCGCCCAGGTGCACTGGGCGGGCGTGTTCTGGAGGCGGGCAATGGCGCCCAGCGTCACTTCATGGGCATGTTCGGCGTCCATGCCGAACAGGAAAGGACGCGCAAGAGAATAGGGAATCAGGGACATGACTGCATTTTAGGGGGTCGCCTGTGACGGACCGTTGCAGGGGCGCGCCAGCGAGGCGAAGTCCCCTCGGCGGGGGAGGGCGGACCCGCGTGCGAGCTGAGAGGCGGATAATCGGGGCAGTTACCGGCTCTACAGCCCATTGCCATGAACACTCTTGATCATCCGCAGCATGACCGGGAAGTCGGCTCCGCCGACGCCACCCGTGATGCCACCCGTACCGACGACACCCGCATCGACGCCGTCCGGCCCCTGATTTCTCCGGCGCTGCTGCTGGACGAGCTGCCGCTGCCGGAGTCGTCGCTGCGTATCGTGGAGTCGGCCCGTCAGGAGATCAGCGATGTGCTGCATGGCCGCGACGACCGCCTGCTATGCGTGGTCGGCCCCTGCTCCATCCACGACCATGGCCAGGCGATGGACTACGCCCGCCTGCTCAAGGACCTGCGCGCCGAGCTGGACAAAGACCTGCTGATCGTCATGCGGGTCTACTTCGAGAAGCCACGCACCACCGTCGGCTGGAAGGGCTACATCAACGATCCGCATCTGGACGGCAGCTTCCACATGAACGAAGGCCTGCGGCTGGCCCGCAAGCTGCTGCTGGACGTGACGGCGCTGGGCCTGCCGGCCGGCACCGAGTTCCTCGATCTGCTGTCGCCGCAGTACATCTCCGACCTGATCGCCTGGGGCGCCATCGGGGCCCGCACCACCGAAAGCCAGAGCCACCGGCAACTGGCGTCCGGCTTGTCCTGCCCGGTCGGCTTCAAGAACGGCACGGACGGCTCGGTGAAGATTGCCGCCGATGCGGTGCTGGCTGCACGCGCCAGCCATGCCTTCATGGGCATGACCAAAATGGGTCTGGCCGCGATCTTCGAGACCCGCGGCAATGACGATTGCCACCTGATCCTGCGCGGCGGCAAGGCGCCGAACTACGACGCGGCGTCGGTGCAGGCGGCGGCGGAGGTGCTCAAGGGCGCGGGGCTGCGTCAACAGCTGATGATCGACTTCTCGCATGCCAACTCGTCGAAGAAGTTCGAACGCCAGATCGACGTGGGTCACGACGTGGCTGCGCAGATTGCGGGCGGCGACCGCCGGGTGTCGGGGGTGATGATCGAATCCCATCTGCAGCCGGGTCGGCAGGACCTGCTGGCCGGCCAGACCAAGGCCGACCTGCTGCCGGGCGTGTCCATCACGGACGCGTGCCTGGGCTGGAGCCAGACCGAGCCGCTGCTGCGTGAACTCGCCGCGGCCGTGCGCCAGCGGCGCGAGCGGGCGGCGTAAGCCGCTCGGTTGGGCCGTGCGAGGGGGCTGATCCTGAACCTCACCGAATGGGCTGCTATCGCCTCCGATCCCCGGATCTATCGGGGGCTGGAGGTGGTGCACCTGGTGGGGCTCTCATCGCTTTTTGGCGGTCTGCTGCTGCTGGAGCTTCGCCTCCTGGGGCTCCAGCCGTCCCTGGATGCGCAGGCACTGACGCGGCTGGCCGTGCCGGTGGCGCTGATGGGCTTTGCGCTCTGCCTGCTCAGTGGCGCTGCGATGTTTGCGAGCCAGCCGGAGGAGTTGTGGGTCAATGGGGCCTTCCGCCTGAAGATGCTGCTGATTCTTCTGGCCGGTGCCAATGCGCTCGGGTTCCACTTCCGCGGCGGTGCGTCCCGCACCGATCGCGTCGCACGCCTGCAGGCGCTGGCGTCGCTGCTGCTGTGGCTGGTGGTGATGGTCTGTGGGCGCTGGATTGCGGTGGTGTGACCGATCAGCGGCTGGCGGCTGCGTTGGCTTGAGTCGTCAATTCGGCGCAGGCATGCATCAGGTCGTCAAAGCCGAGCGCCTGTCCGACCATCAGCTGATCTTCGAGCATGCTGGCGTAGTCTTCAGCGAGCGCGGCACGCGCCTGACCGGTCGGCACAATCTGTAAGGCGCCAGCGACTGCGGCGAAATAGTTGATCGTGTCGCCCTCGGCATCTTTCTCACTGAAGAAACATGACTTGTGCGCCGCCACCGCATGAGCCACTGCACGATCTTGGATGGCGGCTTCGAAATAGCTGCTCCGCATGATGGCTGCGAGGTCGTGCCAGTGGCGCGCATATCGCTCCCCTCGGATCCTGCCCTGGGCGCAATAGACATGAGCAGCGGTCGCCTTCTCCCAAAACGTGCGCGCCACACTCATGACGATTGGGGTCGCAGTGGGGAAGGAGACGTCAGGAAAGTGGCCGTCGATGTCGCACGTGACCGGCATGGGTGCGTGCGGTTCACCTGTTGCTCTCCCGCCGAATTCAAGTGTGACGACCGGGGCGACATAGCCGGTGCCCTGCCTCACTGCGGGATAGTGAAGCAGCAATTTGTCTTGGTCCGGCCCTGCGAGCTCCAGCGTCGCATCAGGCATGCTTTTGTCCAGCGCAGCCTGGAGCAAGGGTTGCACCTCACTTCGAATCCAGTCGGGAAGACGGTCGCGAACGGCTTTGGACCACTTTGCAGCTTGGCTGCGGCTTCCGGGTAAGAAGTCGTCAGTTCCTGTCAGGTCACCAATGAGCTGCCGGATGTCGTAGGTGAGATCCAGATCCTCGGAAAACCGGTCGATCAGTCGATACGCTTTGGACAGCGATGTGCCGCCTTTGAACGTGAGGCCCTGCCCAATGGGGGCGTGGAACACTGCATTGAGTGTCCAGACCACCCAGATGTCTTTCTCCAGCAAATGCGCCGGCCGTCCAGTGCGCTCCTGACCGAGGTTCAGGAGCAGTCGCTGGTCGTCACGGCTGAGGTCGAAGTAGAAATCAGGCACGAGTGGCTTCTTCGCCGATTGCCTTGGCCATCCAGGCGGGCAGCGCCGAGCGCTTCGCAGTCAGTGTCTGCCATTCACCGGCCGGAAGCGTCTTGTGCAGGGTGGCAAGTGAGCGTTGCACATGCGCCGGACCCATCCATGCAAGCGCACGGACCGCTGCGCCGGCCGGGCCGCTTCCCAACGCCAGCATCCACCGAGGCGCGTGTTTGACCGCAATCTCATGCCGGCCAAACTTCAGTTTCCGGCTTCGCCCGGAGGTCAGATACACCTCCCGGATGGGCACCTGTTGCGTCAGGCCAAGTGCATTGGCCGCACTGGCGCCGTGTGGGGCGACCAGTTCTCCATGTTGCTCAGCCAATGATGTCAACACTTTGTCGGACTCTGGCGCTCGGGGACCGAACCGGCTTTCCAGCGGCCTCACATAGGTAGCGCGCGCCACTCGGAGCAGCTTGCCTTGTCTGGTCAATCGCGAGAAGGCCTGGTCCACGGCCGCTCGGCTCCCAAGATGCAGGAACTCCTTGGGCGACAGCACGCTGCCCTCCGGCAGGGAGGCCGCATGCAGCAGGATCGATTGGGGAAGGGAGTTCATGCCAGAACCTTTCATGTCAGAAGTCTACACAATTTTCTGACATTCATATCGAGTCCATGGTTTTTGCACTTCGAGCTTTCCCGTGCGGCGGCAGTTCCGGGGGGAGGGGAATGGCTCCATGCATCGAGGCGGCGTGTCTGGGGGCACGCGATAATCCCTTCATCCCCTCCCGCCCCAAGCTCCCATGACCCAAGACGAATTGAAGACCCTGGTCGGCCAGGCCGCTGTGCAGTACGTGACCCCGGACACCATCGTGGGTGTCGGCACCGGCTCCACCGTCGACAAATTCATCGACGCCCTGGCCGCCAGCCAGATCCGTATCCGCGGCGCGGTGTCGAGCTCCGTGCGCAGCACCGAGCGCATGAAGGCACTGGGCATTCCGGTGCTGGAAGCGTCCGAGGTGGAGTCGCTGCAGGTCTATATCGACGGTGCCGATGAGATCGATCACCGCGGCCACATGGTCAAGGGCGGTGGTGCCGCGCTGACCCGCGAAAAGATCGTGGCCGACCTGGCCGAGCGCTTCATCTGCATCGCCGATGAGAGCAAGCTGGTCGATACGCTCGGCCGCTTCCCGCTGCCGGTCGAGGTCATCCCGATGGCCGCCGCCCAGATCGCCCGCCGCTTCAAGGCCATGGGCGCAGAAGCCACGCTGCGCGCCGGCTGCGTCACCGACAACAGCTGCCACATCCTCGATGTGCGCGGTCTGAGCATCACCGACCCTGCGGCGTTCGAAGCGGATGTGACCCTCTGGCCCGGCGTCGTCACCGTGGGCGTCTTTGCCCGCAACAAGGCGTCGGTCTGCCTGCTGGGCACCGCCGAGGGCGTCAAGACACTGACGTTCTGAAGCCGGTATGGGCGCGTGCCGCGCCCGCGCCGATGTCAGTGCCGCTGTTAGCGCCACTACAAAACAAAATGGGGACCCTCGGGTCCCCATTTTGTTGAGCGTCGCGCCGAAGCGCCGAAGCGCCTTAGCGCCGTCGAGCCTTAGCGCAGCCGGAACACCGAGATCGCCCCGGCCAGCCGCTGCGACTGCTCCTTCAGGCTCTCCGCCGCTGCGGCGGACTCTTCCACCAGCGCGGCGTTCTGCTGCGTCATCTGGTCCAGATGCCCCACGGCAGCATTCACCTGGTTGATGCCGTCGCTCTGTTCACGCGCCGCGGCACTGATCTCGCCAATGATGTCGGCCACGCGCTGCACGCTGGCCACGATGTCGGTCATGGCACCGCCGGCGTCCGACACCAGGCGCGAGCCGGATTCCACCCGCTCGACGCTCGCACCGATCAGCGACTTGATCTCCTTGGCCGCTTCCGCGCTGCGCTGCGCCAGCGAGCGCACTTCACTCGCCACCACCGCAAAACCGCGACCCTGCTCACCCGCACGGGCCGCTTCGACCGCGGCATTCAGCGCCAGGATGTTTGTCTGGAAGGCGATGCCGTCGATCACGCCGATGATGTCGGCAATCCGGCGTGAGCTTTCGGTGATGGCACCCATGGTGGCCACCATCTCGCCCATCACCGCGCCGCCGCGCTGAGCCGTTTCTGCGGCCGAGCTGGACAACTGGTTGGCCGTCATGGCGCTGTCCGCCGTCTGGCGCACGGTGCCGGTCAGCTGCGTCATCGACGCGGCCACCTGCTGCAGGTTCGACGCGGTCTGCTCGGTCCGGGCGCTCAGGTCGTGGTTGCCGGTGGCAATCTCGGCGCTGGCCGTGCCGATGTTCTCGGCGGAGCTGCGCACATCCCCGATCAGCTTGAGCAGTTGCTCCTGCATGCCGCTCAGCGAGCCCAGCAGTTGACCGGTTTCATCGGCGCCGCCCTTGGGTACCTGACGGCTCAGGTCGAAATGCGCAATCGCATCGGCCACGCCCGCCGCACCGCGCAGCGGACGGGTGATGGAGCGGGTCAGCGTCACCGCAAACCAGATGCCCAGGGCCAGTGCGATCAGCGAGAACACCAGCAGCGTCGTGCGGGCATTGGCGTTGGACTGATCCACCTTCTTGGCCGCCTCGTCCAGCGAGTTGCGCTGGTTCTGCACGATCGCCTGGATGGCCTCCTGGAACTTGGCTGCGGCCGGCTGGAACTGTTGGTCGAAGATCTGCCGGGCCTTCTCCGCATCACCGCCTTTCTTGGCGGCCATGACCGCGTCCCGGCTGCTCAGATACGCCTTGCGTGCTTCGCCCAGCGTGTCGAACAGCACCCGCTCTTCCGGCGTCTTCATGAAGCCGTCCAGCTTCTTCTGCAGCTCACCGGCCTGCTTGGTCGATTCAGCGACGCTGGGGGCGAAGAACTCGGTCAGGCTGGTGTCGGCGCTGATGGCAATGGCCGTCGTGCGGTTCACGCCGTTGGTGATGTTGCGGTTCCAGTCGCTGGCAGCGCGTTCGGCCACCAGATCGTCGTTGAACATCGTGTTGGTGTCGTCCGCCACCCGCTTGAGGGCGACGTAACTCAGGCCCGAGCCGACGAAGGAAATGAGGAGGACCAGGCCGAGGACCAGGCCGAGTCGCTGGCCAATCGTGCGGCCGGCAAGCGTTGAGATCATGAAGTGCTCCTCTGGATGAGGTGTCTGTCTATTCGCGGGAACCGGTCATGCATCGGGTCGGTGCATGGCGGCGGCTGTTACGCCCTGCGACGGGGCATCTTCGCGTCATATCGGCGCCGTGGGGAGAGTCTTGAGGGCAACAATTCCACGCTTCCGTCGAGTGCGCACAGGCGGCGGCGTTGAAGCGGTTGTTTTGTCAAATCTCGGTGCGGACTGCGAGCGGCCGAATCACGACGATGTCATGGGGAGTCGGGATTTCGGGCAGCATGGACCGCAATGTCCGAACCTGGAGTCTTCATGTCTGATTCGCCATCGACCCACTCAGCGCAGCCCCCGCAGACACCGTATCTGCAGGTCATCGCCCACTATCAGGCCAAGCCCGGTCACGGCGACCAGGTCTGCGAACTGCTGGGTGCGCTGACCTCGGCCACGCGTCAGGAACCGGCCAACCTGTCCTATGAATTCTTCCGGTCTCCTCAGGATCCGGACCGCTTCGTGATCCTGGAGCAGTACACCGATGCGGCTGGCCTGGATGCGCATCGCGCCTCGGAGCATTTTCAGCGGCTGGGCTTTGGCTCCATCATCCCGATGCTGGCGTCCCGTACCGTGACCAGCGCGATGGTGCATCCGGCGGAGCCGGGCCAGCCGGCGCATGCGGTGAGTCGCTGATCTGCTGATCCGCCGATTCTCTGAGTCGCTGATTCACTGAGTCGCTGATCCGCTGATTCTCTGATCCGCTGATTCTCTGAGTTGCTGAGTCGCTAATTCGCTGATCTGCTGATCTGCTGATCTGCTGAGGCCCGGCTGACGGGCTGCTGCGGTGCGAATCAACGTCAGGTCGAGCGCCGCTGCAGCTTCGCCCCGAAGCGAGCCGGGTCCAGCAGATCGACCAGATCCACCTCCAGCGGCAGCGGTTCACCGGTGAGCTGCGCGGCCAGCAGCTCGCCGCACAACGTGGCCCAGGTGATGCCGCGTGAAGCGAGCCCGCCGCACACCATCAGCCCCGGATGCCGCGGCCAGAACCGCGCCTGCTCGGCCCGCTGTGCGGGCACGCTGCAGGGCAGGGCACCGACCACCGGCAGACGGTCCGGCAGGAGGCTGCGCCAGCCCACGCGGCCGCTCAGCGGCAAGCGGCCCTCGTCTGCCGCTTGGGAGGGGCTGACGCCATCGAGCTGCAGTCCGGGCAGCAACTGACTGAGGCGCTGAAGATTCTGGATCTGGTCCTGCATGCGCAGCGCAGGATCCGCATCCCCGGCGTCGGCGCTGGCACCAAACGCCAGACGCCCATCCGGCAGCGCGAGTGCATACCCCACGCCAGCGACCGGCATGGACGGCAACGCGGATGCCGTGCCCGGTGCCACCAGGCTGAGTTGCCCGCGCTGAGAGACCCACGGCCATGCCGGACCCGCCAGCCATGGCGCTGCCAGGGCTTCGTTCGCAGTGCCTGCCGCCAGAACCACGGCGTCCGCTTCGGCAATCACCCGTCCATCGGCATCGAGGGCTCGCCAGCACGGAGTGGAAGGGTCGGCCCCCGTCTCAGAGGCGCGGGTCGCAGCGGCGCCTGCGCCACCCGAAAACTCGCCATCCGCGCCATCCGCGCCATCCGCGCCATCCGCGCCATCCGCGCCACCTACGCCACCTGCGCCACCTGCGCCACCTGCGCCACCTGCGCCACGGGCGCCGTGGGCGCGCTCTGCGTCGGAGATTGAGAAGACCCTGCCCGCGGCCACCTGCTGCAAGGCCGTGACTCGCGCACCGGACACAGGCACTGCCTGCGCTTCCCGCAGCCAGGTCGCCACCAGGGCCGCGGGCGACACCGCGCCGCCGCCCGGGAAGCACCATGCCGGCTGCGACAGTGGCAGCCCCGCCCTTGCTGAAGCATCTGCCGCGGAGAGCGCCTGCACATAGTCCGGCGGCAGCCCGGTCGCGCTCAGCAGCGCCTGCATGGCTTGCAGAGGGGCGGATGCGGCGCCGTCTCGCTCCACCCGCAGCAGGCCCCATTGCAACCAAGGCAGGTCGGCCTGCACCCGTCGGAGTTCCCGTTCCGTGGCCAGTGCCGCCGTCCGGTTGAATCGCGCATGCGGGCCGTCATCCGGATGGAGGGTGCCGTGAAAAAGGCCGCCTGGATTGCCCGACGCCTGACCCGCGGGCGCGCTGCCCGCTTCCAGCACGGTGCAGGCCAGCCCACGGCGTCGCAAGGCACGCGCACAGGCAGCGCCGGCCAATCCGGCACCGATGACCAGCACCTGCCGCGCCTGAGGCGCCACGGCCTGCCGACCGGGCGCCACCGGCGGGCGATGGCGCGGGGCAAACCGGGCCGTTGTCATTTCGCGGCGCCGCGCAAATCCACGGTCAAGGCGCACCTCGAAGCCCGCCGCCGTCAGGCCGTCGAGCAGCCGCCGCGCCAGACACCAGGTCGCGACGGTGGCATCGGGCGCGGCCAGTCGGCTCATCTGCTTGAAGATGTCCGGCACCCAGAGGTCGGGATTCTTGGAGGGCGCAAAGCCGTCCAGATAAAACGCATCCACCTGCGCCACGAGTGAAGGCAGCCACTCCAGCGCATCTCCCAGCGCCAGCATCAGGCGCACCTGACCGCCGTCGAAGTCCAGGGTGTGCAGATTGGGGGTCAGCGGTGGCCAGGCGTCGATCAGCGCCCGGGCCAGTGCCGGCTCCGGCGATGCCGCCTGGGCACGCGCCAGATCTTCGCGCCGTAGCGGATGCTTCTCGAGGCTGATGAAAATGAGCCGCTCGCAGCGGGCCGGATCGGCCCGCCAGGCCGCCCAGGTGGCGAGGAAATTGGTGCCCAGGCCGAAGCCGGTTTCCAGCACCACAAAGCGGGTGCGCCCGGACCATCGTGTCGGCAGCTGATTGCCGCCCAGGAACACATGGCGAGCCTGGCCGTAGGCGCCGGAGGGGGTGTGATAGTGGTCGCCGTAGGTGGGCGAGAGCGGAGCGCTGGCGTCAGAGAAATCGACGACAGCCGGGATGATGGGCGCGGTCTTCATGGCGAGGGCCGAAGTATGCCGCGCAAAAGATGCAGATGAAGCTGGCGATCAAGGTGGCGATGAACGGAGCGAGCGATGCCGGCGCATGGCCGGCATCTCCCGATCGCACTCCTGATCGCTTTGCCGATCGCTTTGCCGATCAGCCCTGTGACTTCGGACGCGTCAGCGCGCCACCGGAAGCACGGCCACCTTGGCCGCCACCGGCCGGACGACGATCGCCCTGGCGACCGGCGCCCTGGCCCTGAGTGCCTGCCGGACGACCCTGACCTTGGCCGCCGCCTGCCGGACGGGCCTGGCCCTGGCCACCCGCCGGGCGGCCGGAGCCACCGCCAGCACCGCCTTGACCTTGGCTCTGGCCACGGCCACCCTGACCGCCGGAGCGGCCCGAGCCCTGGGCCGGACGACCACCGCCGGAACCACCCGGACGTCCCTGGCCGCCTGCCGCGCGGGCGCCGTCACGACCGCCCTCGCGGCCACCTTCACGACCACCTTCGCGGCCGCCGCCACCGCCACCGCGGCGCTGACCACCACCGCCGCCGCCCGCCGGACGGCCGGAACCGCCGGAGCGGCCTGCGCCGCCATTGAGCACCATGCGGCCCAGGACGATCGGTTCCGGCTTGGCATTCGGATCCGGCTCAAAGCCCGGCACCACCTCGCGCGGAATCTCGCGCTTGATCAGCTTCTGGATGTCCCGCAGGAAGCCTTCTTCGTCGACGCAGACCAGCGAGATCGCCTCACCCTGGGCGCCGGCACGACCGGTACGGCCGATGCGGTGCACGTAGTCTTCCGACACATTGGGCAGCTCGTAGTTCACCACGTGCGGCAGTTGGTCGATGTCGATGCCGCGGGCCGCGATGTCGGTGGCCACCAGCACCTGCAGCTCGCCGCTCTTGAACTCGGCCAGCGCCTTGGTGCGCGCGCCCTGGCTCTTGTTGCCGTGGATGGCCATGGCACTGATGCCCTGCTTGTCCAGGAATTCGGCCAGGCGGTTGGCGCCATGCTTCATGCGGGTGAAGACCAGCACTTGATGCCAGTCATGCTGGCGGATCAGATGCGCCAGCAGTTCCTTCTTCTTGTCGCGGTCCACCGGGTGGATCTTCTGGGCGATGGTGTCCGCCGTCGCATTGCGACGCGCCACTTCGATCAGGCCCGGCTTGTCCAGCAGACGGTCGGCCAGGGCCTTGATCTCGTCGCTGAAGGTGGCCGAGAACAGCAGGCTCTGCTTCTTGGCCGGCAGCAGGGCCAGCACCTTCTTGATGTCATGGATGAAGCCCATGTCCAGCATGCGGTCGGCTTCGTCCAGCACCAGGATCTCGACGTGGGACAGGTCCAGCGTGCCTTGCTGTGCATGGTCCAGCAGACGGCCCGGCGTGGCCACCAGGATGTCCACGCCCTTGCGCAGCTTGTCGATCTGCGGCTGCATGCCGACACCACCAAACATGACCATGCTGGTCAGCGGCAGGTATTTGCCGTAGGTGCGCACGCTTTCTTCCACCTGGGCGGCCAGTTCGCGGGTGGGCGTCAGCACCAGGGCGCGCACGGCCACACGGCCGCGGCCGTCCTTCACCGGCTTGCCGGTGGACAGACGCTGGAGAACGGGGAGGGTGAAACCGGCGGTCTTGCCGGTGCCGGTCTGGGCGCCGGCCATGAGGTCGCCACCGCTGAGCACGGCCGGAATGGCCTGGGCCTGGATGGGCGTGGGAGAGGTATAACCGACTTCGGCAAGGGCGCGAAGCAGGGGCTGGGACAGGCCCAGTGCATCAAAACTCATAAGGCTGCTTTGTTGTGGTGCCCACGCGGGGATGCCGTGCGGGACTTGTGCAGCACACCGTCCGGTGAGGAGGTGCCAGTCTTCGGCTGCTGTGGAGATGGCTGTGAAGAGAGGTCAGGGCGACTTCTGCCACATGGGGCAGGCTGGCCTTGGACAGCACTCAAAACATCGGGCCGCGGCAAGACTGTGGCCGTGGCGTTGGGTGGCATTGTAGCCGAGGCACACCCCACCGCCGAAGCAGCAAGACCCCCTTCTCAGGATGTGCGAGTAGCAACTGAAGGCTGTTTTCCACCCTGCCGGATGTCTGCCATTCGCCCGCACTCCCTGCCGCAGATCGCTCAAGTTTGTCGGCGAAGGCAGGTGTGTATCAGGCTCGTAAAGCGAGGGTAAAAAGCACTGGGAGAGCCGCCCAGTTCCGCCTTCAAAAACGATTCTGTCGGCATAGTCTCGCCGCAGTCACCACTTGTGTCCCCGTCCCACAATGAGCTCTCCCTTCCCTGATCCCGCCATCGGCACCCATCTGCTGCTGTTGGACCCGGACAGCCATGCACGGCTGCGTTGCGCCGCCTTGCTACGGGCATGGGGATACCGCGTCACCGATAGCAGTGAACCTGCGCTGCTGGACCGCATTCCTTTGCTACCGGTAGACCTGTGTTTGCTGGATCCCAGCGATGCCCGCGAGGCCGGCTGGTCGGCCTTGACGCGCCTGCGTCAGCGGTCCCGTCTGCCTGTGATCGTGCTGCTGCAGCATGACAGCACGCTGGAGCGGGTGCTGGCGCTGGAGCGCGGTGCCGACGCGGTGGCGCCCAAGGACGGCGAGCCGCGCGAATTGCAGGCCCGCATCAAGTCGCTGCTGCGTCCCCGGGAGGGCGATCCGGCCGAAGTGCTGATGTTCGGACGCTTCAAGCTGGAACCGATGACCCGCCGCCTGTCCGGCCCGGGGGGCTTCTGCGTGGTGCTGTCCCAGAGTGAATACAAGCTGCTGCGCGCCTTCCTGGAACGGCCGCACAGCGTGCTGCAGCGCCAGGAGCTGCTGCATCTGGCGCGCGGGGACGGTGTCACCGCGCTGGAGCGCAGCGTGGACCTGATGGTCTCGCGCCTGCGTCAGAAGCTCAATGACGATCCGAGCTCGCCGCTGATCCGCACCGTGCGCGGTGTCGGTTACCTCTTCGATCCGCCATTGCGCTGAGGGCGGCGGAGCGGTCAGCCGTTCAGCGCACGCTCGATGAAGTCCCGCGGCACCTTGGGCTTGGACACCCGCACGCTGAACCAGCGTCGAACGTCCTGTTCCAGCCCGATGCCGTGCATGAAGTTGTAGAGCGCCTTCTTGAGGGCGTCACCCATTGCATCGTGGTCGGTGCCGGTCGGGTCGACAAAACCGACGTCATTCTTGGCAAACGGGGAGGGCGGCAGGGGCAGCAGTTCCACGCCGAAGGCCTCGGGGTTCTTGCCCACCGGTGAATGCACCGTGCAGGCGAAGCGGTGGAAAAAGCCGCTCTGGATGCAGCCGTTCTCAAACAGCTGCCGCACGTATTCCAGTGCGTCCACCGTGTCCTGTACCGTCTGCGTCGGGAATCCGTACATCAGATAGGCATGCACCAGGATGCCGGATTCGGTGAAGGCGCGGGTCACCCGCGCCACCTGCTCGACCGACACGCCCTTTTGCATCAGCTTGAGCAGACGGTCGGAAGCCACTTCCAATCCGCCACTGATCGCAATGCAGCCGCTGTCCGCCAGCAACTGGCACAGCTCCGGGGTGAAGGTCTTTTCAAAGCGCACATTGCCCCACCAACTGATGGAGACGCCCCGGTCGATCAATTCCTGCGCGAGTGCACGCAGCACCTTCGGCGGTGCGGCTTCGTCCACGAAGTGGAAGCCGGTCTGGCCGGTTTCCTTGACGATGGCCTCGATGCGGTCCACCAGCGTCTTGGCGGAGGCGGCCTCGTAGCGGGAGATGTAGTCCAGCGTGATGTCGCAGAAGCTGCACTTCTTCCAGTAGCAGCCGTGGGCCACCGTCAGCTTGTTCCAGCGGCCATCGCTCCAGAGCCGGTTCATCGGATTGAGCATGTCCAGCAGGGACAGATAGCTGCCCAGCGGCAGGCCGTCCCAGGTGGGCGTGCCGACATCCTCGAAGGGCACGTCGGGTTCGGCGAAGTTGATGTAGCGGACGAAGGCGTTGGCGCCGACCGTTGTGCTCACGGCCGCAGCGTCAGGCGCATCAATGGCGGCATCGTCCGTCACGTTGCCGCGGGCGTCGTCCTTCAACTGCCGCACGAAGGTCCGCACCAGCCGTTGGCGGCCTCGTTTGCCCGCCAGATGTTCCAGCAGCGCCAGCAGCGGGCGTTCCCCCGCATCCAGCGTCACATAGTCGACGTAGTCAAACAGCCGCGTCTCGGTCAGCTCGCGCAGCTCGGTGTTCACAAAGCCGCCGCCCAGCACCACCGGCAGATGCGGCCGCACCCGCTTGATCGTCTGGCCGATGCGCAGCGCCGCATACACCGCGCCGGGGAAGGGCACCGACAGCAGCACCACATCCGGTTGTTCGGCGTCCAGCGCTTCCAGCGTCAACTGCTCCAGCAACTGGTCCACCAGATTGGGCGGGGCCGACAAGGCCTCGTGCAGCGGATCAAAGGTCGGCTGGCTGGTGGCCAGTTGCTCGGCATACCGCACGAATTCAAAGCGTGCATCCACCGATTCGCGCAGCACATCCGCCAGATCATTCAGATAAAGCGTGGCCAGATGCCGCGCCCGATCCTGCAGCCCCAGCGCCCCGAAGGCCCAGGCCAGCGGATCTTCCCCTTCTTCGGACACATACACATCCAGCGTCTGGAACCGCGCCCCTTCTGGCAGGAAGCCGCGGGTATTGATGCGGTGGGCCAGCGTGGTGTCGCGCCCCTGCAGAAAGGCGATGGTGGCGGAAATCGTGGAAAAGTACCGGTCGAAGGTCTCCGCGAAGTGGGTCGAGGCCGGTCCGCGATCCTGCGCGGGAATGGCCTGCACCGCCGCCAGGATCTGCTGCAGCCCCTCGCGCGAGAACAGACGCATCACCAGCGCCAGTGCCAGGTCCCGCTGAGTGGCGGTCACCCCGCGCGAGCGCAGGAAGCCCGTCAGATAGGCGGTGGAGGGGTAGGGCGTGTTGAGCTGCGTCATCGGCGGGATGAGCGACAGCACGCGAAGGGACGACACGGACATGCAGCAACTGTAGAAGCAAAAAAACAAACCCGGCGAAAGCCGGGTTTGCGGGAAGGCCACGCAGGGCCTTCAGCAGACGAATGCTGCCGGAATTACTTCTTGGCGGCCTTCTTGGCGGCGGGCTTGGCGGCCGGCTTGGCAGCAGCCTTGCGGGCAGCAGCCTTCGGATCCACGGCGGCCTTGAAGCCAGCGCCCGGGGTGAACTTCGGCAGCTTGGCGGCAGCGATCTTGATCTTGTCGCCGGTGCTGGGGTTCACGCCGGTACGGGCGGCACGAGCGTGCTGCTTGAAGGAGCCGAAGCCCGGGATGGACACTTGGCCACCCTTCTTCACCGTAGTGACCACGGCGTCCAGCAGCGTTTCCAGGATGCGGCCGGCTTCGGCCTTGGTCAGTTCGTGCTTGGAAGCCAGGTGTTCGATCAGTTCGGTCTTGTTCATTCGATTGACTCTTGCAAGTTAAGCCCGGCGTGTCGCCGGACGCCGCGTATTGTGCGCGAGAAATCACCCCTGCAACTGCGGGTTGCCCCGCAAATGCACGAGGAAAGCTCGCGGAAAGCACGATCGAAGCACGATGAAATCGCACATCCGGGGCCAGGTCTTGAGGAATCCCCGTGTTGATCGGGGTTTGCGACGATTCGTCAGCGAGTGAAACCGTCCCATGCGGGGCGCCCCGACAGACGCGCCGCCGCTACACCAGCAGCCGGTGGACCAGGTCCGGCGTGCTCGCGGCGCCATATTTCTTCATCAGACGGGCGCGGTAGACGTCCACCGTCCGCGGGCTGACGCCCAGCTTGCGGCCGATCAGCTTGCTGGTCAGCCCCTCGATCAGCAGGGCGGCGATCTCCCGTTCCCGCGGCGTCAGTTCCGCCTTGAGCTGTCGCCGCGCGGACAGGTCCTCGAAACTCCAGATGCCGCTGGCATGTGGCTGGGCCGGGTCCAGCGCCCGCCCCGACACGTGACACCAGAACAGTTCTCCGGCCCTGGGCCCGCCGACGCGTTTCATCACCCGCTCGTCGGCGTAATAGCCATTGGCATCGAGACTGGCGAGGATGCGCTCACCGGTGCGCTCGAACTCCACCGGGCTCGGATAGAGCAGGGCGAAGCTGTGGCCGATGAGTTGGTCGCGTTCGGCCCCGAAGATGGCCAACAATTGGCGGTTGCAATCCCGGATCAGACGGTGTTCGGAGATCACCAGGCCAATGGGCGCCTGATCAAAAGCGGTTCGGTAGTCCAGCGGCATGCTCAGGTGGCGACGGTCGGGTTAGTCAATTCTACGTACCCGCTACTTAAGCGCTTACGTAGTACGCTTTTTCAAGGGGAACCTCTGCATCACTCCCGCGAAGCGGAGTCAACAGGAGACATTGGATGAACAAGCTTTATCCCAGCGCTGCAGCGGCGCTGGACGGCATCGTGCGCGACGGCCAGTTGATGGCCGTGGGCGGATTCGGTCTGTGCGGCATTCCGGAAGCGCTGATTGCGGAGCTGCGGGACAGCGGCGTCAAGGACCTGACCGTCATTTCCAACAATGCAGGCGTGGATGGCTTTGGCCTGGGCCAATTGCTGGAGACGCGGCAGATCCGCAAGATGATTTCCAGCTATGTCGGCGAGAACAAGGAATTCGAGCGCCAATACCTGGCGGGCGAGCTGGAGCTGGAATTCACGCCGCAAGGCACGCTGGCCGAGAAGCTGCGGGCCGGCGGTGCCGGCATTCCCGCCTTCTTCACCCGCACCGGCGTTGGCACGCTGGTGGCCGAAGGCAAGGAGATCCGCGAATTCGACGGCCATGTCTATGTGATGGAGCGGGCGCTGAATCCCGATGTCGCGCTGGTCAAGGCCCATGTGGCGGACAAGAGCGGCAACCTGATCTTCCGCCGCACCGCCCGCAACTTCAATCCGGCCTGCGCCATGGCCGGCAAGCTGACAGTGGTGGAGGTGGAACAGGTGGTGGAAGTCGGCGACCTGGATCCGGACGCCATTCATCTGCCCGGCATCTACGTGCATCGCATCGTGCACAACCCGACGCCGGAAAAGCGCATTGAAAAGCGCACCATCCGTCCCGCCGCCTGAGGAGATCGACATGCCCTGGACCCAAGACCAGATGGCGGCCCGCGCCGCCGAAGAACTGCAAGACGGCTTCTATGTGAATCTCGGCATCGGCATTCCGACGCTGGTGGCCAACTTTGTGCCGGCCGACAAGGAAGTCTGGCTGCAGAGTGAAAACGGCATGCTGGGCATCGGCCCCTTCCCGACCGAAGAAGAGGTGGATGCCGACCTGATCAATGCCGGCAAGCAGACGGTGACCACCATTGCCGGCAGCTCGATCTTCGGCAGCCATGACAGCTTCGCGATGATCCGCGGCGGCAAGATCAATCTGTCGATCCTCGGCGCGATGCAGGTGAGCGAGAAGGGTGATCTGGCCAACTGGATGATTCCCGGCAAGATGGTCAAAGGCATGGGCGGCGCCATGGACCTGGTGGCCGGCGTGCCGCGGGTCATCGTGCTGATGGAGCATGTGGCCCGCAAGAAGGACGGCACGGAAGACCTGAAGATCATTCCGTCCTGCACCCTGCCGCTGACCGGCGTGGGGGTGGTGAATCGCATCATCACCGACCTGGCGGTCATTGACGTCACCCCTGCAGGATTGAAGCTGGTGGAACTGGCCCCGGGCGTCACCCGCGAGTTCGTGCAGAGCAAGACGGGTGTGCCTTTGCAGTGACCGTCGGCGAGCCTGACGATCTGGCGGCCCCGGCGACTCTGCGCGCCGGGGCCGCTGTTGTTTCAACGGGCCGTGCAGTGCCCCTCGATACAGGGCTCGAGGGCGTTCAGACGCTGCATCGCCTCGTCGTCTCCGGCAAAACGGCGCTTCATGGCTCGCAACTGGGCATCGGTCCCCGCGCAGTACTGCTGGATGCCCGCCACCACGTCCTGCATTGCCTCCGCATCGGAGGGGTCCGGAATCTCGCCGCGCAGGTGATCGCAGATCTCACGTCGCTCCAGGAAGACGCGCAGGTCCTCATGGGCCGGTGAAGAAGCGCATGCACTGACCACAAAGGCGGCGCCGGCCATCATGGCAGCGAGTGTGAAGCGGGGCAGGGCGGCACGCCCAGCGAGCCATGGCAGAAGGCGTGGCATTCGATGCATGAATCAGACAGCAGGGTGAACCCGCATGTTGCCAGCGCCTGTTACGTTCAGATCGAAAGTGGCTGTAAGCTTTGAAATGACTTGATGCGCAGGGCTTGCCGAATCAGGGTTACTACGAGAAAAATGAGTGGCGGCGAGCTCTGACTGACGATGTACGGCTTACCGCGCTCTGCGGTTTCCGCGCAGTGCAGAATTCACATCTTTCCGGTTTGTTTCCGCACGATGCACCTGTTATACAAATGACGGTGCGCAAACCGCGCAGTCCCGACACCATGCGGCCATTCACTGAAGCCCATGTGTCGCGATGCACACCATTGAAATCTCCGGCGCCCCGGCGCCCGACCTGGCCGACGCGCCCCGCGTGGCCTCCTCACACCAGCCCCAGGCGGCGCTCACCGGCACCGACGAGGCGGTCTTCCGTCCTGGCGCCCTGACGGCGGCGGCTGCGGCAGCGGCCGTGCTGGCGGCCTGCGGCGGCGGCGGTGGGTCCGACAGCGGCGACACCCCCAACACCGTGCCGCAAAGCGCCAAACCGACCACCGACATCGAAGCCGCGCGCTTCCTCGGCCAGGCCGGTTTCGCCGCCAGCGATGCGGACATCACCAAGCTCAAGGCGGACGGTTTCACCGCCTGGCTGGATCAGCAGTTCAATGTGCCGCGCACCACCAGCCATTACGACTGGCTGGTCGCCAAGGGCTACGGCGCCGAGAGCTACAAGTACAGCCTCTCCGGCATGGATGCGACGCTGTGGCGCAAGCTGATCGGCTCGCCGGACCAGTTGCGTCAGCGGGTGGTGCTGGCCCTGTCCGAAATCTTCGTGGTGTCGATGAACGGCATCCCGGTGGCCTGGCCGCAGTTTGCGACGGCTGCCTATGTGGACATGCTCGAAGCCCGCTGCTTCGGCAGCTTCCGCGATCTGCTGGAAGGCGTGACGCTGTCCCCGGCGATGGGCGTCTACCTGGCCATGCGTGGCAACCGCAAGGAAGATCCCAAGACCGGCCGCCAGCCCGACGAGAACTATGCGCGGGAGGTGATGCAGCTCTTCACCATCGGCCTGAACCAGCTCAATGCCGACGGCACGCCCAAGACCAGCAACGGCAAGACGGTCGACACCTACACGCTGGACCAGATCACCGCGCTGGCGCGGGTCTTCACCGGCTGGGACTTCGACACGACCGCGCCGAACGGCAACGACTTCGCCTTCATGAACCGCCCGATGGTGCACACCGCCTCGCGGTTCTCCTCCGGTGCCAAGCAGGTGCTGGACGTGACGATTCCGGAAAGCGCCGACGGCCCGACGGCGATGAAGACCGCACTGGACACGCTGGTGGCGCATCCCAATGTCGGCCCCTTCATCGGCCGTCAGCTGATCCAGCGTCTGGTGGCTTCCAATCCGAGCCCGGCCTATGTGCAGCGCGTGGCCGCCGTCTTCAACAACAACGGCAAGGGTGAGCGGGGCGACATGCGCGCCGTCATCCGCGCCGTGCTGCTGGACAACGACGCCCGCACGCCCGCCGCCGATCCGGGCGTGGGCAAGTTGCGCGAACCCATCCAGCGTCTGGTGCAGTGGGCCCGCACGGTGGGCTTCACCTCGCCTGGCGATCTGTGGGCCATCGGCGACTGCAGCAATCCGTCCAGCCGCCTGGGCCAGAGCCCGCTGCGCAGCGGCTCGGTGTTCAACTTCTTCCGTCCCGGTTACGTGCCGCCCAACTCCCAGCTGGGCACCAACAATGTGACCGCGCCGGAATTCCAGCTGTGCAATGAAAGCACCGTCGCGGGGTATCTGAACTTCATGCAGACGCTGGTCAACGGCGGCATTGGCGACTTGAAGCCCGACTACACCGCCGATCTGGCGCTGGCGGCCGATGCGGCCAGCCTGATCAAGCGTCAGGCCACGCTGCTGGGAGGCGTCTCCGAGGCGACGCTGACCACCATCACCACCGCGGTGGGCACCATCGCCGCCACGAACGATGCCGGCAAGCTCAACCGCGTCAAGGCCGGCTGGCTGCTGCTGCTGGCCTCCCCCGACTACCAGATCCAGAAATAAGCGGAGCTCCCCATGGCCCATGTGTCCCGCCTGGCGTCGCTCAAGCGCCGCGAATTCCTCAAGCATGCCTCCGCGCTGTCGGTGGCCGGTACCGCCGCTCCCTGGGCGCTGCAACTCGCCGCCATCAATGAAGCCGCGGCGGCCACGGCCTCCGGCGACTACAAGGCGCTGGTCTGCCTGTTCCTCTACGGCGGCAATGACTACGGCAACACCCTCGTGCCGTATGACAGCGCCAGCTATTCGTCCTACGCCACCATCCGCCAGACCCTGGCCACGCCGCGCGACCAGTTGGCCGCCACCGTGCTGAATCCGTCGGTCGCCCTGCCGGACAGCCGCCAGATGGCGCTGGCACCGACGCTGTCGGCCATCAAGCCGGTCTTCGACGCCGGCCGGCTGGCGGTGATGCTGAACATCGGCACGCTGATGCAGCCCACCACCCTGGCCCAGTACAAGGCCCAGAGCGTGCCGCTGCCGCCCAAGCTGTTCTCTCACAATGACCAGCAGAGCCTGTGGCAGTCGTCCAAGCCGGAAGGCGCCATCTCCGGCTGGGGCGGTCGCCTCGGGGACCGCTTCCTCTCGAGCAACGGCAGTGCCACCTTCACCTGCATCAATGTCTCCGGCAATGCGGTGTTCATGTCGGGCGGCCAGGCGGTGCAATACCAGATGAGCAGCGGCGGCGCGGTGGCCATCAATGGCGTCACCCGCAGCCTGTTTGGCTCACAGGCCTGTTCCGAAGCGTTGCGCACGCTGGTGACGGGCGATCGCAGCCACTGGATGGAATCCGAGCTGAATCGCGTCACCGCGCGCTCGATCAATGCCCAGGCGACGGTCAGCACCGCGCTGGCCGGGGTCAATCTGACGACGCCGTTCGACACGTCGTCCCTGTCCTCGCAATTGAGCATGGTGGCCAAGCTGATTGCAGCGCGATCGGCATTGGGCGCATCTCGCCAGGTGTTCTTCGTGTCCCTGGGCGGCTTCGACCTGCACGATCTGCTGGTGGACCAGCATCCCAAGCTGTTGCAGCAGGTGGGTGGGGCGATGGCGAGCTTCGATGCCGCGCTGCAGGAGCTGGGGGTGGCCAACAATGTGACCACCTTCACCGCGTCGGACTTCGGTCGCACGCTCAGCTCCAACGGGGACGGCTCCGACCACGGCTGGGGCAGCCATCACCTGGTGATGGGCGGCGCGGTCAAGGGCGGGCGGTTCTACGGCACGCTGCCCTCGGTCTCGGTCAACGGTCCGGACGACGTGGGCCAGGGCCGGCTGCTGCCGACGACGGCGGTGGACCAGCTGGCGGCGACGCTGGCGTTGTGGATGGGCGTGAGCCCGACCGATCTGCCGTCGGTGCTGCCGGGCATCGGCAACTTCAGCAATCCCAACCTGGGATTCATGAACGCCTGACGTTCAGCCAGGCATGACGCGACCAAGGGGGGCTTCAGGCCCCCTTTCTGCATCTGGGTTGTCACGAGAAAACCTCTCTGAAACCGACAGGCAGTTCCCCCCAAACTCAGGGGGGCATCCCCCCCCAAAACTTTGCTTCGCAGCAGCGCAGACATCTCGTAACATCCATCCGTTGCTCCGCTATTCGCACAAGTATTCGAAGATGTGAAGACGGAGCCGCGTTCCCCACGCCTGATGATGGAGGCAGCTATGGATGGAATGCTGGGGAGGTCCCAGGATCTGGATTGGTGGTCGGTCTACCGGGGACCTGAACGTCGTCGCGGCCATGACAAATGGTGGCGCAATGCGCTGGATGCGATTGACCTGGGCGTCTGCCTGGTCAGCCTGGGCGGACGGCTGGTGTATGCCAACTGGACCGCGCGGGAGCAACTGGGCCCGGAAGCACCTGTGCAGGTGCTCGACGGGCAACTGGTCGCCACTGACCGGAATGATCAGCAGCGGCTGGAACAGGCGCTGCTTGATGCGCAGCAGCGCAGCCTGCGGCATCTGATCTGCCTGGGGCGTGGGGCGCATCGCCTGTCGCTGTCGGTCCTGCCGATGGTGGATGGGCAGCAGACGCATGCCCTGCTGGTGCTGGGCAAACGCAATCTGTGCGGGGAACTGCCGATGCTGGCCTTTGCCCGCGAGCATCAGCTGACCGCCGCGGAGCAGGGCGTGCTGCAGGCGCTTTGCGAGGGCCTGCAGCCGCAGGAGATCGCCCAGCGGCATGGGGTGGCCATCTCGACGGTGCGGACGCAGATTGCCAGCGTGCGGGCCAAGACGGCCACCGAAAGCATCCGCGAGCTGGTGGCGATGGTGGCGCAGTTGCCCCCGCTGCAGGGCGTGTTGCGGGCGATCGAATACCGTTGAACGGCGGAGGGCTCGCGCGCTCCGACGCGTGATGCCCCCGCTGTTGCTGGCGCTGTCGCCGTTGCTTTACGCGCGGCGCGGCTCCAGTGTCTTGCTGTAGAGCGACGCGCCCGTCAGATCCTTGAGCGTCACGGTGAGCGCGCGGGTGCGTGCGTCGATGTCGACCTGACCGAAGAACTGCAGTCCGTCCGCGGGCGGTGAATTCGCTTCCTTCGGCGCCTTCTCATACATGACCTGCATGCCGAAAGTGGCGTCCGCCTTGTTCGGGCCGAAGCCGCCGGCATGCAGCGGGCCCGAGACGAATTCCCAGAAGGGCAGGAAGTCGCTGAACTGGGCGCGTGCCGGGTCGAAGTAGTGGGCGGCGGTGTAGTGCACGTCGGCGGTCAACCACACGACGTTGTGCAGCCCCAGCTGCTTGATGCCGCGCAGCAGCCGCGCGATCTCGATCTCACGCCCGCGCGGCGCGCCGTTGTCGCCATTGGCAATGGCTTCCCATTTGTCGAGACCCGCCGTGTCCTTGCCGTCCCCGACCTGCAGGCCGATGGGCATGTCGGCGGCGATCACCTTCCACACCGACTGGGAGCGGCGCAGTCCGTCCAGGAGCCAGCCGACCTGGGCGCGGCCGAGGAAGGCGCTGGTGGCGTTTTCTTCGGTCTCGAGATTGGCGCCATTGGGGCCGCGGTAGCTGCGCATGTCCAGCACGAACACGTCCAGCAGCGGGCCTTGCGGCAGGTGGCGGTAGACGCGTTCGACTTCTGCGTCACTAGAGCGGCGCATCGGCGCATATTCCATGAAGGCCCGGGTGCCGCGGGCCACAAGCAGCGGCACATTCTTCTCGGTGTAGCGGGCATCGGCGGAGACGTCCTTGCTGTCCGAGTAGTTGTTGCTGATCTCGTGGTCGTCCCACTGCCAGATCTGCGGCACTTCGGCGGACATGCGGCGAATGTGCTCGTCCATCAGGTTGTAGCGGTAGCGGCCGCGGTATTCGTCCAGGGTCTCGGCCACCTTGCTGGTCTGCTCGGTGACGAGGTTCTTCCAGACGCTGCCGTCGGCAAGCTTGATCTCCGCAGGGATGGGGCTGTCGGCGTAGATGGTGTCGCCGCTGTGGAGGAAGAAGTCGGGGCTGAGGCGGCGGATCTGCTCGTAGATGCCGATGCCGCCCCACGCCGGGTTGATGCCCCATCCTTGGCCCATGGTGTCGCCACTCCAGCAGAAGCGGACGTTGCGCAGCGGGGAGCGGCCAGCGGCGCCGGGCAGGCGCAGGTGACCCTGCAGCGGCTCGGACATGACCCGCTCGTTGTGGAGGTCCTGGAGCATGACGCGGTAGAAGATGTCCTGGCCCGGGGGCAGGGCGCGGAGGTCAACGCGTCCGGTGAAGTCGCTGTCCGGCAGCAGGAAGGGACCGCGAACGCGCTGAGCGTTGGCGAAGCTGGCGGTGGTGGACCACTCCAGCCACATGCGCGCGGGGCGGTCGGCGCGGGTCCAGACCACGGCAGCATCTGCCAGCGGGTCGCCGCTCTGGATGCCGGAGGGCATCTGGGGGCGCATGCCGTCGCGGGTGATGATCGCGGGGGCCTGGGGCGCTGCGGATTGGGAACGCACGGCCAGCGGCGTCAGCAGGGAGGCGCCTCCAAGCAGGGCGCTGGCGTTGAGGAAGCGGCGGCGGTCCATGAGCAATCTCCCGTGAGGCAAAGCCGCGATGCTCGTTCGGGGGCATGACAGGTCGGTGACGGCGGCGACGTGCGTGGCGATGGAGCGCACAGGGGAGTGGCTATCATCCTGCGCATGCTGACGATCGAACAACTCCTCGCATTCCTGGCGGCCGCGCTGCTGATCACCGCCTCCCCGGGGCCGGACAACCTGATGGTGCTGAGCATGGGGCTGTCCAAAGGGCGCAAGCACGGGATGGTGTTCGGGCTGGGATGTGCGCTGGGGTGTTTGAGCCACACGGTGCTGGCGGTGATCGGGGTGAGCGCGCTGGTGGCGGCATCTCCGGTCGCGTTCACCGTGCTGAAAATCTGTGGCGGGCTCTATCTGGTGTGGATGGGTGTGCGGGCCCTTCGGAGCTCCGGCACGCTGAAGCTGGATCAGGCTCCGGTGGAAGAGTCGCTGTCGCGGCTGTTCTTCAAAGGCGTCTTCGCGAATGCGATCAATCCGAAGGTGGTGCTGTTCTTCCTGTCGTTCCTGCCGCAGTTCGTGATCACGGGGCGGGGGGATGAGAGTCTGCAGTTGGCGCAGCTGGGGCTGGTGTTTACGGCGCAGGCTGCTGTGCTGTTCGGGGCGCTGGGGTTCTTCTCGGGCGCGATCGGGCGGTGGATTCAGCGGCG
This sequence comes from uncultured Roseateles sp., assembly GCA_966211495.1. Taxonomy (GTDB): domain Bacteria; phylum Pseudomonadota; class Gammaproteobacteria; order Burkholderiales; family Burkholderiaceae_C; genus Roseateles. The sequence goes on along the minus strand of CBIHOT010000031.1, from coordinate 7,401 downwards.
GCCGGGGGTGGGGGTGTGGCTGGATCGGGTCGCGGGGGCGGTGTTTGTTGGCTTGGGCGTGAAGTTGGTGGTGGGGCGGTGACGGTCTCTCCGTGGCGGTGAACACGGAATGCGCGGAGCCGGGTACCTGTTGCTCCATGCCAGCGCCAGCGGCGCTGGCCTTCGCTAGGCACAGACAGTCCCCCGGACTGTCCGTGTCCGAGCTCAGTCCCTTCTGTCCGGCTTCGCCGGCCATTCATTCCTTGACTTACGCAAAAGGCACCCGGCTCCGCGCATTCCTGCACCGAGGACTTTTGCGAGGCCAAAGGCAGCCGCCTCCGCGCATTCCTGCACCCGGGACTTTGGCAAGGCGTGCCATTCGTGGCGGCGGCTGTCAATGAAAAACGCCCCCGGACTCTGTTTGGAATCGGGGGCGTTTCGTCTTGAGCGACCAGCCTTGGGCCGGACGTAGGCCGGTGGCAAGCCAGTAGTAGGCCGGAGTTGGGCCGGTAGTGGGTCGTCAGTGGCCTGGCGTGCGCGGGCGTCGCTTGAGCGTGAGCAGGGCTCCCAGCGCAATCAGCGTGTAGAGCAGGCCGCTCCAGATCTCGTAGGGCTGGCCCAGCAGGGTGTAGGCCGACGCCTCACTGCAGGAAGCCGTCACCATGAAGACGCTCGGCCAGCGGGCTTCCAGATCCAGCGCCGTCAGCACACGATCGGCGAAGGTCATGTCGCAACTGGCAAGCTTGGCGGCCACCTCATGCTGGTAGCCGGCCGCCACCAGTCCGGCCACGCCCAGGGCCGCGACGAGGAGCAGGGCGATGACGCGCGCAGCCTTCACCCGTTGCAGACACCAGCCCAGAATGCTGACGACCGCAATGAGGACGAAGATGCCGCGCTGCATGACACACCACGGGCACGGCTTGATGTCGAACTGATACTGGGCGACCAGGGCCGCTGCCAGCGCAGCCAGCGAAACAATCGCCGCGGTGGCCAGCATCCGCGGCGGCGTGAAGAGCATGCGCATCAGGCGCGAACCTCGGCAATCAGCTCGATCTCGACACAGGCGCCCGTCGGAATCTGCGCCACACCAAAGGCGCTGCGGGCATGCGCCCCCACCTCAGGACCAAAGACCTCGACGAACAGTTCGGAGGCGCCGTTGGTGACCAGATGGTGCTCGGTGAAGTCCGGCGTGCTGTTGACCAGGCTCATCAGCTTGACGATGCGGGTGACCTTGCTCAGATCGCCCACCGCCGCCTGCAGCGTGCCCATCAAATCGATGGCGATGGCGCGTGCAGCCGCCTTACCGGTGGCCGTGTCGGTGTCCTTGCCCAGTTGACCCACCCATGTCTTGCCGTCCTTCTTGGCAATGTGGCCGGACAGAAAGACCAGGTTCCCGGTGCGAACGAATGGCACATACGCCGCCGCCGGCACCGCGACAGGCGGCAAAGTGATGCCCAGTTGTTGCAGACGGTCTTGAACGGTGGAGGCGGCTGAGGTCATGGAAAAAGAGGAAGGTTGCTGAATCGGTGAATCCTACACCGGGGCTTGCCCCTGCATGGCACGTGCCGCCGCCCGCTGACTGGCCAGGTCCATCGCCTTGGTTGGCGGAATCGGACGGTGGATGGCGTCGGCGCGGGCGAGTCGATGTCGCAACAAGAGGTTTCGGCGGGCCGGCTGAATGTTGCGATTCGTCGATCGGGGCACGGCGCTTGCCACGGTGCTGTCATGCAATTGCTCGAAGTACCCGTTCCCGTGCTGAACGCGTCGGTGGATGCCGACACGCTGGCCCTGCGCCGCCTTGGTGACTGTCTCCGGCAGAGTCAGGGGCTGACGCCCGGTGCGCGGTTGCGTCTGCTGATCGACGCGCGGCTGGACGAGCTGCCCAAGCCGGGTCAGGGGCACACCCTCGAGCGCTGGCGGATGCTGGGTCGGGTCGCAGCCGATGACCTTGCGCTGGCCAAATTGTTTGAATCGCATACCGATGCCCGCGCGATCCTGGCCGAACTGGAGACACCGGGAGCCGCGCGCGGCCCGCGGGTGGCGGCCGCCCCGGTGCTGACCGAGATCGTGGCACCGGCGGATCTGTCCGGGACGCCGCTGTCCCATGCCGCCCATGCAGGAAGCACGACGCCCGTCCCCCCGGCGTATGCCGTGTGGGCCGCAGAGGCCCCGGACGCGCGGGTGGAAGCCGCTCGTGCCGCCGATGGCCGCGTGGTGCTGAACGGCCGCAAGGTCTGGTGCTCGGGCGCGAATGATGTGCAGCGGGCCTTGCTGACCGTGTGGATGTCCGACGGCAGCGGGCCGTGGCTGGCTGACGTGGACTTGCGCCAGCGCGGGGTGCAACCGGACGATTCGTCCTGGGCCGCCGTGGGCATGGCCGCCACCGGCACCGCCAGCGTGAGTTTTGATGAGGTGCCCGCCCGACTGCTGGGACGCGAAGGCGCCTATCTGCATCGCCCGGGGTTCTGGCAGGGCGGGGCTGGCATCGCGGCATGCTGGCATGGCGCGCTGGAAGCATTGGCGGAGGCGCTGCGGCTCGCTGCCAGCCTGCGCCAGGGTGAAGCCTGGCATTTGCAACTGGCCATGGGCCAGGTCGATGCGCTCTTGAGCGCCAATGCCGCATTGCTGCGGGAGACCGGTCACTGGATTGATCGCCATCCCACCGCCGACGCGCGGGCCTGGACCTTGCGCGCCCGCACCGCCACCGACGAAACCGCTCAGCAGGTGCTGCGCGCCGTGACGCAGGCGCTGGGCCCCGGCCCGTTCTGCCGCCATGCCCATCTGGCCCGCTTGATGGCGGACCTGCCGGTGTTCCTGCGTCAGAGCCATGGCGACCGCGATCTGGCCGCCCTCGGCGCGCTGGCGGTGCAAGGCCTTGACACGGACCGGTCCGATGGCGCCGGCCTCACCGATATGGCGGCTTTTCAGCCCTGGCGGCTGTGAGCGCGCTGTCACGCAGGGTCGAGCCACTCGCGCCTGACGCGACTATTACGACTATCGCGCCTGCTGCGCCCACTGCGCCCACTGCGCCTCTTGCAGAGATGGAACCCATGACACCGCAGCCATCAATGCGAGCCACGGGTGAGGTCGGCGACCGACGTATCGAGGGCGCGGGCACCAGTGAGACGCAATGGTGGGCCCAGCCCGCGCTGCATCGCCTGCCCGCAGTCGACCTGCACACCCTGATGCAGGGCGCGAGCCGACTGGTGGTGGTCGCCCCGCATCCGGACGACGAAGTGCTGGGATGTGGCGGCCTGCTGGCGATGGCGGCTCAGGCCGCAGCATCCGCGGCGGCATCGGCGGCACGCCACAACGAGCGTTCCCCGGAAGAGGCCCAGCCGCTGCTGATCGGTGTCACCGATGGCGAGGCCAGCCATCCCGACTCCGACCGCTGGACCCCCGCCGAGCTGGTCCGGCAACGCGCCTGTGAACGTGCGCGCGGCCTGACCGCGCTGGGCAGCGGCGTGTCCCTGCGGCTGCTTCGGCTGGCTGACGGTCGGGTCGCCGATCAGGAGGCGCAGTTGATGCAGAAGCTCGCCCCACTGTTGATGCCGGACGACCTGGTCGTCACCACCTGGCGGCTCGACGGACACCCGGACCACGAAGCCTGTGGCCGCGTGGCTGCCGAGCTATCCGCCCGTATCGGCTTTCGTCTGCTGGAAATGCCGGTGTGGATGTGGCATTGGGCCTCGCCGGGCGATGCCCGCGTGCCCTGGCAGCAACTGGTCCAGTTGCCACTGCCTGAGGACATCCGGCAGCGCAAGCAGTCCGCCCTGCAGGCCCACCGCACTCAGATCGAGCCCGACGGACACCGGCCGCCGGTGCTGCCCGCCAGCGCCATGGAACGGCTGCTGCGTCCCGCTGAATTCTTCTTCCGGGAGGAAACGGAATGAGCTTCGCCCCGCCCACGGCGCGCCTGGCGTCCTTCTTCCCGCCCGCGCAGCGGTCCTTGTGGACCGCACCCGATCTGCCCGAGGATGCCGAGGCGCCGCGGGCGGCCAGTCCATTCAACGATGACCCGCTCGATGAAGGCGCACCCACCATGCCGCCGACGCCGCTGATCCGTCATATGGACCAGCTGTTCCAGCGCGCCGACCCCTGGAACTACCGCACCAGTCCCTACGAGATCCGCAAGCGCGCCGTCACCCTGGCCTGTCTGCCGCAATGGCGCTATGCCAGTGCCTTCGAGCCTGGCTGCGCCAATGGGGTGCTCAGCGAGCAACTGCTGACGCGATGTGATGCCCTGCTGTGCGCAGACGCCAGCCTCGCGGCGCTGCGCCGGGCGGCTGAACAGGTCGGCGACCGGCCGGGTCTGAGCTGGCGACAGATGACCGTGCCCGACGAGTGGCCGGACGAGCGCTTCGACCTGATCGTGCTCAGCGAATTGATGTACTACCTGGACCTGGACGCCTGTCATCAGGTCGCTGAGCGTTGCCTCTCCAGCCTGCGCCCGGGAGGCACGCTGCTGGCCTGCCATTGGCGTCATGCGGCGGACGACTTCCAGTGCACCGGCGAAGGCGCACATGCCGCGCTGCGCGAGGTGTTCAATCGGGCCGGCGTCATGGGCCACATGCGGATGCATCGTGAACGCGACTTCCTGATCGATGTGTGGACCAAGGGTCGCGCGCCGCAGGCGGAGCCTGGAGCCGCGCCATGATGGGGGTGGTCATCCCGGCCCATGACGAAGAAGCGTTGATCGGCCCATGCCTGCAATCCCTGCAGGTGGCGGCCTCCCATCCGGAGCTGACCGCAGAGCCCGTGCTTATCCTGGTCGTGCTCGACGACTGCAGGGACCGGACCGGTGACGTGGCCGCCGCGCATGGGGTGGAGACGCTGGTGGTGAATCACCGCAATGTCGGCATGACCCGCGCCGCCGGTGCGCTCGCATTGATCGAGCGGGGCGTGAGCTGGCTCGCGTTCACCGATGCCGATACGGCCGTGGACCCCGCCTGGCTGGCCCGACAGGCAGTCTGGTCGCGCAGCAAGTCGGCCGATGCCGTCTGCGGCGTGGTGACGGTGGATGACTGGGAGGGATTCCACCCCCAGGCGCGGGCCCATTACGAATCTCTCTATCACGACCGTGAAGGCCACAGCCATGTGCATGGCGCCAGCCTGGGCATCTCCGCGGAGGCTTACCTGCGGACCGGTGGTTTCGCTCCGCTGGCCTGTCATGAAGATGTCGACCTCGTTCAGCGGCTCAATGCCATGGGCGGCACCATTGCGCGGACCAATACCGTCCGGGTGTCCACCAGCGCCCGGCGCACAGGCCGGGTTGTGGGCGGCTTCGCCAGCTATCTCCATCAGCTGGGTGCGGCTGCGCTGGGCACGTTGTCGGCTTCCGCAAAGCCGCAGGGGCTGTGATGGACGTTCTGGACGCGATTCAATGGCCCGCGATGGTGGTGACGCTGCTGGCGGGCTGGCTGGTGGGCGCCAAGAGCCCCGCTAAACGGCTCTGGGGATTCTGGATCTTTGTGCTGAGCAATCTGCTGTGGATCGTGTGGGGCTGGCACACGCAGGCCTATGCCCTCATTGCGCTGCAGGTCGGGCTGTTTCTGATGAACCTGCGAGGCATTCGAAAGAACGATCAGGACGCGTCCCGGTAAACGCCGGCACGTGCCTGGAAGTCCAGGGCATTGGAGGCGGCAGCGCCAGACGCCGTGTTGTCAAAGATCACCCAGTGCTCTGCGGCCTCATTCCAGCGAAGCAGTTCGTCGGCTCTGGATTGCAACCAGTCGTCGTCATAGGACGACCAGTAGAGCCGCGGCGCGCCATGCCACCGGCGATACACGATGGCGCCGGCGCCATCTCCCGCGGGGCCCAGCCAGCCGCCGGGCAGATCGCCCTCCGGATGGCGTGACGGGTCTGCCGCCACCCGGCCGATGCGGGCCGCACGCAGTTGCTCGTCCGCTTCCGGCGTGAACCAGCTCGCATGCCGTGGCTCGCAAACGGCGGGCACGGCGGTCAGGCTGGACAGCAGGCGGAAGAAGCTGGCGGCGGTGCGACGCTCCCAGGCGAGCGATGGGGGCAGCTGGATCAGCAGGACGCGCAGCCGCGGGCCGAGCAGGGCAACGCCTTCGAAAAAGGGCAGCAGCAACTCCCGGGTGCCGACCAGCGCCGCTTCGTGCGTCACGGCCTTGGGCACCTTCACCGAGAACTGGAAGTCCGGTGGGGTCTCCGCGGCCCAACGGGCGTAGGTGGCAGGCTGATGGGGACGGTAGAAGGAACTGTTGATCTCCACGCCGTTGAGGGTTCGGGCGTAACGCTGCAGATGGCTGGCGTCTCCCGGGAATGCGGCGGCTTCGGCGCGGGGAATGCTCCAGCCGGCGGTGCCGACGGTGAGGATGAGAGACGGCGGCATGGACGGGTGATAGCGGAGGTGTTGGAAGGACGGGCAAGACAGCCAGCACTGGCAGAGCAGGTCGAGCTGGCAACCCCGGTCGAACTGGCACAGCTGATCAAACTGGCATCGTTGGTCGAGCTGAAAAGACTGCCCGCAACTCTCTGCGGCAACGGTAGTGCCCGGTCAATGTCTGGCCGATACCCAGCGATGCCGGCCCCTATCGGCCGCTATCTGCCGACCAGGGGCGTATGGCTCTTGCAATGCCAAGGTCCGGGCTTTCGAGCGCACGCGCGCCCCGCCATTTGTACGCCTCGCCATCCCCCGACCGATCCCTCGCAGGGGCGGACAGATAGCCTGCATTGATGCGGAACAAGGCGCACGCTGCGGGCGTTGCCAGGATGGCAGAAGCCTCCTCCAGCGCCCGTCATGATCGATCCCGCCATTGACCGCCCATGTCTCCCTGCAATGCCCGTCGCGCGACGACGCCTGGCTGCGAGACGAATGTTGGCCGCGCGAAGACCCTTGGCGGCGCGACGACTGATGTCTGCGGGACGATCAGAGGCTGCGGGACGACCTGTCACTGCGCAGCGCTCCGTCACTGGGCAGCCGTCCTCCACCGCCTGGCAGTGGACGATCGGCATCGTCTCGCCGCTATGTGGCATGGCCATCGTTCATCGGCTGCCCCGTTTGCCCGACGACTGGGAATGGGCTGCGGCCGGCTGGACCTTGCTGCTGTGCGCGGCACTGGCCCTGCGGTATGGCCGATGGTGGCTCTGGGCAGCGGCTGCGCTGGTGGCCGGTTTTCTTTGGGGTGCGTTCCGGGCGCAATTGCGCATGGACGAGTTGCTCCCGCCGGCGCTTGAAGGGACCACCACCCCCGTGCGGGGCATCGTCGATGCGTTGCCGCAGCGGGTGCTGGGCATGGGGGGGACGGAGGGATGGCGCTTTGAATTTCGCTTGATTCAGGAGCGCTCGGACGCTGCCCCAGCAGTCGCCGCTTCATCAGCACCACTGGCAACCTCGCTGGCAGCAGCCCCACAGCCAACGGCGACACCAACACCAACACCAACGCCAACGCCAAC
>CBIHOT010000030.1:0-61682 GCA_966211495.1 uncultured Roseateles sp. | reverse complement strand
GGCCGATGAGGCCGATGAGGCCGATGAGGCCGATGAGGCCGATGAGGCCGATGAGGCCGATGAGACCGACGCGGCCGCCGGCCCCGCTGGTGCCGATGAGCGCAACAGGTCTTGCGCGCCCGAGGCCCTCGCCGCATGCGCCTGTGCCGCCTCGAAAGCCTCTTCGCTGTAGCCGTTCTCGATCACCCGCACCCGGTCCGCCGCCTGCGGATACCGCTGCGCATACAGCCGCGCCGCACCGGGTGTGGTGAAGGTCATGCGGCGGGCACGGCCGAACACCAGGCGCTCCACCGCCTCAAAACTGCGCCACAGCACCGGATCAGCCGGGTAGCCGTCGTGGGCCATCGGGTCCCGGAAGTCCGCCACCCAGGGCAGGCCGCTCAGCCGCGCCAGCGTGTGGGCAATGCGGTGCGCCGTCGGAATCGGATAAGTGCTCCAGATCACATCCGGCCGTTCGCGCCGAATCATCGCCAGCCCGGCCGGCACGGCACCCAGCCGCCAGCTGGTCCAGCGGTCCGGACGCGCCAGGGCACCGGGATACCGCCCGGCCACGGCGAGCTGCCGCGCGGCATCCAGGCCGAACGCGCGGCGCACGGTCATGCCCGCCGGCACCTCGTCCATCAGGTCGCTGGCGGTGTGTTCGTAGGCGCGGGGATGCACCGTCAACACGCTGGGTGTCCAGCCTTCCTGCGGCAGTTGCTGGGCAAAACGCAAGGCGCGCTGCACGCCGCTGGTCCCCGCCATCGGCGGAAACTGGAAGCTGATCATCAGCACGCGTTTCATGGGTCGTCCGCGGCTCAGGCGCCAAACAGGCGACGCACCTGCGCCACGATGGCATCCAGTTCCTGATCGCTCAGGTCCTGATGGCAGGCCAGTTGCAGCACATGGTGGGACCAGGAGACGCCTGCATCCCCGTCGATCGACGGAACCCCGGGCCAGAGCCGGTCCCAGCGGGAGACGGGCACGCCCAGGCGGCGCATTTCCAGATAGCCGGGATCCGGCGTGCGGACCCACAGCGGGAAGACGTAAGGCGCGCTGTCCGCCGGCAGTTGCGGTCGCAGCGGGCGGAAACCGTCGTTGCCTTGCAGGGCTTGCAGCAGGCGCTCGTAATGGCGGCGGCGGGCCTGGACGATGCGCTGACGCGGAATCTCGGTCGAGACCCAGGCGCTGGCGCGCGTCAGAGCGCGGTGCGACAGCGGCAGATCGATGAGCGACATGTTGGCGTCGACGGCGTCGTCGAGCGTGTCCATCGCGGGTGCAAGGGCTGGCGATGGCGAGGGGCTGGATCGGGTGGGATTCGCGCTCGGTGGTGCCGAGCCCGTCGATATCCGGGGTGCCTGCGGGCGACGCAACAGGCCGCGCAGCGCAAACACGCCGCGGATCAGCCCGTTCAATCCGGTGAGCCGATCATGGCTGGCGCCCATGTGCAGGATGTCCGCAGCGGCCTTCACCTGCTGGATCAGCGGTGCCGGCGTCAGTAGGGGCATGCGCAGGTCGGGCCGGTTCAGCGCGAGCACGCCGCCTTCGGGCGCAGGGAAGAACTTGGTCAGGCTCGCAATGGCGACATCGCCCCAGCCGCCGACGGCCCGTGCGCCGCTACGGCCGAACATCGCATGGGCGCAATCTTCGATCAGTGCAATGCCTCGGCCATCGCACCAGGCGCGGGGCTTGTCCATCGGCTGCGGCAAGCCGAAATAGTGGGTGACCAGCATCGCCTTGGCCTGCTGCGGTGCGTGCTGCGCAAGCCAGTCCAGGCGCGGGGCGCCGGTGTCGTCGATGGGATAGAACACCGCCTGCGCCCCAAGCGTCAGCACCGGCGCGACCATCGTGGGGCAGTGATACGTCGGCACCAGCACCACATCATCGGGGCCGACGCCGATGCATTCCAGGGCAAGCAGAATCGCAGCCCGGCCGCTGGTGGTCAGCTGCTGGCGGGCGTGGTCCAGCAGGCTGGGCAGCGCTGCGTCGCGGGCGCCCCGGAAGGTCTGCCAGCCCATGACGGGCAGGCGAGGGGCCAGGGGCGTGGAGGCGCTGGTCATGGCAGAACCGGTCGTCAGGCCAAGGAGGCCCGGGCGGGCGCGGATGAGGCGCCGAGCGCGGCGGACATGGCGGCAGATGAAGAAGCCGATGGCGCCGGGCTTTTCGGCGCTGCGCCCTTCGCTTCCGACGCTGCACTGGACGCTGCGCCGGATGCTGTACCTGAGGCGGGCGCGGCAGGCGATGCAGGCGACGCGGCGCCGGCCGGCGCGGACGCGCCATCCTCCGGCAACACCAGATCGCTCGGCCAGCGGTTCATCGCCTGCAGCCGTTGCCGCAGGGCCGGGTGCTTCATGCCGGCCGCGTAGCTGCGACGGGCGGCGTCCACCGCCAGGTCCACGTCATTCAGGTCCAGGGCCACCATGCCGAGGTTGTAGACGGTGAAGGGGTTGTCGCCAGTCTGCTTGGCGGCCTCCTGCAACTGCACCTTGGCATCGGCCACCCGCTTGTTCTCATTGAGGTAGGTGACGTACAGCAGGCGCGCAATCGCATCTTCCGGGCGCCAGACCAGCGCGCGGCGGAAGTAGCAATCGACGGTGTAGCGGGCATCCGGCGGCTGCGCCTTCCGGGTCAGCTCCCCATAACGCATCATCGCCACCAGGGCGCGATGGTGGTTGGGGAAGGCCCGCAGGGTGTAGTCCAGATCCGCGCCGATGCTGCCGCGCTTGCACTTGAACAGCGCTTCGCAGGTGTCGATGAAATGGGCGCCCTCCACCAGTTGCAGCGGAGACATCTCCTTGGTCACCGGGTCGATCGGAGGCAGGTCCTTCCAGTCGCGGTAGTCGTGCGGGCCGTAGTTGTTGGCCAGGCTGCCGCAGCCCGCCAGCGTCTGGGCGCTGCCATGGGCCATCAGCATCACGCCGCAGACGCCGACCAGCCAGCGGCGCGCAGAGCGGGGCATTCCAAACATGCGGGTCTCCATTCAATCGGCGGCCAACGCGGTGGCGAAGGACAGGGTCCAGGCTTCCACCTGCGCCCGCCACGCGGCGCTGGCGAAGGTGTGATCGGCCTCCGGCAGATCCTCGCGCCGCAGGCGGGGGCGGTTGAGCAGTCCCCGCCAGGCGCCGCCACCGGTGCGGCAAAGGTCCAGGAATTCCTTGGCGACGAGGTCGTCGCCGGACAGCATCAGCAACACCGGGCCGGGGAAGCGGCGCAGACCTTCCGCCATGCGGACGGTGTAGTGCGGCCCGGGTGCGGCGGCGCGGCGGCTGCGGGCGCCGTCCTGGACGATCGAGCTGCTGCGGGCTGGGGTGGGGTCCCCATCCCCGGCCAGAGTCGGAAGCGATGCCAGGGTGGTGTTGCCGCCGTGGGCCGTCGTGTCGACACGCGCCGACGCCTGGCTGCCCCGAGCCTGACTCAGCTTGCCCAGCAGTTCGCGGACCGCTGCCAGACCCACGCGACCGCTGAGCAGCTTGCGCCAGAACGACGCTTGGCGGATCCGGTCCCAGTAGTAGTGGCGCACCTGCGCGCGGGCCAGGCTCTCTTCAGTCCGGACCCAGGGATTGGCGAGGCACAGACCCGCCACGCGCGGGTCCGCGCGGCCCTGCACATACAGTAGCGCGGCGGACGCGGCGTCGCACAACCCCCAGATCACCACACGACGCAGACCGGGGCGTTGCCGCTGCCAGTGGTCGATGGCGGCGGCGATGTCGTCGTCGATCTGCTCGAAGTCGCGAGCCTCGCCGGTGGCGTCGCCCATGCCGCGGTAGTCGATGCGCAGGCACGGCACGCCGCCCTTGGCCAGCGCACGGCCGAGTAAGGTGAACTGTCGGTGGCAGCCGACGCGGTATTGCGGCCCGCCCACGATGAGCAGGACGCCGAGGTCGCTTGCGATGCTGTTCGCGTCGAAAGCGGCGCCGCCCCTCGCATCGGCCACCGGCTGCGTCGTCCCATCAGCGCCAGAGGCTGAGACACCGCTTGCGCCCGAGACCTGGACGCCGGCTCCGATGCCAGCGGCCGGCTCCGACAGGATGCCGAGCAACTGGTCGCCGTGACAGTCGACGGTGAACACGGTGTCGCGGTAGTTCATGCGCAGACTTCCGTGGAGGTTGTTGGCGCTGTTGTGCAACGCATCGCCTGGGCGCTCGCGGTGATCAGATCGGGGGCCACCTCGATTTCGGTTGCCGCCCAGAAGGAGGGGCCTTTGACGGCCTGGGCGTGCACGTCGCAGCCTGCCGCCGTCCAGGCTTGCGATCCGGAGGCGCCGGCAGGCGATAGTGCAGGTTGGTCACGCAGGCTGGTTTCCAGCCAGACCACGCGCTGCACCGACCGTCCGTCGCCAGCGGCATCCTTGGCGCCAGCAACGCCAGCAACGCTTTCGCCGCCATCCGCTGCTGCCGGTGGTTTCAGCTGCGCCTGTTCCAGCCCGGCGGCCAGCGCCGGTGAGAGTTGATAGCCGGCAATCTCCACCGACTGGCCTTGATCCAGCTGGGTGCGCAGGGCCTGCATGGCGCCCTTGGCCTGACCGCCGACCAGATCGGCCGCCACCTTGAGCCGGAGGAACTGCTGCAACTGCAGCTTGCCCGCCGTGACGGGCTGCCACAGCAGAAGATTCACCGGCCGTTTCGCCGCCTCCCGCGCTCCGGGCACCAGCAGCGCCCCGGCCCGCACGCCCCACAACCACAAGGGCAAGGACGCCGACCGGGTCGCCAGCCAATCGATGGCCAGACGGATGTCCGCGTTCCAATCGTCCCAGGTCGCGTCCCCGAAGTCCCCGCTGCTGTCCCCGCAACCCAGCAGGTCCATCAACAGCACCTCAAATCCGGCGGCGGCCAGCGCCCGGCTGCCCATCGCCAGCATCCGGCGCGATTTGTTCAGTTCTTCCCCGAACGGCGGCAGCAGCAGCACCTGCCCCACAGGCGTGACAGCGCCCTGCGCGGCATGAAAGACGCACAGGCGCTGGCCGCGTGGGCCGGCATCCAGAAAGAAGCTGCGGCACGCGGCGGTCATGGCCGGTCAGGCGCCTCTCAGGCGGCCCGCTTGCCGTTCAGGAAGTCCGTCAGCGCGCCCACCGTGGCGAAGGTGGAACCGTCGATCTCGTCATCGTCCACGACGATGCCGAACTGTTCCTCCAGCGCGGTGATCAGGCTGACGACGGCCATCGAATCGAGCTCGGGCAAAGCGCCCAGCAAGGCCGTGTCCGGCGTGAAGGTCTTGGCACGCCCCTCCAGGCTCAGGACGTCGTCCAGGATGTCCAGCAGATGTTCTTGTGTGTTCATGTCGGGCGGAATCTTAACCGTCGCCCCCTGGCCGCACGCCCGCCAAACGCCCCCCCATCCCAAGGGGAGACCCTCAGCCGCGTGCATTCTTTCCGGGGGGCTGCATGAGATACTTTTTTCCATGCCCGCCCTCGACAGCCACCTGCTTCCGCACCTCATCCGGTGCAGTGCCGACCGCGACCCGGCCGCTCCCGCCCTGCGGGATGGCGCCCGCTCGCTGACCTATGGCGAACTGGCCTCCCAGATGGAGGCGCTGGCGAATGGCCTGCTGAGCCTGGGCCTTGGCCGTGCGGAGCGGGTGGGCATTTATCTGGACAAGCGGCTGGAAACCGTGGTCGCCAGCTTTGCGGCGCCCGCGGCGGGCGGCGTGTTCGTGCCGATCAACCCGATTCTGAAGGCCGAACAGGTCGGATTCATCCTGCGGGACTGCGATGTCCGGGTGCTGATCACCAGTCGCGACCGCTGGGTCACGCTGCAGCCGGTGTTGTCGCAGTGTCCGTCGCTGCGTCAGGTGGTGCTGGTCGACGCGCCCGCAGACAGCGGCGCTGTCGGCCAATCCGACCCCGCCGGCCCGGACCGCGGCTGGGTCCGTTATGCCGACCTGCTGGACGCACCATCGCGTACCGCCCACCGGGTCATCGACACCGACATGGTGGCCATCCTCTACACCTCCGGGTCCACCGGTCGTCCCAAGGGCGTGGTGCTGTCCCACCGCAACATGGTGGCCGGCGCCCGGAGCGTCGCGAGCTATCTGGGCAATCATGCACAGGACCGGCTGCTGGCGGCGCTGCCGCTGTCCTTCGATGCGGGCTTCAGCCAGCTGACCACCGCCTTCCACAGCGGCGCATCGGTCACGCTGCTGAACTACCTGATGCCCCGGGACGTGCTCAAGGCGCTGGAGCGGGACCGCATCACCGGCCTGACGGCCGTGCCGCCGCTCTACATCCAGCTGACCCAGCTCGAGTGGCCAGCCGCCATCAACGACCACCTGCGTTACTTTGCCAACACCGGCGGCCGCATGCCGCGCGAGACGCTGGGGCTGCTTCGCCAGCGCGTGCCATCCGCGCAGCCCTTCCTGATGTATGGCCTGACGGAGGCCTTCCGCTCGACCTATCTGCCGCCTGAAGAAGTGGACCGCCGTCCGGATTCAATCGGCAAGGCCATTCCCAATGCGGAAATCCTGGTGCTGCGCGAAGACGGCACGCCCTGCGCGCCCGATGAGCCGGGGGAACTGGTGCACCGCGGGGCGCTGGTGGGCCTGGGCTACTGGAACGATGCCGAGAAAACCGCCGAGCGCTACAAGCTGCTGCCGCCCACCGCGCCGGGCCGCGAAGCAGGCCTGCAACTGCCGGAATACGCGGTCTTCTCCGGCGACACGGTGCGCATGGATGCGGAAGGCTTTCTCTACTTCATCGGCCGCCGCGACGAAATGATCAAGACCTCCGGCTACCGGGTCAGTCCGACCGAGGTCGAGGAAATTCTCTACGCCACCCAGCTGGTGGGCGAATGCGTGGCCTTCGGCGTGGACCATGCCAGCCTCGGGCAGGCCATCCAGGTGATTGCCACGCCGCCCGCAGGCAGTGACGCGGTGGACACGCCAGCCCTGCTGGCCGCCTGCCGCGCCCGCATGCCGGCTTACATGATGCCCGCGGGGGTGCATGCCCGCAGCGGTCCGCTGCCCCGCAATCCCAACGGCAAGATCGATCGCAAGCTGCTCAGCACCGAGTGGATCGCGGCAATGGAATCCGATGCAAAGTCCTGACAAAGAAGCGGTGAACGAGGCGGTGAAAGAAGCGGTGAAAGAACCGGTGCGTCAGCCGCCGCAGCATGCGCCGCTGGTGCAGTTTCCGGTGGTGGCGGGCCAGTTGCAGATCGGTGGCCAGCCGCTGACCCGCCTGGCCGACCGCATCGGTCGCACCCCGTTCTACGCGTATGGACGCGAGCAGCTGAGCGCCCGGGTCCAGTCGCTGCGCGAGGCGCTGCCCGCCGGCATCGAGTTGCACTATGCGATGAAGGCCAATCCGATGCCGGCCGTGGTCGGCCACATGGCGCGGCTGGTGGACGGCATCGACGTGGCCTCCGGTGGCGAGCTGCAGGTGGCGCTGGATGCCGGGGCCGATCCGCGCGAGATCAGCTTCGCCGGACCGGGCAAGACCGAGCTGGAACTGCGTCAGGCCCTGGCGGCCGGCATCCTGATCAATATCGAATCGTTCCGTGAGGTGACGCTGCTGGCGCGCCTGAGCGCCGAGACCGGCTACGCCGCGCGGGTGGCGGTGCGGGTCAATCCGGACTTCGAGCTGAAGTCTTCCGGCATGAAGATGGGCGGAGGGCCGAAGCAGTTTGGTGTGGATGCGGAACAGGTGCCGGAGCTGCTGGCGCAGATCGGCCAGGCGGGTTTGGGCTTCGAAGGCTTCCACCTCTTCGCCGGGTCGCAGAATCTGCGGCCGGAAGCCATCATCGAGGCGCAGCAGAAGAGCTTCGAGCTGGCCCTGCGACTCGCGCAAGCCGCGCCAGCACCGGTGCGCACGCTCAATCTGGGCGGTGGCTTCGGCATTCCGTATTTCCCCGGTGAGCAGCGGCTGGACCTCGCGCCCATTGGGCAGAACCTGGCGGCGCTGCAGACCCGCGCCCGGCAGGAACTTGGGGGCACCCGGCTGGTCATCGAGCTGGGGCGTTATCTGGTCGGCGAGGCCGGCGTGTATGTCTGCCGGGTGGTGGACCGCAAGGTCTCCCGCGGCCAGGTGTACCTGGTCACCGACGGCGGCCTGCACCACCATCTGGCGGCGTCGGGCAACTTCGGTCAGGTCATCCGCAAGAACTATCCCGTGGCGATCGGCAACCGCATGGATGCGGAGACGGAGCCCGGCGTCTCGGTGGTCGGGCCGCTGTGCACGCCGCTGGATCTGCTGGGGGAACGGATGTCGCTGCCCCACGCCGAGCCCGGCGATCTGGTGGTGGTGTTCCAATCCGGCGCCTACGGCGTCAGCGCCAGCCCACAGAACTTCCTGAGCCATCCGGCCGCCGCCGAGGTGCTGGTGTGAGGCTGCTGCGGTCATGAGCGG
Organism: uncultured Roseateles sp.; assembly: GCA_966211495.1. GTDB lineage: Bacteria > Pseudomonadota > Gammaproteobacteria > Burkholderiales > Burkholderiaceae_C > Roseateles. Next base: position 53,365 of record CBIHOT010000030.1, on the reverse strand, counting down.
CTCGGCGCGCCGGCTGGCGCAGCTCGATGCGCTGCGCGGGGTTGCCGCGCTGCTGGTGGTGGGCTTTCACTACACCACCCGCTATCAGGACCTGTATGGGCATACCAGCGCGCCGCTGGTGTCGCTGCCCTGGGGCCACTACGGGGTCAACCTGTTTTTCATGATCAGCGGCTTCGTCATCTTCATGACGCTCGAGCGCACCCGTCGGCCGATGGACTTCGTCGTGTCCCGTTTCAGCCGGCTGTATCCGGCCTATTGGGGCGCGCTGCTGTTGACCTTCGGGCTGACGCACCTGCTGGGCCTGCCCGGCAAGGAAGTGGGCTGGCCGACCCTGCTGGCCAATCTCAGCATGGTGCAGGAACTCGCCGGCGTCGCCCATGTGGATGGGGTGTACTGGACGCTGACGGTGGAACTGCTGTTCTACGCCTGGGCGCTGCTGAGCTGGCTGCAGGGTGGGGGACGGCGCTTGTGTCAGTTGCTGTGGATCTTCCTGGCGCTGCGGGCGGTGTATCTGCTGGCGGCCACGGCCTTCGGTGTGGATCTGCCCTGGGTGCTGCAACGGTGGATGCTGCTGCCCTATATCGCCTGGTTTGCGCTTGGGGTGGCGGTGTACCGGCTGACCCGCGTTCCGACTCATGCAGTGGCGGGGCCAGGGTCCCTGCTGACCGCGGGTCGGGCGTTTCTCTCACAGGCTCGCGCCGCGCGAGCGGAGTGGAGCCTGGTGTTGGCCGCCATCGCGGTGATTGCCTTGGGTCAGGGGCTGGCCGTGGGTGGTTTGGCCTGCGCCTGCCTGGTCCTGCTGCAGGGTGCGGCGCGCGGACGCTGGGTCTGGCTAGAGCATCGGCTGTGGCTCTGGCTGGGCAGCGTCTCCTACACCCTCTATCTGCTGCACGAGAATATCGGCTGGGCGCTGCTGCGACGTCTGGAGGGCCTGGGTCTGTCCGCGACGGTGTCGATCCTGGTGGTGCTGGCCGTCGCTTTGGGGCTGGCGCATGGCCTGACCCACTGGGTGGAGCAGCCCGCCATGCGATGGATCCGCCGTCGCTACCAGCAGCACCAGTTGCGGGAGGCGGCCGCATGAGCGAGTGGCATCAGGCGTTGGGCGAACCGGGGCCGCCGCCGTCATCCGCCCTGCGCGGGCGCTACCTGGCCTGTTGTGGCCAGGGCCTGCGGTGATCGAGCGTCCGATGCGCCGCCGCCAACTGGGCTGGGCTCTGGCCACCGGCACGCTGATCGCGGTCGGCGCGGCCGCGGGCCTGAAACTGTGGACGGATGAACGCGGTGCCGACCAGACGCTGGAGAGCCGCGTGAAGGCCATCCAGCCCATTCCCCAGGGCGCCGCCAGCTGCGATGCCTGGCTCGCCGGCCGGATGCCGCTGGTGCTGGTGGCGATGGGGCAATCCAACGCCGGCAACCATGGCGACCTCCCGCCGCACGTTGGCCCGCGACCCGCCCTCCCGGTGCTGCACCAAGGGCGTTGCGTGATGGCGCAGGAGCCGCTGCCCGGGGGCACCGGATCAGGCGCGAGTCTGTGGTCCGCCCTGCATCAGCGACTGAACGGCACCTGGGCTGGGAAGCCCATCGTCTGGCTGGTCATCGGGGTGGAATCCACCCGGCTCGACGATTGGACCGATGCCCGCAGCCCGCTGCGACGGGTGTGGGAACAGGAGGTCGACGCAACCCTCGCCACCGGCTGGCCCATCGCGGGTGTGCTGTGGCAGCAGGGGGAGGCGGATGCCCTGAGCGGCACCAGCACCGAGGATTACGCGCAAGGCTTGCGCGACCTGCGAGCGATGACGGAAGCCCGTGGGTTGCCCGGCCCCTGGTGGCTGGCCCGCTCGACGCTGTGCCCGCCCGGGGCGCGCGCCCACGAGCGCGATGAGATCCGTGCCGCGGTGAAGGACCTGCTGGACGAGCCGACCCATGGTTTTCGGGCCGGCCCCGATACCGATACGTTGACCGGCCGCATGAGAAACGGCTGCCACTTCAGCGCCGAAGGCGTGGAAGCAGCAGCCGCGTTGTGGCAGCAGGCGCTGGAGGCGAAGCCAGCCCCGGAGGCCAGCTCCTCCTGATCAGCCTCAGCCCTCGATCTTGATGCTCAGGGTGGTGCCGCTGTAGCTGGTGCTGATCTTGGTGAAGCCGTCCACCGTGACGGTGCTGTAGCGGCCGGCAAGCGAAGCGCCGGAGAGCACCTGCACCGTGTCACCCGCCTTGACGACGGTGCCCTTGGCAAACTTCACCGCCAACGTCGCGCCATCTTCCACATTGACCGCACCGGCGGCCACCAGACGGCCTGCGCCGCTGCCGCCCAGCACCACCTGCAGGGTCGAGCCGGCGCGTTGGCTGAACTTGCCGCCGACGGCGACTTGCGGCGCTGCGGCATTGCTGATGAGCGTGCCGCCCGCCACATACACATCGCCCTTGCCCAGCGCGGACGTGCTGTCGGCGGAGATCACGCCGGCCTTCAGCACCAGACCGCCGGAGAAGGTGTTGGCACCGCTCAGGTGCAGCGTGCCCGTGCCCGCCTTGGTCAGCTTGCCGGCGCCGCTGATGTCGTTGCGCCAGTGGTCTTCGGCGTAGAAACCGCCGAGCGACGCGTCCATCGTCAGGTCCACATCGCCGTTGAAGGCACCATAGCCGTCGGCCGCCGCTACATAGTTGAGCCGGCCCCAGCCTTCAGCGTCGTCCATCACCAGCCAGCCGGAGGGCAGGGCGGTGGTCTTGAGCACGACACGGCGCTGATCGGCGCTCAGGTAGGGCAGGCGGGTCTCCAGCAGCACTTCCGCGCCCTTGGGCACCACGGCGGGCTTGGTCTTGTCGCCGGTCTGCGGCAGGCCGAAGCTCATGCGGCGCAGGGCGTTGGCGCGCAGCGTGGTCCAGTCGTTGAAACGGTCATCGGCGGTGCTGGCCGAATGGGCGTAGGTCTGCAGGGCGGCGAAGGAGCTCACGCCGGCGGCGGACTGCATCACCGATTGTGCCTGCTGATAGGCCGTGGCCTTGATCGCGGCATCCGAACCGTTGGCAATGGACGCGGCAGCAGAAGCCTGGCCCAGGATGCGGCCGCCGATCACGTCCATCGGCGAATGCATGCCGGCCAGGATGCGGTTCTCGCCCAGCTCCAGTGAGCGGGCCATCATTTCCTGGAAGCGCTGCGGCACCAGATAGGCCATGGCCAGCGCCTTGCGCACGCCTTCGGCGGTGTGGCCGCTGATGTAGCCGCCGTCGGTGGTGGGCGTGCTGCTCTTGGCCGGCACCAGTTGCGGCACGACGATGACGTTGCTGCTCCAGCGCCAGGGGCGGGCGTACTTGTAGAAGCGCTTGGCCGGCTCGGTGGAGGCGTTCTCGCCGACGTTGTTGATGAAGTCAACCGCCAGGCCCAGCGTCTTGTTGCCCGCTGCGGTGCTGATGCCGACTTCGGCGCCGGTGTCGTTGTAGAGCACCGTGGTGGCGTCTGCCGGCATGCTGGTGATGGTGGTGGTCTGGCCGGCGGCGGTGCGCCAGGCATTGGTCAGCGGGCCCATGCCGTCGCTGATGCTGTAGCCCTTGCCACGGCGGTCGTCCAGATAGGCGGCCAGGGCCTGCGCGTCGGTGCGCCCGGCCGTGGCGGTGACCACGTACTGGATGTTGGCGTTATGCGCGGCGGCGTCGAGCACCTTGCCGTCGGAGGCATCACCGGGAATGCCGGTCCAGGTGGAGGCGGTCACGGCCGGGAAGCTGCCATTGGCGGGCGCGGTCACGCCCGCATCGACGATCAGCGTGCTGGGCTGCCAGACCTTCAGGAAGCCGGAAACGGCGCGCACGCCGGCATTGGTCTCCAGCGTGGCGTAGCGGGCGTCGCCGCGTTGATTGGTGGCCGAGGTGTCGACAAAGGCGGGCACCGTGGCGGCGTCCTGCACGGCGGCGGTGTCGGTGGTGCCCAGGCCCGCGGGAGCGGCGGGCAAGGTGGCCACGGTGTTGTCGTCCCCGCCGTCGCCGCCGCATCCGGCCATCAGGAAGCCGGTCAGCAGGGCCAGGGTGACGGGCCGCAGCGGGAAGCGATGTAGGGGCGAGCCGGAGGAGACGAGGCCGGCAGGGAGGAGCGAAGCGCGCATGAGGAGGACCGGTGGACCGGGGAGGTTGGTGGAAAAACCGCCGCACTCTAGGCACCGGATATGTCGGGCGCGTGAAAAGTATGCTTACAAGGTCAATCGATTAACTTCGCATGCCCGGACGCGCTTTCGCTCGCTGGCAAGTGCTCGGTGGGACGCTGGCCTAGCGCTGGCTGACCGCCGGTGCATCACCGCATCACCGCGGCATCACCGCTCACCCGGCGCAAACACCCGCAGCCGATGTCCGTCCGGATCGGCGACGGTGAAGGTGTAGCCGAAGTCCATGCGGGTCAGCGGCTGCAGCAACCGGGCGCCAGCGGAGAGCCAGGCGTCGAGTCGGGCCTCCACCGCGGCATCGTCCTTGACGGCAATCGCCAGCTCACTGCCCCCCGGGGCTGTGGCCGCCGGCTCCACGCCGGCCGACGCCCACAGCCCCAGCATGACGCCTGACTCCAGAGCCATCATCGCGAAGGTGGGGGACGCCTCCACCGTCGGTGCACCCAGCAGGCGTGAATAGAACGCGGCGCTCTCGGCCGGGCTGTTGACGTAGAGAAGAATGAAGTTGGGGTGGTTCATGGCGGCTGCCTTTCGTTGATGTGCCGTCATGCTAGGAACCGGGTCTGTCAATTTCCGTCAGCAGCCGGCACGCCTTCCTGTTCCCGCCAGGCCTTGATCAGCGCGGTGCGCCGCTGCGGATAGCGCTCGTCCAGCACCACCGCATCGGTGACACGGTCCGCCCGGAAATGGCGGTGGGTGCCACGCAACTCACACCAGGCCACCAGCACCTGCACGTGATCGAAGAAGCCCAGCGCAAAGGGCCACACGATGCGCTCGGTGGTGGCCCCCTTGAGGTCCCGGTAGCTGAGCCTCAGCTTGTGTTCGCTGCGGATGGCCTGCCGCAGCTCGGCCATCCGGTCGCGGTCGAGACCCGGTGCATCGGAGCGGCCGGCCATCAGGGTGGTGGTGTCCATCTCATGGCGCAGATGCGGCGGCAGCACGGCGCCGATCTTCGCCAGTGCGTCCCGCGCCGCTGCAGACAGCCGGGCATCCTCCCGGCTGCTCACCCACCGCGAGCCCAGCACCAGCGCTTCGATTTCATCGATGGTGAACATCAGCGGCGGCAGCATGAAGCCTTCCCGCAGCACATAGCCCAGGCCGGGCGCGCCATCAATGCGGGCCCCTTGTGATTGCAGTGTCGCAATGTCCCGATACAGCGTACGCAGGCTGATGCCAAGCTTGGAAGCCAGTGCGTCGCCGGTGACGGGATGGCGATGACGACGCAGCGTCTGGATGAGTTCTAGCAGCCGGGCGGAACGGGTCAAGGGCGGGGCTCCGGAAGGCAGCGGGGCGGAAGGCGTGGGGGACGTGAAGGGTGCGGAGGCGCATCCTACCGCGGGCATTCGAGCCGTCTCACTGCCACATGACCAAAGCTCCGGAGGATGCGGTGGCCGCCCCTCGAAGACGCGCGCAGTGGCGGGCCAAAGAAGCGGAAATCACCAGGGAATGGCGATGAATCCTGGGGAGCTTTGGTCAATGCACCGTCATTGCGATTTCCAAGAATGGATGCGTCGGCAGGGAGCCCCGCACTCCACCACGTGCGCCCTGAACGTCGACGAGTCCTGGTATTTCAACCTCAAGGTTTGTTCAAGGAGCAACTCGATGAATTCCATGAAGATGAAGATGGGCCGCCTGCAAGCGGCACTGCTGCTGGCCCTGATCGCTGGCGCTGGCGCGGCCTCCGCCCAGTCCGTCACCTCTGGCGGCGCCACGCTGCCGCAGCTGATGTACCAAGACATCTACAACACCGCCTATGGCTCCGGTGTGTTCCGCACCTACGCCGGCACCGGCAGCGGTGGCGGCAAGACCGCCTTCCTGACCAACAATCCGACCGCCTTCGGCGCCACCGGCACGGTGCACATGATCGGCAGCGACTCGGCGCTGACCGCCGCGGAACTGAACACCTACAACGCCGCCTACAACAACGGCGCTTCGTCGTCCGTGGCCAACTATGGCCGCCTGATCCAGATCCCGGCCGTGGCCACGCCCGTGCTGCTGCCCTACAAGGAAGCCGGCATCACGACGCTGAACCTGAGCACCGAGCAGCTGTGCCGCATCTTCTCCTTCGATACCAACGCCCGCACCTGGAATCAGGTCACCACCGCCGCCGATGACGGCGCCGTCGGCAGCACCAGCGCCATCGCCGTGGTGTACCGCGCCGAGACCAGCGGCACGACCGAGCTGCTGTCGCGTTTCCTGAATGCCGCCTGCAGCCCCTATCTGCCGGCCGGCCGTTCTTTCACCGTGTCCAACAACTTCAAGACGGTGGTGGCCAGCGCGCTGCCGGCCCTGACCCCGGCCCAGGATGCCAATGCCGACGGCATCCCGGACGTGTGGGTCGCTGCCACCGGCAGCTCCGGCGTCAAAGCGGCCATGACCGCCGACCATCGCCTGGGCTACCTGAGCCCGGAACCTGGCTACACCGGTGAACTGAACAACGTGGTGGCCCGCATCAACGGCCTGTCTCCGACGGATGCCGCCATCCAGGCCGCGCTGCCCGCTCCCCCGTCCACTGCGCTGGCACGCGCCAATCCGCTGAACTGGGTGCCGGCGTACAGCTACAACGCCAGCGTTTATCCGATCTACGGCACGACCAACCTGGTGGTGGGCCAGTGCTACAGCGGCGGTGGCGCCGCAGGCACCGCCGCCGCTACGGTGCGTGATTTCGTGACCCGGCTGAACAACGGCAGCTTCGACACCTACATCAGCGTTCACAACTTCGTGAAGCTGCCGGCAGCCTGGAACAGCGCCATTGCGGCCACCTTCCTGACGGCTGGCAGCAACCTGGAGCTGAACAGCAGCGCGGTCTGCGCCGGTATCGGTCGCTGATCCACCGAGGGCCGGCGGGGAACCCCTCGCCGGCCTTTTTTGTTGCCGTGAATTGCGGTTTCTGCCCGCGCCATTCGTCTCCATCAGCAGAGGCATTCCATGGCGCACAGGGCGGAGGACAGTCGATGAGAAAGAGGAGGACGGGCGCTCAGGGCGCGCACGAAGGGATCGAAAGCGTGTCCATGCAGACGCTGGACAAGGAGTTGTCCCGCCATGTGGAGATCGCCCGCAGCAAGCCGGTGCCGGTGGATCGCTACGGGGTGCCGTGGGTGTGGATCGTCTCGCATCCGGTATGGATGGCGGCCGATCATCTGAAGTCGTTCGTGCCGCCGGACCATCCGCTGGTGCATCTGCGCGAAGCGATGGACAGCACGATGGTTTATGAGAGCGCGTTTCTGGCGGCGCTGGCGCAGAGCAGCGCCAGTGGTCTCGATGGTCGCATGCTGATGAGGGCCTGGCTGCTGCAGATGGTCTATTCACTGCCGGACCCGGCCAAGGTGCGGGAGGGCCTGGTCTACAACATGCTGTGGCGCTGGTTTGTCGGTTATGTGTTGCGGTCGGATGCACTGCCGGACGTCGCATTGTTTGTGCAGGACCTCAATCGCCTCAGTCGCGATCCGCATGCCATCGAATTGATTCATCGGTGCCTGGCCAGCAATGACTTGCTCAATGCCGACAACGACGAATTCCGAATCAATCGCGGTCTGCTGCACGCTTTGCGAATGCTGTCTCCCACCCTGCAATGACGCTTCTTTTGTCATTCATTCCCTGCTGCAATGTTCGTTGAATGTCCGCGCAATGACCCTGTCATGAACTGTTCGAGCGGGTCTGTCATCGCATCGAAACGTTTCGCCGGAAACATGGCTCTTTCATATCAATAAGGCGGGGAATGACACGCTGACCGGATGCCGGGGCCGCAACACAGCGGAGACGGTGTACGGCGGGCGTCCGTCAACCGGCACGCGGTGGTGACATGCGGGAGAACGAATGCGACGGGTGCGCGCGCGCGGCGGGATAGGGCGCGCGACGGTCATCGCCTGCCTGTGTCTGCTGGTCGGGATGCCGATGCCTGGCCGGTGTTCTCCCCGGACGGCAGCCCCGACCTCGCTCCGGTCGCTCCTGCCGGTGCACATCGCCGCCCAGCCGCTGGCCAGCGCCCTGGAGCGTTATGCGGTGCTGACCGACCAGACGGTGCTGTTCAGCGACGAACTGGTCGCCAGTCGCTGGTCCCGCGCGGTGCAGGGCGACTACACCGCGCAGGAAGCGCTGGACCTCCTGCTGACCGGCACCCAGTTGCGCGCCGAACGGGTGGGCGAGGGAGACGACGCTTCGTTCGTGCTGCGCGAGGCATCGTCTGCCCCACCGGCCCCCGCGCGGGCTGCGCCAGCCCGGCCAGACCGCAGCTACGACGCCCGTGTGCAGCAGCGGGTGTGGCAGGCCCTGTGCAGCCATCGCGACACGTCCCCCGGCCACTACCGCGCCTTGCTTCTGCTGGAGGTGTCGCCGGCCGGCCTGATCCGGTCGGTGCGGCAGGTCACGGGCTCTGGCAGCGCGGCGCGGGATCAGGCGATGCAGGAGGCCTTGCAGGGTCTGCGCCTGGACGCGCCACCGCCCCCCGGCCTGCAGCAGCCGCTGGCCATCCTGATCCTGCCCGCTACGGCAGACCCCAGCCCCCGATGTTCCCCCGAGGGCCGCGATGACTGAGGGCGTGCTGCCGCAACTGCGCAACCTGCTGCTGCAGAAATACGACCAGATCCGTCAGAGCCTGGCCATCAAGCTGGGCAATACCGAACTGGCCAGTGATGCCCTGCATGAAGTCTGGTTGCGGCTGGAGCGCGAACCGGCCATCAGCGGTCCGGTCCAGAACCCGCAGGCTTATCTGGTCCGCATGGGCATCAACCTGGCCATTGACGTGCAGCGCAGCCAGAGCCGGATGCTTTCGACCGAGGAGGTCGACGAGCTGATGCAGGGGCTGCCCGATCCGTCACCGGGACCGGCGGAACTCGCCGAATTGCGCTCCGACATGGACTGCCTGATGGCCGCGCTGGCCGACATGCCGGTGCGTCGGCGTGAGGTGGTGCTGCTGGTCCGGCTGGAGGGATGGCCGCAGAAGGAGGTGGCCCGTCACCTCAAGATTTCGCTGCGGACGGTCGAGTCCGAACTGAAGGCGGCGCAGCAGTTCTGCGCCGAGCGTTTGAGCCGTGCGGGCTGAGGGGCAGGGGTGACGAATTTTTTTCTGGCGGTCTGCGGTTTTGCGTTCCGGCATCCGTCTAGGGTGTGAATGGTTTCAAACTCATGACACTCACCACCCCCCCTGAGCTGCTGGCGGATGTGCGCAAGGACGCACAGGCCTGGGTGCGCAAACTGCAATCCGGCCGTCTGACGGACTGGGAGGCCGGCGCGTTTCAGCGCTGGCTGCAGGCAACGCCGCTGCGGCAGACCGCCTTTCAGGAAGCTGCCCGCCAGTGGCGACAGCTGGGGGCGGCAGGCGCGGAGCTGCTGCGGCGGGATGCTGCGGTGGCGCGGCAGCATCGGGACACGTTGCGGGTGCAGGACCGGCCGGCGCGACGGGCCTTTTTCGGCTTTGCGGTGGGCGGCGCAGGCGCAGCAGCCGTGGCCGCCTATGCGCCCCTGGACCTCTGGCCCTCCTGGCGGCTGTGGGATGCCGACGAACGCACGGCGGCCGGCGAAGTGCGGGAATGGCGGATGGACGGTCAGGTGCAGGTCGCCCTCAACACCCGCACCAGCGTGCGACGGCTGGGACAGGATCCGGCCTGGGTCGGCGGGCTCGAACTGATGCAGGGCGAGGCGGCGATCGAGGTGCCCGGCACCCAGCGGCCGTTCCGGCTGTTGGCCGGGGTGGGACGGGTGTCCTCCCGCGCATCAAGTTTTGAGGTCCGTTATCTCAATGACGTCATCTGCGTCACCTGCTGGAGCGGCGAACTGCGGGTCGACCATCCTGCGGGCGAGCGGACGCTGGGCGTGGCGCAGCAGCTGCGCTACAACCGCCACACGGTCAGCAGCATCGTCGCGGTCGCGGCGCAGGACGGTTCGCCATGGCGGCGGGGCGAGCTGGTATTCCAGCAAACGCCGCTGCCGGTGGTCATCGAGGAAATCAACCGCTACCGGCCGGGCCGCGTGGTGCTGGCCGCGGACGCGTTGCGCCGCAAGACGGTTACAGCACGCATCAAGGTGGCCGATCTCGACACCGCGCTGCTGCAGATCCAGCACTCCTTCCACCTGCGCGCCACCGCCTTGCCGCCGCACATCCTCATTCTGAGCTGACGCTCAAAAACCTCTGCGGTTTCTTGCCGCTGCGCTCGTCTAGGTGCAGACACATGGGCACCGGGCCTTCAGGCCGGTGACCTTCATCCAGGCATCAGGGAACAGGCAGAGAGATGGCACACAAGCACAAGGCAGAGGGGCGGGCTCCGCGTCTGAGCGAGCAGGCATTCCGTTTGGCACCGCTGGCCAGCGCGGTGGCCTGGATGGTCACGATGGGCAGTCCGGCGCAGGCGCAAACGGCGTTCAGCCCCGCATGGTTCGCTTCCAAAGGCGCGGTGCAGAACTCGGCCTCGCAAACCGGTCAGCTGCCCAGTGGCAAACCGGCCGGCCTGCCGTCGCCGACGCAGCAGTCGGAGGCGGCGCGCCAGAAGTTGCAGCAGTCGATCAGCAACCTGGGGCTGACCGCACAGGCCATCGCGGCGCAGCAGGCCCGGCAGGCCGCCGCCCGTGCGGCGGCCGGTGCCGTCGCCGCCGGTGTGCCCGACGGGCTCACGGCCGGTGGCCTGGTGGTGGACACCCAGAGTCTCACCAAAGGCTGGCTGGGCGCCAAGGCGCCGGTGCAGGTCACGGACGCTGGCAAGACCACCGTGACCGTGGCGCAGACCGACAGCCGGGCCATTCTCAACTGGGAAACCTTCAACGTCGGCCGCAACACCACGGTGCAGTTCCAGCAGCAGGCGGACTGGGCGGTATTGAACAAGGTGAATGATCCGCTGGCCCGGCCCTCGCAGATCCAGGGTCAGGTCAAGGGCGACGGCACGGTGATGATCGTCAACCGCAACGGCGTGATCTTCGGCGGCACGAGTCAGATCAACACTCGCAACCTCGTCGCCGCTGCCGCGACCATCACCGACGATCAGTTCCGCACCGGCGGGCTTAATGCGAGCGGCAATACGCCGACCTTCACCGGCGGGCTTGGGCCTGTGCAGGTGCAGGCCGGCGCTCAGATCACGACCACCACCCCCGCCAGCGTGACCGTCGGAGGCGGTTACGCGATGCTGCTGGGCGGCGACGTCCGCAACGACGGCACCATCACCACCCCCTCCGGCCAGACGGTCCTCGCCGCCGGTGAGACCTTCATCCTACGGCGGGGCGCCGGCACCGACGGCAACGCCGGCGCGACCACCATCGGCAGCGAAGTGGCCACCACCAGGACCGCAGGCGCTGCGCAGGGCAGCTCGCTCGGCACGGTGGTCAACACCGGGCTGATCACCGCCACCACCGGCGACATCACCCTCACCGGGCATGACGTCACCCAGGGCGGCGTGCTGGTGAGCACCACCAGCACCTCCCGACGCGGCACGCTGCATCTCTCCACCCGCGCCAGCGACGAGACCGGCAGGGTGACGCTGGCCGAAGGCAGCACCTCCGCCATTCTGCTGGAGACCACCGATGCCACCGCGCTCGACGCGCAGCGGGATGCCGCGCTCAGAAGCCTGGCCAATGCGCCCGGCAATCAGGTGGGTGGCGTCTTCGACAACCTCAGCCCTGTGGTGGACCGCAAGGACCTCTCCCGCATCGAGATCGTCAGTGGCAACACGGTCGACGTCCAGGGACGGTCGATGACGCTGGCCACGGGCGGGGAGATCGTCGTGTCGGCGAATCGCCGCACCCAGCTGGATGCGGGGGCGACGCTGGATGTGTCCGGCGCCGTCGGCGTCAAGGTCGCGATGGAGAGCAACAACCTCAAGATCAATGCGCAGGGCAACGAGCAGCGGGATGCGGTCAGCAATCGCGATGCGGGCAACCTCAACAATCTCGATCTCTGGGTGGACCGGCGCACGCTGGTGCTGGTGCCCGCTGGCACCAACGGCTTTGCGGGCGATCGCTGGTATACGGCCGGCGGCCTGCTGGAGGTGTCCGGCTATGTGGCCACCGGCGGCCACAGCGTGGGCGAATGGATGGCCCAGGGCGGCACGGTGACGGTGACCGGCGGCGATCTGGTCACGCGCAGCGGCTCGCGCATCAATCTGTCCGGCGGCAGCCTTGATGTGGCCGGGGGGATCATCCGGCAGAGCTGGCTCAAGGGCAGCGACGGGCAATTGCATGAAGTCTCCAGCGCCCCGGCGGACCTGCTCTACACCGGGCTCTACCAGGGCTTTGCGGATGAACATGCGCGGTGGGGCAGTGGGGCCACCCAGAGCTACTTCAACCCGCTGATCGCGCCGCAGACGCGCCTGGAGAACGGCTACACCGTTGGCCGGGATGCCGGCCGGCTGGTGGTCGCCACTCGAAGCGCCGTGCTGGAAGGCACGCTGGTAGGCGACACCTTCCAGGGCCCGCAGCAGACCCGCGCCCCGCAAGCGTCGCTGGACGGCTATTCCCAATCACAGGACGCTGCCGCCCGAGGCGCGCAGCTGATCATCGGCAGCTACCGGCCGGGTTACGACGCCAGCAGCCAGGCGCTGCGCTACACGCTGGCGCCGACGGTGGACACGGTGACGCTGCTGGAGCGGACCGCCTCATCCGCAGACCGGACACGACTCGACGACGCCGTCCCCGCCGAGCGCCAGGGCCAGGTGGTGCTGGATACCGGCGCGCTCAACAGCACCGGTCTCGGAGCCCTGCGTGTGGCCGCCCAGAGCGGCATTCGGGTGGGATCTGCGGTGCAGGTGGCCGATGGGGGCGACATCACGCTGCTGGCGCCCGCCATCGATGTGGGCGCGAATCTGACGGCCCATGGCGGCAGCCTGCATCTGGGCAATGTGCTGCGGCAGGCCCAGCTGACGGTTGGCGCGCCGGTGCAGGACAACGCATTGACGCCGCCCACCGGCGGGACAGCCCCTGTAGTGACGTCCGTCAACGTCCGCTCCGGCGTCACGCTGGATGCGTCCGGCCGACAGCTTGATCTGCGCGATGGCGCGACAGACGGCACGCGGCTGGCGTTCCTCGACGGCGGCCTGGTGAGCCTGCGATCCACCGGCAACGTGACGCTGGCCGCTGGTGCCAGCATCAATGTGTCCTCCGGTGTGGCCCTCCGTCAGGACGGCAGCATCACCGGTGGCTCGGGCGGCTCGGTGCAACTGGGCGCCGGGCTCAAAGGTCTGGCGACGGATCAGCCGGCGGCGGCGCTCCAGTTGGACGGCAGCATCCGGGGTCATGGTGTGAAGGGCGGTGGCACGCTGTCCATCGAATCGGCCAGCGGCATCCTGATCGGCGGCCAGTCCCAGTCCACCGAGGCGGTGCTCAAGGCCGGCCAGACCTCCCAGCTGGATCTCATCCTGTTGAAGGAACAGGTGGTGCAGGTGGCTGCGGGCCGGCCACTGCCGGTGGATTACACCGACATCATCCGATGGGTGTCCCCAGGGCAGCTGGTCGGCCCGACCGGCATCTCGACCACGGTGGAGCTGGTGCTGGCCGACGACTGGGTGCCACCGGTCTCCGTCGGCCTGCGCTATCCGATGCGGATCAATGGGCAATATGCCATCCGCAGCGAGCTGGGAATCGAAATGTCAACGCCGAATGGGGGCGTGGTGCTGGATCACATTCCGGCCGGGTCCACCGTGCGCTTCGATGGCAGCAGTGACATGCTGGCCGCGTTCGCCGCCTATGTGCTGCCGGGCAATGTCTTTCCGCAAGGGGTGGCCATCGAGCCTCGCAGGGTGGTGTTGCAGGCGGGCTCGCCCGCGCCCAAGGACCTGACCCTGACGCTGAACGCCGGAACCCGCCTGGCGGCCGGCCTGTCGCTCCCGGACGATGCGGCCGTGGCGCCGGTCACCCGGCTGTCCACCGACCTGTTCCAGAGCGGCTTCTCCGCCTACGACGTCCGGGGACACCTCGGGCTGGTGGTGTCGCCCGGCACCTCGCTGGAAGTGACTCAGCCGGTGCTGCGCGCCGAGCGGTCCGCACTCACGGCTGGCGTCGACCTGGACGCCGCGTTCACCCCGTGGACGCCTTCGCTGTACGAGCAGGACGCATCGGCGGGCCGCTTCACCCAGCGAGGGGGCGCGAGCCTGTCGCTGGCGGCCGGTGTGCCGGCCGGGACGGTGAATCGTCAGGAGCCTTCGGGCGCCTATTACGGCTCGCTGGTGATTGGGGAAGGCGCGAGCGTGCGGGTTGATCCGGGGCAGTCCTTGTCGCTGTCTGCGCGTCATCAGCTGCAGGTGGATGGGCGGCTGGCAGCCAAGGGCGGCCAGATGGTGCTGCAGGGCGCGAGGGACGTGTTCAGCGGCAGCAGCGCGGGGCAGTATCAGGTGGGTGATGGCAGTGGCGAATCGCATGCCATCGTGATCGGCAGCCAGGCGGTGCTGGATGTGTCGGCCTCCGCAACTGTGGCCACCGATGCGATGGGCCGCCAGTACGGACAGGTCAGCCAGGGCGGGCGTATCTTTTTGGGCGGGACGCTGGACAGCAGCGCTGGCGTGGCCCGCGCGTCCGAAGCCTTTGTGGTGGTGAAGGAGGGGGCTGTTCTGAACGCCTCCGGAGCATCGGTGGACGTAGACCTGCCCACCGGCGGTAAGCGCACGCTGGCCAGCGATGGTGGCACGATTGAGCTGGTGTCGTCCCAGGGGGTGTATCTGGACGGCAGCGCTGTGGCGCGATCGGGCGGCGGCGCGGCCTCGGGCGGCACGTTGACGGTGGCCCTGGAGGCCGCCAGCTATTCGAAGCGGGAGGACATCGACCTGCGCCTCCTGGCGCCGCGAGAACTGACCGTCTCGCAGCTGGCTCCGCGCGGGTCGGTGGGGACGGGCACCTTCACCACCGGTCATGGCGCCATCGGCGTGGACCAGGTGGCGGCCGGCGGCTTCTCATCCCTGAACCTCTACAGCAACGGCATCGTGAGCTTTGCCGGGGATGTGGACCTGGCGATGGGACGCGAACTGCGGGTCTATTCCGCGGGCGTGGGGATGGCGCGGGGCAGTTCACCGAATGCGGCGGTGCGATTGAGCGCGCCTTATCTGCTGCTCTCCGGTGTCTCCGACACCCTGCCGCTGCCCGGCGACCTGCATCTGCGACCGGTCTATCAGGGCGGCGTGACACCGCTGCCCTCGACGGCCTCACTGACGGCCGAAGGCCGACTGGTGGATGTGCGAGGCACGGTGACCTTCGGGGTCAACGCATCGGTCACGAACATCGGCACCCTCACCGAAACCCGGGCCGGCTTTGCGCAGGTGGATGTTCTCAGCGACGGCGACCTGCGCTTCATCGGCGGCGGGCGCATGCCGTCGGCGCTGGCGGATGCTGAACTGCTCTCCACAGGCAGCCTTCTGCTGCGTGCCGGCCAGATTTATCCGGCGACCGGTGTGAACGCCAGGGTCGTCGCGGGACGCACCCTCGGCGACAAGCTGGATCCACAAGCGCGGATCGAGGTGGAGCGGGCACATCCCGACGCGGCCGATCCGGCGCTGCCCTACAGCGTCTTCGGACGCCTCAGCCTGGAAGCCGCTCAGGTCGATCAGAACGGCGTGCTGCGGGCACCGCTGGGAAACATCACCCTGGGCTCGACGCGTACCGATTCGGTCACCCTGGGGGCCGGCAGCGTCACCTCGCTGAGCGCGGCCACGCTGGTCCTTCCCTACGGAGGGACCTCGGACGGCGTCAGTTATGTCGTCAACGGGGAAGCGGTGAAGCTCAACGGCGTGGGCGCCGGCCCTCTGCTGACGATCGCTGGCGAAGACGTGGTGGTGGGAAAGGGCGCCGTGGTGGACCTCTCTGGCGGCGGCGACCTGCGCGGCGCGGGCTTTGTCTCCGGTCGTGGCGGCTCCACCGATGCGCGCTGGCATCCGCTCACCCAGGTCGGCAAGGATCAGTTCAGCATGCCGGCCCTGGCCACGAATCCGGTCTACGCCATCGTGCCCGGTTATGCCTCGGGCTATGCACCGATGGATGCCGGGGCCGTCGATCCCCGCATCGGGCAGCAGATCACCGTCGGGGCGCGGGACATTCCCGGTCTTCCGGCGGGCACCTACACCCTGATGCCGTCGGCCTACGCGCTGCTGCCCGGTGCTTTCCGGGTGGAACTGGATGGTGTGGCCAGCGCCGGTCAGGTCAGCGCTGGCGCCGTCGCGATGCGCAACGGCTCCTATGCGGCGACCGGAACGCTGAGCACTGCCGGCACCGGCCTGTCCGCCTCCGAACCCACCCGGCTGGTGGTGACGCCGGCGGATGTGCTGCGCCGATATTCGCAATACAACGAGACGAGCTACAGCGACTTCATCGTCCAGCAGGCCGCGCTCAACAACACCGTGCGTGCGGTGCTGCCCTCGGATGCAAAAGACCTGATCCTGAACGTGGCATCGACGCCGAAGGCATCGCTGCAGTTCGAGGGCACACCGAACTTCTCCCCCGCCAAGGACGGGCGGGGCGGAACCGCTTCGTTGACCACCTACATCCGTCAAGGCAACGATCCCGCCCGGATCGAAGTGCTGGCCGACGAGGCCGCCGCCACCGCAGGCTTTGGCGGTCTGTCCGTCCGCGCGAGCGACCTGAATGCCTTGCAGGCGTCCCGGCTGCTGGTGGGCGGCACGATGGTGTCCACTTATGGGGCGGTGAACGGCGGTGCCGACCGCAGCAACTACATCGACCTGAATGGGGCCGCCGATCAGGTGGTCCTGCGCCAGGGCGCGCTGCTGCGTGCGCCCGAGGTGTTCCTGATGGCAGGACGGGAAGACGGCGGAGTGACCATCGAAAGCGGCGCCGGCATCAACACCCTGGGCACTGGCAAGGTGGCCTTCGATGCCGCCAATGGCTATGTCTGGCGCCCCGGGGCGATCGCCGTGGTGGCGGCCTCCAACGGCCGGGTGGACATGCTGGCGCCCACGGCTGGCTATTCGGGCTATGGCAGCGGACCGGTGACCATCGGGGGGTGCGTGGCCGACTGCGACCGGTCGCCCACCCAGTTGTATTCCGAAGGCTCGCTGGTGGTGGCCACTCGCGGTGACTTCCAGATGGGCGACGACGTGCGCTTCGGCACTCGCAACCTGGTGTTGGCAATGGGCGCGGTGAATGCGGGTAATGCCGAGGACCTGGCCGCAGCGCAGGCGCGAGGTGTGCTCACGCCGGGGCTCACGCTGAATCAGGCGGTGATGGACCGGCTGATCCAGGGCGATCGCAGCGCCGGCTCGCCCGCACTGGAGCGACTGGTGCTGACGGCGGCGGAGTCCTTCAACCTCTTTGGCAATGTCAGTCTCAACACGGTCGACCCGGCCACCGGCAAGTCTTCCCTTGCCGAACTGGTGCTCACCACGCCGGCGCTGTATGGGCAAGGGAGCGGGGACGACGTGGCCCGCATCACCACCGGCAAGTTCACCTGGGCCGGCAGCAGCGAGGCCGCACCGGCACCCATCACCGACGGGCGGGGCTCCGGTGCAGGGCGGCTGGTGGTGCAGGCGGATGTCATCGAGCTGGGCTACGGCGGCCAGGCGCAGCCCACGAATGTGGAGAAGGCGGGGCGCACGATCCTGGGCTTCTCGGACGTCGCGCTCACGGCGAACAGCCGATTCACCGCGAACCATCAAGGGTCGCTGTCGGTGTATGAATCGCTCGTGGCGGGTGACGCGGCCCCGGTGCCGCAAGGCGGCAACCTGACCGTCACCGCGCCGCTGGTGACGGGGCAGGGAGGATCGGTGAGCAACGTGACGGCGGGCGGCCGGCTGCAGGTGCTGTCTCCGACCACCGGTGGCGCGCCAGCGCAGACGGGCGCACTGACCGATGTGCAGACCGGCGCGGAGCTGAACCTCTCCGGCAACTCGGTGCGCGTGGACACCGCCGTGGTGCTGCCCAGCGGCCGGCTGACGGTGAAGGCCGACGGCGATGTGACGCTGGGCGAGGGCGCCCGCCTGGATCTGGCGGGTCGCGAGTGGGTGATGAATGACGTGCGCCGCTTCTCCTGGGGCGGCGACGTACATCTGGACAGCCAGCACGGCAAGGTGACCCAGGCCGCGAGGGCCCGCATCGACGTGTCGGCACGCAACAACCATGCGGGTCTTGTGGCAGTGTCCGCCCTGGACGCCGCCGCCGGTCAGGTGGACCTGCAGGGCCAGTGGGCCGGCAGCAGTTCGGGTCACTACGACGCCGGCGGGACGCTGGTGCCGTATCGCGCCGGCAGCGTGGACATCCGCGCACGCCAGCTGGGAGACGGGGACCTGAGCGCCGGCTTTGCGGCGCTGAATGAGCGGCTCAATGCCGGTGGTCTGGTGGGAGGCCGAAGCTTCCAGCTGCGCGAGGGCGACCTCACCATCGGCAACGAACTGAAGGCGCGGGAGGTGTCGGTCTCGCTGGACCGGGGCGCCTTGACCGTCTCCGGCCGTGTGGATGCCAGCGGCGAGCAGGTGGGCAGCATCCGTCTGTCCGCGGCGCAGGGTCTGACGGTGACCGGAAGCGGCCATCTGGATGCGCACGGCACCGTGCTGCGGGTCGATGGCCGGGGCGAGGTCATCGAGAGTCCCAACCGGGCGTCGGTGGTGCTGGATGCAGGGATGGGGACTCTCACCCTCGGAGACGGTGCAACGATCGACCTGCGTCACGGCACCGGCACGGCGAGCAGCACGACGGGCAGCCCCACGAGCAGCAGCACAACCGCCATCCCGGCGAACGCCCCGCAAGGCACGCTCGAGCTGTACGCGCCCCGCGTGGGCAGCAACGGCAGCGTGACCGATGCGGATGCCGCCACCTACGGCGACATCGCCATCAACGCCCGAGGGACGGTGCAGGTGCAGGGCGCCCGGTCCATCGCGGTCTACGGCCGCCAGGTCTATACCGATGCGCCGTATGGCACCGACGCCGCGGCCAGCGGACGACCCTACCAGGTCGTCGATCAGGCCTATCTGGATGCCCGCCATGCGGCCTCCACCCAGTTCATCGACCGTGCGCTGGCCCATGCGAACCTGCTCGACACCCGCCTCGCCGGCCTGAACAACGACACCTACCGCAACACGCTGCATCTGCGTCCGGCGGTGGAGATTCGAAGTGCCACGCCCGACGGCGACCTGGTCGTGCGGGGCGACGTGGATCTGTCCGGCCACCGCTACGCCAGCCTGAACCCCACGTCCGCCAGGACCGGCGTCTATGGCTCTGGCGAAGTCGGCGCGCTGACGCTGCGGGCCGGCGGTGACCTGTCCGTCTACGGCAGCATCAATGACGGCTTCGCGCCGCCGCCGGTCACGCCGGACGACGGCGGCTGGCTGCTGACCGCCGGGGTGCAGCCCTTTGGTGGCGACGTGGTGGTGCCGGTCGGCGGCGTCACGCTGGCCGATGGCACCACCTATCCCGCAGGCAAGATACTCAACTACGACGTCACCGCCCGCGATGTCACGCTCCCGACCGGCACGGTGCTGCCCACGCCCTTGCGGTTGGAGCAGGCGATCACGCTGACGCCTGGCACGGTGCTGGCTGCCGACATCCGCGCGCAGGACGGCAGTGTGCTGCTGGCGGCAGGCACGCCGGTCGGCCGCAGCGGCATGGATGTGCCGGCCGGTGCGAGCCTGATGCCGGGCGCGCGGCTGCCGATGCCGGTGACGGTGGTGCAGCTCACCTGGCCCAAAGGCGTCGCCCTCCCGATCCAACTGGTGCAGCAGGGCGATCAGGTGCTGCCGGTGGGGGCGCTGATTGCGTCCGGCACGAAGGTGGTGCTGCCCGGCGGCGCCGCTTCGGTGGCGCTGCGCGATGCGGACGGCGACGGCCGCCAGGGACGCAACTGGGCGGTGGCCTCGATGCTCCCGGCGGGCTCACAGTCCTGGAGCCTGTCGCTGGTGGCCGGGGGTGATCTGGAAGCGGCCGATCCGCGCATCCGCCAGCTCCACAGCAGCGCGCGTCTGACGCTCGCTGATACCCACTACGGCGTCCAGACCGCGGCGGGCGGGGTGGTGAGCCGGCTCAATGCCACCGGGCTGGACACGCTCATGCAGGCCGTGGGTCTGCCGCCGGACATCAGCGACCCCGGTCAACTGCTGGGCCTGACCGAAGACCAGATCGTGGCGCTGTATGGCGCCTTCAGCTGGGCCGATTTCGGCCTGCCGATGGACTTCTGGACGCCTGCCGCCGGCAACATCCTGATGGGCCTGACGGCCGCAGGGGCCGATCAGGTCTACAACGTCGCCGGCCTGGCCCCCGGCATGAACAGCGTGTCCGATCTGATCGGCAAGAATGAACGGGAACTGGTGTCGCTGTATGGGGCCTTCAGCTGGTCCGACTTCGGCTTCCCCAGCGACTTCTGGGCGCTGGGGCAGGGCAATGGCGCGGTGATCAATCTGCCGCCCAGCGTGAAGGTCAAGGCACCGGCCTACAGCGTGCTGCGCACCGGCACGGGCGACCTCACGCTGGTGTCGGCGGGCGATCTGTCGATGCGCTCCGCCTATGGGGTCTACACCGCAGGCACGCCGAGCCCTCTGGCGACGGCGGCGCAGGACGCCCGCTACCAGCAGGCCCGAGGCGCGGTCCAGGGCGGCACGGTGCTGGGCACCGCGGCAGGCAGCCAGGCCGCCGACTATGAACGGCTGGTGAGCGGCGCCGACAGCCTCTATCAGGCCTGGTATCCGGACCATGGCGGCAAGCTCAGCGTGGACGTCGGTGGCAACCTCACCGGCGACAGCTGGGCGGCCAGCGGCACCACCCCCTGGGCCAGCAGCAGCGTCGGCAACTGGCTGTGGCGGCAGGGCACGGGCGGCACGGCGGGCATCGACGCCCAGCCGACGGCCTGGTGGATCAACTTCGGGACCTACGCCTACAAGGACGGGCAGAACGTAGACGGCGAGAGCCTGTACTGGCCGACGGTGACCGGCTTCACCGGCATGGGCACGCTGGGCGGCGGCGATGTGTCGGTCCGGGTGGGCGGCGATGCGGGCGTCGTGGCACGACGCAGCACCGGGGATGTGGCGATCAACAGCGCCATCAGCCCGGTCGCTCGCAGTGAAGGGCTGGTCCTGGCCATCGGCAGCACCGGCCGCGTGCTGGAGGACGGCACCGTCCTGCAGACCGGCGGCGGTGACCTGGACCTGCGCATCGGCGGCGGATGGAACAGCCATGTGGAGGCCCGACTGGCCGGTTCAGGCCTGCCGGTGGCCCAGGCCCATGAGCTCGATGGCGCCCTGGTCAACCTGCGCGGGTCGATCGATGTCTCCGCCGGGCGGATTGGCACCATCGAGAAGATCTACGGCGAACTGGACGCGATGGAGTCGCGCGCAGGCAATCCCGGCACGGTGCAGACCATCCGGGCCACCGGCGGCCTGCTGCTGATGCAGGGCGACGCGGCCGCCACGCTCAACAGCCGTTCGGATCTGGTGCTGGGCGGCACCGGCGATGCGGGCGTCGTCGGGACGCCCAACGTCCTTGCATTCAGTGGTGATGGCGGCAGCGGGCCCGCCGGCATGAGCTGGTTCAGCCTGTGGACGGATCGCACCGCGCTGGCGATGACCGCCGCAGGCGGGCCGCTGGCGCTCGACACCCGCGCCAGCGAGTCCATCGCGGCCCCGCGGGCCGGGGACTGGGACTACACCCGCAATGGCGGCTGGTTCATGCTTCCGGGCCAGGTGAGTGCGGTGGCGCCGACCGGCAGCCTCTACTACGGCCGTTCAGCGGCCAGCGGCCTGACCAACACCGCCTTGCCCTGGAGCGATGCCGGCCTGTTGCTGGCGCCCCTGGGCGCGCGTCGCATCGAGCTGCTGGCGGGGGACTCGATCTATGGGGGCGGCTACGGCATCAGCGTTTCCGGCGCCTCGCGAAGCATCATGGCCACGCCGGAGCGTCCCGCCTTTGCGGGCTATGACGCCAACGGCGAGACGGTGGCCACCAATGTCCATCCGGCGGCGCCCGTTGTGGAACATGCGCCGCAGTACAGCGTGACGCCGGTGCTGGCATTTGGCGCCAACACCCTGGCGCCGGAGGTGGCCACCGCACTGCGCACCACCGAGCCGTCCCGGTTCTATGCGATCAACGGCGACATCGTCGGCTTGCGGACCGGCACCGTGGTGGACTACCTGTCCGGCGGCTTGCGCAGCGGGGCGCGGGACATCGTCGCCGCCGGTCCGGTGGACATCCGGGCCGGACGGGACCTCGTGCACACCGGCGTGCTGCTCGACCAGCCCAAGCCGAGCACAGCCGAGTTTTCGGCCGACGGCCAGACAGCGGCCACCCTGTCCGGCAGCGTGGTGGTGCATAGCCATGCCAATGACGTCTCCCGTCTTCAAGCCGGACGGGACATCGTCTACGCCAACCTCGATGGCGTGGGCCCGGGTCTTCTGGAAATCACCGCCGGACGCCATCTGATCCAGAACGACCGCGCGACGCTGACCAGTGCGGGCCCCGGTGTGCCCACCGATACCCGCAGCGGCGCCAGCATCGTGGTGCAGGCCGGCATGGGCACGCAGGAGCCGGACTATTCGGCCTTCGCCCGTCGTTATCTGGACTCCGCCAATCAGGCCACCCCGGGACGCCCGCTGGCCGATCAGCCCGGCAAGGTCGTCAAGCTCTATCGGGACGAGCTGGTCCAGTGGCTGGGTGAACGCTTCGACTTCAAGGGCAGCGCGGACGACGCGGTGAAGTTCTATGCCACGCTGGCCGCGGAGCAGCAGCGCATCTTCGCCCGTCAGGTCTTCTTCGCGGAACTGCGGGAAGGTGGCCGGGAATTCAATGATGCGAAGGGCGTCCGATACGGCAGTTATCTGCGGGGACGCAATGCCATCGCCGCGATGTTCCCCGGCAAGGAGAACGGCCCCGGCGCGGACACCGGCAACCTGCTGATGTATGGCGGCGCCGGCATCCACACCAATGCGGGCGGGGACATCCAGGTGCTGACCCCCAGCGGCGCGCAGACCTACGGCATCGAAGGCGCGGCACCACCGGCCACCGCCGGGCTGATCACCCGCGGCATCGGTGACATCCAGCTGTATTCGCTGGGCAGCGTCCTGCTGGGGCAGAGCCGGGTGATGACCACCTTCGGGGGCGACATCCTGGCCTGGTCGGCGAAGGGGGACATCAACGCCGGCCGCGGCGCCAAGACGACGCTGGTGTTCACGCCGCCGCGTCGGGTGTACGACCCAGTGGGCAATGTGCGGCTGTCGCCGGACGTGCCCAGCACCGGCGCGGGCATCGCGACGCTGAACCCGCTGCCGGAGGTCAAGCCCGGCGATGTGGACCTGATCGCCCCGCTCGGCACGGTCGACGCGGGCGAGGCCGGCATCCGGGTGTCCGGCAACATCAACATCGCGGCCCTGCGCATCCTCAATGCCGCCAACATTCAGGTGAAGGGCCAGTCGGTGGGCCTGCCGACGGTGGCGGCGGTGAACGTCACCGCACTGACCAATGCCAGCACCGCCGCGGCCACCGCCGTCAATGCGGCGCAGGAGGTGGTGCAGCGGGATCGGGAGGCCACCCGGCAGCAACTGCCCTCGGTGTTCACCGTCCGGGTGCTGGGGCTGGGCGACGAGGCGGCGGCACCCGCAGCGCCGCCGCCCGGACCGACCAGCCGTCTGAGCCCGGCCTACGACCCCAAGAGCCCCGTGCAGGTGCTGGGCCACGGCGTGGTGCTGGACCCGGTGCTGATGGCGCAGCTGACCGAAGAGGAGCGACGTGCGCTGCAACGCCTGCGCTGAATCCTCCCGAAGATTTTTATGAAGTTTTCGTGACTCGCGGTGGTTTCGGGGCGGGCGGCCCGTCTAGAGGTATCGGGACGAGACATCACAACCGGCGCCGTGGGCAAAGGCTCGGGTGTCCCCCACAGGTCAAACGGCATTGAGGTCAAGCGAATGAGGGAGAACAGAACGACCGCGGCCCCAGGCACGCGGCAGGCGGCCGCGCTGATGGTGGTGCTGGCGGTGAGCGGCGTCTGCTCGCCTTCAGTCGCCCGGGCGCAGGCGTCGGCGCCCCAGGCAGAGGCCGACGGGTCGGTGGACATCCTGGAATTCCTGGTGCGCGGCAACACCGTGCTGCCGCTGCGGGACATCGAACGCATCGTCCTGCCATTCCTCGGTCCGGGGCGCAGCCGGCAGGACATCGATGCGGCGCGGGAGGCCCTGACCGCCGCCTATCAGGCTGCCGGCTATCAGTCGGTGTATGTGGACGCGCCGGAGCCGGTGGGCGCGGACGGGGTGGTGCTGCTGGTGGTCAACGAGGTGAAGGTCGGACGACTGCGGGTGACCGGCAGCACCTACACCTCGCTGCAGGAGGTGAAGCACCAGGTGCCGTCTCTGCGTGAAGGGGATGTGCCCAATTTCCAGCAGGCGCAAATCGAGCTGAATGCGCTGAACCGCAACAGCCAGCGTCAGGTGATGCCGCTGGTGCGGCAGGGAGCGATCAGCGGCACGATGGATGTGGACCTGAAGGTGGACGACCGCAGCCCCTGGCGGGCGAGCCTGGGCTTGAACAACGACCGCAGCGCCGACACCCGGGACCTTCGTCTCCTGGTCTCGGTGGGTCACGACAACCTCTGGCAGCAGGGCCACAGCGCCACGCTGAGCTTCTTCGGAACGCCGCAGGACTTCCAGCAGACCCATGTGCTGTCCGGCGCCTACACCGCGCCCTTCAAGGACAGCGGATGGAGCGTGGAGGCCAATGCCTATGTCTCGGACAGCAATGTCTCGACCGTGGGCGGCACCACCGTGCTCGGCAAGGGCCATGCGGCCGGACTCAAGGCCACCTGGAGCCCGGCGGGCAGCGACGACAGCTGGCACAGCTTCAGCCTGGGGCTCGACGCCAAACGCAACCGCGAGGCGCTGCGGATCGGTAGCGGCGGCGACCAGGTGCCGCTGGACTATGCACCCATCACGCTCGCCTATGCCGGCGGCGGGCAGGGTCCTTCCAGCCAGTGGGGCGCCGGGATGGCCGCGGTCATCGGTACGCGGGGCCTGCTGGGGTGGGGCAGCGACTGGCAACAGTTCGACTACAAGCGGTATCGCGCCAAGCCCGGATTCCTGGTGCTGAAGGCGGACCTCAATGGCAGCGTCAGCTTCTGGGGCGGTGAGCAGGCCGCGCTGCGCCTGTCTGCCCAGGCCAGCGATTCCCCGCTGGTGTCCGGTGAGCAGATGGCCGCGGGCGGCATGAATTCGGTGCGGGGCTATCTCTCCGCCGAGCGTGTGGGGGATGTGGGGCTGGTGGGCGGGCTGGAACTGCGCAGCCGGCCGCTGCAGCTCTCTGCCATCGCGCTGGACAACGCGCGCCTCTATGGATTCTTCGACTTCGCTCACCTGCGTCTGCGCGAGCCGCTGCCCGAGCAGCAGAGCCGGTTCACGCTGCTGTCGGCGGGGCTGGGGACCAGCTTCTCCCTGGGCCCTCACGTCAGCGGCCGCATGGATCTGGGCTACCCGCTTCGCGACGGGGAGCGCACCGAGCGCAAGGACCCGCGCCTGACCTTCAACCTGAGCGCGAGCTACTGATTCTTCACACGACCCATTTTTCCCGGAGACCTCCGTCATGCGACGTTTTCTCTTTCTCGCGCTCACCTTGCTGAGCGCCCTCTGGCCCGGGCTGTCCCATGCCTGGTGGCACAACGATTGGGCCTACCGCAAGCCGATCACCGTCGACGCCGGTCCGCAAGGGGCGGCGCTGGGAGGCGATGCCGGCCGTACCCCGGTACTGCTGCGCCTGCACACCGGCAACTTCAGCTTCGAGGGCGTGTCCGAGACGGGCGCTGACCTGCGATTCGTGGCGGCTGACGACAAGACGGTGCTCAATCATCAGATCGAGCAGTTCGATCCGCTGCTGGGCATCGCCCTGGTCTGGGTGGATCTGCCCTCGGTCACGGCCGGTGCACCGCAGCACCTGTGGATGTACTACGGCAATCGCAAGGCACAGGCCTCGGCCAACGGGCAGCGCACCTTCGATCCGGACTACACCCTGGTCTATCACTTCAGCGAAGCGGGAGCGCCGGCCCGTGACACCACCGCCTATGGCAACAACGCTCAGACGCCGGTGCCAGCTGCCGAGGGCACGGTTATCGGCCGCGGGGCACAACTGGGCCGGGCGCCGCTGATGTTGCCCGCCTCGCCGTCGCTGGCGCTGGCCGCCGGTGCGCCGTTCACCCTGAGCGCCTGGGTGCGCCCCACGGCGCTGGGTGATCGCCAGATCGTTTATGCCCGTCGGGACGGGGCCAGCCATCTGGTGGTCGGTGTGGACCAGGGCATGCCGTATGTGGAGGTCAATGGCCAGCGCAGTGCACCGGGACAACCCATCCAGGCCGGCCAATGGTCCCATCTGGCGCTGAAGGCGGCGGCCGACGGTGTGGTGCTGTTCGTCGGTGGACGGCCCGCCGCACGGCTGGCGACCGGCCTGCCGGCGCTAAATACCGCTGCGGCGGTGGGGGCCGACCTGGGCGCTGGCCAGGGAACGCCGTTCAACGGCAGCATCGACGAACTGCGCCTGTCCAAGGTGGCGCGGCCGGAGGCGCTGTTGCTGGCCGACGCGATCTCGCAGGGTTCGGATTCCAAGCTGACCCAGTTCGGGCCGGATGAACAGCAGGCCGGCAAGAGCCACTTCGGTTTCATCCTGGCGGCGATGCCGCTGGATGCATGGGTGGTGGTGGGGCTGCTGGGGCTGATGATGGTGGCGTCGTGGGCCATCATGATCGGCAAGGGTCGCAGTTTCGGTGCGATGGAACGGGCCAATGCCGAATTCATGGACCAGTTCCGCGATACCGCCGGGCGACCGCTCGATTCCCTGGCGGCCGCCGATACGGTGCCCGCAGGCGTCAAGACCGACTCGCCCCTGTGGCGGCTGTATGCGGTTGCGATCCAGGAACTCCAGCACCGCCATGCGCGCGGGTATGACGTCAACGCCGTGTCCGCCTCCACCATCGGCGCGATCCGCGCCGCGATGGATGGGGTGATGGTGCGCGAATCCGAACGGATGGCCCGTCGCATGAGCTGGCTCTCCACCACCATCGAAGGGGCGCCGTATGTGGGCCTGTTCGGCACGGTGATCGGCATCATGCTGGTGTTTGTGGTGGCCGCCATGGCGGGCGCGGTGGACATCAACTCGGTGGCCCCCGGCATGGCCGCGGCGCTGCTCTGCACGGCGGCTGGCCTGGGCGTGGCGATTCCGGCCCTGTTTGGCTACAACTGGCTGGCCTCGCGCTCGGACGCGATCGGGGCTGACATGGCGGTGTTCGTGGACGAGTTCGCGACCCGGCTGGCCGAAGAGCAGGGCGAGGGTCGGGGCCGTCCGGTCATGGCCACCGTCCGGAGTGCCTGACCATGGCCCGCGCAGCGAAGTTCGGCGTCAAGAAGCGGGGCGGCGGCATCAACATCACGCCCTTTGTTGATGTGCTGCTGGTGGTGCTGGTGATCTTCATCCTCACCAGCAACGCCAGCATTCCCGGCATCAAGGTGGACCTGCCCAAGGCCAGCGCGTCGGTGGCGCTGGAAAAGCCCAAAACCAAGGCCATCACCATCGACAGCAACGGCAACGTCTTTCTGGATGCCTATCCGGTGACGATGGCGGAGCTGGAAGAGAGGCTGCGCAACGAGAAGGCGCTGACGCCGGACTTCCCCGTGATCGTGCGGGGCGAAGCCACGGTGCAGTATGCAAGGGTGGTGGAGGTGCTGGATCTGCTGCGGCGCATCGAGCTCAACCAGGTCGGTCTGGTGACCGGCAAGCCGGCGTGAGGGGCCAGCGTGAAATCCCACTCTCTTCAGTCGATGGTCTGGCGGCGCTGGGGCGGCTGGCTGATCGGCGGCGCGCTGGTGGCCGCGGTGGCTGCCTTGCTGTGGCATCTGCTCTCGGACACGGCCAGCCAGCGCCGCGAGGCGCCCGCCACCGCGCTGCTCACCCTGCCGCCGCCTCCGCCACCGCCGCCCCCGCCGGAGCCGGACAAGCTGCCCGAACCGGAGCCTGAGAAGACCCCTCGAATCACAGAGCCCACACCGGTGCCCGACCGACCGGCCGAGAAGCCGATGGATGACAAGGCGCCGGATCCGTCCAAGGATCTGGCCGACCCGGTCACGATCAATGGGGACGCGCAGGCCGGCAACGATGCGTTCGGCGTGCAGGCGGGGCAGGGCGGCGGGCGGTCCGGGGCTGGCGCGGGCGGCGGCGGGCTGGGGGGCAGTTCGTATGCGCGTTATGTCTCGGCGCGACTGCAGCAGGCGCTCCAGCGGGACAGCCGCACCCGCAGCCTCGCCTTCGAGGACCTCCGGCTGGATCTGTGGTTGAGCGCCGAAGGGCGCACCACGCGGGTCGAGGTCGTGCGGGGCACCGGCACCGCGCGGGTGGATGAGCTGGTGCTGAAGGTGCTGAACGAACTCGACGGGCTGGACGAACGTCCTCCCGCGTCGATGCGGTATCCGATCCGGGTGGCGATCCGCGGTGTGCGTCCCTGAGGGACTGCCCCCGTCGCTGTCTTTCTGAATTCATTCGAGTTGCTTCAAGAGTCGTCATGAACACATTTGCTGAAAGCAGCATCCGGACCCGGGTGCCGATGCGCACGGGCCGAACGGGCACCACGGGCACCACGGGCGCCACGGAACCCGCCGACGCTGCGCGCCCCACGGGTGCCGAGGGCTCCAAGAGCCTTTCCAGGAGCCTGCCGGGATTCGTCCGGTCCGAGCCGCACCGCCTTCCCCTGCTGGTGGCGGCTTTGGCATTGGCCCTGCCGGTCATGACGGCGCAGGCGCAGTCTGCTGCGCCCGGCTCCGGACAAGGCGCGGCCGCTGGCGCCGGCGCCCCCGCTGTGAAGGAGAGCACCCTGGTGCAACTGATCCGGGGACTCATGAAGAGTGGCTCGCTGAAGGCCGATGTCGGTGAGGCGCTGCTCGCGCAGGCCCAGGCCGAGGCAATGGCGCAGGAGCAGGCGCAGCGCAGGGCGATGGCAGGGGCCGCTGCTGCCGGTGCCGGTGCAGGTCCAGGCGGACTCGCTGGCGCGGGCAGCACCCCGGTCGCGGGCGCGACGGCGGCGAGCCGCATCGAGAACGGTGATGTGCGGGTGACCTACGTGCCGCAGGTGGTCAAGGATCAGATCCGGAACGAGCTGAAGACCGAGGTGATGGCCCAGGCCAAGGCCGAAGGCTGGGCCGCGCCGAACGAGACGCCGGCCTGGACCCGGCGTGTGCATGTGGACGGCGATGTGCGGGTGCGCAATGAATCCCGCTTGTATGCCGGCGGCAATACCAACCAGCTGGTGGACTTCGCCGCGATCAACGACGGCTCGCCCTACGACGTGAATCCCAACACGTCCGCACAGTTGCCTCCGCTGAGCAACACCCGGCAGGACCGCAACAACCAGTGGCGGGTGCGGGCCCGGGTCGGCGTCACCGCGGATCTGTCCGAGTCCACGCAGGCCGGCGTGCGGATCGCCTCGGGCAGCGATGACAGTCCGGTGTCCACCACCCAGACCCTGGGCGGCGGTCTGCAGAAAAAGCCGGTGTGGCTCGATCAGGCCTGGCTGTCTCATTCCCCGCTGTCGGGCCTGACACTGCTGGGCGGCCGCTTTGCCAATCCGTTCCAGACCACCGACGTACTGTTCTCGTCGGAGCTCAACATGGACGGTGTCGCCGCCAGGTTCCAGCGCAGCCTGAGCGAAGGGCGCGGGCCGGATGTCTTCGGCACCTTCGGCTTCATTCCGCTGGAGTATCTGTCCGGCGACTTCCCCTCGCGAAGCCAGGACAAGGCCGGCGCCAAGAGCAAGTGGCTGATGGGCGCGCAACTGGGCGGCAGCTGGAAGCTCAATGAGACGAATCGCCTGGGGGGCTCGGTGGGGCTCTTCAACTTCCATGGCATCAGCGGCGAGGTGTCGGACCGCTGCGCGCTGTATGCCGGTGAGGACCATTGCAGCACCGACTGGACCCGGCCGGCCTTCATGCAGAAGGGCAACACCATCATGTCGCTGCGCGACATCGCGCTGAATCCGGACGACCCGGCCAACACGGCGCAGCCGCAGTACTTCGGCCTGGCCTCGCGCTTCCGGGTGCTGGATGTCGGCATGCGCTGGGACACCCAGGTGGCAGGTGGACCGGCCCTGCGGGTGGACCTCAACGGCCTGCGCAACATGGCCTATGACGTCAACGGCATGTTCAGCCGGGCCCGCGGCAACATCCTCAACAACTACGGGGCCTCGGGCGGCACCTCCGCCGGGGCCTTCCGCAGCGGACGCAATGCCTATCTGGTGCAGGCCACGCTGGGCGCGCCGCAGCCGCAGCTCAAGGGCGACTGGCATGTGATGGCCGGCTACCGGCGCATCGAGCCGGATGCACTGCCGGATGCCTACAACGATTCCACCTTCCACGGTGGTGGCACCAATGCACGGGGCTTCATCGTCGGCGGCGCCTATGCCTTCGACAAGAACGCCTGGCTGAGTGGCCGCTGGATGTCAGCGCGGGAGGTGTATGGCCCGCCGCTGTCCATCGACACGCTGCTGATCGACTTCAACGCCCGCTTCTGAGAGGCTGCCATGTGGGATGTCATGCAAAGGACGATGGGTGCGGCAGTGAGGGCGGCAGTGGGGACGTCGGTGAGGGCGGCCGTTGGTGCGGCGGTGGGGCTGGGCCTGCTCGTGGCCTCCAGCCTGCCCGCTGCGGCCCAGGCGCCCGCCGCCTCGATGGAAGAGCGGCTGCGCACCCAGTTGAGGGCCACCACGGCGCAGTTGCAGCAGGTGCAGAACGAGCTTGCGGCGATCAAGGCGGCCGGGGGCGTGTCGGCGGGTGGCGTAGCCGCCGCGCCGACCGCGCCGACCGCGCCGAAGGACTCTGACCCCGAGGTCGCCGCCTTGCGCCGGGAACTCGCGCAGGCCCGCGCTGCGCTGGCGCAGGAGCGTGAGGCTCGTGTGCGGCAGGAGCAGCAGTCCGGCGACACCCGCAAGACCGCGCAGGAGTCGGTGGAACGGTCGGCCGAGCAGGTGGGCAAGTTTCGTGATGCCTACCAGGAGGTGCTGCGCATCGCGCGGACGTCCGAAGCCGAGCGCGTTCGTTTGGCCGCAGGCGTGCAGGCGCAGGAGCAGGCACTGGCCCGGTGTGACCTGAAGAACCGCGAGCTGTACCGCGTGGGCCGCGAGATCCTCGATGAATACGAGGCGCTGGACCCGCGGAAAGTGGTGGAGGCGCGCCACCTGTTTGCCGCCCGGGCGAGGGTGCAGCTGGAGGAGACCGCACAGCGACTGGGCGACCAGCTCTATGCGGCCCGCTTCGACCGCGCCCAGCCGCTCGGGCCGGCAGCGCCGGAGGCTTCCGCGCCCGCTGGCGAGCAGCGGTAAGGGTACTCCGGATGCCATCCCGCGCGTCCACTCATGCCACCGATCTGGAAAGCAACAAGCAGATGACCACCGACACCGCAGAGACAACCCTGAACACCACCACCCCCGCAGCAGCGCACGAAGCGCCGCAACTGCTCGAGGTACTCACCGCCGCGGATCTGGTGGCCGCCATTCAGGCCGCAGGCTGCGCGGTGAGGCCGGTGAGCCAGGACGGTGGCGTGCACCTGAGCAGCGCCTGTCACGGAGTCGGCTTCACCGTGCTGTGGGGCAATGCCGAGGCACCCGGGCGATATGTGGACATCACCCTGAGCTGCCCGCTGCGGATGCAGGGCGGTCAGTTGACGGAGGAGGTCTTCGCCGAATGGCATCGCAGCCGGCGTTTTGCCCGGATGTCCCGCCATGCCGATGTGGTGGCGCTGGAGATGGACGTGGTGGCCGCTGGCGGCATCACACCGGCCCACCTGACGGTGATGCTGAAGCTGTGGACCCAGATGGTCGGGCAGTTTCTGGCCTATCTCCGCAATGTCGGTCCGCAGCAGGTGAAGTCCGGCGCAGGCGCGGCAGAGGCGGCGGCTCCGGCTAAGGCAACGGATACGATTACGGCAATGGCCGCAGCTGAAGCTTCAGCAGCAGCCGCGGCGGGTGCCTGATTGGGCACCCGCCACGCTCAGCAACATCCAGCAGCATCCGCCCGGATCAGGGCGCTGCCGCTTCGTCCGAGGCCGCGCCCTCCGGCAGCGGAACCCGCTCGACCTGGCTGACGACGACCAGCGGTGCATCGCCCGTCAGCGCATTCAGGTCGATCGGGTCGCTGGTCTGCACCCGGATGGCGGCCGGCTCCTGCGTCATCACCGCGCGTGCCGCCGTGTCGTGCGCGCAGACGATGACCCGATGCCAACGGCCGTCATGCCGCAGCCGCACCTCGGCCCAGTCCCAGTGCACCGGCAGGCAGGCCCGCACCCGCAGGCGCCCCTGTTCCACCACCACACCGCAGATGGACTCCAGCGAAGCGCGCAGCAACCAGCCCGCCGAGCCGCTGTACCAGCTCCAGCCCCCGCGTCCGACCCAGGGCGCGTGGGAATAGATGTCGCCCGCCATGACGTAGGGCTCGATCGCATAGGTCGGGCCCAGCCGCGGGTCGGCCCAGCGGTGGGCGGGACTCAGGCCGGTATAGACCTGCCACATCGTGTCCCGCTGCCCCAGCTGCGCCAGTGCCATCAGGGCCCAGACCGCTGCATGGTTGTACTGACCGCCGTTTTCCCGCACGCCCGGTGCATAGGACTGGATGTAGCCCGCGCTCGGCTCGGACACCGCCAGCGGTGGATGCAGCAGCCGGGCCAGGCGCGCCACCGGATCCAGCAGATGCGTCCGGGCACTGGCCATGGCCTGCCGGGCATGGTCCGGATCGGCCGCCTGCGTCAGCACCGCCCAGCTTTGCGCGATCAGATCGATCTTGCATTCCGCATTGGCCGCCGACCCGAGCGCCGAGCCGTCATCGAAGAAGCCGCGGCGATACCACTGGCCATCCCAGCCGGGACCGTCCAGCGCGCGGACCCAGCCATCCCGGGCGGAGGTCCAGCGCTGGGCTCGTTCGCTGTCGCCCCGCGCCATGGCCAGCGGCGCGAAGTCCTCGATCACCTGGCAAAGGAACCAGGCCATCCAGACCGACTCGCCGCGGCCTTCATGGCCGACGCGGTTCATGCCGTCGTTCCAGTCGCCGGTCCCGAACAGCGGCAGACCGTGGGCGCCGCTGTCAAGGCTGCGGTCGATGGCGCGTGCGGCATGCTCATAGAGCGTCGCCATCGGCCCGTCGGTGCGCGGCGTCTCGTAGATGTCCTCCGCGCCTTCCGGCACCGGCTGGCCCATCAGGAAGGGCACCTGCTCGTCCATCAGCGCCAGGTCGCCGGTCCGGGCCGCGTAATGGGCCAGACCGTAAGGCAGCCAGAGTCGATCGTCCGAGAAATGCGTCCGCACGCCGGCGCCCCCGGGCTCATGCCACCAGTGCTGCACGTCGCCTTCGGGGAACTGGCGGGCCGCACTGCGGCGCAGTTGATGCGCCAGCAGGTGCGGGGCCACATCGGTCAGCGCCATCGCATCCTGCAACTGATCGCGATAACCGAAGGCGCCACCGGCCTGATAGAAACCGGCACGGGCCCACATGCGGCAGACCAGCGTCTGGTAGGGCAGCCAGAAGTTGGTCAGCGCGTCGAAGCGCGGGTCCGGCGTGCGGACCTGTCGCCCGCCGAGCAGCTCCGGCCATTGCGCGCGCTGCGCGGCCAGGCGCTGTGCCGGGTCGACATGCCATGCAGCTTCCATCAGCTCATGCGCCGCCTGCGGGGAGGGCGCATGGCCCAGCAGCACGGTGAAGGCACCGGTCTGACCCGGGTCGACGTCCATCCGTGCGGCCAGTCCCGCGCAGGCGTCCAGTCCACCGCCGCAGCGCTTGCCCAGCACCGTCGGCACCACCAGCCGTCCGGAGGCGTCAAAGAACTCCCGGCGGTCGCAGGTCCAGTCCTGCGTGTCCAGGCGCATGCGGGCCGTGGCTTCCGGCGCCACACCCGCGTCGTTCGGCTGGCGCGGACGCAGGCTCAGCGCCGCGGTGGCCTGTCCGAATCCACCCAACTCGTCGAGCTGCGTGGCACACAGGGACAAGGCCCGCTCCGGCTGCGGCAGTCCGGCGCCCACGGCGCCGACGGTCAGCCAGTCGCTGCGGGTGGTCACCGACAGCCGTTCACTGCGGGCACTGCCCATCTGCCATTCGGCCATGGCCACCAGCCGCAGATGCCTGCGTTCCGAGGCGGTGCTGCGGATCTCCACCTGCAGCTGCTTCACCGAGACCTCGCGGTCCACGCACCAGCACAGGATGATGTCCAGATCGTCCAGCTGCTGACGGATGCGGCTGTAGCCGATACCGTGCTCCACCTGCAGCGGCGCCTGATCCAGCACATGGCGGCCCAGGCACCAGACCCGTTGATGGTCCAGGTCGTGCAGCAGCAGCCATTCGCCGGGTGGGTCCAGCAGCGGATCGTTGGACCAGGGCGTGACCTGGTGCATGCGGCTGTTGCCGGCCCAGGTGTAGCCGGCAGCCACGTCCGTCACCTGGCAGCCGAAGTCCGGATTCGCCAGTACGTTCACCCAGGGCCGCGACGGATGCCGCGAGGCCGACACGTCGAAGCGGAAACCGCCGTGGTCCGGGTCGAACTGGCCGTCCGGTGTCCGCTGCGGGGCGGCCGGGTCGGGCAGCAGGGGCAAGGTCTGCGGGACCACCAGGCGGGCCGCATCGTCGGCCGGACGCAGATCCTCCAGCCAGCGCTCCACCTGCTGCGCCAGATTGCGTCCGTCGGCCTGCAGGCGGATGCGGGTGAGGGCGTTCAACGTGAAGCGCTCATCGGTGCTGAGGTCGTTCTCCCGCAGCACATGCAAGGCGGCCCGGAGATTCGCCGGACGACCCTGATGCTGGCTTTCCAGCCGGGCCTGTAGCGCGGCCAGGGCCTGCTGCACCGGTGCGAGGTAGGACGAGGGTTCCTCGTTCAACACCACCAGGTCGACGCCGACCGCATGCGAGGTCCACATGCGCAGCGCCTTCTTCAGCGCCCGCACCAGGTCCAGCCCTTCTTCACCGACGATCTGCACCGCGATGATCGGACGGTCGCCGGAAATGCCGAAGCGCCACAGCAGCCGCCGGTCGCAGCGACCGATCGCCTCCCGGGCATGCAGCGGCTCGCGCGCCGCCTGTCCGGTAATGAGGGTGTTGAGCTGCAGCAGTGCGCCCCAGGTGGCGGTGTCGAACTGCAGTTCCCGCAGGCGGATGCCGCCCATGGTGTGGGACATCGCCGCGCTGCGTTCCAGATGCGCCGCCTGGCGGTACTTGTCCACCAGCGCATGTAGCTGGTCCAGGTCTCGCGACGCGGCGGTGCAGAAGGTCATGCGCAGGGTGGTGCCCGGCGGCAGTTCGATCTTCAGCTTGATGCCGGCGACCGGATCGAGGCCGGTGTCCAGCAAGCGTCCGGGTTCTCCGGCCGAGGTCACGTCAGCTTCGTTGTCCACCACCGTCACGCCCGCATCGCCAGCGGGGCGCGTGGTGCTGCCGTAGCGGCCCAGCCAGCGGGCACGGTCGGCGATGGGGGTCACCTCATGGATGCGCGCCTGGGGACCGGTGGGCGCCTTGGCCCGCAGCGGGTGACCCGCGGTGCGGGCGGGCGTTTCGTCCGGCACCATGAAGAAGACTGCCCGCAGGGCGGCTTCGTCGAAGAGTCGCGGCCGACGGCGCAGATGCAGTGCATGCTCCCCGGCGACCCAGCGCGCCTGGATGAACAGGTTGGAGAAGGCCGGATGCGCCTCGTCGCCGCGCTGCGGGGCCAGCGTCGCTTCGAAGCAGGAGGCCAGCTCCAGCTCGATCGGCGCGGTGCCGGTATTGCACAGCTCGACCTGGCGCAGTTCGCAGTCGTCCTCCGGGCTGACCCAGACGGTGGTGCAACTGCGCAGATCCGCCCAGCGGGCCTCGAACAGCACCCGTTCCGCCTGCATGCGGCAGTGGTAGCTGGCGCGCGGGTCCGGCGCGGGGCGTGCGCTGGCGCTGAACCATTCGACTTCGCCCTGACGGCGCAGGAACAGGAACTGTCCGTGCTGATCGCGGAGCAGGTCGTCCCGCCAGCGGCTGACGCCGGTGCCATCCCAGCTGCTGTAGCCGCCGCCGTGGCTGCGCAGCACAACGGCATAGCGGCCGTTGGTCAGCATGTGGGTCAGCGGCAGCGTTTCGCCCAGCGGCTCGGTCTCGCGCACCATGCGGGCCTTGCGCAGCTCGCGGCGGCGCGGCAGCACTTCTGGCGCGGGAACGGCCAGCGGCGTGACTTCTCGCGGCGCACGCTCATGCAGCAGCGTCGCCACCGCCTTGATGTGCGGATCGCTCATCAGCCAGCGGCGCGGTGCTTCATCGGCCAGGACATTGGTCAGGGCCACAAAGCCCATCGCCTGGTGATGCGCCATGTAGGTCTGGACCAGGGTGAACGGCGTGCCGGCGGTCTGTCGCTGCGGCGTGTAGTCCACCGATTCGATGAAGCCGAAACTGCCGCGCGCGCCCAGCCGCTCAAAGGCCTGCAGGTTGCGCACCACCGTCGATGGCGCGACCACGCTTGCCATGATGGCCGCATACGGCGCCAGCACCCGCTCCTCATTGGACAGGCGCGCCAGCGCCAGCGTCTGGATGCCTTGCGGTCCGTACTGGTAGGCGAGGGTGTGATCCTGGCCGGCGATGGCCGACTCGGAAATGCCCCACGGTGTGCGGCGCCCCTGTGCTTCGGCCTGCTGCTCGGCCACCGCCGTGCGGATGGCACGGCCCAGCGCGCTGGCGGCGGGTTCGCGCAGCACCAGCGAGGGCATGAGGTATTCGAAC
The DNA here is from genome assembly GCA_966211495.1 of uncultured Roseateles sp. Classification (GTDB taxonomy): domain Bacteria; phylum Pseudomonadota; class Gammaproteobacteria; order Burkholderiales; family Burkholderiaceae_C; genus Roseateles. Next base: position 16,605 of record CBIHOT010000030.1, on the reverse strand, counting down.
ATCGAGCCGGACCAGGACTTCAAGCCCAGAGAAGCATCCGGCGTGTTGCGGGCGAAGAAGGGACGGCCCAGGGACCGCCAGTGCTCGGGCGGCAGATCGCCCTTGGCGATGCCCACGAGGCTGGTCAGGCGGGCTTCGCTGGCCAGCAGGTCGTAGTGGTTGTCGTCCAGTTGCTGGGCGTCCGCCCGCCAGCCGATGCGCAGCAGGCGGCGCTCGGGGTCGAACAGCGGGCGGTAGTCCGCCTCCAGACCCATGCGACGGGCGCGGTCGGCCAGCAGGCGCAACTGCGCACGAGCCGTCGCGAGTGCCGCGCCTTGATCACGCCAGTACGACTCAAGCTGAGCAATCAGGTCCCGCACCAGCCAGTGCAGCGGGGTGTCGAGGCCGGTGGGTGTGGGCGCCTGATGGGGATCGGGCGGCAGGTCATCGGGCACGGCCAGCGGCTTGCCATCGGCATCCAGCCCGGCCGGCGAAGCTTCCCCCACTTCGGCGCGCGCAGCCTGGACCCGCGCGGCCAGCAAGGCCTGCTGCTCTTCCACGCCGGCATCCAGCACGTCCAGTGCGGACAGGGCTTCGACCAGCGCGGTACTGGCGGGCAGCAACCCGCCGCTGGCCAGGGGCGGCTGATGGATGCGCAGGCGGTGCAAGGTCTGCTTCAAGGCCTGACGGGTGTTGCGCGCGATCGACTCCGACGGTGTGTCGATCAGTAGTTCGCAAGCACGTGCGACGGCCAACAGGTGACCGGAGCAGTTGCCGCTGTCGACCGCCGAGACATAGCCCGGCGGCAACACGGCCAGCGTCTGCGTGTCATACCAGTTGTAGAAGTGGCCCTGCCAGCGGTCCAGCCGGTCCAGCGTGTCCAGCGTGGCGGTCAGACGCTCCGTCATGCTGACCAGACCGATGAAGCCGAGCTCGCGGGCGCAGGCCACCGTCAGCAGGTAGATGCCGATGTTGGTCGGCGAGGTGCGATGCGCCACGAGCAGATGTGGCGTGAGCTGCACGTTGTCTGGCGGCAGGTGGTGGTCGCTCGGACCGACGTGGCGGTCGTAGAAGCGCCAGGTGTCGCGGGCGAGTTGCCACAGGTAGTCGCGCCCCTGCGGATCCAGCATCGGTTCCGGGTCCTGCACGGCGGGACGGGGACGGCTGGCCCACCAGATCCAGACGGGGGACAGGGCCCAGAGCAGAAGCAGCCCGACAGCCGCCGTGCCATTGACCGGCGCGCCGAGCAGATGGGCGCAGATCAGCAGGGCACCGATCACCGCGGCGGAGACCGGCACGCGAAGATGCTGGGCGACCAGCGCTGGCAGCTCGTGCTTGGCTGCCGCCTGTGCGGCCGCGGCGGTGGTCCATTCGAGCAGGTGGCGACGGGTGACCGTCTGGCGCCACAAGGCGCGGCCAATGGCGTCCAGATACAGCAGACCCAGATGCAGCAGCAGTGCCATGTGCCAGGCCGCAAGCGCGACGGCTCGGCCCAGGTCCGCCCCGGTTTCGCGATAGAAGTGGCGCAGCGCCAGCCCCTCTCGGCTGGGCACCAGCCCCGCCAGCGCGCCGACCAGCGGCCCGATGCTGAAGGCGGCGGCCACCAGGGCCAGCGTCAGGCCCAGCGGCAGGGCGTCGGTGGCCAGCACCATCACGATCAGCGCCAGCGACAGCGGGGCCACCAGCGAGCGGCGCAGGTTGTCCAGCAGCTTCCAGCGATTGATCGCACCCAGGCGATAGCGCTTCGTGTTGAAGAGGAAGGGCAGCAGCTGCCAGTCGCCGCGTGTCCAGCGGTGCAGGCGGGCATGGGCCGCATCGGCATGCATCGGCGAGTCTTCGACCACGGTGATGTCGGAGACGCCAGCGCAGCGGGCGATGCTGCCTTCCAGCAGGTCATGGCTCAACACCTGGCCCTCGGGCAGTCGGCCGGTCAGCACCGCATGCGCGGCCTGCACGTCGATCAGGCCCTTGCCGGTGAAGCTGCCTTCGCCAAACAGATCCTGGAAGATTTCGGAGCTGACCGCGCTGTAGGGATCGATGCCGAACTGGCCGCCGAAGAGGCGGTGGTAGGGCGTGCCCTGATGGTCTTCCGGCATCGGTGCCAGCACCCGCGGCTGCAGGATGGCGTAGCCCTCCACGATGCGCAACCCGTCGGTGGACAGGCGTGGGCGGTTCATCGGATGGGCCGCGGTGCCGACCAGCGAGCGCAGACGGCCCGGCGGCATGTCGGTGTCGCTGTCCAGGGTGATGAGGTGGCGCACCCCGGCCCCCGGCACCGACATCGGACCAAGGTCCAGGAAGGGGGAGGCGGCGTCCGGCGTGCTGAGCCACTGCAGCAGCTGTTCCAGCTTGCCGCGCTTGCGTTCCCAGCCGATCCACTTGCGCTCGGTCTTGCACCAGGTGCGCGGACGATGGAGCAGCAGGAAGCGCAGGCGACCGTCCGGCAGCGGGCCGTGGCGTTCGTTCAGGGCGGCCACCGCGGCCACGGCGGCGCTGACGATGCCGTCGTCCGTGTCGCGATGTTCTTCGGTGGCGTCAGAGAAGTCGCTCAGCAGCGCAAATCGCGCAAAGGGCTCGCGGTTGGCGAGGAAGTGCTGCTCCAGCTGCGCGCACAGCGGCGCGATGGTGCCCGGGCCGGGGAACATCACCGGCATGACGACCAGCGTGCCTTCCGCGGCGGGAATGCCTTCCGGAAAATCCAGACGAGGCAGACGCACTGGCTTGGACAGCTCGCTGAGCCAGCGGTTGGTGAGAGCCACCACGGCCTCGCTGATCGGTCCGGCGGCCAGCAGGGCCACCAGCACCTGCCAGCCCAGGGCCAGATCAGGACGCATGTGGCCGATGAGCCAGAACAGCGTGCCGGCGCTCAGCACCATCAGGCCCAGCAGATAGGCGGCGGCCGACCAGCGCTCGCGCTGCGCCGGCTCGACCGGCCAGCCGGCGCGTGAGCGGATGCCCAGCACCGAGAGCAGCTGGGGACGACCCGCGCCACGCCACCAGTAGATGGGGGCGCTGCGTCGGTCGGTATCGATGGCCGTGCTGGCGGTGCGGGTGAGCGTCAACAGCTCCTTCGCCACCTCCAGTTCGCTGCGCCCGGACTTGCGGGCGAGCTGTTCAATTTCGTGCAGGGTCAGGTCCTGCGTCTCGCCGGCTTCGGCGGCATACACCGACGATTCGGCCAGCGTCTGCATCACCGGACTCACGGCTTGCACCAGTCGGCGCCAGTCGGTCTGGTCGATGCGGCGCAGCGCGGTGATCGCGTTGCGGATGCTTTGCAGGTCGCGGATGGACTCGTCCTGCTGGCGGGCCAGCGCCTGGGCCGGCGTTGGCAGACGGGTGCTCAGCCAGGCGCGCAGCTCGCCACCGAGTCCGGTGGGCAGCTCTTCCAGGCGATGGTCCAGCTGCAGCCAGAACGCCTCCAGCACGCCGCGTTCGCGCATGCGGGGTTCGAGGTCGGTGACAGCCGCCAGGCCGGTCTTGGCGGGATTGCCGTCGTACCAGTGATGGACAACGTCGCGGGCGGCCTGCAGCGTCGCAAAGCGTTCCGCGAGGCGACGCAGGTTTTCGACCAGCACCACCCGCAAGGTGGTGGGCAGCGCCCAGAGCTCGGCCAGGGAGAGCGCGCGCTCTTCCTGATAGGCCTTGAGGTAGCGGGTCAGCAGCTCGATATCGAAGCCGCCGTCGGTATGGGCCACCCAGGCCCAGGCAATGCCGTAGATGCGGGGCAGGCCGGCCAGCGGTTCATCGCGCAGGCGCGGCAGCAGGCGGAAGAAACTGCGCGGCAGGCCGCGGCGGACCTGGTCGGTCTGCTCGTCGATCAGCGTGGCGTTGTCCAGCAGCCATTTGCCGGCGGCGCCGAGATGACGATAGTCCCGCGAGCGCTTTTCGATCAGCGCGCGCGCCTGCTGCAAAACCGCCAGGTTGTCGTCCAGGCGTGGGAAGAACTGGCTGGCGCCTGCGGTGCCTTGGACCGCCTGCGCCTGGGCCAGGCTGCGGCCGTGCTGTTCGAAGCGGGCCGCGCCGAACAGCACCGACCGCACCGGAGGTTCCAGTGCGCCGAGGGCGGGGTCCAGCAGGGCCAGTTCTTCCTTGATCTCCGGGGTTGTGGGCGACGGCGCCCGATCCGACGCCGACACCTCAGCCTTCATAGCCAATGCGCCACCACTGCCAGCGTGGCAGCCCCCAGGGCGGCCGTGGTGGCCAGGCGCGGCAGGATCATGCCGTGGAGACGCTCGGCCCAGACCGAGACGCCAAACCAACGGCTTCGAGCCTTCGCACACTGCAGCACATGGCGCTGCAGCGCCTTCGCCTGGTCATGGACCGGCAAAGAAACGGAGGCGGCAGGGTGGCTCATGATGTGTCCTTTGTTCAAGTTTGAAACTGCGCGTTTCAATGGCAAGCAGCATGCCCACCGGAACAAAGAAAAAGCCCCTTGCGGGGCTGTACGGGGCACGTCAGGGCGTGCGGGGATTCAAGTCCCCTGAAGGGTGTTCACGCAGCGTATGTGCGCCCGGTCATTCGATGACGCCGCAGGCGATGCGAGCCCCGCCACCGCCCAGCGGCGCCGGGTGATCCGCATGGTTGTCGCCGCCGGCATGCACCATCAGCGCATGTTTGCGAACGTCCAGCAGGCGCATCAGGCGTGGGGCGAGCACGGGGTTGGTGGCATTGCCTTGCGGATCGACATAGAGCGCGGGCAGGTCACCCAGGTGGCCGTCGCCCCAGGGTTCGCCGTGGCGGCCGCTTTTGTCAGGATCCATGTGGCCACCGGCGCCATCCGCCGCGACGGGATTGCCGTCTTTCATGCCGGGTGCGCACGAGGCATTGGCATGCACGTGAAAACCATGCAGACCGGCTGGCAGGTTGGTCAACTGAGGATGGAAGACCAGACCATAACGGGTCTCGACAATGCGCACGGTGCCCACCGATTCGCCGTCGCCCTGCGGCGTGGCGATTTTCAGGGTGACGGTGGCTTCCGCGGCATATGCGCCCATCAGCGGGCACAGGGCGAGCAAGGAAGTGGCCAGCCAGTGGCGAGTTTTCATGCGTTTCTCCTTCAACGGTTCACGGGAATCGAGCCGAGGGGCAGCAGACGTGCCTGCACTCGAACGGACGGTATACGGGATCAGTGGTTTATGCCGCAGGAGTGGGTGAAATGGCAACCCGTGCGGCAGGCGAGGGAAATCGATGATCAATTAGTGCAATCGTCAAACTAATATCCCGGCCACTTGGTGAAGGACGTCAAATGGCTGCTCTGAGATCGCTGCGTGGGGTGTATGCGGGTTCGATGCTGACGGTGGTGGCCTCATCGATCGGATGGGGCATGAATGCGTGGGCCGAGCCCCCCGCGCGGGTCATCGAGATTGATCTTCGTCGGGCAACTGGGCCGATCGATCGCAGCTTCGACTACGCCGTCGGTGCGGACTTCCCAGGCACGCTGCGTCGCGCGGACAGCCAGGCCCAGCTCAAGTCGGCGGTCGATGAATTGGGGTTTCGCACGCTGCGTTTTCACGCGATCTTTCATGACGCGCTGAAGACGGTGAGCCGCGACGCCAGCGGTCCATATCGATTCGATTTCAGCGGCATCGACGCGCTGTATGACGACCTGCTCGCCAAAGGCATCAAGCCCTTCGTGGAACTGGGCTTCACGCCGGAGGCGATGGCAAGCTCGCCGCAGACGATCTTCTACTGGAAGGGCAACACCTCGCATCCGCAAGCGGAGCCGTGGGTCGCCTTGGTGGATGCTTTCGCGCGGCATTTGATCGCAAGGTATGGCGCCGATCAGGTCCGGCAGTGGCCGTTTGAGGTCTGGAATGAGCCGAACCTGGACGGCTTCTGGGAGCGGGCCGATCAGCAGGCCTATTTCGATCTTTATGCGCGTACGGCGCGCGCCATCAAGGCGGTGGATCCGCAATTGCGGGTGGGTGGCCCGTCCACGGCGGGCGCCGCCTGGGTCGATGAGTTTCTTGCCTTTTGCAAGGACAGCGGCGTGCCGGTGGATTTCGTCACCACGCATACCTACGGTGTGGAGGGCGGATTCCTGGATGAATTCGGTCGGGACGACAACAAGCTGTCGCGCTCGCCGGATGCCATCGTTGGCGATGTGAAGCGGGTGCGGGCGCAGATCGAGGCGTCAGCCTTCCCGGGGTTGCCGCTCTACATCACCGAATGGAGCACCAGCTACAACCCGCGCGATCCGATTCACGATGCGTATCTGAGTGCGCCCTACATCCTGGAGAAGCTGAAGCAGGTGCAGGGCCTGGCGCAGGCCATGAGTTACTGGACCTACAGCGATCTGTTTGAAGAGGCCGGGCCGCCGCCAGCGCCGTTTCATGGCGGGTTTGGATTGCTCACCCGCGAGGGCGTGAGAAAGCCGGCTTTCTTCGCCTACAAGTATTTGAATCGCGTGCGTGGGCAGGAGATTCCGCTGACGGACGCGAGCGCCCTGGCGGCGCAAGAGGGTGGTGCAGTGGCGACGCTGCTGTGGGATTGGCGGCTGCCCGATCAAACCATCAGCAACCGGCCCTACTTTGGCGAGGTGCGGCCGGCGCAATCCCTGGCACCCGCAACACTGCGCTGGCAGGGGCTGCGTCCCGGCCTTTATCAGCTGCGTCAGTTCCGGGTCGGCTATGAGGCGAATGATGCCTACACCGCCTGGCTGAAGATGGGCAAACCGGTTGAACTCTCCACCGCAGCCTTGGCGAAGCTGCAGGCGATGACCGGGGACGCGCCGGAGCGTGCCAAACGGGTGAGGGTGGGGCGCGACGGCCGGCATGCGGAGTCGGTGCCGATGCGCACCCACGATGTGGTGCTGGTGACGCTGGAACCGGTGAAATGAAGTGGACGGGCCGGCGCTAGCATGGGGTGATGAACTGCACTGACACACCATCGCCTGAAGCTTCGTTGGAGGCTTGGCTCCGATTGCACGAGGTGGGGCCGGAAGCAGCGGAAGCGATCCGCCATGACTTCACGTTCCATCAGATCCGCTTCGGCGTGAAATCGGGCGCCGAATTTGAGTCCGCCATCGAGGAGATGCAACTTCAGCGAGCTGGAGCACTGCATCGCCTGCAAGCGCTGGGGCTCTTGCCGCTGCATCCACCGCGGCCCTGGTCCGCCTGCGAAGACGAGGCCCGCTACGCCCTGTCCAAACGGATGGGTTTCTCGTGGATCTGAGCCGAATGTAGAAAAGCCCCTGAATCATCAGCCGCTGTGGCGGCTGGGACTCTGGGGCTTTGTCAGTGTTGTGGCGGAGAGAGCGGGATTCGAACCCGCGGTGGGCTATTAACCCACACACGCTTTCCAGGCGTGCGACTTAAACCACTCATCCATCTCTCCGAAGCCCGCCATCATAGCGCAGTTTTTGAGAGTGAAAACAAAGTTGTGATCACAAATTCGTTTTTCCGTTCTTGAACAGCGCCATCGCCGTCCCGATCAGGCCCGACACCTCGCTCATGTTGCCCGGCACGATCATCGTGTTGTTCTTCTGCGCAAGCTGTGCGAAGGCCTCCACCGCCTTCTCGGCCACCTTCAGCTGCACGGCATCCTCGCCGCCCGGCTGCTGGATGGCGGCGGCAATCTTGCGGATGGCGTCCGCGCTGGCGTCGGCCACCGCGGTGATCGCGGCCGCTTCACCCAGGGCCTTGTTGATCTCCGCCTGCTTCTCACCCTCGGAGCGGGCAATGGCGGCTTCCCGTTCACCGGTCGCGATGTTGATCTGCTCCTGGCGACGACCTTCCGACGCGGCGATCAGCGCACGCTTCTCCCGTTCGGCGGTGATCTGGGCCTGCATCGAACGCAGGATTTCCGCTGGCGGCGTCAGGTCCTTGATCTCATAGCGCAGCACCTTCACGCCCCAGTTCAGCGCGGCTTCGTCCAAGGCCTGGACCACGGCGCTGTTGATGACATCACGCTCTTCAAACGTCCGGTCCAGCTCCATCCGGCCGATGACCGAGCGCAGCGTGGTCTGCGCCAGCTGGGTGATGGCCACGATGTAGTTGCTGGAGCCGTAGCTGGCGCGCATGGCGTCCGTCACCTGGAAGTACAGGATGCCGTCCACCGTCAGTTGGGTGTTGTCCTTGGTGATACAGATCTGGCTGGGCACATCCAGCGGGATTTCCTTGAGCGAATGCTTGTAGGCCAGCCGGTCGACGAAGGGCACCAGGATGTTGAGGCCGGGCGTGAGCGTGGCGTGATAGCGCCCCAGGCGCTCCACCACCCAGGCGTTTTGCTGGGGAACCACCTTGACGGATCGGACGATGAAGACCACCACCACGATCAGCAGAACCAGTGCAACGATTTCCATGAAAAAGAAACTCCTCAGCGAGGTCGAAGAAGATCAGGCGGGCGAGGTGCGCCCGCGCGAGAAGGGAGAGGTGATCGAGCGAAGGCCAGCCCGCTTCAGGCCGGCTCCAGCAGCAGGCAGGAACCTTCCACCGCCCGGATGACATGACGCCCCACGTGCGGGCTGCCGCTGCCGATGAAGCGTGCCTGCCAGGCGGCGCCGCGGTACTTCACTTCCGCCGTGCCGTCCGAGCGCCAGTGATGCACATCCAGGCTCTGCCCGATGTCCAGGTTCACATTCGGATTCGCCTGCGCCGGCACCTTCGGTCGGCGGGACTGGCGTTGATGCCACCAGGTGACCGCCGAGCCGCCCACCACTGCGGCCACCACCATCTGCACGCTGAATCCCAGCCCCAGATGGGCCGCCAGCGCCGCCGCTGCAGCGCCCAGCGCCAGCATCAGCAGATAGAACGTCGTGCCGCTGGCCAGTTCGGCCGCGACCAATCCCCCACACACCACCCACCACCAGGTGGACAGGCTCCAGTCCATGTCAGCCTCCGGATGAACAAGCATCCCTGTTTTGTTGAAATCGGGCGAGGGCGGCAAGCCGCTCCGACCTGTTGGAAAGTGTACGCCCCGGGGTCGGCCAGACGGGCCCCGCGCATATCCTCCCTTGGGGTGATCCGACGGCCTCCGAGGGGCGACCGCCGGAGCGCAGGGTGGGGCGCAAAACCGCAACCGTCCTGTTTGCGCGACGTTCGCGTCATGATTTCGGGTTAATGGGCCTGCGACACTTGCACGACCGAGGGTTGGCCCTACACTTCGCGCCTTTCCTGTTTGACCCCGCTTCGCCGGAGGCCCCATGACGCCGCGTTTCCGCTTTCCCATCGTCATCATCGACGAGGACTACCGCTCCGAGAACACCTCGGGTCTGGGCATTCGCGCCCTGGCCGACGCCATCCAGAAGGAAGGCTTCGAAGTGCTGGGCGTCACCAGCTACGGCGATCTGAGTCAGTTCGCCCAGCAGCAGAGCCGCGCCAGCGCCTTCATCCTGTCGATCGACGACGAGGAATTCAGCTCCGGTCCGGAGCTGGATCCGGCGGTGCTGAACCTGCGCAAGTTCATCCAGGAGATCCGCTTCAAGAATGCGGACATCCCGATTTACGTTTACGGTGAGACCCGCACCTCCCAGCATCTGCCCAATGATGTGCTGCGTGAGTTGCATGGCTTCATCCATATGTTCGAAGACACCCCGGAATTTGTGGCCCGCCACATCATCCGGGAGGCCAAGAGCTATCTCGATGGCCTGGCGCCGCCGTTCTTCAAGGCGCTGATGGATTACGCCCAGGACGGCTCGTATTCGTGGCACTGCCCGGGTCACTCCGGCGGCGTCGCCTTCCTGAAGAGCCCGGTGGGCCAGATGTTCCACCAGTTCTTTGGTGAGAACATGCTGCGTGCCGACGTCTGCAATGCGGTCGAAGAGCTGGGCCAGCTGCTGGATCACACCGGCCCCGTGGCCGAGAGCGAAAAGAACGCCGCCCGCATCTTCAATGCGGACCACTGCTTCTTTGTCACCAACGGCACCTCCACCTCCAACAAGATGGTGTGGCACCACACCGTCGCCCCCGGCGATGTGGTGGTGGTGGACCGCAACTGCCACAAGAGCATCCTGCACAGCATCATCATGACCGGCGCGGTGCCGGTCTTCATGACGCCCACGCGCAACCACTACGGCATCATCGGCCCGATTCCCGAGCAGGAATTCGAGCCGGAGACCATCCGCAAGAAGATCGCCCGCAATCCGCTGCTGGCCGGTGTGGATGCCAAGACGGTCAAGCCGCGCATCATGACGCTGACGCAGAGCACCTATGACGGTGTGCTCTACAACACCGAGACGATCAAGGGCAAGCTGGACGGCTGGATCGACACGCTGCACTTCGACGAAGCGTGGCTGCCGCATGCGGCCTTCCACAGCTTCTATGGCTCGTACCACGCCATGGGCAAGCACCGTGCGCGTCCGAAGACCGCGATGGTCTACGCCACCCAGTCGACCCACAAGCTGCTGGCCGGCATTTCGCAGGCGTCGCAAGTGCTGGTGCAGGATTCGCAGAACGTGAAGCTGGACCGGCATCTGTTCAACGAAGCCTATCTGATGCACACGTCCACCAGCCCGCAATACTCGATCATTGCGAGCTGCGACGTGGCCGCCGCGATGATGGAGCCTCCGGGCGGCACCGCGCTGGTGGAAGAGTCCATCTCCGAAGCGCTGGACTTCCGCCGCGCCATGCGCAAGGTGGAGAAGGACTACGGCAAGGACTGGTGGTTCAAGGTCTGGGGACCGGAGAAGCTGGCGGCCGAAGGCGTCGGCAAGCCGTCCGACTGGCAGTTGAAGACCAACGAGAAGTGGCACGGTTTCGGCCCGATCGCAGACGGCTTCAACATGCTGGACCCGATCAAGTCCACCATCATCACGCCCGGGCTGGACATGAGCGGCAAGTTCGCCAAGACCGGCATCCCGGCCAGCATCGTCACCAAGTTCCTGGCGGAGCATGGCGTGGTGGTGGAGAAGACGGGTCTGTACTCGTTCTTCATCATGTTCACCATCGGCATCACCAAGGGCCGCTGGAACACGCTGCTGACCGCGCTGCAGCAGTTCAAGGACGATTACGACCGCAATGCCCCGATCTGGCGCATCCTGCCGGAATTCGTGGCGGCCTTCCCACGCTATGAGCGCATGGGCCTGCGGGACCTGTGCCAGAGCATCCATGAGGCCTATGCCTCGGGCGACATCGCCCGTCTGACGACGGAGGTGTATTTGTCGGACCTGGAGCCGGCGATGAAGCCCAGTGATGCGTATGCGCATATCGCCCATCGCAAGACGGAGCGGGTGGAGATCGACCATCTGGAAGGCCGGGTCACCACGGCGCTGCTGACGCCGTACCCGCCGGGCATCCCGCTGCTGATTCCTGGCGAGCGCTTCAACCGCCGGATCGTGGACTATTTGAAGTTCACCCGCGACTTCAATGCGCGCTTCCCGGGCTTCGCCACCGATGTGCACGGGCTGGTCGCCGAGAAGGACGAAGACGGCCGCACCCGCTACTACGTGGATTGCGTGGTCGACCGCTGAAGCGCGACTGAAGCGACGGGTGGGGTAGGGCGGCGCTGAAAAGACGCTGGAAGCGCTGCCCGCCTGACCAAAAAAATGGCCTCCGACTGGAGGCCATTTTTGTTGGCGCAAAGGCTTGGTAGGCTTATTCGGTGCCGGCCAGTGCGCTGTGGCTGAAGCCGCCGTCGACGTAGATGATTTCCGAGCTGATGCCGGCCGACAGGTCGGACAGCAGGAATGCAGCGGTATTGCCCACGTCCTCGATGGTGACATTGCGGCGGATGGCCGTCGTCGCCGCAAACTGGTTCAGCAGCTTGCCGAAATCCTTGATGCCGGAAGCGGCGAGAGTTTTGATCGGGCCTGCCGAAATGCCATTGACCCGTACATTCTTGGCGCCCAGGTTGTAGGCCAGATACCGTACGCTGGCTTCCAGCGAGGCCTTGGCCAGGCCCATGGTGTTGTAGTTGGGCACATAACGCTCGGCGCCCAGATACGACAGGGTCAGCAGGGCCGACCCGGGCCGCAGGCGCGCCTGGGCCGCCTTGGCCATCGCCGGGAAGCTGTAGGCCGAAATGTCGTGCGCAATCCGGAAGTTCTCGCGCGAGAGGCCGTCCAGGAAGTCGCCCGCAATCGCTTCACGCGGGGCAAAGCCGATGGAGTGCACAAAACCGTCGAATTCGGACCAGTGCTCGCCGAGCTGGGCGAACATGCGCTCGATCTGTGCGTCGTCACCGACGTCGCAATCGAACACCAGCGAGGAGCCGAATTCAGCGGCAAACTCGGTGATGCGGTCCTTGAAACGCTCCCCGACGTAGCTGAAGGCCAGCTCAGCGCCTTCGCGATGGCAGGCCTTGGCAATGCCGTAGGCGATGGAACGGTTGGACAGCACGCCCGTGATCAACAGTCGCTTGCCAGCGAGAAATCCCATGTCTGCTCCTGGTATTCATGGATTCTGGAAAGGCCGGGATTCTCTCACGCAAGCATGCCAATCACGCCGCGCCTTGCCGGTGAGGTGTTTGCATAGTACACTTGCGGCTTCACCGATCACAGACAACGCCAGAGACATCTTCAGAGATGCACTCCAAGACGTGCTGTGAGGTGGGTGCAGGGCTTACATGCCGGCGCCCATCGCAAGGGGGACGCGTAGTGAGCGCGATATTGCACGAGACGACGCGAAAGCGTATGGAGTGGGCGGATTCATCCAGCCCATTTTTTTTGCTTGTGCTTTCACATGAGTGATTTTTTACACGCAAGGAAGATAAGTCGTCGATGAGTTTGAGCTGGCAAGCCGTTGTTGAAAAAACCGTGACCGGGCTGGGTTACGAGGTGGTGGGCTGCGAACGCAGCGCCGGAGGCTTGCTACGCGTCTACATTGACAAACCCCTTGTGCAGCAGGCGGGCGAAGACGGTGTTGTGACCTGGCAGGAGCCGGAAGTCCCCGTCAACGTGGAAGACTGCGAACGCGTGACGCGTCAGTTGCGCTATGTGCTGGAAGTGGAAGAGTGCGACTACCAGCGGCTGGAAGTGTCCACCCCGGGTCTGGACCGTCCGCTGAACACCCCCACCGATTACGCACGCTTTACCGGCATGGAAGTGGAAGTCACCCTGCGTGAAGCCTTCCAGGGCCGCAAGAAGTACCGCGGTGTCCTGACCACCGTGGATGACGCCGCTCCTGATTTCGCTGCACCGGCCACCGATTGGCGGGTGATCTTCAGCGACGGCAAGCAGGAGCAGGCGCTGGACTTCAGCCTGGACGAGGTGCGCTCGGCCAAGCTGGTCCCTGAGATCAGTTTCAAGGGTCGTCCGGCACCTGCGCCGGGCGGCAAGACCCCGTCGGGCCAGAGCCCTTCGGCGGCAAAGTTGGAAAAGACGGGTTTGGCGCCCCAGGCTTCGAAGGCTGCGAAGGCGACGAAGAAGAAGAGCAATGCCAAGACCCGGCAAACGGATGACAAGGTTGACGGAGGTCTCGATCAATGAACCGCGAACTGTTGATGCTGGTGGATGCCATCTCGCGCGAGAAGAGCGTGGAGCGCGATGTGGTGTTTGGTGCTGTGGAAGCGGCACTGGCTTCGGCCACCAAGAAGTTGTATGGCGGCGAGGTCGACATCCGCGTAGCCATTGACCGCGACACCGGCGAATACGAGACCTTCCGCCGTTGGCACGTCGTGCCCAACGAAGCCGGTCTGCAGAATGCCGACGCCGAAATCCTGCTGTTCGAAGCCCAGGAACAGATCGCTGACATCGAGGTGGACGACCACATCGAAGAAGGCGTGGAGTCGGTGCCCATTGGCCGTATCGGTGCCCAGGCCGCCAAGCAGGTCATCCTGCAGAAGATCCGCGACGCTGAACGCGAGCAGCTGCTGAACGACTTCATGTCGCGCGGCGAGAAGATCTTCGTCGGCACGGTCAAGCGTCTGGACAAGGGCGACATCATTGCCGAGTCCGGCCGGGTCGAAGGCCGCCTCAAGCGCGGCGAGATGATCCCCAAGGAAAACCTGCGCACCGGTGACCGCGTCCGCGCCGTCATCCTGGGCGTGGATCCCACCCAGCGTGGCCCGCAGATCATGCTCTCGCGCTCCGCGCCCGAGTTCATGAAGGAACTGTTCGCCCAGGAAGTGCCTGAGATCGAACAAGGCCTGCTGGAGATCAAGAGCTGCGCCCGCGATGCCGGCAGCCGCGCCAAGATCGCCGTGGTCTCGCACGACAAGCGTGTCGATCCGATCGGCACCTGCGTCGGCGTGCGCGGCTCGCGCGTCAACGGCGTGACCAACGAGCTGGCGGGCGAGCGTGTGGACATCGTGCTGTGGTCGGAAGATCCGGCGCAGTTCGTCATCGGCGCGCTGGCCCCGGCCAACGTGCAGTCGATCGTGGTGGACGAAGAGCGTCACGCGATGGACGTGGTGGTGGACGAGGAAAACCTCGCCATCGCCATCGGTCGTGGCGGCCAGAACGTGCGTCTGGCTTCCGAGCTGACCGGCTGGAAGATCAACATCATGACGGCCGAGGAATCGGCCGCCAAACAGGCTGAGGAATCCGAATCGGTCCGTCGCCTGTTCGTGGAGAAACTGGATGTGGACGAAGAAGTCGCCGACATCCTGATTGCCGAGGGCTTTGCCAGCCTCGAAGAAGTGGCCTATGTCCCCATGCAGGAAATGCTGGAGATCGAAGCCTTCGACGAGGACACCGTCAACGAGCTGCGTACCCGCGCCAAGGATGCGCTGCTCACGATGGAAATCGCCCGTGAAGAGAAGGTCGAGGAAGTCTCTCAGGACCTCCGTGACCTCGACGGCATCACGCCGGAGCTGCTGGCCAAGCTGGCCGCCGGCGACATCCACACCCGCGACGACCTGGCCGACCTGGCCGTGGACGAGCTGGTCGAAATTTCCTCTCTCGACGAGGCAGCGGCACGCGCTTTGATCATGAAGGCGCGCGAGCACTGGTTCAACGCATAACACCCTGCGCCACACCAGACCGCTCCGCCCACACAAGATTTAAGGATTCAACAATGGCCGTGACCACCGTCGCCCAGTTGGCCGCAGAGCTGAACAGGCCTGCGACCACACTGCTGGAGCAGCTTCAAGCTGCGGGCGTCAAGAAGGCGTCCGCCGAGGACACCCTCAACGAAAGCGACAAGGAACGTCTGCTGGAGCACCTGCGCACCGCGCATGGCACCGGCGGCGCCGAGCGCAAGAAGATCACCCTGACCCGCAAGTCCACCAGCGAGATCAAGCAGGCCGATGCCTCCGGCAAGGCCCGCACCATCCAGGTGGAAGTGCGCAAGAAGCGCGTCTTCGTCAAGCGTGACGACAACATGGATGAAGCCACGGCCGCTGCGGCGGAAGAGGCTGAACTCAAGCGTCGCGAAGAAGAAGCCCAGGCCCAGGCCGAATCCCTGCGTCAGCAGGAAGAGGAACTGGCCCGCAAGATGCGCGAGCGTGAAGAAGCCGAGCGGGCTGCCCGCGAAGCCGAAGAAAAGCGCCGCGAGGAAGAGCGTCTGGCCCGCGAGGCCGAGGCGCGCGCTGCCGCCGAAGCGGCGGCCAAAGCCGCTGCTGAAGAAGAGGCGCGTCGCGCCGAGGAAGCGAAGACCAAGGCCGCTCAGGCCAAGTCTGTCGCCAAGACCAACGAAAAGTCTGTGGAGAAGTCTTTGGAAAAAACGGCCGACAAGGTCGTCGAAAAACCTGTTGCGGCTGCTCCCGCGCCTGCGCCTGCCCCTGCTGAAGCAGTGGTGGCCAAGCCGGTCCTGCGAGTCGTCAAGGCCGCCGACAACGGCGCGGACGAGAAGGCCCGTCAGGCCGAACTGGAGCGCCGCCGCAAGGCTGCCGAGGCCGAAGCGGCCGCCATTCGCGCCATGATGAATGCACCCAAGAAGGTGCTGGTGGCGAAGAAGGAAGAGCCCAAGCCCGAAGCTGCAGCCAATGCAGCCGGCATCAAGGGCACCATTCACAAGAAGCCGGCGGGCGCGCCGGGTGCTCCGGGCACCACGGCCGCCGCAGGCGCCGGTGCCAAGCCGGGCGACAAGAAATCGGTCAAGTCCGAGAAGCTGTCGTCGAGCTGGGCCGATGACGCCAAGAAGCGCGGCGGTGCGGCCAAGGGTCGCAGCGATGCACCGGCCGGTGCGGGTGCAGCCCGTCCGGCAGGCTGGCGCGCGCCCAAGGGCGCTGGCGCTGGCCGTCGGGGCGATCGCAACGACCGCGGTGGCGCACCGTCGAACTTCGTGGCGCCGACGGAACCGGTGTCCCAGGAAGTGCACGTTCCCGAAACCATCTCGGTGGCCGATCTGGCACACAAGATGTCGGTGAAGGCTTCCGAGGTCATCAAGCACCTGATGAAGCTGGGTCAGATGGTCACCATCAACCAGCAGCTGGATCAGGAAACCGCCATGATCCTGGTCGAGGAAATGGGCCACAAGGCCTTCGCGGCCAAGCTGGACGATCCGGACGCCTTCCTGGAAGAAGAAGGCGCAGCGGCCGAGTCGCAGCACGAACTGCTGCCTCGCGCCCCGGTCGTCACCGTCATGGGTCACGTGGACCACGGCAAGACCTCGCTGCTGGACAGCATCCGCCGCGCCCGTGTGGCGGCTGGCGAAGCTGGCGGCATCACGCAGCACATCGGCGCTTATCACGTCGATACGCCGCGCGGCATGATCACCTTCCTGGACACCCCGGGTCACGAGGCCTTCACGGCCATGCGTGCCCGCGGTGCCAAGGCCACCGACATCGTCATCCTGGTGGTGGCGGCGG
>CBIHOT010000029.1:0-65494 GCA_966211495.1 uncultured Roseateles sp. | reverse complement strand
GGGACCTGGTGGCCATCACCAACGACATCTACACCAAGGAAGACCAGCGCCTGCTGACCGTGAGCGGCGCCCTGCCGCCGGAGCGCATCATGGGCGTGGAGACCGGCGGCTGTCCGCACACCGCCATCCGCGAAGATGCGTCGATCAATCTCGAAGCCATCGACCGGATGCTCGGCCAGTTCCCGGATGCGGACGTGGTGTTCATCGAATCCGGCGGCGACAACCTGGCCGCCACCTTCAGTCCGGAGCTCAGCGACCTGACGATCTATGTCATCGACGTGGCCGCCGGGGAGAAGATCCCGCGCAAGGGCGGCCCGGGCATCACCAAGAGTGATCTCTTCGTGATCAACAAGACGGATCTGGCGCCGCATGTGGGCGCCAATCTCGAGGTGATGGAAGCGGACACCCGCCGCATGCGGCCCACCCGTCCCTTCGTGATGACCAACCTGAAAACCCAGGCGGGCCTGGATCAGGTGGTGAAGTTCATCGAAGAGAAGGGCATGCTGGGCACATGAAGCGGAGAGAACGGGGCCGCTCTTTCTGAATCAGACGCCGGCTGCGGACCCGGCGGCGGGCAGGGCAGCCAGCCTGCGCGCGGCTGCCTTGCGCCGCGCCTGCAGCCCGAAACTCACCAGCTGCCAGGTGATGAACACCGCCATCAGCCCCAGCAGCGTCGCGCTGATGGGCCGCTGCACAAACACGTCGAACTTGCCGCGGCTGATCAGCATCGCGCGTCGGAAGTTCTCTTCCAGCATCGGGCCGAGGATGAAACCCAGCATCAGTGGGGAAGGGTCCATGTCCAGCCGCATGAACACGTACCCACACAGCCCGAACAGCGCGGTGACGAAGATGTCGTCCAGGTTGTTGTTGACGCTGAAGGTCCCGATGCAGCAGAAGAACAGAATCGACGGGAACAGCACGTTGTACGGAATCTTGAAGACCGACAACCAGTAGCGCACTAGCGGCACATTCAGCACCAGCAGGAAGACGTTGCCGATCCACATGCTGGCCACGAGACCCCAGAACAGGTCGGGGTGGCCGGCGATCATGTTGGGTCCCGGCTGGATGCCCTTGATGATGAAGGCGCCCATCATCAGTGCCATCACCGGGTTCTCCGGAATGCCGATGCTCATCAGGGGGATGAAGCTGGTGCGAGAGGCGGCTTCGTCGGCGGCGGCCTGTCCGGCCACGCCCTCGATGACGCCGGTGCCGATCTCATGCCGGTACTTGCTGACCTTCTTGTCCAGTGCATAGGCAGCGAACTGCGCAATCACCGGGCCACCGCCGGGCAGGATGCCCAGGAACGATCCCACCGCACTGCCCCGCAGGGCGCTGGGCAGAATGCGCTTGAACTCCGGCCAGGTCGGCATCAGATGGATCTTGCCGTTGAAGGGCGTGCGTTCATTGCGCGCGTCCAGGTTCTTGGCAATCTCGGCAATGCCGAAGCAGCCCAGCGCCACGCTCACCAGACCCACGCCTTCCGCCAGGAAGGGCTGGTCGAAGGTGAAGCGTTCCATGCCGCTGTTCACGTCGGTCCCGATTTGGCCGAAGAGCACGCCGATCAGGCACATCGCCAGTCCGTTGAGCAGATGCCCGGTGGTGACGAAACTGACGCACAAAAAGCCCAGCAGCATCAGGGAGCAGTAGTCCGCCGGCCCGAAGAGGAAGGCCACTTCGCCCAGACTCGGCGCCAGCCAGGCCAGCACCACGATGGCGACGGTGCCGCCGATGAAGCTGGAGATGCCCGCGGTGAACAGCGCCAGCCCGGTCTGCCCCTTGAGGTTCATCTGATAGCCGTCGATGCAGGCCACGATGCTGCTGGCATGCGGGATCTTCATCGTGATGGCGCTGACGCTGTCGCCATACTGCGCGCCGTAGTAGATGCCGGCCAGCATGATCAGCGCGCCGGTGGTGGGGATGGAATAGGTCAGCGGCAGCAGCAGGCTGATGGTGGCCAGCGGCCCCAGCCCGGGCAGCAGCCCGACGAGGGTGCCGACCATGCAGCCGATGGCGCAGAACATCAGGTTCTGCAGCGTGAGGGCGTGGCTGAAGCCAAACGCGAGGTTGTTCAGGACGTCCATGTCAAAGCAGCGGCAGGTTCAGGCCCAGCAGCTTCTGGAAGCCGAAGGCGATGGCCAGCAGGCCGGCGGAAATCTTCAGGTTGCGGACCCAGCTGTAGTCGCGTCCGGCGGCGGTGGCGATGAACACCATCACCACGATGCCGGCCGACATGTTCACCAGCTTGGACACCAGCGCGAAGGCACACAGACTGCCCAGGATCAGCCCGATGTTGCCGACCTTCACCTCCAGCCGCTCCGACGGTTCGACGGCCGCGCGCGCCATCGTCGCCAGGGCGACCACCAGGAGCAGGGCGCTGATGGCCAGCGGGAACAGGCCCGGGCCGGCGTGGTCCAGCCGGCCGATGGAATAGCGCAGCGATGCGAGCCCGAAGCCCAGCGCCACCAGAGCGAGGAAGAGGCCTCGCGCCAGATGTCGGTTCATGTGTTGGTTCTCCTCCAGGACCGGTGGGCCGGTCGATGCGCCCATGGTCGGAGTCGGTCCCTCACCCGCCTATCGTGCTAGTACGTACACGACAGCTTGGGGACAGGACGCTGAAGGCTTTCTGCAAGCTTCGGGGCGAGCGTCGCCCGGAGCGTTCTCTGCGGCTGGAGGCCGAACTCGACGCACCGATCGCATGACAGAGGGGCCAGTGCTTGTGCAGTCCCGCAGCAGCGTGCAGAGAGCTTGTCATGTATCCGTATCCCGGTTTTCAGGTCACTGAGGCATCTGCGGGGCCTCATGCATCCGCGGCCTGGGCGTGGCCGGCGGGGCCGGAGGGCCCGGCCCCGGCCCGTCCTTCGGACCGCAGCGCGGAGTTGCTCGGCCGGCTGCTCGACCCCCGCTACCGCTTCCCGGTCGATGAATATCCATCGCTGTGCCAATGGTTGGCCTTCGCGCTGCCGGGATGCCACAGCTGGCCGGCCGGGGCGCACCTGCGCTGGGATGCTTTCGCCGAACCCAACATGCCGGTCACCCCGCTCTGGCTGGGGAGCCCGGATCAACAGATGCTTCGCTTGAGCCCCGGCGCGCTGCTGAAGGAGGGCTATCCTCTGCAGGGCTTGTTGGCGCAATGGGAGACGCCAGGGCCGACAGGCACACCGCTCCCCCCGAGCTTCACCGCTCCCCCCGGCGATCTTTTTGACGCGCTGGCGATGGCCGTGAGTCAGCGCTGTGCCGCATTCACCGGCGGCTTCCCCGGCCAGGGCCAGGGCCTGGTGACGGGGATGGCGCTCCGGCGCGAGCTGGCGGACCGGCTGCAGATCAGGGGAGGCCCGCAGATGGAAACCCCGTCATCGACCCCGAAAGATGCCGTTGCCGCGCAGCCGCCGCCCCAAGGCGCTCTGCCCAGGCCCTGGGAATGCTATCGGGAGCCTCAGCGGGCGGAAGGTCTCTTCGCTGACGCTGTGGACCTGGCGCTGCCGGATTGGGTGTCGGCGGAGGCGGAGATGCTGGGCAGAGCGCTGGCCGCCACCATGCGCGAGGATTTGCAGGCCCTGGGTGTGGCGCCCGCAGTCCCCTTCAACGCCAAGGAGACCATGGGCGCCATGGACCCGATGGACGCCATCCAGGCCCAGGATGCTGCGAAGGTCAACGATGCTGCGGAGTCGGATGACTCTACGGAAGCCTCCGACTCCACGGACGCCGCCGACTCCATGGACGCAACCGACGCCACGGATGCCGCCGACGCCAACAAGGCCATGGACGCCGCTGCCCACACCGTCCCCGCTGCCTCGATCAGTCCCATCCAACAACCGCGCCCCACGGTCGACACCCTGGCGCTGGCGGTGCACACCCTCCAGCAGGGCGGCTGGTCGGCGGCACTCGACCATCTGGTCCCGACGGTGATGGTCCGCCTGCCTTGGGAGCACCCGTTTTTCAGGATAGGCCTGCGCGTGACCCACGAGGGCCATGAGGTGAGTTACGGGCAGCGCACGAGCTCGCCCAACGACCCTTGCCTGTTCCGCCTTCCCGATGGATCGCTTCAGCGTCAGACGCGCAACAAGGAGGTGGTGGATTGCCCGTCAGACCCGGACAGTTTCCTGGAGGCCGCGGCCGGCATCCCCTTCGGCATGCTCAACGCGTTCTATCGCGGCATTCGGCAAGAACTGGCGGCCATCATTGCCGCCAATCCGGCATTGATGCGGATGCGTCTGGCGTTGGCGGAACGACGCATCCCCGGCGACCCCGAATTCCTGCTGCGCCTGTGCCTGATCAACGGCGAGATGACCCCGGCGGGGAGACAAGTGCTGGACGCGAACCTTCCTCAACGTGCCGTGGAGCGTGCCGACATGCAGCGATGGTTTCATCGGGCGGCCAGTGCCCTGTCACGTTCGCCGCAGGCGATTGCTGACCAGGGCATCAGCGTGATCCATGCGCACTTCATGGCAACGCCGATGCGGCCGACTGCGGCGGGAAGGCGCTTGCTGGGGGACTATCCGCACCTGTCTCATCCGCGGGTGCCGCAGCGGGACCTGAAGCAACTGCTGCTGGAATGCCTCCCCGCCCTGTTCTACGCGTACCGCTCCAATTCCAGCGTGGTGAGCTATCTCCATACCTCCGGGCCCTACTTGAAGTCGCTGCTGTCTGACGAGTACGTGAAATACGCCAGAGACGTCGGCAACGCCGCAGCGCGGGCCGAGCGGTTGGTCATTCCGGCGAACGTCGGCACGCCGTCCTCCGCCACCTGAACTCGACGCCTGCCGCGCCCGACACAGCGGGCGAGGATGGCGCGCTTGCTCCATCGTATGCATCGAGCCGAACGCAGAAAACAGAAAGCTTGTCATGTATCCATATCCCGGCTTTCAGCGTCTGGACCCAGGCGCGTCCTCCGGTGGGCACGTCACTTGGACCGCGCCCGCCGCGCATCCCGCCCCCTTGGCAGTCGCCTCCGCACCCGCCGCCGACTTTCTATCCCGGCTGACGGACGACCGCTACCGGTTTCCCGCCCACCAGGATCGGGCGCTGTGCGAATGGCTCCCGCCGGTGGTGGCGAACTGCCACAGCTGGCCGTTCGACGTGGCTCTGGTCTGGGACGAGTCGCCCGACACATCCGTTGTGGATTCAGTGCCCGGGACGTGCGGGTCGTGGCAACAGATCCTGCGGGTCGGGCCCGGTTCGCTGGTCGTCGATGGTTGCCTGATGCAGGGACTGATGGCGCAATGGGATGAAGCGGCTCCGGGTCAGAACCGGGTGGCGCTGCCGCCGTCCATCAAAAGCTTCACGCCGTCACCCGGTGATCTTTTCGATGCTCTGGCGCAGGCTTTGAGGCAGCGCAACGCCATGATGCACCGAGCCTTTCCGCCGCACGGCACGCTGACCGGCATGACGCTCAGACATGAACTGGCGGACTGGCTGCGGACGACGGTCGGCCTGCGCACCGAGGCCCCCGGGCTTGCAACCGGCATGTCCTTCGGGTCCTGGTTGGATGAGCCCCGCGCCAAACGTCCAAGGCCCCGGGAGCCGGGACCCGGCGCGGTGGTCACGGCCACTGCGCCGCCCCCGCAGCTTCACGCTCCGCGGGCGGCTCAAGCACTTCATGCGCCTCAAGCACCTCGGACCTCTCAAACGCCTCAGCTGCGTTTGCCGCCTCAACTGGGCCAAACCCCGCCGCTCAGCCGCCCCCTGCATCCGGGCCCAAGACCTCAGCCGCGCCCGACGCCCCATTTGCTTCGACTCCTTCAGCAGCCCCAACTGAGCCAGCAGCCTCAACAGCTACAAGAGCCGCAGCAGCAGCAGCAGCAGCAACCGCAACCGCAACCGCAACCGCAACCGCAACCGCAACCGGCCCAGCAGCCTCACAGTTCCAAGGCATCGAACGAGACCGAAGAGGCGCCCCCAGCAACCGAGGCCGGTCCAGCGGATGCGTCGACCACGGCTGTATCGCTGATCGCGCAGCCCGTCATGGCCAGCGACTCGCTGAACGATGCCGTGCGCACCTTGCGCGACGGCGGCTGGTCCCCGGCCCTTGATCACCTGGTTCCCACACTGCTCACGCGTCTTCCGACCTCCTACCCCTGGCATGTCGACGGCATGTTGGTCTCCCATGAAGGCAGGGAGATGGAAGCCGGGCTACGAGGGACCTCTTCCGCCCAGGTCAGCCTGTTTCGCAAAGACGATGGTGGGCTGGAGAGTTGCCGTCGAGGGGAAGATCCGGCGCCGTGTCCTTCCCACCCGGACAGTTTTCTGGAGGCCGCCCTGCGCATCCCCTTCGGCAGATTGAAAACCGACTATCCCGGCCTGCGCGCAGAACTGGCGCAGATCATGGCGGCCAATCCGTTGCCGATGCGCCTGCGACTCGCGCTGTTCGAGCGTAACTTCGATGGGGACCATGAGCTGCTGTTGCGGCTGTGTCTGGTCCAGGGGGCGCCGACGCCGGCCGGGAATCAAGTGCTGAACCCTGATTGGCCCCAGCGCAAGGTGCAGCGCGCCGATATGGTCCGGTGGTTCGAGCCCGACAGGTCGGCCCTGCTGCGCACACCGGATCACATTGCCCGGGAGGGCATCAGCGTGCTGGACGCCCATCGTGTCGCCACGCCACTGTGGCCCACGGAGGCGGGCAATGCATTGAGAGGGTTCAGTCGATTTGCACGTGCGAATTCTGTGCCTTTGCACGGGTCCGAGCTTCTGGCGCTGAGGTTGCCGGAGCTGTTGTATGCATTCCGGACGATCCGGGAGGTGGTGGCCTATCTCCGCTCGTCCGATGAACGGCTCAGACGCCTGTTGCCGCCGGATGCACTCGTCGAGGCCAAAAAGTTCAAACGCGATGCCGTTGAAGCGGAGGCGCTCGTGGTGCCGGCGGGGTGCCGGGGCGCTACATCCGGCCTGTGAGGCATCGGTCATGCCAAATCCGAACTCCAGCTTTTTGTTGCCGGGCTCGTCGGGACTCGATGCACAGCGGGAGCCACCAGAGCCGGGCGGCTGGCAGGCCTCAGCCCGAACCCCTCTCGCCGCATCGATGCCGATGTCGTGGGACGAAGGCTTGCCAGCTACAACGGGCACCGAAGGCGTCTCTCCCGAATTGCTGAGCCTCCTCCTGGATGAGCGTCATGCCTTCTCTGCGCACCAGCATCGCGAGTTGGGTGAGTGGTTGCCCTTGGTGCTCACCGCCTGCCGTAGCTGGCCGAGCGGTGCAGGACTGATCTGGGACGGGGAGTCCGTCCCTCATGGGAATGAGGCCTTGCCAACACGCCCGTGGCCAACGTCAGAGCAGCCCGTGCTGCGCATCGGCACGCGATGGACGATGGCCTCAGGCGCTCCGGACCAGGAATGGGTGGCGGTGTGGGACGGAGCCCCTTGGAGTCAGGGAGAGCGGATGGGCCTGCCGCCGGAACACGGCACCCGTCTGTCTTCCGCCGACCTGTTTGATCTGCTGGCGGCGGCTGTGGAGCAACGCTCGTCGCCCCTGCGCTCGTCGTGCTCCCCGGCGCTTCCGTGGGCGTCTGCGAACCGGAGTTCCGTGACCGGGATGCGCCTGAGGCAGGAACTGGCGGACTGGTTGCAGACACCAGCGGGCCGTCAGTGTCCGGGCCCGCGGCTGCAGCCGCCCGAGCTGGAACCGTTCGACGAAACACTGGCCGCTGAACTGGCTACCTTCATTCGTGAAGAGCTGTTGCCCGGGGCCGGTGCTATCACGCCCGCTTTGCCACCGGTGTCAGGGCTGCGGCCCCTGGACGAGGTGCTTCATACGCTGCGAACCGGCGGCTGGTGCGAACTGCTCGATCAACTGGTTCCAACGCTGCTGGTACGGCTGCCGCCGACTCACAGGTGCTGCTCACGTGGGCTGAGTGTGATGCACGACGGACACTGGAGCGAATACGGTTGGCCCTGTCAAGGTGGCAAACACTTTCGGATCAGCAGACGGCCCGATGGACGTCTGTGCTGGAGAGAAATGAATGGCATTGCGACGACCTACCCCTCGACCCCCGACAGTTTTCTGGAGGCCGCACTGGGCCTCCCACTGGGACGGTTGAATGCTGTCCTGCCCGGTGTCCGGGAGGAACTCGCGACCATCATGGCCTGCAACCGAACCGTGATGGACCTTCGCCTGGCATTGGCTGAGCGTCGCTACCCCTGCGACCAGGAGATGTTGCTGCGGATGTGCCTGGTCAACGGACAGCTGACGCTGGCCGGAGAACAACTGCTCCATCCTGAATGGCCCCAGCGGCCCGTCACGGCCGAGGACCTGGAGCGATGGTTCGGCCCTGGATCGTCCGCCCTTGGACGCAGAGCGGCTGTGATTGCAGCTGAGGGTATCAGCGTGGTGGACGCCCACCGTCTGGCCTCACCGCTCAGGCCCAGCCCGGCGGGCAATGCACTGATGGGTCTGACGGCGAAGTCCTTTCGGAAGCCGCAGGACGGGGGCGTGCAACTGCTGCTTGAGAATTTTCCGGAACTGGTCTACGCATGTCAGACATTGCGCCGGCTCAGCGCGTTCCTCCGTACGACCAACGAGACCCTGAGGGTGTTCGTCCCTGCAGACCTGATCGAGCGGGCCAACCGCTTTTGCGCGCAGGCCGTCGCGGCTGAGCGGGTGGTGATGCCGCCGGACTGGCAGGATCCGGCCAGCCCGACGTCCAGCGGCGAGGCCGTGGACCAACGTCTCAAGCCGGCCCTTCTGTGGTACCACGCCCAATGAGCAATGGCTCAGTCGTTCAAGTGGGACGGCTGGTTGATGTGTGCCGGCACTCCGACTCGCAGGGCCGCAGGATGCAGAGGCATCTGAGAGGGTATCAACGGCACCTGCGACAGCATCTGCGACAGCATTTGTGACTGCAGGAGCCGTGCCGGTCCGCCGGGCGGCTGTTCCGCCATCAGCATCTGATGCGCAAAGCTGCGGGCCATTGCATGCATTCGGTAGCTGGGCTGGTCCCCCGCACGAGGGAACAGCCAGCTCTTGTGGACGAGGCTGTGCACCACTTCCAGCACCAAGGCCGGATCCATGGAGGCGGGGGCCACCCCACCGAGGATGTCGCTCAATGGAATCGACCCGCGCACAACGGACAGGCAGCGGAGCATTCGGCGCTCCGGCTCGCTCAGCAGGTCATAGCCCCAGCGCAGCAGTGCCTGCAGATTCTGATGGCGCGAGATGGCGTTGCGGTGTGCGCCGCACAGCAGCAGGAACCGGTCGTCCAGACTCGCGGCCAGGGCCCTGAGGCCGAAGGTCCGCACCATGGCCGCTGCATGTTCGATCGCCAGCGGCACCCCGTCGAGTCCGTGGCAGATGTGAGTGATCCAGCCGGCATCCGCATCCGCCGGATCGAAGGTCTGATCGGCCGCCTGGGCCCGCTGCACGAAGAGTTGCACGGCGGGGTAGTGCAGCGCCTCGGCCATCGAGGGCACGGGCCCGCCGGGCAAGGGCAGGCTGGGCAGCAGGTACACCTGTTCCCCGATGGCGCGAAGCGGCTCGCGGCTGGTCAGGAGTAGATGCAGCCCGGGCAGGGGCACCAGCAGGGTCTCCACCAGCGCGGTCACCGCACGCACCACATGCTCGCAGTTGTCGAGGATGAGCAGGCGCCGCTCTCCGGCCGTGCGCGCGCCGAGTCGGGCCCGCAGCCGGTCGAACAGCCCTTCGATGCCTGCGTCCATCTCCAGCGCGCGAGCCACGGCGAAGGCCACCTCGGTCGGGCTGGCCTGCGCGGTGAGGGTGGCGAGGTCCACAAACCACACCCCCTCGCGGTAACGCGGGTGCACCTGACGGGCCGTGGCCAGCGCCACACTGGTTTTGCCGATGCCTCCTGGACCCACGAGGGTCACGAAACCGTAACGGGAGAGTTGGCGGTCCAGCGCTTCCACCGTCACCTCCCGGCCGAGCAGCGGACCGCTGGGGCGCGGCAGTTGCTGAAACCCGGGCGGCAGTGGCGCGGGGATGAAGCCATCCTTCTCGGTCTTCGCGCAGAGCGCGCGCCAGCCGGGCAGGTCGGTCGGAGGCATGGCGCCGGGACGGGGCGGCGGCGGAACGACCACCGGTGGCGTCGCTGCGCGGCTCAAGCCGGCCGGGACCGGCGCCTCGTCCAACGGCGCGGGGGCGGTATTCAGATCATCCATCGGCGGGGGGGCCATCGGCACCGCCGGCACCACCAGGCTGTAGCCCCGGCCGGCGATGTTGGCGATGTAGCGCACCTCTGCATCGCCTGCCCGTTGTGCGTCTTGGGTCTCCCCAGGTTCGCCGGTCTCCCGTGCCTTGCCAGCGGTGCCGGCCAGGGCCTTGCGAAGGGCGGCCATGTGCACCCGCAAGGTGTTGTCCTCCACCACCTCGTTCGGCCAGACCAGGGCCATCAGATCCTGCTTGCTGACCACTTCCCCGGCGCGCTCCACCAGCACGATCAGCAGATCGAGCGCGCGTGCACCCAGCTTCACCTGCCGCGAGCCCTCGAAGAGCTGGCGGCGTGAAGCCAGAAGCAGAAAGGGACCAAAACGATGGCAGCTCATAGAGATCAGGGGCAGGGACGGCGCAAGCCATTGGGACGGAGCGGATGGTCGAGCTTTGCACCGCGCAAGTCACTTCCCCGATCGGGGGTGCCCCGACCTTCGGGTGAGCCTTGAATCCGAACATCCCGGCGCGCGACATAGGGGCATCGTTGTTGATGTGTTGGTGCGGAGGGCGTTTCATGTACCCGGTTTCTGGCTGTTCCACGGGCCGCACGACAGCCCTGGCGGATGTTGATCCACCGCCCGCAGTGCCTCAGGCGTCCTCAAGTGCAGCGGCGGACCGCGACACCTTCCTCCACCAACTCTGTGACCCCAAGCACCGCTTTCATTGGGACGACAGTCACGCACTCTGCAAATGGTTGGAGGACGTGGTGTGGAAATGTCCGAAGTGGCCGCAAGGCACGGCGCTGCAATGGTGCGACCCGGGTGATGCCAGCAAGAGCGGATCGGCACGGTCCGCAGACGCGGTGCTGCGGGTGCGGGCCGGTCTGAATGATCTAGGCGGGCATCCCGTGGAGGGGTTGTTCCTGCAATGGGACATGGCACCGGATGGGCGCACGCGTCATGAACAGTCCGAACGTTTCACCTGCGTGCCGGACGACCTCTTCGATGCCATCGCCCGGTCGGTATCGGAGTACTGGGTCAGGTTCACCGATGCCAGGACCTGGCGCGCGACGACCGATGGGATGGCGCTGCGAAAGCAGGTGGCAGACTGGCTGCGGACGCCGGAAGGCAGCGGCAGCAAACTTCCCGTTCTGACCGGCGGCGACGGCGCTCCGAATCGTGTCGGGCAGCCGCCTCGGTGGCCGGCCTGGGACGTGCCTCCCTTTCCCCAGTGGCGCGATTTGCAGACGGTCAGTCGCCAAGAGCTGGATGCAGCGGTGGCGGAGGCCGTCAACAGTCGCGAGGCCGCTGCAGCAGCGCTGCTGCGGGCCGCCGCATTGGCGCCTCCGGTGGACCCCCTGGGTGAGGCCATCCGCACCCTGCGCGAGGGCGGGTGGTCTGACAGCCTGGAGCATCTGGTGCCCACCATCCTGTCGCGGCTGCCGCGGCATCATCCCATGCATGTCGATGGGTTGCGCGTCCACCACTCTGACGGCTCGACCCGCTACGGCCCATCGATCGCCGGGCTCACCCGCTACTTCATCCGCCGCGAACCCGACGGCGCTTACCTGCATCACTTCGCTGACGAGACGCCCCAGCTCAGTGAGTCCACGCCGGATACCTTTCTAGCGCTGGTGCAAAACCGCTTCACCCGTGCCCAGCACTTGAACGTGGCGGCCATGCGGGAGGAACTGGCGCAGATCATCGCGCTGAATCCTGAGCCGCTTCGCTTGCGGCTGGCGCTGTGCAAGCAAGGCTTGCCGCTGGATCAGGAACTGCTCATGCGCCTATGCATGGTCAACGGTCAGCTCACGGCGGCAGGACGCCAGGTGATGGATCCGAACCTTCCACAGCGCCGGGTACGTGTCTCCGACCTGGCGCGATGGTTCCTGCCCGGGGAAAGTGCCTTGACGCGGCGTCCGGAGCAGTTGGCTGCGGACGGCATCAGCGTGATCGACGCGCATTTCCACGCGTCGCCCGCGGGTCTGACGCTCAAAGGCCGCAGCCTGCTGCGGGAGGGAGACAGCGATGTCGGAGAGCTGTCGCCGCAGCCGCACACACACGCACTGGTGGCGGAACGGTTTGCTCACTTGCTCTACGCCTATGGGGCGCTCCGCCTGTTGATGGCTTATCTGGGCGACCGGCGACGGAGTCCCCTCGAGCTGGGGGTGTCCGATGAGATGCAGCAGGCAGCCAGCTACGTCGCCGCCAACGCGAAGGCCGCGGAACAGCTGACGGTACCGTCAGAGTCTTCCGTGATGCCACGTTCACGCCGCTGATGAAGGACGACCGCCGATGATCCACGCCCCTCTGTCTTCGTTCACTGGCCTTCGTGAGGAGAGGCCGCTGGACCTGTCCGTTGCTGCATCGCGCACGCCCGCCAGCGCCGAATTCCTGTCTTTGCTCGGGGACGCGCGCTACCACTTTCCACCGGAAGACCAGGAAGCGCTCTGTCAATGGGTGGGCCCACTCCTGCACCACTGGGCGGGGTGGCCGGACGGGGTGCAACTGCAGTGGGACGATTCCCTCCGGGCGCCTGCGTCCACGTCCCTCGACCCTCACACCGAGTGGGTGCTGCATCTGCGGCCCGGGGTGCAGTCGGATGAGGGGCGGGTCCAGTCCGGCCTGCATGTCGAATGGGAACCTGCGCCCGGGGCGAGCGCTGCCTGCGACGCGCGGCGACCCGCGGACAGTTTCACGCCGCAGCCCTGCGACTTGTTCGACGCGCTGGCGCGGGCCGCCACCGATCATTGGAGTGCGCGGAGCCGGGTGTCGGTGCAGGGATTCCATGTCGATGGCATGCAGCTGCGACAGACGCTGTTGGACCGCCTGCAGACTCCCGACGGGCGTGAGTGGGGCATGCCCGCTCTAACGCGCCCGTCCACACCGGTCTCGCCGCGTCCGCCCGCTCGGGAAGCGTTCTCGCTGTTCCGGCCCTGGGCGCAGACGGAGGAAGGCCCGTCTCCGTCCAAACGCCAGACGCTGGTCGTCGTGCCTCGACAGCCCACGCCCCCGGTCGAGGCGGTGGGTGAGGTGATCCGTACCTTGCGCAGCGGTGAATGGAACGAGGCGTTGGAACATGTGGTCCCCAGCCTCGTGACGCGACTGCCGGTGGAGCACCCCCTGTACACCTGTCATGTGAAGGTGGTCCGTCCCGGTCGAAGCACCACCTATGGGCCGCCGCAGCATGCCGGCGCCAACATCCAGATCCACCGGGAAGACGACGGCACCCTGGTGCGCTCGGCCCGGAGTATGCAGCCCATCCCCTGCGAGGCGGGGCCTGACGCATTTCTCCAGCAGTTGTACGGCTGCGCGCACGCCGCCGGCCGGAGCACGATGCCCCGCTTGCGAGAGCAACTGGCGGAGTTGGTGGCGTGCAATCCCCTGCTGGTCCGCGTGGGCCTGGCCCTGTGCGAGAGAAAGATTCCGGGTGACCAGGAAGTGCTGCAACGCTTGTGCCTCATCAATCGGAATCTGACGATTGCGGGACAACAACTGCTCGACCCCGGCAGCGCCCAACGGGACGTGCAGATCGACGATCTGGTCCGTTGGTACAGCGTGTTTAAAACGGCTCGGCAACGTGCGCCGGAGCGTCTGCGCTCGGACGGCATCAGCATCCTGGATGCGCATCGGTATGCCGGTCCTTTGCGTCCGACCCGGGAGGGGCAGGACTGGCTGAAAAAGGCGAATCAGCCACCTGTCAATGCGGCGCAGGCGGACGCCATGTCGCTGTTCGAGGAACAACTGCCGGTGCTGCGTCACGCCCTGAAGACGCTGAACGCCCTGACCAGTTATCTGGCGATCGGCGCGCGCACCTACCACCGACTGGTGTCCGGAGACCTGAAGGACCGGGTGGAGAAGTTTGGCACCGATCAGGCCGAGGCGGACCTGCTGGTGCTCCCGCCAGCCTCGCCCCCCTTGAACCCACCGCGGAGCACTTCATGTACCTGACCCCACCCGGACTCTCGACGATCACCGATCCTGCATCGTGCCAGTTGCCCGCCATCGCCCTGACCAACTTTGCCGCCGACCCGCAGACCCGGCGGGACCTGGTGCACGCGCTCGACGATCCCCTGTATGTGTTCGGACCCGACGATGCGCGCGGTCTGCTGACCCTGCTGTCCCACGTCTTCGAGTCGCAGCGTCACTGGGCACCGGTACCGACGCTGGTGTGGTGCGAAGGCGGTGAGCGGACCAGCGCCGGCGCGCTGGATCGGTCTCCCTATCTCCTGGTCTCACCCGCAGGCAGCGAACGGCAGCCTGAACTGCATGCGGCCTTGCTGGATGATCTGCACCCCGGGCAGGTCAGCCTTCCCGCGCATCTGCCGCCGGGCAACAAGTTTGCGACGCCCCCGCTGGATATTTTTGATGTGGTCGCGATGATGGCGGATGCGACGCTTCCGCCATCGCTGCGACAGCCGCCGTATCTGTGGCCCGGGCGTCGGGCCGAGCCTCCCGGCATGGTGTTGAGGCGCGCGCTGGTGCAGTATTTGGGCACGCGGGAGGGGCATCGTCTGGATGTGGCGGCATGCCTGCGTTGCGAAGAACCTCGGCACCCTGCGGCCACGGCGGTGCGGGTCAAGCCGGTTGTCACAGACAGACCGACGCTTCGCGCTCTGCTCTCAACACCGTCTCCGGCAAGGTCCGAATCCACACCCGCCTCGTCGTCTGCACCCGCCTCGTCGTCTGCACCCGCCTCGTCGTCTGCACCCGCCTCGTCGTCTGCACCCGCCTCGTCGTCCGCACCCGCACCCGCACTCGCATCCGCACCCGCATCCGCATCCGCACCCGCATCCGCATCCGACCCTCCGGCTTCGCATTCAATGGTCTCTGCAGTGCGTTCGGAGCGCATGAACGGGTGGACGGTGCCTGCGTCCGCGAATGCTGGCCTGCTCCCTGAGGTGCACCGTGCGCGAGTGCAAGCGCTGGCCGACCAGGTGAGGTCGGGCGGTTGGCATGAAGTGCTCGACCGGATCGCTCCCCAATTGCTGACGCGGCTGCCCCCGACACATCCGCTGCAGATGGGGCGCGTCCGTCTTCAGTGGGGGAATGGGAAGCAGCTGAAGTTCTGCCCCTTTCATAAGACTTCCCGCCAATCGACTATCACGTTCGACCCGGCGTCCGATCGCGTCCATGTGCAATATCTCCCGGGGATACGGCGAGAGGTCACCTTCAGTGGCCCCGATTCGCATGTGCAAGCTTTCATCCCGAACATCAGCCATGGCCTTTGGTTCAGCGTCGAGGAGACCCGCACCCTGCTGGCGCAGCTCATCGAAGGCGCGCCCGATGTGACCGCCCTGTGTCTGCTGATTGCCGATCGCTGGCCGGACTGCAATCCGGAAACCATGCTCCGCTTCTGCCTACATGGCAGGACCCTGCAGCCGGCCGGGCGGCAGTTGCTCGATCCTGATGCGCCGCAGCGAGATGTCACTGCGGGGGATGTGCTGCGCTGGGAAGAGTCCGAGCGCGGCAAGGGCAGCAGTCCGGCTGATATCGCGGCGCAGGGCATCAGCCTGGCGCATGCGCGCTGGCATCTGGGTCCGTACGGCGCCACGCGGGCCGGTCAGGACCTGATGACGCGAGCCGGGCTGCTAGGGCGACCGATGGATGCAGCCGAAGCGGACTTTCGACGGCGACAGTTCCTGGAACAGCTGCCTCAGCTGATGTATGAGTTCAATGCCTTGCATCCCATGGCCGTCTTCATGGGGTGCGGATTCGAGTTGCTCAAGCAGATCCTGCCTGAGGAGGGCCGAGATCGGGCCAGCGAGATCGCCGAGGGCATCAGGCAGCAGTCGCTTCTGGCGGTGCGATCCCCCGGCGGAGCGACTGGCCCGTCTGCGGCCGGTCCCACCTCCGATGCCACGGTCGCTGACCCGGACGCCGTCCGTCAGTCCGCTCGGTGGTCTCCGCCCTGACCCGGCAGCGGCCATGGCCAGTACGGGTGCGCATACAAACGCAGTGCCGGCACGCAGACCGTCAGCTGCCATCCCTCGCCGCCGTTTTCTCCGCTACTGTGCTCTCCGCTGCCGTGATCTCCGCCGCGCCCCGAACGCTCGCGCATCCGCACATGGGCCGACAGCGGCGCCAGCAAAGCTTGCCAGTCCGGCCGGCTCGTCAGCGTGGGCGACAGATCGGGCCTCACGCCCTCGGCGCTCACCGTCCACCGCAAGCCCCACCAGCGCCATTGCAGGCACGCCCGCACGGCCGAAGGACCGGTGCTCGCGTCAAAGACATCCTGCAGGGCCTGCTGCCCGAGTGCCTGCAATGCCTCTTCGGACCCCACCCGCAGGGGCCGGGGCGTTCCCTCCACCTCCATCAGGAACTGGCGGTATTGCGCCGCAGCCCGCCGCTCGCCCTGGCGTGACCAGGCCACCGCCACGTCCAGATGTTGTCGCCGCAGGTCGTCCCGCAAGGCGGTGACCTGTTCCCGCCCCCGCAGGATCAGTTCATCGGCGCGGTCCAAGGCCGTTTCCATCAGCGGCCGATTGGCGTCGTCCGGCCCCATCCGATTGGCCACCTTCTGGAAGTGCAGCGTCAGGCCATGCAGGCCCTGCAGCAGCGTGTCGTTCAACTGCTGTGCGATCTGCTCCCGCTCGTCCATGCGGATGCGCAGCTGCTCATGCGAGCGTCGCCCCTGGACCCCCAGGCGCCAGCGCAGCACGGCGGCCAGCAGCATCACCAGGCCAAGAACCACCACCACCCGCATCCAGACGGTCTGCATCAGCGTGGGTTGGAGCGTGAAGGTGAGGGCGGCAGGCACCGAAGCGGGACCCTCGCCCCGGATCGCCCGGACTTCCAACTGATGGCGGCCCGGCGGGAGATGGCTGTAGGACAGTTCCCGCTGGGTGCCGAGCGGACGCCAGTCGGCATCCACCCCCTGCAGCCGCGCTTCGAAGCGCACCTGCTCTGGCACGCCCAGTTCCAGGGCGGTGAATCGCACCGAGACCGTCTGGGTGCCGGCCGGCAGGGTGACGTGATCGTCCACCGGGGCCCAGCGCTGGTCTGCGGCCACCGCCAGCCACAAGACCTTAGGTCCGGCGGCGCGCAGTGGCAGGTGGTCCAGGTCGAGTGCCGCCACGCCTTCCAGGCCGGCGAACCACAGTCGTTGGCGACCGCTGGCGGCGAGACTCGATTGAGGCCCCAGGGCGGTGGCAGCGGCGGGGTAGCCGTCATTGACGTCGAGCACCTGCAGGTCCAGCGTCGTATCCGGATCGGCGGCCAGCTGGTCCAGGGCCTGCGCCGATATCCGCACGGCGCCCCGCTGGCCATTGAGCCACAGCTCACCGTCCGCCGTTTCGACCGCACCGGTCACGCCGCGCAAGGCTTCGGGCTGGGTGGACCGCAGGCTGCGGAAACGGCCCTGGATCAGCATCTGCAGGCCGCGATCGCCGCCCACCAGAACGTGACGCCCGCTGTGGACATAGTTCACCGCGCCCACCGTCAGACCATCCCGTGCGTCATAGCGCTGGGTGGCTTGCGCATCGCTGCGCATCACCCGGTTGGTGGCATAGCCTGTCCACACGGCGGTGTCGCCTTCCAGCGCAAAGGCGGTCGGGCGTTCGCCCTCCAGGCCGGGGAAGGGCGGGGCCTGCCACGTGCCGTCTCGCCAGAGCTGCAGGCCGATCGACGAGAACAGCACCCAGAGGCCGTGGCGGTTGCTCTGGAGTTGCGGGCAGTAAGGGGCGGTGAGGGCGGCAGCCGGCGGAGCGATCGGACGCGGCGCGCCCTTGTCCAGTTGCCAGAGACCTGTGGTGCTGCCGACCCATTCGCGGCCGTCACCGTCCCGATGCAGGGCGCGGATGCGGCCCCCATCCCGCGGCCAGTGGAGGGGGGTGAAGCCCTGCGGCTCATTCCAGCGCCACAGCAGGCTGCCATGGGTCGCATCCACCGCGGAGAGCAGCAGATGCTGGCGCCATTGACCATCGCTCTCGACCTGCCGGTAGGGCTGGAGCAGGAAGTTGGTGGCAGCGCTGGAGGGGGTGAGGCGGGCCAGCGCGGTGTCGCGGAAACGGTCCAGGCCAGTCTGTGTGGCCACCCAGAGATGACCGTCCCGGTCTTCGAGCACGGTCATGCCGATGTCGCTGGTCAGGCCGTCCCGACGGGTCCAGCTGTCGGTGACAGGCGGAAGGGCAAGGGGCGCCTTGGCGTCTGTCCAGTGCAGCGGCAAACGGGTGCGGCACAGGCCGGCCGGGCAGTAGGCGCTCCACAGGTTGGCCGCTTCGTCGATCCAGATGGCGGACGAGTCAGCCTGACGCGCCGGGGCGCCGCCGCGCTGCTCACTGCCTGGGAGCGGAAACAGGCCACCGTCGGTCACCACCCAACTGCTGCCACTCACAACACGGACGGCGCGTCCGGCGGACAAGCCGCGGACTTTCTCGACAAACTGCTGCCGATCCGGGTCGAGCTGGAACCAGCGGTCGTCAGACGCCAGCCAGAGGGCGCCGTTGGCATCGGTGTGCAGGGCGGTCGGGGCGGTGGCGGGCGCGTGAAAGTACGCGTCGGGATGACGCCAGGCGCCGCCTTCAAACACCAGCAACCGCCCGGACACCACGGCCCAGACCTGACCCCCAGCCGTCACTGCCAGACGGCTCGTTTGGAACGAGGGAAGATCAGCCGGGAGGGGGGAGACAGTCAGCCGGCCGGCGGGATCGACGCGGGCAATGCCGCCATCCAACAGGCCCACCCACAAGTCCCCCTGGGGCGCGGCGGCCAGGGTGCTGACCGCGCGGGCGCCGAATTCGGGGTCTTCATCAGGCGAAAACCGCTCAAAGCGTACGCCGTCGAAGCGATAAAGGCCCGAGGTGCTGCCCAGCCAGAGCCAGCCATCGCGGGTCTGGCTGATCTTGCGGATGCCGGTGGGCGCGCCGTCCGAGGCGGTCCAGCGGGTGTGGTGCCATTGATTGAACTGGCGCTGCCGGTCCAGCGCTGCGGCGGGGGCGCTGATCAGCCACAGCGCGGCTGCGAGCCAAAGCCAGGTCGTTCGATGAAAAAGAGCACTCAAGGCAACGACCTGTGGAGGGGAGGCAGCGGTCCCGTGGGATGGTCGTGCATCTTCGCCGCGGCCCCGGGGGGCGTCACTTCCCCATTCGAGGCATGCCTGCAAGTCTGAGGGGTTCGCACCTGCAAATGTAGGTAGGTGGCAAAACCAAAACGACAGACTGAAGTAATACCCGATGACAACTGAGGCTTGGACACTGCTGAGGTGTTGTTATCACTCCAAGCACCTCTGCCATGAACACGACGTCCCACGCTTCCGTTGCTTCTTCCGCCCGCGCCACCGCCCGCATCACCGATCGGACCATTGACCGCGAAAAAATGCCCGCCTTGACCGGCGCACCGTCCGAGAGTGCCAAAGCCGCCGGCCGACGGATGCCTTCCCTCCGCCGATACGCTGAAACGGATTCGGAAGCTGACCTTGTCGCGCTGACCCCGGTTACTGACGACAGCGCTTCATCCGAAGACCTTCCGCTCGATCCGCAGCACGTCGCCTTGGCCCCGAGTCTGACGTCCGACGATGCACCGATGGCGGCTGAAGATGCCTCCTGCCGCAACCGGGAGCGCCAATACGACCTGGACAACCGGGGCGACCCGAACCGCCAGGATGACGATTGCGGCGCCGCCGTTTTTCCGTGGCCGGTGGGCTTGGGCGTGGGCGGCCTCGCAGCGCTGGGAATCGCGGCCTTTGGCAGCGGTTCGTCCGGCTCCCATGACGCCAGCCCGGTCAGCCATGGCCCGGACTTGACCCCGGTCATCCCTGTCACCCCCGCGGCGCCGTCCCCCTCCGCGGCGCCTGCGCCGGCCGCACCGGTCCCGGACGTCGTGGCGCCGCTGCCCGGCATTCCGCATCTGTCCACCAGTACCGGTCGCAGCACCATCGATCCGGCCGGCCATGTTGAAGTGACGCTGGCGTCGCCAGGCGGCCGCTGGGTGTACCGCGTCGATGGGGACGCCACTTGGCATGACGGGCAGGGGACAACACTACCGGCGACCCTCATCACCAACGGTATTCACGCCGTCAATGTGGCTCAGCTGGATGACCAGGGACGCATGGGCGAGGTCGCGACGCTGGCGGTTCGTGTCCATGCGCCGACGCCGGTGCCCACGCTGGCGCTGGTCAACGACTCCGGCGCGTCCGCGACGGACGGTGTCACGACCGACGGGACGATTGCTGTCACCAATCTGAACGACGGTGCTCCATGGTTCTACCGCGTCAACGGCTCCGGCGACTGGATCAGGGGCGCCGACGGCATCATTCCTGGCAGCGCGCTTGCTGCAGGACTGAACAGCGTTGAGGTGTATCAGGAAGGCGACGATCCCGAGTCGACGATCGTCAAAACCTTGTCTGTGGACATCGATCTGACGGCGCCCGATGCGCCAGTCCTGATCTCCAGCACCGGCACCTCGTTGCTGAATGCGTCCGGTGTATTGAACCTGACCCAGCTGGAGTCGCACGCAACGTGGCAGTGGCGGCTGGATGGTGGCGACTGGCAGGAGGGTCAAGGGACTTCGCTGTCCGCGGCGAACCTGCATCAGGGGCACCAGCTTGTCGATGTGCGACAGATCGACCTGGCCGGCAATGTCAGCGATGTGCAATCGATGGACGTGGCGGTTGATCTGAGCACGCCTGGCGCGCTGGCGGCGAACGTGCTGCAAAAGTCAGGTGCCGCGGCTCCGGCCAACCTGATCAACGGAACCGGCTACCTGGCGATCGGACAGCTGGAGCCTGGCGCCCACTGGGAGTTCAAGGTGGGCAGTGATGAACACTGGCGCATGGGAAATGAAAACGGGATCCTGACGACGCGGTACTTCGACGAAGGCCATAACGTGGTGCTGGTGCGGCAGGTCAATCAGGCGGGCAATGCGGGTCCCGAAACGCTGGTCAACCTGGATCTGGACTTGACGCCGCCGATCATTGACATCACCGGCCTTAACACGGTCTATTTCTCAGACAGCGCCTCCACGATGTATTTGAATGAGGCCAGCAGCTTCGTGGTGAAAACCAGTGGCAGCGACAGCGTCAAGGTCCAATTTGCCGGGCAAACTTACACGATGGGCGCCGGCGGCGGTGGCAACTGGGCCGCTGGCTTCCTGAGTGAGGGAGGCAATACGCTGCAGGTCACCGCCACGGACAAGGCCGGGAATACGGCTACTCGCACCTTCAAGATCAATTACGACAGTACGCCCCCGATCGCGCCGGTGCTGTCCCTGAAAAACGATACCGGGGCGTCTTCGAACGATCTACTGACCTCGGACGGCACCATCCGGGTGGGCGGACTCGCGTACGACGACCGGATTCGTCACAGTGAAGACAATGGTGTCACTTGGTCAGACTGGCAACTGACCAAAGAGATTTCCGGCAGCGTTTTTGGTTCCGATGGCGCCAAGACGGTCCTGGTCCAGGCCATGGACAGCTACAACAACATTGGCGCAACATCCACGTTCCACTTCACGCTGGATTCCACCGTGATCTGACGCCCCGATCGTCCCACCCCTGGCGCACGCCAGGCGGTCTGCGCTCCGGCTGCAGACTGCCTGCCGTGCGCTTCCTCATTCTGGCGGCGAGCGGCCGCTTCACACGCCGGGCGGCTGATCGCGCGGCCAGTCCGGGTTGACCCGGGCGAAGATCTTGTGATCCCGCCAGGCGCCGTTGATGAACAGATAGTCCCGGCAGAGACCTTCCTGCTCGAAGCCCATGCGCGCCATCACCCGCAGGCTGGGGGCATTGTCCGGACGCACCGCCACCTGGATCCGGTGCAGCCACACCCGGGGACTGAAGAGTTCCTCCATCACGCAGACCAGCGCTTCCTGCATGTAGCCGCGGCCTTGCTGCGCCGCGTCGAGGTTGTAGCCCAGCCAGGCGTTCTGCGCGACGCCGCGAGACACCAGCGACACCTGCACCTGTCCGATGACGGCGTCCGGTGCGTCCTGCCGGCTCATCCAGTAACGCCACATCTGGCCACTGGCGAAGGCCGCCACTTCAGCCGTCAGCCGCGCTTCGGTGGCCGCGACGGTGAGGAAATCCGGCGGCCGCGGCGGCTCCCACGGCGCGAAGTGGTCCACATTGCGTTGATGAAATTCGCTGACGGCGGCTGCCAGCAGCGGATGCGAGGCTTCCAGCTTGAGGCGCTCGGTCTGCAGCAGGGCGGCGGGGTTGTGGGGCGCCGGGGCCGGAATGGAGGATGCGGTGGGCGCGGTGGGCGCAATGGGCGCCATGGGGGAAAGGGTGGCGGGTGTCGGCGGCATGGTGGACGGATTGTCGTCTTTGGCGACCTTGCACTCAGGCTCGCGGTGCTCGATTCCATTCGCCTGGCGTTCCAATGCGAGCCAGCGCACATTGCATCGCCCCTTCTTCCGGTGTCAGCCGGTGCCGCGCTTCATGGCCGGCGCTACATTGCGACCACCACGGCCGCCGCAACGACGACCGGGACGCACACGCAGGAGACACAGCCATGCATGCCGGTCGTTCCTTGTCCTCGTTCCTGAGCCTCTGCGGGGCGTTTGTCCTGATGACGATGCTCACCGGTCCCGCACCCGCGCAGGCCGCCACCACGACCCTGGTTGGTCAGGCCAGCAGCCGCTGTCTGGATGTGTCCGGCGGAAGCAGCGCCGCCCCGGGCGCTCCGATGATCATCTACGACTGCCACGGTGCGTCCAA
The DNA here is from genome assembly GCA_966211495.1 of uncultured Roseateles sp. GTDB lineage: Bacteria > Pseudomonadota > Gammaproteobacteria > Burkholderiales > Burkholderiaceae_C > Roseateles. The sequence goes on along the minus strand of CBIHOT010000029.1, from coordinate 42,747 downwards.
CCAGGCCTTCGAATTCACCGCGGCCGGCGAAATCCGCGTGATGAATGGCACCCGATGCCTGGATGCCGAAGGGCAGGGCACGGCACCTGGCACGCCGGTGGTGGCCTACACCTGCAATGGCCAGAACAATCAGAAATGGACCTACAACAACAATGGGACCATCACCGGGCGTCAATCCGGCCTGTGCCTGGATGTCTACAAAGGACTGACCGCGGCCAAAACGCCGGTGATTCTCTACACCTGCCGAGCGACGCCGAATCAGGTATGGGTGCGCAATGACGGTGTCCCTATCGACACGGTGGCACCGACGGCGCCTTCGCGTCTGGTGCTGTCCAACCTGCAATGCCGCTCGGCCACGCTCTCCTGGGCCACCTCGACCGACAACATCGGTGTCGCCTTCTATGACGTCTACCACGACGGCCAGCTGATGACGACAGTGACCGGCAACACACTGGCCACGACCCTGACGCTCAATCCTGGCGCCAACTGGGGGCTGTATGTGAATGCACGCGACGCGGCCGGCAATGTGTCCCAGGCCAGTGCCACGCTGCCGGTGACGGTGCCGCAATGCTCGTCAGACACCCAGCCGCCGACGGTGCCGGGGGGATTGATGGCCACAGCCACCGGCACCTCCGTGGCGCTGAAGTGGAATGCCGCCACGGACAACGTCGGTGTGGTGGCCTATGACGTGTATCGGAACGGGACGAAGATCGGATCCACGGCCGCGCTCACCTATACCGAGAATGCGCTGACCGCCAACACGACCTATCGGTATGCAGTGACGGCGCGGGACGCGCAGAACAATGCCTCTGCGCCCGCCCCTGAAGTTGCGGTGACCACCGGCGGCAGTTGCAGCAGTGCCGTCTGCTCGGTGACCCAGGTGGCGACCGAGACGGATCTGCCCTGGGGCATGCTGGCGCTGCCGGACGGGCAACTGCTGTATTCGCGTCGCGATGTGCGGGATGTTGTCCGGCTGAATCCGACGACGGGTGTGAAGACGTCCATTGGTGCCATGCCCAATGCCGCCGGCACTGACGGCGAAGGCGGGGTGATGGGCCTGGCGGCAGCACCGGGATTCCCGTCCACCGACGCCTGGCTCTACATCATGTACACCACGCCCAATGACAATCGTGTCGTGCGGGTGAAGTATGTGAATGGCACGCTGGATCTGTCGTCCCTGCAGGTGCTGCTCAGCGGCATTGCGCGCAACAAGTTCCACAATGGCGGCCGTTTGCGCTATGGGCCGGACGGCAAGCTCTACATTGCGACGGGCGATGCCCAGAACGGGGACTTTGCGCAGAACACCAGCCATCTGAGCGGCAAGGTGCTGCGGATGAATCTGGACGGCAGCACACCCGCCGACAACCCGTTTGGCAATCTGGTGTGGAGCTATGGCCACCGCAATCCGCAGGGCCTCGCCTTTGATGCGCAAGGTCGGCTGTGGGAGCAGGAATTCGGCGACAGCACCATGGATGAAACCAACCTCATCCAGAAGGGCGGCAATTACGGCTGGCCGATATGCGAGGGCACCGTGTCGCGCAGCGGAACCGGCTGCGCCACCGCCGGCTTCATTGCACCCAAGCGCACCTATCCGGTGGCGGAGGGCTCCTGCAGCGGCATCGCCATCATCCGCCAGGCCTTGTATGTAGCCTGCCAGCGGGGCGAGCGCGTCTACCGGCATGAGATCAGCGGCGACAGCCTGACCAACACGCAGGACCTGTTCCGCGGCACCTACGGACGCATTCGTACGGTGGAGCCCGCCATTGACGGTAATCTGTGGCTCTCCACCACCAATGGCGGAGACAAGGACAACGTGCCGAACAACAGCAACAACAGGATCATCAAGATCAATCTGGGGCCATGAGCAGTTGAACGGGCCCCCCAGCCAACGGGGGTGGCATGAATCACGGTGGATGGCAGGACGGCCGGTCTGTTGAAACACAGAGCGGCTGGCGAGGGTGGGTGGCATTGGCCGTGTGGATCGCGGTCGTCGCGTTCCATGCGCCGTTTGTGATGGCAGATGCAGACGCCAGTCTGGGCTTCAGTCGAGGCCCCTGGACCGACGAAGGCCTCTACACCGCGCAGGTGCGCAATGCGCTGCAGACCGGTACGCTGGATTTGGCGGAGTCGGATGGGGTGATCAAAGAGCCGCTGTATGCCCTGCTGGCGTATGGGGTGCTCGGCGGCATTGGCGACTCCATGATGGTCATGCGTCTGACGATGCTGGGCCTGAGCACGCTGATCCTGGCCTGGGTGGCGAGTGGACGTGCACCGCTGTCGCGCGCCGTCCTCTTCGGCCTGCCGGTGCTGGCGCTGTCGTATTACCCCTTCCATTACGCGCATCTGGCGCTGGTGGAAGTGACGGCGTCCTTTCTGATTCTTGCTGCCTTGTGGACCGTGCATCAGCGATTGCATGGGGCGGGCCGCTGGACCTGGGGCGTTTCAGCAGTGCTGATCTTTGTGGCGTATGGAATGAAGGTGCAGTTCGTCTATGCCGCCGTCATCCCGCCGCTGGCCTTTGTGATGGCTTGGCTGATGAATGCGGGCGCCCGGCGAGCGACGTGGCGGAACGCACTCATGGACGTGGCCGGTTCCAGTGCGGCGGCTGCGGTGATGGCCGGCGTTTTTTCGGTCGCCTGGTACCTGCCGAACCGTGCGCTGATGCGGTTTGTCCTGGGATCGCAAAGCTCGCGTAGCTCGTCCTCGTTCACGCAATTGCTGCACAGCGTCGCCATCAACACGCAGGACCTGCTCATGGACCGGCGCCTGTGGGGGGTGTGGCTGCTGGTGGTGGTGGGCATCGCGGCGGCGGTCGTTGCATGGCGGGTGGTGCGGATCCACCCCGATCAACAGCGGGAGTGGGTGGCTCTGATGGGACCGCCCACCGCCTGGGTGCTGATCGAGCTGCACAAGCTCACCCTGAGCTATCTGCCCAGCCGCTATGTGCTGTCCCTGGTCATGGCGCTCGGCCTGCTGGGGGCCTGCGGGCTGTACGCGGCCTGGCATTGGGTGGAACGCCGTCCGGACCGGGCGGCGCGGCAGGCCACGTGGTCCTGGCGGCATGGCGTGGTGGCGGTGCTGGTGGTCGTGCTGGGCCTGGATATTCGGGACTATGCGAAGGCGATGGAGCGTCGCAGCTACGTCATCCGGGACATGCAGCAGCGACTGGCCGCGGAGGGGCACTGGAAGGGCCAACTGGTGATCGGCCCCTGGACCTCCACCCTGTTCTGGGGATCGGGCGCGCTGACCAAGCCCGTGTGGAAGGGCTACTTCAATGACGGCGAGACCCTGCGCCGATTGCAGCCGGTGGCCATCGCCAGCGAGCCGGATGAAGGCGATTCCGAAGGCGCCTATCAAGCGGCGGGAATGACCCTGGCGCAGCCGCCGATCTGGGCGGTGACGGTGCGCGACTGGACGGTCCGTCTGCATCCCGCTGCGCAGACGCAGCCGCTGCGATGAGCGCGGATACGATCGCCCGATTCACTCGGCGCTCATTCCACCGCTGCACGCTTCATGCATTCCTCGGAACGCCTCAAAGGCATCGATGTTTTTGTCACTGCCGTGGACGCAGGCAGCTTCACCGCCGCAGCGGAGCGGCTGAACTTCACCAATTCCGCGGTGGGGAAATCCATTGGGAGACTGGAAGCACGGCTGGGCGTGCGGCTGTTTGATCGCACCACCCGCCGGATGGACTTGACCGATGCCGGGCAGGCCTTCTATCGCACCTGCCAAAGCGTGCTTGGCGAGCTGGAAGAGGCGGAACATGTGCTCAAGGCGGAGCACTCGGTGCCCGTGGGCAAGCTGCTCGACGGTCTACCTGGGCATCTCGGCGGCGATGCTGCTCGGCATCCCCCTGGGCACCTTGGCGGCCGACGCGCTGGGGTGGCGATGGGCGTTCTGGGCCCTGGCGCTGCTGGCCTTGCTCGTTGCGGCACTGCTGCAGCTGTTCATGCCGACCACCCAGGTCACCACACCGGTCAGCCTGCGGACGCAGGCGCGCATCCTGCGTGATCCGGTGTTCGTTGCCAACGTGCTGCTGTCGGTCACCGTGTTCACCGCCATGTTCACCGGCTACACCTACCTCGCGGAGTTTCTGGAAAAGGCCGCGCAGGTGCCGCCCGCCCAGGTGGGCTGGTGGCTGATGGGATTTGGCGCCGTGGGCCTGGCGGGGAACTCGCTCGGCGGGCGCTGGGTGGACCGCAAGCCGCTGGGCACCACGGCGGCGTTCAGCGTGATCCTCGCGGCCGGGATGGGCGCCACCGTGGCGCTGGCCGCCGTGCCGGTGGCCCTGGCGCTCGCCTTGGGCATCTGGGGCATCGCCAACACGGCGCTTTATCCGGTCTGCCAGATCCGCGTCATGAAGTCAGCGCCGCAGGCACAAGCATTGGCCGGGACGATCAATGTGTCGGCGGCCAATGGCGGTATTGCGCTGGGCGCGATGCTCGGCGGCGCCAGCGTGTCGTCGTGGGGCGTGCAGAGTGTGGCCTGGGTCGGCGCCGCGCTGGCCGTGCTGGCTGCTGTGGCCGCACTGGCGCTGGGCCGGTGGATGGATCACCGCACCGCCAAGCCCCAGGGATAACGTTGGAGCGCGAGCGCGGGTGCGCGTGGCACCGGACTTGCCCTGTGGCGCGTTCCACATCCAAAGAGCACCCATGCCAGCGCATCAACAAAACCGGAAAGCCAAGGGCGCTTCACGATCGCCTGTGAGGCGCAAGACGGTCGCACCGGCCCGCCGGCAAGCGGAACTCAACACCGCTCGCGGCATGAAGATGGCGCGGTCGGCGCATGCCTACGTGCGGGGCAGCACCGCCAAGTTTTACGAGTGGCTGGACGCGAACGAGCGGAGCGTGCTGCCGCAAGGACCTGCCGTCTGGATCTGCGGCGACTGCCACATTGGCAACCTCGGACCGGTCGCCAATGCGGAGGGCGAGGTGGCGATCCAGATCCGCGACTTCGACCAGACGGTCATCGGCAACCCGGCGCATGACCTGGTGCGACTGGGACTGTCATTGGCCATGGCGGTGCGCAGCTCCGATCTGCCCGGCGTGACCACGGCGCTGATGATGGAGCAATTGATGGTGGGGTACCGCCGGGCCTTCCAGCCGAGGCCGGCCAGGCCCCCGCGTCCCGAGGCGGTGCACATTGCGCTGAAGCAGGCGAGCCGCCGCACCTGGCGTCATCTGGCAGCGGAGCGGGTACAGGGCAAGACGGTGCACTTTCCGATGGGCGCCCGGTTCTGGCCGGTCACCAAAGCGGAGAAAAGCGCCATCGGACAGTTGCTCGAGCAGGAAGACCTGCAGCGCATTGCGACCAGCCTGTCCCGCCGATCTGACGACGCGCCGGTGGAACTGCTCGATGTGGCGTATTGGAAGAAGGGCTGCAGCTCCCTGGGCAAGCTGCGATTCGCTGCGATGCTGGATGTGGGAGGACGGGCCGTTCTGGGCCGTGACCTTTGCCTGGTGGACATCAAGGAAGCGGCCCGCGCCGCGGCGCCGCGTTATCAGTCGGCGGAGATGCCGCATGAATACGCACAGCGGGTGGTGGAAGGGGCCAGACACCTCTCACCGCACCTGGGCGAGCGCATGGTGGCGGGCCGGCTGTGGGATCGCTCGGTGTTTGTGCGGGAACTGCTGCCCGAGGACATGAAGCTGGAGCTGGATCACATCACCGCTGACGAAGCCCGGCAGGTGGCGCGGTACCTGGCCCATGTGGTGGGCGTTGCCCATGCCCGGCAGATGAGCGTGGCGGACAAGCGCGTCTGGGCGGGGGAGTTGAGCAAGAACCTCGGCAAGTCGCTGGAAGCGCCTTCGTGGCTCTGGAACAGCGTGGTCGATCTGGTCGGGGTCCATGAACGGGCGTATCTGGATCACTGCCGCCGATATGCGCTGGAATCGTCCAGGCGGATCCAGCAGATCAAGCAGCAGCCGGCGTAGGCAGGCGCTGATGGATTGAAGGGCCAGGAACGACAAAACCGCCCGAGGGCGGTTTTTTTGACGCAGCCGCCCGGGGGCGGTTGTTCGTTCGGCCGCCCAAGGGCGGCTTCTGGTGAGTCCAACCGCCTTGCGGCGATCGACTGCTGAATAAGGTGACGAGCCTTACCCCCGGCACTGGTCACAACGGTTAGGGCTGCTTGGTTCCCCATCTGACCCGGTTGGCCGCGCTTCCATGCGAGGAGGCCCGTCAGGGACAGATTGTACGCGACTGTTGAGCCCCCGCCGGAAAGCGCAAACATGATCTGCATCACAAGCTTCGCCACCCGCCCGTGCACGCGGCCCGCCGATGTGCTTACAATCCGCCTCGGACCTCGCGCTTTCCGCGCCAGCGTCCACCGCCGATTTACCAACTACTTGCGGGCGGTCAACAAGTACGGCTAAAGCGTTGCGGCTCCGATGATGCCCCCGGGCCGGCAAACGCCGGTGATGTCTGTGGGCTCTCGGAGTTTTTTCATGTCTGCTCGCCTCGCTCAATTCGACGCCCTGCTGGCCCGCCGCCGCGCTGCCCGGCCCGTGCCGGTGGCCCAGCCCACCGCTCGCGTGCTGCGGGATCCGTGGGGGGAGCCGGTCGCCGAATTCCATCACGCCCCCACCGATCTGGACCTGCTCAAGGCCGCCCACCGCATTCAGGGTGACGATTGGGTCGGCGTGCTGGCCGATGAGGCGCACAACCGTGGATTGACCGCCGCCTGGCGTCTGGCCCTGCTGCGCGCGGACCGCCATGGGCGTCCTCGCCTGTCGGCCCAGGCAGGGCCGCAGTGGATCAGCGCCGCCGCCCCGGGCCGTCCCGGCGCTCGGCCGGTTGAACTGCGCCGAGAACTGTGCGCCCGTGCCGTCCAGCAACTGTGGGCCTCGGGCTGGAAGCTGGTGGGCTGATCGCTGCGAAGCGAGCCCTGAATGACAGCGTCGAAGGCCCCGAAGGGGGCCATCGATCACGCGGTGGAGCCGCTCAGCGCAGCTGCAGGTCGTCGTCGCCGAAGCGGATGTTGAGCGGCTCGATCAGCAACTGCTTCTCGCCAGCCTCGACCGTGCCCGCCACCCAGGCCTCAATGCCGCAGGCCTTGGAGATTTCCACCACGCGGGCTGCCTGGTCCGCCTTCACGAACAGCGCAAAACCGGCGCCCATGTTGAGCGTGGAATAGGCCTCGCGGTCGTCCTGCTGCGCATGCTGCTGGATGAACTTCAGCACCGGCGTCACCGGCGGCACCGTGTGGATGCGGTAAGTGAACTTGCCAGGATGACGCAGCAGCTTGCGCCAGCCGTGACCCGTGATGTTGGCGCAGTAGTGCGGCGTGATGCCGGCCTTGTACAGGCCTTCGGTCACCGGGGAATACAGAGTGGTCGGCGCCAGCAGGGCATCGCCATAGGTCAGACCGGGCTGCACCTCGGTGAGGTAGCCCTGCGGCAGACGTTCGATCAGCTTGCGCGCCAGGCTCAGGCCGTTGGCATGGATGCCGCTGGAGGCCAGCAGCACGATGGCATCGCCGTCGGCCAGCTTGTCGCCCACTGACAGACGTTCCTTCGGGTTGATCAGACCGGTGCAGGAAGCCGCCAGGTCGATGCGGCCCGCTTCCACGATGCCGGCCAGCGCGGGCGTTTCGCCGCCACCCCAGGCGACCTGGCAGACGTCGCAGGCCTTTTTCCAGCCAGCCACCAGGGCCTGGGCGCGCTGCGCATCACCGAACCAGTCCGATCCGCCAGCCGCCCAGTAGGCCTGCACCACCAGCGGCGTGGCGCCCACGGTGATCAGGTCATTCACCGCCATGGCGATGGTGTCCTGAGCGATGCCGTCGTAGTAGCTCTTGCCGGTCAGGGTGGCCATTTCGTCGGCCACCAGCGCCTTGGAGCCCAGGCATTCGACGATGGACGCGATGTAGAACGGACCCACGTCCACCACATAGGCGGATTCGCCGCGCGAGGCCTTGACCTCGGTAAAGCCATGCGACGCCAGATGCCCGGCGGTGGCTGCCGCGGCGCGCTGTGCGCTGACCTTGAGCGGATCGATCAGGTCGTAATTGACACCGGCCTGCTCATAGCTCAGCGTGCCGGAGGAGGAATCTTGGGGGGCGTGGGTGCTCATGGGCGGCGATTATCCTTCACCTCTACTGACAAACCCTGGTCAACCGGTCGACCCGTCGCGCGAAGGGGCCGGGCGCCCCCCGTAGAATGCCGCGCCATGAGTTACCAGGTCCTCGCACGCAAGTACCGCTCCCGTACCTTCGAGGAGCTGATGGGTCAGGAGCATGTGGTGCAGGCCCTGGCCAATGCACTCACCCAGCAGCGCCTGCACCACGCCTATCTGTTCACCGGCACCCGCGGGGTGGGGAAGACGTCCGTCTCCCGCATCCTGGCCAAGAGCCTGAACTGCATCGGCCCGGACGGGCAGGGCGGCATCACCGCGCATCCCTGCGGCGTCTGTGACGCCTGCCGGGACATCGACGCCGGCCGCTTTGTGGACTATGTGGAGCTGGACGCGGCCTCGAACCGCGGCGTCGAAGAAATTTCCCAGCTGCTGGACCAGTCGGTCTACAAGCCGGTGGTGGGTCGCTTCAAGGTCTACATGATCGACGAAGTGCACATGCTCTCGAACACCGCCTTCAACGCGATGCTGAAGACGCTGGAGGAGCCGCCGGAATATCTGAAGTTCGTGCTCGCGACGACCGATCCGCAGAAGGTGCCGGTGACGGTGCTGTCCCGCTGCCTGCAGTTCAACCTGCGGCCGATGGCGCCGCAGACGGTGCTGGAGCATTTGAGCAAGGTGCTGTCCATCGAGCAGGTGCCGGCCGAGCCGGGCGCGCTGCGTCTGCTGGCCCGTGCGGCCCGCGGATCGATGCGGGACGCGCTGTCGCTCACCGACCAGGCGATTGCCTTCGGCTCCGGCGAGCTGAAGGAAGCGGGTGTGCGCCAGATGCTGGGCAGCGTCGATCGCGGCCATGTGCTGGGCATTCTGCAGGCGCTGGTGGCTGGCGACGGCCCGGCGCTGGTGGCGGCTTCGGACCGGTTGCGGGACATGGGCCTGTCGGCGGGCGGCACGCTGGAAGATCTGGCGGTGGCGCTGCAGCATCTGGCGGTGGCCCAGGCGGCGCCGGGGGCGCTGGATGCGTCGGATCCGGATCTGGCCGAGCTGCTGCCGCTGGCGAACCAGTTGCCGGCGGATGAAGTGCAGCTGATGTACAGCATGGCTTTGCATGGTCGTCAGGAATTGCCGCTGGCGCCGGACGAATACGCGGGCCTGACGATGGTGCTGCTGCGCATGATGGCCTTCCGGCCGGAGGGGGGCGGACCGCGTGGTGGTGGCGTGCCGACGGGCGGTGCAGGCGCAGGTACGGGTGCAGGTGCGGCGGGCGCGGGCAGTGCAGAGGGTGTTGCCGCTGGTCGGGGTGCTGCGGAAGGTGCCATGCCAGCGGGCACTTCCGCGAAAGGCGTCACGGCATCTGGCACTGCTGGGACGAGCACCCAGGGGACGGGCACGACTCGGACGAGCACCACCGGCACAACCGGCACGGGGCCGGCTGCCTCGACTACGCCCGCCTCGACTACGCCCGCAACCGGCGCGTCCCCGGCAGCCGGTTCGATCTCGACACCTTCGAGCCCCTCGTCCCCCGTGTCTTCGTCAACTGCGGCCGCATCGACGGCAGTTGAGGAAGACACATCAGCGGCCGTCGCTTCCAAGCGGGATGCGGCTCCGCCCGCCGCGGCCCGTGCTGATGAGGTCGATGCGACGCACGCGTCCGCTGCATCGGCACCCGCTGCTGCCGGCGATGCTGGCGTGGCGGCATCAACGTCCAGCGCACGAGTCTCCGCGGGCGACGCTGACGCTGCTTCCTTCGGAGCAGGCGAAGCAGCCGCCGCGGAACCCGTGGGCATCGTGGCGCGCGCACCTGCTGCTGCTACCGTTGCCACACCGGCGGCCGTCACGGCAGCCGACCGTGCCGCAGCCGGCGCTGAAGCTGACACAGGGGTGGCTGATACCGCCGCAGGAGCCACGGCTGGAGGGAGCGCCGACTCAGCGGCCACTTCGGCCGCAGCCCCCGCCCCAGCGGCACGCCCCACGGGCGCGCTGCGCGCTGCCCCGGCAGGCGCCCCTGCCACTCGGTTCAGCGACCGCCTGCGCCCTCGCGCCGCGCCGGTCCAGCCCGAGCCGTCGGAGCCGACCGAGCCGCCCGAAGACCTCTCGCCTCCACATGACGACGACGGCGCTCCGCCGTGGCTGGACGTGCCGCCGCCTTCCGATGAGGAAATGAGCGTCGGCCCGTCCATGATGGACGGCGACCTCGGCGGCGACATGGATCTGGGCGGCGACACCGGCGGCGCCGGCCCCCGTGGCGGAAATGGCGGCAACGGCGGCGACGGCATCTACCTCTCCACCGCCGTCGACGAAGTCAAGCTCGTGCCCACCGCCTTCGGTGAGCGCTGGGCCAGTCTCGTGCCGCAGCTGGGCCTGAACGCCCTGGCGCGCGAACTCGCGCTGCAAGCCGAATGCATCGCCATCGACGACCAGTCCACCCCGCAGCGCTGGCGTTTGCGGGTGGAGCGCGAATCCCTGCGCCAGCCGGCGCTGCAGGACAAGCTCCAGTCGGCCCTCGCCGCGCACCTGGACACCGCCGTCCAGCTGGACATCGAAGCAGGCCGCGCCACCGACTCCCCGGCGCTGCGCGATACCATGGCGGTACGGGCGCGTCAGCGTCGCGCCGAAACCATCATTCTCGAAGACCCCGAGGTCCAGCAGTTGCTGTCGCAGTTCAAGACCGCGCGCATTCTGCCGGGGTCGATCAAACCTCTCTGAACCGAACAAGGATCACACCATGATGAAGGGTCAACTCGCAGGCCTGATGAAGCAGGCCCAGGCGATGCAGGACAACCTGAAGCGCGCCCAGGAAGAACTGGGCAACATCGAAGTGGAAGGCCAGTCCGGCGCCGGTCTGGTGAAGGTCACCATGACCTGCAAGCATGACGTCAAGCGCGTCGCCATCGACCCCAGCCTGCTGTCCGACGACAAGGACATGCTGGAAGACCTGGTCGCTGCCGCCTTCAACGACGCCGTGCGCCGCGCGGAAGAAGTCAGCCAGGAAAAGATGGGCAAGCTGACCGCCGGCATGCCCCTGCCTCCCGGCATGAAGTTCCCGTTCTGACGCGTTGCCTGACTGACCGTCAGTGAACGCGCTTGAACAGTTGATCGAGGCGCTGCGGCGCCTGCCGGGCGTGGGCCAGAAGTCGGCCCAGCGCATGGCCTATCACCTGCTGCAGCATGACCGTGCTGGCGCCGATGCGCTGGCCCGGGCGCTGCAGGAGGCGGCCCGGCATGTGCGTCACTGCGAGCGCTGCCACACCTTCAGCGAAACGCCCCTGTGCAAGATCTGCCAGGACACGCAGCGGGATGCCCGCCTGCTGTGCGTGGTGGAGTCACCGGCGGACCAGGCTGCGATGGAGCGCACAGCGTCCTATCACGGCTACTACTTCGTTCTGCAGGGGCGGATCAGTCCGCTCGACGGCATCAGCACCCGCGAGATCGGCGTGGCGCCATTGCTGGAGCGGGCGACCGATGGTCAGGTGGAAGAAGTGATTCTGGCCACCAGCTTCACCGCGGAAGGGGAGGCGACGGCGCATGTGCTGGCCGAAGCCCTCAAGGCCCGCGGCCTGCGCAGCACCCGGCTGGCGCGGGGCGTTCCGGTGGGCAGTGAACTGGAATATGTCGACCTGGGCACCATCGCCCATGCCCTGGTGGATCGGAGACCCTCATGACGTTGGCCAACTACTGCATGATCGTGGCGGCATTGCTGCCGGTGCTGTGTGCGGCCCTGGCCAAGTCGGGCGGTTATGGAAAGCGGCGCCGGGATGGTGGTTTCGACAACCACGACCCGCGCAGCTGGCTCAGCCGCCAGACCGGCTGGCAGGCCCGCGCCAATGCGGCGCAGGCCAATGGCTTCGAGGCCTTGCCGCTGTTCTTCGCCGGTGTACTGGCCGCTCAGCAGATGCATCTGGACCAGGGACGGATCGACCTGCTGGCCCTGGTTTTCATCGCCCTTCGGCTGATCTTCATCGGGCTGTATCTGGCCGATCAGGCCACGCTGCGCAGCCTCGTGTGGGCACTCGGCGTGGCCACCTCCATCGCGCTGTTCTTTGCTTGACGGCTGCCTCCGTCCCATGACCCATAAAAAATGGCGCTCCTTGGAGCGCCATTTTGTTGTCCGCCGCTAACCTTGTCAGCGGCGGCCTTGACCGGGCAATCGCCTCGTTCAACGCAAGGTCGATGTCCCCGCCTTGGCCGACGCCACAGCGCCGCCGCCGTTGCTGCGACCGGTGGCCACGCGAGAGGTCTTGGCTTTGCTGGTGCCGCCACGAGCACTCTTGCTCGCCACCTTGGTCGGCGTGCGGGTGGCCGTGGCGCGTGCCGCCGGCTTGCCCTTGCTCTTGGCGGGCTCAGCCTCCGCCACCACCTGCTGGTTCTCGCGCAGGTAGACCACCACGGCTTGGCCCGGCTTGAACGATGCCTTGGTGCTTACCCGGTTCCATTGCGCGACCTGCGTCGTGCCCAGGCGGTAACGCCGCGCCACGCTCGCCACCGACTCTCCGCGGCCGGCCTTGAGCGTCACACGGCGCAGCGGCGGCACGTCCGGCGCGAACATGATGCTGGCGTTGTCGGCCAGATGTTCGGAGACGTCCTGGTCGCGTGAGGCGCTGCGCGGCACCAGCAGGGTGGAGCCCTGCTTGACCAGCATGCGGGCCGGAATGCGGTTGATCTCCCGCAGGCCGGCTTCGCTCATGCCCACCTGCTTGGCGGCATCGGCAGGCTTCATGGTGCGCGGCACCACCCAGGCGGTCCAGGTGGCCAGCGGGCCCCGATGGCGCTCCAGATTGGTGACGAAGGTGCTGGCGTTGTCGTACGGCAGCAGGATCTGCCCACTGCTCGCCGCCAGGATCACCGGCTTGTTCATCTGCGGATTGAACTGGCGGAAGGTCTCTTCATCCAGCGAGGCCAGTTGCGCGGCCAGTGCCACGTCGATGTCCCGGTCGATGTTGACCGACAGGAAATACGGGTGGTTGGACACCGCCGGCAGCTCCAGGCCGAAGGTCTCCGGATGCATCACGATGTTCTTGATGGCCTGCAGCTTGGGCAGGTAGTAGCGGGTTTCATCCGGCATGCGGATGTTGTCGTAGTCCGCCGGCAGACCCATCTTCTGGTTGCGTGCCACCGCGCGGGAGACATTGCCCTGGCCCCAGTTGTAGGCGGCCAGCGCGAGCTGCCAGTCACCATCGAACATCTTGTTCAGGCGTTGCAGGTAGTCCAGGGCGGCACGGGTGGAGGCGAGCACGTCGCGGCGGTCGTCGCGGAAGATGTTCTGCTTCAGGTCGAAGTCCCGACCGGTGGCGGGCATGAACTGCCACATGCCTACGGCCTTGGCGTTGGACTGAGCATCGGCGCGGAAGGCGCTCTCCACGAAAGGCAGCAGCGCCAGCTCCATCGGCATGCCGCGCTTTTCGACCTCTTCCACCACGTGGTAGAGATACAGGCTGCCGCGACCGGTCATCCGTGCGACGTAATCCGGCCGGGTGCTGTACCAGTCTTCGGCCTTGCGCACCAGGTCATTGTCCAGGTCGGGCATGGCCATGCCGACGCGGATGCGCGACCAAAGATCCACGTGCGTCTTGGGCGCATCCAGGTCCACCTTCTGGCCCGGATTCAGGTTGTCTTCCAGCAGCACGTCCAGCTTGTCTTCGGGCACCGGCGCGCCGGACGCAGCCGCCGCCACCGCCACGGCCACCTTGGGCATCTGCGGGGCGTCCATGCCGGCCGGCGTGGCGGCCGAGGCAGCGGCTTCCGAGGCCAGCGCCGCAGTGCCGGCGCCGGTCTGGGGCGCACGCGGCACCCCGGCACAGGCGGCGAGCGTCAGGGTCAGCACGCTTGCCAGCAGCATCAGCAGCGGACGCGGACGAGGGATCGCGTCGGTGTTGGCGGATGCCTGTGCTTGAGCTTGTGCTTGAGCGGACGCGAGGGCCTGTCCGGCGGCATGAGGGGCAGGGGTCGGCAAACGGTTCATCGGAATTCGTTCTTCCATTGGCGCAGGGCGGCGAGCACGGAAACGGGCTCAAGGCCGGTGCGCGGATCGAAGTGCTGCGCTGCCTGCCGGACCGCGGTCTGGCTGCATCGCAGGAAGGGATTGATCTGAAGCTCCAGGGCGATGGTGGAGGGCAGGGTGGGCCGATGCTGCGCCCGTTCGGCCTGGCACCAGGCCTCGTGTTCAACGATCGCTGCATTGCCGGGTTCCACGGCGCGGGCGAAGCGAAGGTTGGACAAGGTGTATTCGTGGGCGCAACAGACCCGTGTGTTCCCGGGCAGTGCGCCGAGCTGGCTCAGCGAGTCGTGCATCTGCGCTGGGGTGCCTTCGAACAGGCGCCCGCAGCCGGCGGAGAACAAGGTGTCGCCGCAGAACAGTACCGACGTTGGCAGCACACCGGGCGCCTCGGGGCCATTGGATGGCAGGAAAAAGGCGATGTGGCCGGCGGTGTGACCCGGCACGTCGATCACTTCAACACGCAGTCCTAACAACTCGAAGTGGTCGCCGCCCTGCAAAGGCTGGACAGGCACCGGCATCTTTTCATGGGCGGGGCCCCAGACTTTGCCGGTCGGGCTCAGAAAATCCGTCAGTTCAGACAGGCCGCCAACATGATCGCCATGGTGGTGCGTCACTAGAATGCCCTGAAGCTCCAGTCCCCGGGTGCTCAGCGCCTCCTTCACCGGAGCGGCTTCCCCCGGGTCCACGACAAGCGCCTGCCTGCCGTTGTGCAGCAGCCAGATGTAGTTGTCGGTAAAGGCAGGAAGGGCAATCAGTTCCATGCGGTCCAAGCAATGACGAAAGCGAGCCAGGACGATGACCCGGCGCCGATTGTAGAGTCGGTGCTGCCCGCTCCCGGATTGGCGGCCGAGGAGCTGGCGGCGTGGTTGCGTACGCCCCCCGGCCAGTATCTGCTGGCCTGGGAGCAGTCCTTCATTGATGCGGCCGTGGTGGACCTGTTCGGATTCCACGCCGTGCAGCTCGGTCTGCCGCAGCTGGAAGGACTGAGGGCGAACCGCATGCCGCATCGGTGGCTGGTGATGGATCACGTGGCGGGCGTTGAATCTTCCCCGGGTCCAATGCCGCTAAATATCCAGCCGGAACCCCGGGCCTTGCCTCGCCCTTCCGCGACTGCGCTCTATTGTGAGTTCGATGCGCTGCCTTTTGAAGCGAACAGTCTCGATTTGGTCGTTCTTCCGCACACTTTGGAGCTGACTGGCAATCCGCACCGCACCTTGCGGGAGGTGGAGCGGGTCCTGCGGCCGGAAGGGCGGGTGGTGATCCTGGGTCTGAATCCGGCCAGCCTCTGGGCGCTCAGGCAGAATCTGGCCCGAGTGAACGGACGGATGTTTCATCGGACGCATCACGGGGAAAGCCGTCCACCGCGTCTGTATCTTCCCGATGAAGGCGAATACATCGGCTACTGGCGCCTGCGGGATTGGCTGCGACTGTTGTCTTTTGATGTGGAACGTGCGGGCTTTGGTTGTTATCGGCCGCCATTGATCAGTCAGGCCTGGCTCGATCGATGGCAGTGGATCGAGAAGCCCGGGGGCAAGTGGTGGACGGTGCTGGGCGCGCTGTATGGCGTCGTGGCGGTCAAGCGGGTGCACGGCATGCGATTGATTGGCCTGGCGAAGAAGAAGACGCGAGCGGCCAAGGCGGCGCCCGCGGTGGCGTTGAATCAGCAGCCGCATCCGCATCCGCATCCGGGGACGAATCTGCCGGCCCCGGCGTCGCAGGCGCGCCGGGCAAAGGCCTCCAGCCGCGCTGACATGTCCGCAGACCTGCCGCTCAAGTAGATCCTCTCCGAATTTTTGAAGTCGACCCTCAGATCACCATGACCGAAGTTTCCGCGCCAGCAGCGCCCCGCATCAGCAAACCGAGCGTCGTCATCTACACCGACGGCGCCTGCAAGGGCAATCCCGGGCCCGGCGGCTGGGGCGCCTGGCTGAGCAGCGGTGGCCATGAAAAAGAGCTGTGCGGCGGTGAGCTCAACACCACCAACAACCGCATGGAACTGACCGCCGTGATCGAGGCGCTGACCTCGCTCAAGCGCAGCTGCAACATCGTCATCTACACCGACAGCGAATATGTCCGCAAAGGCATGACCGAATGGATCAGCGGCTGGCAGCGTCGCGGCTGGAAGACGGCGGACGGCAAGCCGGTGAAGAATGCCGAGCTTTGGCAGCGGCTGGATGCGCTGCGCAAGTTGCATCAGGTGGAATGGCGCTGGGTGAAGGGCCATGCAGGCGACCCCGGCAATGAACGGGCCGATGCCCTGGCCAACAAGGGCGTGACACTCGCGGGGCGCTGACATGGACAACCGGCCGCTGATCGACTGGCATTCGATGTTCATGGGCGTGGCCCTGCTGGCCGGCGCCCGTTCCAAGGACAGCCGCAAGCGCAATGGTGCGTGCATCGCGAGCGCGGACTACAAGATCGTCGGCGTCGGCTACAACGGCCTGCCGCGCGGCTGTGACGACAACGATCCCACCTACTGGTCGGACGACGACAACGATCCGCTGCATTCCCGGCACAGCTACATCGTGCATGCCGAGGTCAATGCCATCCTGAACTGCGTGGTGTTGCCGCTGACCGGCAGCACGATTTACACCACCCAGTACCCTTGTCCGCGCTGCGTGCAGTCCATCATTCAGGTGGGCATCCAGCGGGTGGTGTATCTGGAGAAGAAGAGCCATCACACCGCACTGAATGAAGCATCGGCCAAGATGCTGCGGGATGCCGGCATCGATGTGCAGGCGCTCCAGGAACTGGAGATGCGGGCGTCGACCTGGTGCCAGGAGCTGTCGACGTTCATTGCGAAGCCGGAGCGCTGAGGCCTGGAATCGCCAGAAATAGGCCGGATTGGCCGTGCTTTTCCGGCTCAAGTTTGGCGCGGACCCCGCGCATCATGGCGGCCTGTCCCTCCGGATTCCATGAGGCCCACCATGCAAGTCAACGCTGTTCCGCTCCATCTGCTGCCCGAATCGGCGCAGAACGCCTATGGCTGGGTTCCGGATCTGGGCTTGACCGTCAGCGGCCCGGCCGCCATGGACGATCTCTGGCTGCTGGAAAGCCTGATGACCCAGCAGGGCATGAAGCTGCAGGCCACCCGCATGGTCTATGACCGCAGCTACGCGCTGGACCGGCTCGCCTGCGCCTACGCACGCGGCGACGAGACCCTGCGCGAGCTGGCCCAGCAGATCTTCGACAGCTTCCAGCGTCGGGGTGAGTGGATCGGTCTGTCGCACTGACGATCGGTGCACCGACGATCACCGGGGCATGCCTCGGTGCGATGAGGCTGTGTCCGCTTCGCATGCCGGGTAACGGAATGCAGTGAAGCGTCAGTGGGAATGCGGTGGATTCCGCAGTGCGCGAAGCGCAGATGCAGCAATGATCCGCGCGCGACGCACCCGCAAAGCCGCTATTCATGCGACGCTGGATGCGTGCCCCCCATGGCCGTGAGGCCGAACGCAGCAAGCAATGGGGCGCCTTGGGCAGCGTGCCTCGGAAACATGTGATGACAGCGGGCTGCAGCGGTCCTTCGATACTGACTCTGAAACGCGCACGCGGTGAAAGACGGCGTCGCATCCAGAGATCACGGACGGACGCCGATGGACCCCAAACAATTCGCCCCTCTTTTTGCCTGCCTGCTGTTGGCCGCTTGTGGTGGGGGCCACGAGGATGCGACGGATCCACAGCGGCCGGTCGGCAATGCGCCGGCACCGACGCCCGTGCCGGCGCCTTCGCCTGCACCGTCGCCTGCACCGTCGCCAGCGCCATCGCCTGCACCAGTTCCGTCTCCCGCACCAGCACCGTCGCCGACCCCCGCGCCAGCACCAACACCCGCGCCGTCGCCTGCACCGTCACCGTCACCTGCACCTGCACCAGCGCCCGCGCCCGCGCCCGAGCCCGCACCAGCGCCAAATCCCCCCGCCATCCAGCACTCCGCGGATGTCCCCGCCGGCTACACCTTGGTCTGGAACGACGAATTCAACGCCACCGGCCTCCCGGATGGGACCAAGTGGGTCTACGACACCGAAGCCAACCGCACCGGCTGGTACAACAACGAAGAGCAGTACTACGCCGTCGCCAAGACGGACTATTCGCGCCAGCAGGACGGCAAGCTCCTGATCACCGCCCGAAAGGCCTCACTCAGCTCAGAACCGGACTGGGGCGGCCAGATTTACACCTCCGCCCGGCTCATCACCCGCGGCAAGGCCAGCTGGACCTACGGCTTCTTTGAGATTCGCGCCAAGATGCCTTGCGGGCAGGGCACCTGGCCTGCGATCTGGATGCTGGGCACGGCCGACACCTGGCCGGACAGCGGCGAGATCGACATCATGGAACACGTCGGCATGTATCCGGCGACCGTCTCCTCCACCATCCACACCCGCTCGACCGCGGGCACCAGCGGCAATGGTGCGGAGTTGAATCTGCCGGACGCCTGCACCGCCTTCCACAACTATCAGGCGACCTGGACGGCGGACCGCATCGTTTTTGCCGTGGACGGCAAGGCCTTCCACACCTACGTCAACCCGGGCACCGGCACCGCCAGCTGGCCGTTCAACAAGCCGCAATACATGCTGCTCAATCTAGCCGTGGGGGGCGAGATGGCTGGGTGGGTGGACCCGGCCGTCCTGCCTCGGAGTTTCGAGGTGGACTACGTGCGGGTGTATCAGAAGCGCTGAACCTCGCGGATGTCTACGCCGTAGGGCGTCCCGTCAACGGCCCTCAGAGCGCGGTGAGCCAATCGCAGCGCAGGCGGCCTTGCTGATGCAGCCGTCGGCGACCGCCGGTATAGGCCATCGGCAGCATCCAAGCCCCGAAGCACAGCGGCAAGGCGGTCCACGCCTTGATCAGCAGCACGCCGGGCACGCCCATGAATCCGAGCATCCACAGCATCAGCACCCCGTTCCACACCGCCATCTCCACCGGATGGCGACCGCTGTGCATGACCATCCAGCGCTTGACTTGACTGAGCTGTTGAAGGGTCATGGCGGAACTCCTGGGGACGAAAACGGAACGTACGGACCCGCTCTGTCGCGGGAAGCGCATTGTAAGTTTGCTGTCAGTACCAGGGATATCCCTAAGGTGTGACAAGTTTGGCGGCTTGTGACGGGGCTTGGCGCCGACACCCGATGTTCGGGGGGTGCCCAACCACACGGGTCAGCGGCCTCGGGGTCGTGTAAGGTTGCGCCCTTCACAAAATTCCGTCTGGACAGGAGTCCTGCATGAAACGTTTGGTCTGGGCCACGCTGGCCTTGGGTGCGGTTGCCGCGCAGGCGCATGAGGGCATGTGGATGCCGCAGCAACTGCCGCAGGTGGCCAAGGATCTGAAGGCCGCCGGTTTGGCCATCGATCCGGCGCGGCTGTCGCAGCCGATCGGTTATCCGATGGGCGCCGTGGTGAGCCTGGGTGGCTGCACCGCTTCGTTCGTGTCGCCGCAGGGCCTGGTGGTGACCAACCACCACTGCGCCTACGGCAGCATCCAGTTCAACTCCACACCGGAGCGGGACCTGCTGAAGAACGGCTTCCTGGCCCCGACCTTCAAGGACGAACTGCCGGCCGCCCCGGGCAGCCGGGTGCTGGTCACCGTGGCGCTGACCGACGTCACCAACCGCGTCATCGATGCCAAGACTGCCGCCCTGAAGGGCAAGGCACGAGTGGACGCCATCGAGAAGAACGAAAAGGCGCTGGTCGCTGAATGCGAAAAGGACGTCGGCCATCGCTGCAACGTCTACGCCTTCTACGGCAGCCTCCAATTCCAGCTGATCAAGCAGCTGGAGATTCGCGACGTGCGTCTGGTGCATGCGCCGGCGCAGGGCGTGGGCCTGTTTGGGGGCGACACCGACAACTGGATGTGGCCGCGCCACACCGGCGACTACAGCTTCTACCGCGCCTATGTGGGCCCGGATGGCAAGCCCGCCGACTTCAGCCCTGACAACAAGCCGTACCAGCCGCAGCATGTCCTGAAGATGGCCAGCTCGCCGCTGAACGAGCGCGACTTCGTGATGGTCGCCGGCTACCCGGGCCGCACCAACCGCCTGCGTCTGCCGTCGGAAGTGGACTACGCCTTCAACTGGGAAATGCCGACCCGCGTGAAAGCCATGGGCGAGCAACTGGCCACCATCCGTGAAGCCACGGCCGGCCGTCGCGATGCCGAAATCAAGCTGGCCAACACCGTGGCCGGCGTGGGCAACTACTACAAGAACTATCAGGGTCAACTGGCCAGCTACGCCGATGCCGGCATCCTGCCGCACAAGCAGGCCGCCTATGCGGAACTGAAGGCGTGGGTGAATGCCGACGCCAAGCGCCGCGAGCAGTACGGCCCCTCGCTGGCCGAGGTGGACCGCCTGCTGGCCGAGCGTCAGGCCATTGCCCGCCGCGAGTTCCTGCTGCCCTACGCCACCCCCAGTTTGCTGAACCAGGCGCGTGATCTGTATGAACAGGCCCTGCAATCGCAGAAGCCCGATGCCGAGCGCAAGAGCGGTTATCAGGACCGCGACCAGCTGCGCCGCCGCCAGGCGATGGATGCCGCCGAGCGCCGATTTGATGCGGTGACCGACAAGAAGGTGGTGAGCCACTTCCTGGTGCAGTACCTGGCACAACCGGCCGACCAGCTCAATGCCGCCTTCCTGTCGGCCCTGGGCCTGCGTCAGGGCATGGACGCCGCCGCAGTGACCGCCCGTGTGGACGAGCTCTATGCCGGCAGCCAGCTGGCGAATGCCGGTGGCCGTCAGGCCTGGCTGGGCCGCACGCCGGCCGACTTCGCCGCCAGCAACGATGTGATGGTGAAGGCCGCCGTGGCCCTGCACGCCGATGACGAAGCCCGTGAGAACCGGGACAAGGAACTGGCCGGTCAGATTCAGGAAGCCTATGCCGGCACGATGCGCGCGCTGATCGCTTTTGAAGGCAGCCGCGGCCGTGCCGTGTACCCGGACGCCAACAGCACGCTGCGGGTGAGCTTCGGTCAGGTGCTGGGTCGCAACCCGGGTACCGACGGCACCACCTGGACCGCCTTCACCACGCTGCGTGGCATCGTTGCCAAGCACACGGGTGGCGGCGAGTTCAACGCGCCCGCGGAGCAACTGGCGGCCATCAAGGCCCGCAACTTCGACAAGTACGGCGTGAAGGCGCTGGACTCGGTGCCGGTCAACTTCCTGGCCACGCTGGACACGACCGGTGGCAACAGCGGTTCGCCGGTGCTGAACAGCAAGGGTGAACTGGTGGGCCTGCTGTTCGACGGCACGCTGGATGCGCTGATCTCCGACTGGGAGTTCAACGACAAGACCACCCGCAGCATCTGCCTGGATGCCCGCTACATGCTGTGGCAGATGAAGGTGGTCGACAAGGCCGACCGTCTGCTGAAGGAAATGAACGCGCTGTGATCGCGTCAGGGGTGGCCGCGTGCCATCCCGGCTGGATGCCCAGATAAAAGCCCCGCGATGGCACTGCCGCCGCGGGGCTTTTTTATGGGCGATGCCTTACTGCGGGAACGTGCCCGGCAGCAGGATGCTCCGATCTACGTTCGTCAGCTGGCGATGTCCGCAGAAGGCCATTGTCAGATCCAGCTCCCGGTGGATGATCTCCAGCGCCCGGGTCACCCCCGGGCCGCCCATGGCGCCAAGTCCGTACAGAAAGGCGCGGCCGATGTATGTGCCGCGTGCACCGAGCGCCCAGGCCTTGAGCACGTCCTGCCCGGAGCGGATGCCGCCATCCAGATGCACTTCAATCTGGTCGCCCACCGCTTCGACGATGCGCGGCAACGCGCGAATGCTCGACTCCGCGCCGTCCAGCTGTCGTCCGCCATGGTTGCTCACGATCAGTGCATCCGCGCCGGTCTTCGCCGCCAGCCGGGCATCTTCTTCATCGATGATGCCCTTGATGATCAGCTTGCCGCCCCAGCGGTCGCGGATCCATTGCACATCGTCCCAGCTCAATTGCGGGTCGAACTGCTTGGCGGTCCACTCCGAGAGCGAGCCCATGTTCTCCACCCCCTTCACATGCCCGACGATGTTGCCGAACTGGCGCCGTGAGGTGCCCAGCATCCCCATGCACCAGTGCGGTTTCGTGGCCATGTTGAGCAGGTTGGCGATGGTGAGCTTGGGCGGTGCCGACAGGCCGTTGCGCAAGTCCTTGTGTCGCTGGCCGAGGATCTGCAGGTCCAGCGTCAGCACCAGCGCGCCGCAGCGGGCGGCTTTGGCCCGGTCGATCAGGCTGTTGATGAAGCCGCGGTCCCGCATCACGTAGAGCTGAAACCAGAACGGCGCCTTCGTGTGCGCCGCCACATCTTCGATTGAGCAGATGCTCATGGTGGAGAGCGTGAAGGGCACACCAAAAGCTTCCGCCGCCTGCGCCGCGAGAATTTCCCCATCCGCATGCTGCATGCCGGTCAGACCCGTGGGGGCCAGCGCCACCGGCATGGTCACCGGCCGGCCGATCATCTCGGCTGCGGTACTGCGGTTCTCCATGTTCACGGCCACCCGCTGTCGCAGCTTGATCGACTGGAAGTCGGATTCATTGGCGCGGTAGGTGCTCTCCGTCCAGGAGCCGGAGTCCGCATAGTCGTAAAACATGCGCGGCACACGACGCTGAGCCAGTCGACGAAGGTCTTCGATGCAGGTGATGACGTCCATGTTGCCGATGCTAGGACGTTTGATCCGCGGCGGGGAGGGGCATTTATGCGGAGCGTGCGCGCCGGCTTCATTTACAGTGCCCGAATGGTCAATCCGCAACAGGTGTCCCCGGTGACAGACGGTCGCGCCCGTCCCACAGGCCCGCGCTCGCACTGGCGACGCTGGCCCTGGCTGCTCGCCGGCGGATTGAGCTTGCTGCTGGGCGTGATCGGCATCGTGCTGCCGCTGCTGCCGACCACGCCGTTTGTGCTGCTCGCCGCCTTCTGCTTTGCGCGCGGCAGCGAGCGCTGTGAGGCCTGGCTGCTGGCCCACCCGCGCTTCGGGCCGATGGTGCGGCAGTGGCGCGCCACCCGGGCGATTCCGCTGCGGGCCAAGCAGTTGGCCTGGGGCATGATGACCATCAGCTCCCTGATCTCCGCCTGGCTGATGCCGGTGCTGCCTTGGCTGCCGGCGCTGTGCTGTCTGTGTGTGGGACTGTGGATGTGGCGGCTGCCGACGGCGATCCCCGTCTCAGCCGAGACCTCGGCCGGCGCGCCGCACCCTCAACCTCAACCTCAACCTCAACCTCAATCAAACAGCGGCAAGGTCTCCGGCACCGGGCCCGACTGAGCCCCAGCGCCCGCGGCGCCACCGGTGGAAGCGCCCGCGCGTCGTGTCTTGCGCCCCGGCTCCTCCGTGCCGGGCTGACTGAGCTTGCCCACCCGCACCCCCAGTAGCCGCAGCCGCTGCGTCAGATCTACCCGCTTGAGGCATTGGCCCGCCGCCTGACGGATGGACGCCGCATCCTGCACGGGAGCGTCCAGCGTCAGGTCACGCGTCACCGTCCGGAAGCCTTCGAAGCGCAGCTTGATCCCGATCGTCCGTCCCTGATAGCCCTTGCGCTGCAGGTCCGACGACAGCTGCTCGCACAGCGCCGTGAAGATGCCGGAGAGCTCCGCCCGATCCCGCTTGGCATGCAGGTCTCGCTCGAAGGTGGTTTCGCGGCTGATGGACACCGGCTCGCTGTAGGTCACCACCGGCCGGTCGTCCAGACCCCACGCGGCCTGATGCAGCCAGACGCTGTAGCCTGGCCCGAAATGCTGGGACAGAAGTTCCTGCGGGGCCTGCGCAAGCTGCCCCACCGTCTCGATGCCCAGCTCGTTCAAGCGCGCGCCGGCCTTGGGTCCGATGCCGTTGATGCGCCGCACCGGCAAGGGCCAGATGCGGGTGGGCAGATCGTCCATCGTGAGCACGGTCAGGCCGTCCGGCTTGTCCAGCTCCGAAGCGATCTTGGACAGCAGCTTGTTGGGCGTCACGCCGATGGAGCAGGTCAGCCCGGTGGCGCTGAAAACCGAGTTCTTGATGTCGCGCGCCAGGGAGCGCACCCCACCCAGGGGATCGTGGCCGACCGGGTCGCGCACGCCCGGCACGTCGGTCAGATCGATATAGATTTCGTCGATGCCGCGGTCCTCCACCACTGGCGCCATCTCGCGCACCGCTGCCTTGAACAGCCGGGAGTAATGGCGGTAGGCCTCGAAGTCCGCCGGCAGCAGGATGGCCTGTGGCGCCAACAGGGCCGCCTTCATCAGCCCCATGGCGGAAAACACCCCCAGCGCACGCGCCGGATAGGTGGAGGTGGTGACCACGCCGCGGCCGGTGTAGTCCTGCAGCTTGTAGAACTCGCGGGTGCCGTCGGGGCGCAGTTGCGGCGTGTGGGCGCGGCGTCCCCCCACCACCACCGGCATGCCCTTGAGTTCCGGATAACGCAGCAGCTCCACGGACGCGTAGAAGGCGTCCATGTCCAGATGGGCGATCAGGCGATCGGGCAGCGATGGCGTCGAATCAGCCATGCGACATTGTGGCGGACGCCAGGCCAGCGCCTGTCAGCAGGCGGCCCGCCCGCGTGGTGTCAGTGTCCGCAGCTGGTGCTGCCGCAGCCGTTACCGGCGATGGCGGTGGCGGTGGCGCCTTCCAGCGCCGGTTCCTTGACCTCGCCAGTGGCCGGATCAAAGCCGCGCTGCTGCATCGTGTAGACCAGCGCCGCATCCATCATCTCCGCATGGCCGGGGAACCACTGCGCCAGCTCCTGCCGGACGATGGGCATCGGTTCCCGATCCCCCAGCTCCTCGGCATAGCGCACCACTTCGCGCATCACGTTCAGCACCATCGCATGCTGGCTGCTGTGGCAGTTCTCCGGCTCGAAGCCGGTCGCCGCCATCCAACGCTCTTCCATCGCGAAGTGCTCCTCCGTGTGGGCCAGCAGCGCCTTGAAGGCGGGCAGGGCGTCTTCACCGCGGTCCAGCGTGTCGCCGAAGCGGTTGAGCAGATCCACGAATTCCTCGTGGGTGTGGTCCAGCTCCGGTTGATTCAAGACCAGGGTGTCCGACCAGTCCAGCGTACTCATAGTGTTTGTCCTTGATGCTCAGACGCCCAGCCGTGCCCGATGGCGCTTCACCTGCTCACGCACCTGAGCCGGCGCGGTGCCGCCCAGAATGTTGCGAGCATTGAGCGAGCCCTGCAGCGACAGCACGTCATACACATCGGCTTCGATGCGCTGATCAAACTGCCGCAGTGCGTCCAGGCTCAGCGCGGAGAGGTCCACGCCCTGCGCCTGCGCGGTCTTCACCGCATGGGCCACCACCTCGTGCGCGTCACGGAAGGGCAGACCCTTCTTCACCAGATAGTCCGCCAGATCGGTCGCGGTGGCGTAGCCCTTCAGGGCCGCACGTTCCATCGCATCGGCCTTGACGGTCAGACCGTCCATCATGTCCGCGAAGATGCGCAGCGTGTCGTTCAGCGTATCGACGGTGTCGAACAGCGGTTCCTTGTCTTCCTGGTTGTCCTTGTTGTAGGCCAGCGGCTGGCCCTTCATCAAGGTGATCAGACCCATCAGGTTGCCCACCACCCGGCCGCTCTTGCCGCGCGCAAGTTCCGGCACATCCGGATTTTTCTTCTGCGGCATGATGCTGGAGCCGGTGCAGAAGCGGTCGGGCAGGGCGATGAAACCAAAGGCTTGGCTCATCCACAGGATCAGCTCTTCCGACAGGCGAGAGATGTGCACCATGATCAGCGCGGCGGCGGCGCTGAATTCAATCGCGAAGTCCCGGTCGCTGACGGCGTCCAGGCTGTTCTGCGCCACGCCTTCCATGCCCAGGGTCCGGGCCACGCGTTCGCGGTCCAGCGGATAGCTGGTGCCGGCCAGTGCGGCGGCGCCCAGCGGCAGGCGGTTCACACGGCGGCGGGCATCGAGCAGGCGCTCCACGTCGCGGGCGAACATCTCGACATACGCCAGCATGTGGTGACCGAAGCTCACCGGCTGGGCCACCTGCAGGTGGGTGAAGCCCGGCAGGATGACCTCGGCATGGCGCTCGGCCTGACGCACCAGCACCTTCTGCAGCTCGGTCAGCAGGCCCACCAGCACATCGATCTCACCGCGCAGCCACAGGCGCACATCGGTGGCGACCTGGTCGTTGCGGCTGCGGCCGGTGTGCAGGCGCTTGCCAGCCAGGCCCACCAGTTCGGTCAGGCGGGCTTCGATGTTCAGGTGCACGTCCTCCAGGTCCAGCTTCCATTCGAAGCGGCCGGATTCGATTTCTTCGCGGATCTGCGCCATGCCGCGCTGGATGGCGGCATGGTCTTCCGCGCTGATGATGGACTGCGCGGCCAGCATGTCGGCATGGGCCAGGCTGCCGCGGATGTCGGCGTCCCACAGGCGTTTGTCGAAGTCGACGCTGGCGGTGTAGCGCTTGACCAGGTCGCTCATCGGCTCGGAGAAAAGGGCAGACCAGGCCTGGGATTTGTTGGCCAGTTGGTTGTCGGAGGGATTGGACATCGCGGGCTCAGCAGACGGCAGAAACTTCGGGGCAAGTCGTAACCGGCGTCACGTCTTGTGGCGAACCGGGCGGCCATGGGTCACCCGGTGGGGGAGAATGCGGCACGATTCTAAAGGGCGAGGACCAAGACCCCATGGCCGATCGGGCGCCAACCACCCGCCGCGCGCAACATTCCCAGCCGCCATCCGCCCCGCCGTCGACGCTGGCGTCCCAGGCGGCGTGGGAAGACACGCGGCTGGAGACCCGGCCGATGCCGCCCACCCCCTTGATCGATCCGCGCCGCCGCTTTGATGTCTGTCATGTCGGCCTGGTGCTGCGTGCGGTGCTGGGCGTGCAGCTGGTGCAGGGGCTGGGGCTGGCGATGGCGCAGCAGTCCCTGATCAACTGGGCCTGGGCGATGGGCACCAGCACGGTGGCGTCGATGACGGCGCTGCTCTCGTGGCTGCTGATCGTCTGCGGGCTGAAACGCGTGCTGGCGCGTCTGCCTCAAGGCGCGCAATGGGCGCTGCCGATCGCCCTGGGCGCGGCCTGTGCGCACCTGGGCACCGGGTTGCTGGTGCTGATGGGTGTGGATGTGCTGACCCCGCTGCAACGGGTGGGCGCCGCCGGTTTTGGCGCGCTGGGCGCGGCGACGCTGCTGTTCTGGCTGATGCTGCGCGAGCGGGCCCAGGCGCCCGCCGAGGCGCTGGCGCGGCTGGTGGAGCTGCAGTCCCGCATTCGTCCTCATTTTCTGTTCAACACCCTCAACACCGCGATTGCGCTGGTGCGGGTGGACCCGTCCCGCGCGGAAGAAGTGCTGGAAGACCTGGCGGAACTGTTCCGGGTGGCGCTGGCCGACACCGGCCCGCGCACCGAGGGCGTGCCGCTGTCTCAGGAAGTCGATCTGGCCAAGCGCTATCTGGCCATCGAGCAATTGCGGTTTGGCGAGCGCTTGCGGGTGGAGTGGCAGGTGGATCCGCATGGCAACGACACCCGGGTACCGCCGCTGCTCTTGCAGCCGCTGGTGGAGAACGCCGTGCGCCACGGGGTGGAGCCCAATGACCGGGGCGGCGATGTGAGCATCCTGACCCGCGTGCGGGGCAATGAGGTGGAAATCCGCGTGGTCAACACCGTCGGCGCCCCGGCGCGCACCCGCGGACACGGACTGGCCTTGAAGAATGTGAAGCAGCGTCTGCGACTGATGCACGATGTCGCGGCGCGGATCGAGGTGGCGCCGTCGCCCACCCGTTTCATGGTGCGGATCCTGCTGCCGCGCTGAGTGTTTTGGCTGATCGAACAGGGAACGACATGCTGACCCAACCGCCGCTGAAGGTGCTGATCGTGGACGACGAGCCGCTGGCCCGTCTGCGATTGCGGGGCCTTGTGGAAGCCAATGACGATCCGCGCGCCGAAGTGGCGGCCGAGGCTGCCAGCGGCGAGCAGGCCCTGAACTGGCTGCGGGACCACAGCTGCGACCTGATCTTGCTGGATGTGCAGATGCCGGGCCTGGACGGGCTGGGCCTAGCGCAGGCGCTGATGGGGCGTCCGATGGCGCCGGCGATCGTGTTCGTCACCGCTCACGCGCAGCATGCGCTGCGTGCCTTCGAGCTGGACGCCCTGGACTATCTGACCAAGCCGGTGCGGCGTGAGCGGCTGCAGGCCAGCCTGACGCGGGCCTCGCAGCGGCTGGTGGAGCGGGCGGCGGCGAAGGCGCGCCATCCGCAGGATGCGCCACCGACGGACGACGGGCCAGTCATCAACATCACCGAACGCGGACGGCTGCTTCGCGTGCCGCTGGCCGAGGTGCTGTATTTCAAGGCGGAGCTGAAGTACCTGACGCTGCGCACCGCCACCCACAGCCACGTGATGGATGGGTCGCTGACCGATCTCGAGCAGCGCCTGGGCGACCGCTTCCTGCGGGTGCACCGCAACGCGCTGGTGGCCAAGGCGGCCGTGCGTGAACTGGAGCGTCATGTCCCCACCGTGGGGGAGGGCGATGGCGACGCTGGTGGCGAGCTGGGCTGGGCGGTGCGGGTGGCCCATGTGAACGAGTGGCTGGCGGTCTCGCGCCGCCAGGTGGCCGCCGTGCGGGAGGCGCTGGCAGGCCAGCGCTGAAGCTGCTGGCGGGCCAGCGCTGACGCTGCTGGCCGGTCACACGTGGTTGGGCCGACTGGACGGGCGGCCGGGACGAGCCGCCTGGACGCGGCCGCTAACTGTCAGCCCGTGTTGCGCAGGCCGGCAGCGATGCCGTTGATCGACAGGTGGATGCCGCGCTGCACCCGCTCCATGCGCGGATCTTCGGCCCGGTTCTCCACCGGAATCGCGCGATACCGACGCATCAGTTCCACCTGCAGGTGGTTCAGCGGATCGATGTAGGGGAACCGGTGCTCGATGGAGCGCGCCAGCGCCGGATTGGCCGCCAGTCGATGCCCATCGCCGGTGATCAGCGCCAGCGCCTCTTCGGTGCGCTGGAACTCCGCCTGGATGGCGCTGAAGATCTTCTTGCCCAGGCGCTTGTCTTCGACCAGTTCCAGATAGCGCTGGGCGATGTCCAGGTCCGCCTTCGCCAGCACCATGTCCAGGTTGGACAGGAGCGTGCGGAAGAACGGCCACTGCTTGAACATGCGCTTGAGCAGCGCCAGCTTCTCGTCGCGCTCAGCCCCCTTGCCGAGGAAGCTGGCCACACCCGAGCCGAATCCGCACCAGCCCGGCAGGGTGATGCGGGACTGGCCCCAGCTGAAGCCCCAGGGAATGGCCCGCAGATCTTCGATCGCACGCGTGGCTTTGCGGGACGCGGGACGGGAGCCGATGTTGAGCTCCGCAATCTCGCGGATGGGCGTGGCGGCAAAGAAGAAGTCGGCGAATCCCGGCGTGTCGTAGACCAGCCCGCGGTAGGCGGCGAAGCTGGTGTCGGACAGGGCCTGCGCTGCGTCCATGAAGGACTTGGGCGCGGGCTTGGTCGGATGCAGCAGCGTCGCTTCGAGCGTCGCCGCCACCAGCGTTTCCAGGTTGCGCCGGCCGATCTCCGGATTGGCGTATTTGGAGTTGATCACCTCGCCCTGTTCGGTCAGGCGGATCTGTCCGTTCACCGTGCCCGGGGGCTGGGCCAGGATGGCCTGGTAGCTGGGGCCACCGCCCCGGCCCACCGTGCCGCCGCGGCCGTGGAACAGGCGCAGCGTCAGCGGCCCTTGCTGGCGCAGTTCGTCGAAAAGCTGCACCAGCGCGATCTCGGCGCGGTAGAGCTCCCAGCTGCTGGTGAAGACGCCGCCGTCCTTGTTGGAGTCGGAGTAGCCCAGCATGATGTCCTGCTCGCCGCCGGAGCGGCGCACCAGCGCCGCCATGCCCGGCAGCTCGTAGAAGCTGCGCATGATCTGCGGCGCGTGGCGCAGGTCGGCGATGGTCTCGAACAGCGGCACCACGATCAGGTCGCTGGTGGCTTCGCTGTCCAGCGTGCCGCGCAGCAGGCCCACCTCCTTCAGCAGCAGCTGCACTTCCAGCAGGTCGCTGACGTCTTCGGTGTGGGAGATGATGTAGTGGCGCAGCGCCTCGCGGCCGTAACGGCGCAGCGATTCACGGGCGGTCTCGAAGATCGCCAGTTCACGCTGGGCGTGGTCGCTGTAGGCCATGCCCAGCACCCGCAGCGGACGGGTCTCGTTGAGCAGGCGCAGCAGCAGCTCGCGGCGGGCGGCCTCGTCCAGCGCGCTGTAGTCGTCGCAGACGCGGGCGGTGCGCAGCAGCTCGGCCACGACCAGCTCGTGCTGGTCGGAGCTCTGACGCAGATCCAGTGTCGCCAGATGGAAGCCGAAGACCTGCACCGCACGGATCAGCGGCTTCAGACGTGGCGCGATCAGCGCATGGGCGTGATGGCTCTCCAGCGACGTCTGGATGATGCGCAGATCAGCCAGCAGTTCCTCCGGAGTCAGGTAGGGCGATTGCGGCGCCACCGCATGGCGCAGCGCTTCGGTGCCGGTGAGTTCCTGCAGCGTCGCGGCGAGCCGGGCATACATGCCGGTGAGGGCGCGACGATAGGGCTCGTCCATGCGATGTTCATTGCGGTCGGGGCTGCGCTCGGCCAGGGCCTGCATTTCGGGTGTCACGCCGGTCAGCCGCAGCGAGATCGACAGCTCGGCGCCCAGCGCATGCAGCTCGGTCAGGTAGTGGCGCAGCGCCACCTCGGCCTGACGGCGCAGGGCTTGTTGCATGGTGTCGGCGGTGACGTTGGGATTGCCGTCGCGGTCGCCGCCGATCCATTGGCCCATGCGCAGGAAGGATGCCACCGACTCTCCTGGCAGCGCCTCTTCCAGTTCCGCATACAGCTTCGGGATCTCGCGCAGGAAAGTAGCGTGGTAGTAACTCAGCGCGTTTTCGATTTCGTCGGAGACCGTCAGCTTGGAGTAGCGCAGCATGCGCGTCTGCCAGAGCTGGGTGACGCGGGCGCGGATCAGGCTTTCGTTGGCGGCCTTTTCGCGGTCGGTGTGCAGATGGTCGCGCTGGGTGACCAGCTCGGCCAGGGCGCGCTCGGCATCCAGGATGCTCTTGCGCTGCACCTCCGTCGGGTGGGCCGTCAGCACCGGGGAGACGAAGCCATGCGCCAGCGTGCGGGCGACTTCGCCGGGGCGCACGCCCGCTTCGAACAGCCGCTCCAGTGCATAGGCCAGCGAGCCGGGTTGCAGGCTGCCTTCCCGGTCGTGGATCTCGCGGCGGCGCACATGGTGGCGGTCTTCGGCGATGTTGGCCAGGTGGGAGAAGTAGCTGAAAGCGCGGATCACGCTTACCGTCTGCTCACCGGACAGGCTCTTGAGCAGCTTGTCCATCTGCTTGCCGGCCTGCGCATCGCGCTTGAGGCGGAATGCCACCGACAGCTGGCGCACCTTCTCCACCAGCTCATAGGCCTCGCGACCCTCCTGCTCGCGGATCACCTCGCCGAGGATGCGGCCCAGCAGACGGATGTCTTCCATCAGCGGCTGGTTCTTGTCCTTGGCGGCGCGGCTGGCGGCGGGGGAGGTGGCGGCTGAACGCTTCGTGGTGACGGCGGAACGCTTGGCGGGGGCGGGGGAAGGCTTCGCGGCGGCCTTCACGGAGCGGGAGCGGGAGGCGGGGCTGGCAGGCATGGCGTCGTCTTGCGGCTGGAGGAGGGTGGCAGGGCGGGGGCGATGTAACCGAGTTACCTTCAATTGACTGTATCAGTTTCCGCCCGGGCGACTGACGCGCAGCCGTCCCCCAAACCTCGATATCGCTCAACCAACGCTTCGTCTGGGTGGGAGGCCCGATTGCCGCCGGCCCGCGCTCCGCTACGATGCTCCCCCATGACGCAAACAGAAGCATTCGTGATCGCCACGCGGGAAAGCCGCCTGGCGCTCTGGCAGGCGGAGCATGTGCAGGCGCTGCTGCAGGCGCGCGGCCTGCAGGTCTCCCTGCTGGGCATGACGACGCGGGGGGATCAGATCCTGGACCGCACCTTGTCCAAGGTGGGCGGCAAGGGGCTGTTCGTCAAGGAACTGGAAAACGCGCTGGAGGACGGCCGGGCCCAGCTGGCGGTGCATTCGCTCAAGGATGTGCCGATGGAGCTGCCCGAGGGCTTTGTGCTGGCTGCGGTGCTGGAGCGGGAAGATCCGCGCGATGCGCTGGTGTCGCCGCGTTATGCCTCGCTGGCCGAGCTGCCGCAGGGCGCCTGTGTGGGCACCTCCAGCCTGCGCCGGGTGACCCAGATCCGCAACCTGCGGCCCGACCTGCGGGTGGAGCCGGTGCGCGGCAATCTGGACACGCGCCTGCGCAAGCTCGATGAAGGACAGTACGACGCGATCCTGCTGGCGGCCGCGGGCCTGAAGCGGCTGGGGCTGGAGCATCGCATCCGGCAATGGTTCAGCGTCGACGAGATGATTCCCTGCGCCGGTCAGGGCGCGCTCGGCATCGAGATCCGGGCGGCGCATCAGCCGCTGCTGCCGCATCTGCTGGACATGACCCATGTGCCGACGCATCTGGCGGTGGTGGCCGAGCGTGCGGTGTCCCGCGCGCTGGGCGGCAGCTGCTCGATGCCGCTGGCGGCGCATGCGGTGTGGGAGCCGAGCGGACACCTTCATCTGGCCGCAGCCCTGGGCCATCCGGTCGAGACCGACCGGCCCCTGCTGCGCGCTGCCGCTGCAGCGCCGGTGACCGACCTGGCCGCTGCCGAAGCCCTGGGCCAGCAGGCGGCGCAGGCGCTGCGCGATCACGGTGCCGCCGGTTATCTCGGGGACGTCTGAGCCCATGGCGGACGGACCTCGGCTGCTGCTGACCCGTCCGCTGGCGCAGGCCCGGGACTGGTCGGAACGTCTGGCCGGACTGGGCGTGCCCACGCTGGCCTTCCCGTTGATCGATATCGTGCCGGGTGCGGATCCGGCGCAGGCCGCGCAGGCCTGGGCGGCGCTGCCGCGACAGGCGCTGGTGATGTTCGTCAGCCCGAATGCGGTGAAGCATTTTTTTGATCACCGCCCGAGCGGACAGCCCTGGCCGGCCGGTGTGCTGGCCGCGACGGTCGGGCCGGGCAGTGCTCATGCGCTCGAAGCGGCCGGCGTCCCGCCCGAGCAGATCGTGCAGCCGCCGGCGGGCGCCGAGAGCCTGGATTCCGAGCACTTGTGGCCTGAAATCCAGCGTGTGGCAGGCGGGGACTGGACGGGGCGTCATGCGCTGCTGGTGCGCGGCGATGGCGGCCGGGAGTGGCTGGGCGACCGGCTGCGCGAAGCCGGGGCGCAGGTGGCCGCGGTGAGTGTCTACCGTCGGCAATGCCCGGTGCTGGACGACGCCAGTCACCAGCAACTGGCAGCCGCCCTGCATCAACCGGATCGTCACATCTGGCTGTTCAGCAGCTCGGAAGCGATCGGCTATCTGGCCGCGATGGTGGCCGGGGAGGCCGGGGCGGGCACGGCCACTCAACGAACGTCACCGGAGTGCGGGACGACCCCGAATGGCACAGCCGGGCAGGGCTCCGTGTCGCACCCCCCCATCGTGGTGAACTGGCCCGACATTCGCGCCGTGGCCACCCATGAGCGAATTGCCGCGCGAGCACGTGCGCTGGGCCTCGTACATGTGGTTTTGGTGCGACCTGACGCCGCCGCAGTGGCCGAGGCTTTCCGACGGTTGTCGGGGTGCCCCCTAGAATCGCCCACGTGAGCGAGACCAACACCCCAGCGGCCGACGTTTCGGCGCCCTCCACCCCCTCCCCGTCGCCGCGGACCGGCGGCGCCACCCTGTCACAGGCCGTGGTGGCCGTGGTGGGCCTGATTGCGCTGCTGGCGCTGGGCCTGGCCTGGCAGAGCCAGCAACGTCTGAAGCAGGCGGAGCAGGAACTGGTGCGGCGGCAGGACAGCAGCCAGAGCGACGCCAATATCGCCCGGGACCAGTCCCGGCAGGCCCAGGAACTGGCGCGAGACACCGCCGCCAAGGTGGCGCTGCTGGATGCGAAGCTGGCCGAGGTCGGCCTGCAGCGCGAGCAGCTCGAGACGCTGATCCAGTCCATGACCCGCTCGCGCGACGAGAACGTGGTGGGCGACATCGAAGCCTCGCTGCGGGTGGCCATGCAGCAGTCCGCGATCACCGGCAGCGCCGAGCCGCTGGTGTCCGCCTTGCGGCAAGCCGACGACCGGCTCGCCCGCTATCACCAGCCGCGCCTGGAAGGCGTGCGCCGCGCAGTGGTGCGGGACCTGGACCGCATCAAGGCGGTGAGCGTGGTGGATGTCTCCACCCTGACGATCAAGCTGGACGAGGTCGCCCGTCAGGTCGATGAGCTGCCCTTGCTGGCGGTGAGCCAGCCGGGCACCGATCCGGCCCGCACCGCGCCTGGCGGCCGTGCGGCACGTCCGGCCACATCCGCAACCACCGCGGCACCGTCCGCGCCGGTGGATCCCAATGCCGGCTGGTGGGAACGGATGCTGCATGGGGCTGGCGACAAATGGGACCAGCTCTCCAGCGACGTGTGGCGCGAGGCCCGCGGCCTGCTGCGGGTGACACGCATTGACCATCCTGAAGCCGCCCTGATGGCGCCGGACCAGATGTTCTTCCTGCGCGAGAACCTGAAACTGCGCCTGCTCAACGCCCGTCTGGCGCTGCTCAGCCGGCAGTTCGACACCGCGCAATCGGACCTGACGGAAGCGCAGGGCATGCTGGACCGCTACTTCGACGAGCGTTCCCGCAAGCTGGGCGTGACCAAGGAACTGCTGCGCCAGGTGCAGGGGCAGGCCCGTCAGGTGCAGGTGCCGCGTCCGGACGACACACTGGCCGCGCTGAGCGCGGTCGCCCGTTGAGGACAGCCCCATGCGGAATGTGATCTGGCTGGTGCTGCTGTTCGTCGCTGCCGTGGTGGCGGCGCTGACCTTGGGAACCAACGACGGTCTGGCCAGTTTCTACTCGCGCGGCTGGCGGGTGGACCTGTCGCTCAATCTTTTCCTGCTGCTGCTGTTTGGCGGCTGCTTCGGCCTGATGACGCTGATGCAGTCGATCGACGCGCTGCTGACGCTGCCCAAGCGGGCCCGGCTGTGGCGCATGGCGCAGCGGGAGCGCAGCGCGCAGATCGCCTTGCGCGAAGCCTTGGCGGAATTCTTTGGTGCCCGCTACAGCCGTGCGCAGAAGGCGGCGGAGCGGGCCTTGAACATTCAGGCGATGACGCCGGACCTGGCCCAGGACGGCGCCTTCATGGCCCTGGCCCATCTGGTGGCGGCGCAATGTGCTCATCGCCTGCAGGACCGCCGCGGCCGCGAGGAGCATCTGCGCCTGGCCCTGCAGACGGCGCAGAGCACCAGCGGGGCTCGTCCGCAGGAAGAGGGCGCCCGCTTGCTGGCCGCCGAATGGGCCCTGGATGATCGCGATGCGCAGCGGGCACTGTCGCTGCTGGCCGAACTGGGGCCGGGGGTGGCGCGTCGCACGCAGGCGCTGCGTCTGAAGCTGCAAGGCAGCCGGCTGGCCCATGAGCCGGTGGAAGCGCTGCGCACTGCGCGTCTGCTGGCCAAGCATCAGGGCTTCTCCAAGGCCGCCGCCCAGGGCCTGCTGCGTTCGCTGGCCTGCGAGGCCCTGGAAGAGGCGCGGGATGTGGATCAGTTGCGGGCCTCCTGGCAGCAACTGGATGCGGCGGATCGCCGGGATGTGTTTGTGGCCGCCCGTGCGGCCCAGAAGGCCGCGTCGCTGGGCGCGCCGGATGATGGTCGCGGCTGGCTGCGTCCGTTCTGGGAGGCGATTGCCGACCAGGGGGACGACGAGCGCCGAGCGCTGGCCGAGGCCCTGGTGCCCTGCATGCCGGGGCTGGGTCCCGAGTGGCTGCAGCGCCTGGAGTTTGCAGTCCAGCGTTTCCCGCGGGACATGACCATGGCCTATGCCCTGGGCCACGCGCTGGCCGAGCGGCAACTGTGGGGCAAGGCACGGCTGATGCTGGAGCAGGCGGGAGAAGACCGCGAGCTGTCGGTCGCGGCACGCCGCCGCAGCTGGCTGCGTCTGGCCGAAATGGCGCACAACGATGGGGATGCGGAGCGCCGTGCGCGGTGCTTTGAATCGGCGGCCCGACTGGGGGACTGATCGCGATGTCGGGGCGATTGGCGCGCATCGGCAGCAAATCCATCCGCACTTCTTGCTCCACCCCAAAAATGCATGCTATAGTCGTAGTCTTTCAGCGGCTGTAGCTCAGTTGGATAGAGTACTTGGCTACGAACCAAGGGGTCGTGGGTTCGAATCCTGCCAGCCGCACCAGAAAAACAGTGAGTTGCTCTCAGCCTCGTCTTTGAGTCACTCACACAACAAATCAAGACACCGCTTCCACGACGGTAGTGTCTGAATCAAAAAGTCGTGCGGCTGTAGCTCAGTTGGATAGAGTACTTGGCTACGAACCAAGGGGTCGTGGGTTCGAATCCTGCCAGCCGCACCAAATCTGAAGGCCAGTGCTTCATCGCACTGGCCTTTTTCTTTTGTCCGCTGACATTCTCGTGTCAGTCGGCCTCTGAATGGATCCCCGTCCCGCACTTGTCGAATGAACTGGCAGGGCGACGCGGGGCACTTGAGCGACGTGCTGGTGTGAGCGCATGAGCGCAGCGCGCGGATCGCGCCGACCGGCACCTCCAATCACTCAAAAGTTCCATTCATGAATCTCTTCCATTTGAATTTCAATCCCTGGGCCGGCGGTGCGTTTGGCCCCATGGGCGGATGCGGTGCGGGCCCGATGGGTTTCCAACCGCCCTTCGGCTTCGGCGGCGGTCTCGCCAGTGCGTGTATGAACCACACCGCCCACGGCATGAGCAACGGCTGGGGCGCCTGGGGTGGCCATGGCGGTCACGGTGGCTTCGGCGGCATGGGCGGCTTTGGCGGCTGGGGGCATCCCACGCCGTACGGGGCTCAGGCGCACGGCAGCCACGGCGGCGGCTGGGGCGTGTCACCCTGGGGCGAGGCGCGGCCCGTGCCCCGCAAGGGCGAGTGGAATGCCGAGAACGGCGGTTTCACCGTGGGCAAAAGCGGCCAGCTGGACGTGCAGATTGGCAAGTCCAGCGCGCAGTTCAAGGACAACCTGCAGTTCCGCGTGGACAACGGGGAATGGCAGTCCTTCGGCAACTCCAAGAACGATGGCAAGACGGTCAGCATCCATGCGGACCCGGGCGCCAATGTGCAGTTCCGCATCCAGACGCCGCAAGGCAACAACTTCCGTGCAGGCACCACCAACAACGTTGACGGCATCGACCACGGCAAGGTCACCAAGAGCGGCAATGGCTACAAGCTGGGCTTTGAAGACCAGCGCGGCGGCGGTGACCGTGACTTCAACGATGCGGTCATCACCGTGCGCGATCCGGGTCGCCGTTAACTGCAGGCCGGGTTCCCCGGCTTCATCCTGATGATCCTGCAGGGCCCATTCGCCATCGCGATGGGCCCTGTTGCCATGAGGGCGCCGGTTGGCGCCACAATGTCCGCATGAGCAAGGCATTCACCAAGGAAAGTGACGCAGCGGATCCGGACGACGACGAAAGTCCCTCGTTACCGGCCATTCCCAAGGGCTCGCGCAACTACATGACGCCGGCCGGCTATGCACGGCTGCGCAGCGAGTTCATGCAACTGCTGGATGAGGAGCGACCGAAGATCGTCGAGATCGTCTCCTGGGCCGCGAAGAACGGCGACCGCTCGGAGAACGGCGACTATCTGTACGGGAAGAAGCGGCTGCGGGAGATTGACCGCCGGCTGCGATTCCTGACCAAACGTCTGGACATCGCCGAGGTGGTGGACCCGAGCGCCCATCACGGTAGCGATCAGGTGTTCTTCGGCGCGACGGTGACCTATGCCGACGGCAAAGGCGTGGAGCGCACCATCACCATCAAGGGCATCGATGAATCGGACAGCCTGGCGGGTGAGGTGAGCTGGGTGTCGCCGATTGCCCGCACGCTGCTCAAGGCCCGGGAAGGGGACGAGCTGCAGCTGGTCACGCCGGTGGGCGTGGAGACCATCGAGGTGATCGAGGTCTCCTACCCGGCACCGGTCAAGGCTTGACGCGCCAGACGCGCATCACCGCTGCGGAGCGCTTGAGGGTGCGCAGCGTGTCAGCCAGGTGCAGGCGGTCCCGCACCGCCAGCAGCAGCGTCATCTCCGCGGTTTCGCGCTGAGCGGAATCGTCGCTCATGGCGATGTGGGTGATGTCCGCCTCGGCGCTGCTCACCGCCGTGGCGATCTGGGCCAGCACGCCCTTGCCGTTGCGCATCAGCACACCGACTTCGGCTTCAAAGCTGCGGCTCAATTCTTCCGCCCAGCCCACCGCAATCCAATGTTCGGAGTCGCGCTGGAACAGCCGGCGACCCACCGCGCATTCGCCGGTGTGGATGACCAGACCCTCACCGCGGCCCAGGTAGCCCTTGATGTCATCGCCCGGGATGGGGCGGCAGCAAGTGGCCAGGCGCACCGAGGCGCCTTCGCTGCCGTCGATCAGCACCTGTCCCTGAGACGGGGCGTCATCAGTGGCAAAGCGGCCCATGGTGAGCAGCACCGCGTCCGGACGTTGCCCCTGTTCCGACAAGGTACGGGCCAGCTTCTTGGCCACGATGCTCGCGATCTTGCGGCCCAGGCCGATCTCCACCAGCAGCTCGTCCACATGGCGATTGCCGGCCCAGCGGGCCAGGTCCTGCCAGAGCGCAGCGGCGGGTGCGTCTTCTTCGTTCAGGCTGGGCAGGGCCAGGCCCTCGGCGCGCAGTGCCTGGGCCAGCATCTTGTGGCCCAACTCGCGCGATTCTTCCTGCTCCAGGTTCTTCAGGAAGTGGCGAATCTTGGAGCGCGCGCGGCCGGTGCGCACAAAGCTCAGCCAGGCGGGATTCGGCCGGGCGCCGGCCGCGGTGACCACCTCGATCACATCGCCACTGCGAAGCTCGGTGCGCAGCGGCACGGCCTCGCCGTTGACCTTGGCCGCGACGCAGTGGTCGCCAACATCCGAGTGGATCGCATAAGCGAAGTCCACCGGCGTGGCGCCTTTGGGCAGGGCCATGATCTTGGATTTGGGGGTGAAGACGTAGACCGCATCGGGGAAGAGGTCGATCTTCACATGCTCCAGGAACTCGGTGGCGTCACGCGTTTCGTCCTGGATGTCCAGCAGGGACTGCAGCCAGCGCGAGCCGAGCTGCTGCGCGGCCTTGGCATCGCCCTTGCTCTTGTAGAGCCAGTGCGCGGCCACCCCTTTTTCGGCCACCATGTGCATGGCCTCGGTGCGCATCTGGAATTCCACCGGCGTGCCCAGCGGGCTCACCAGCGTGGTGTGCAGAGACTGGTAGCCATTGGGCTTCGGGATGGCGATGTAGTCCTTGAACCGACCCGGCTGCGGTTTGTAGAGCTGGTGCAGCACACCCAGCGACCAATAGCACTGGGGCAGGTCCTGCACGATGACGCGAAAGCCGAAGATGTCGCTGACCTGCGCAAAGCTCAGGTGTTTTTCGCTCATCTTCTTGTAGATGGAGAACAGCGTCTTTTCTCGACCCTGGATTTCCACTCGCAGATTGGCTTCGGCAAACGCCTTCTGCACATCCCGCTCAATGCGGGTGACCAGATCGCGCCGATGGCCTCTCGCCTTGGTCACCGCCTTGGCCAGCGCGGCATGGCGCCACGGGTGGATGTACTGGAACGAGAGCTCCTGCAGCTCCCGGTAGATTTCGTTCAAACCCAGTCGGTGGGCGATGGGAGCGTAAATGTCCAGCGTTTCACGGGCGATGCGGCGGCGCTTGTCGAAGGCCATGTGCTGCATCGTTCGCATGTTGTGCAGCCGGTCCGCCAGCTTGATCAGGATGACGCGAACATCCCGCGCCATCGCCAACAGCATCTTGCGGAAGCTCTCCGCTTGGGATTCCTCTCGCGTGGAGAACTGCAGCTTGTCCAGCTTGGTCAGGCCGTCCACGAGTTCGGCGGTGGGCGCCTCGAATCGCTCGATCAGTTCGGTCTTGGTGACGCCACAATCTTCCATGGCGTCGTGCATCAGCGCGGCCATGATGGCTTGCGCGTCCAGCCGCCAGTCGGCACACAGGCCCGCCACGGCGATGGGATGGGTGATGTAGGGCTCGCCGCTGGCGCGGAATTGTCCGAGGTGGGCTTCGTCCGCGAACTTGTAGGCCTCGCGGATGCGCTTGACGTCCGCCTTGGGCAGGTAGTGGAGGCGGGCGACGAGGGCGTCGAAGGATGAGGCCTCGGACGCAGGCGCGGGCGCGGCCTTCGGGCCGGCGAGTCCGGTCAGACCGGGGATGTGTGCAGTAGCGAAGGAGCGAAGACCCATGTGCCAAATTTAACCCATGCCATGGGGGCTTTCCTGCGCAGGGCTACTGCACATGCGCTGCAGACGCCCCAAAGCGACAAAAGGCGCCCAATGGGCGCCTCTTGTGGCAGATCAGCAGCGGATGCGCTGCCGATGAAGCGGCAATGTCCGCCTTAGACGGGCACGCGGCGCAGCATTTCCACGCCGACGTCGCCGTTGGCGACTTCGCGCAGGGCGGTGACGCCCGGCTTGTTCTTCGATTCCAGCTTCGGGGCGTGGCCCTGGCTCAGCATGCGGGCGCGATAGGTCGCGGCGAGCACCAGCTGGAAGCGGTTGGGGATCTTGGTGAGGCAGTCTTCAACGGTGATGCGGGCCATGCGGATGTCCTGGAGGAGGGTGAAGAGTTAGTTCGCGCTGGGAGCCTCAATGAGGTCAAGCGCCCGGAACACGGCAGAGCGGTTTCGGAGCTGAGTCGCGTATTTTAGCCGTTGTGCTTGCACGATGGCTTTCAGGTCGAACAAAGCGGTCTCGAAAACCGCGTTGATCACCACAAAATCGAAGTGCCGGGCCTGTGCCACCTCATTGCGGGCGTTCTCCATCCGCTGGGCGATGACTTCGGGCTCGGTGTCGCCGCGGCGGATGAGACGCTGACGCAGTTCATCCCAGCTGGGCGGCAGGATGAAGATGAGCACGGCGTGAGGGAAGAGCTTCTTGATCTGCAGGGCGCCCTGGTAATCGATCTCCAGGATGACGTCTTCGCCCTGGGACATGCGCTGTTCGATGGCGGCGCGCGAAGTGCCGTAGAGGTTGCCATGCACCTCGGCCCATTCGAAGAAGTCGCCGCGGGCGACCATCGCACGGAATTCCTCCGGGCCGACGAACAGATACTCGCGGCCGTGCTGCTCCTGGCCACGCGGGGCCCGGGAGGTGTGCGAGACCGACACGGTCAGCTTCGCATCCAGTTCCAGCAGCGCCTTGACCAGACTGGACTTGCCAGCCCCACTGGGGGCGGCCACAACGAACAAATTACCGGGGTATTCCATTGGGCAATTTTAGCGCCAGCTCCCTCACCGTCCCTTCACTCGATGTTCTGCACCTGCTCCCGCAGTTGCTCAATCGCGACCTTCATCTCCACCGAAATGTTGGTCAGCTCGATCGCCACCGCCTTGGAACCCAAAGTATTGGCTTCACGGTGTAACTCCTGCATCAGGAAGTCGAGGCGTTTGCCGATGTCGCCACCCTTTTTCAGCAGGCGTTCCACCTCATCCAGGTGGGACCGAAGACGGGTCAATTCCTCGGCAACGTCGATGCGAAGGGCATACGCCGCAGCCTCATTCACGGCACGTTCCTGCAGCGATTGCTCGGACACCGAAGTGGTCGCACCCGCTGCCGACAAAGCCTCTTTCCAGCGCTCCAGAAAACGCTCCTGCTGACGTTGCACCGCAGCCGGAATCAATGGCTCGGCCTGGTCGGCCAATTGACGCAAAGTGGCCACCCGCTGCTTAAGCATCGTCACCAGTTTTGCGCCCTCGCGCTCACGCGCTTCCAGGAACCCCTTGAGACACTGCCGCGCCGCTTCCAGCACCTGTTCATCGGCAGGAGCGGGTCCACCGCTGCCGCCCTTGCACCACTGCAAGGCCTCCTGAACCGAGAGACTTTGTGCCTTCGGCAGCCAGGCCTGCACCTGCTCCTGCAGACGCGCCAGACGGTTGAGTTGGTCGGGTTGCGGATTGGGCACCGAGCTCTCGGATTCGCGCTGCATCGCGATGCGCAATTCCATCTTGCCGCGCTTGACCTGGCTGGTCACCAGCTCACGCAGCGCAGGCTCGAGCGCGCGCAGCTCGTCGGGCATGCGGAAGCTCAGATCCAGGAATCGCCCGTTCACCGACCGGGCCTCCACGGTGACGCCTGCGGCGACGTGAGCACTAGGGGTTTCGCCGGAGGTCGTCGGTTGTGCCGTGGCGCTGGCATAACCGGTCATGCTGTAAACTGGCATCAGCTATCGGTAGAGAAATCGAACCGCGATTATGTCAAAGCCGAAACCGGCGCCCCTGCCCGCAGGCACGGTGGTGGGTGGATATCAGATCATCAAAAAACTGGCTGCGGGTGGTTTCGGCGTGGTGTACCTCGCCGAAGACCCCGACCATCATTTGGTGGCTCTGAAAGAGTACCTCCCCTCATCACTGGCCGAACGATCACCCGGAGAACTGACGCCCCGCGTCAAACCGGAAAAACAGCCCCTGTACAGACTGGGGCTGCGCAGCTTTTTTGAAGAAGGCCGCTCACTCGCGCAAATTTCGCATCCCAGCGTTGTCTCGGTGCTGAATTTCCTGCGGGAGAATGAGACCGTCTATATGGTCATGAATTACCTGCAAGGGGACACCCTGCAGGACTTCATCGTGACCGCTCGGGATTTGAAGCGAGACAAGGTGTTCCGGGAATCCACCATCCGGTCCTTGTTCGACGAGATCCTGAAAGGGCTGCGCATCGTGCATCAGCACAAGATGCTGCACCTGGACATCAAGCCGGCCAACATCTTCATCACCAACG
>CBIHOT010000028.1:0-66421 GCA_966211495.1 uncultured Roseateles sp. | reverse complement strand
TCTTCAACGACGGCGCGGTGAACTTCCCGTACCTGTCCGACGGCATGTGGTTCCTGACCCAGCACAAGCGCTGGGGCCTGATCAAGGAGCACCCGGATTACCTGGGCGTGGCGCGCCAGATCAACCAGATCGATCTGTACAAGTCTGCGGCGTCCGCGCTCGGGGTGAGCGTGCCCAAAGAGAGCATGCGCAGCAGCAAGCTCATGGACGGCGTGGTGTGGGACGGCAAGGATCCCGCGCGCTATGCGGATGGCTTCAAGGTCAAGGCTTGAGGGAGAACACCATGGTCAGTGCAGTCTTCCATTCTCCTCGTGAGAGCGGCGTGGGCGCGGTGAGCGGGTCGGCGAGCAACGTGGTGCCCCTCGGCGGCAAGGAAGCCGATAGTGCAGGCAGCGCGGCGGCGGCCGCAGCAGGCGCCGGCACGCCGCTGGCGGCGGTCGGTGCCACCGGTGCCACCGATGCGGGGGCCCGACCGCACTCGGCCACCGGCGACGGGGCCACACAGCCGGGCGCCGCGGCCCGCTGGACGGCGGCGATGCGGGCGCTGGCCTGGCGCATCGTGCCGCCCCTGTCCGGCCTGCTGCTGTTGCTGCTGTTCTGGCAACTGGCCACGCAGAAGGGCGGGGCCTTCCCCACCCCCGGCGCCACCTGGGACGCAGCCGTGAAGCTGTTCTCCGACCCGTTCTACCGCAATGGTCCCAATGACCAGGGCATCGGCTGGAACGTGCTGAACTCGCTGCAGCGGGTAGGTCTGGGCTTCGGCCTGGCGGCGGCGGTGGGCATTCCGCTGGGCTTCATCATCGGCCGCTTCGAGTTTGCCAGCCGCATGCTGAATCCGCTGATCAGCCTGCTCAAGCCGGTGTCGCCGCTGGCGTGGCTGCCCATCGGGCTGCTGGTCTTCAAAAGCGCCAATCCGGCAGCCATCTGGACCATCTTCATCTGCAGCATCTGGCCGATGGTGGTGAACACCGCCGTGGGGGTGCAGCGGGTGCCGCAGGACTATCTCAACGTGGCGCGGGTGCTGCGCCTGTCCGAATGGAAGCTGGTGACCCGCATCCTGCTGCCGGCGGTGCTGCCTTATCTGCTGACCGGCGTGCGGCTCTCCGTGGGCACGGCGTGGCTGGTGATCGTCGCGGCGGAGATGCTCACCGGGGGTGTCGGCATCGGCTTCTGGGTGTGGGACGAGTGGAACAACCTCAATGTCCAGCACATCATCATCGCCATCTTCGTGATCGGCCTCGTGGGCATGTTCCTGGAATGGGCCCTGGTGTCGCTGGCCCGCCG
Organism: uncultured Roseateles sp.; assembly: GCA_966211495.1. Lineage (GTDB taxonomy): Bacteria > Pseudomonadota > Gammaproteobacteria > Burkholderiales > Burkholderiaceae_C > Roseateles. The sequence continues at coordinate 65,137 of CBIHOT010000028.1, read as the reverse complement.
CTTTGAATAAGGAGACCGTCATGACGCAAGCTTTCGTCCGCGTGCAGCAGGCCGAGATGACCTTCATCACCAAGCAGGGCCGCTTCCCGGCGCTGCGCAACATCGACCTGGACATTGCCCGGGGGGAATTCGTCTCCCTGATCGGCCATTCCGGCTGCGGCAAGTCCACGCTGCTCAACCTGATCGCCGGCCTGCTGCGGCCGACCCAGGGCGGGCTGCTGTGCGACGGCCGTGAGATCGCCGGGCCCGGCCCGGAGCGGGCGGTGGTGTTCCAGAATCACTCGCTGCTGCCCTGGCTCAGCTGCTTCGACAACGTGATGCTGGCGGTGGAAACCGTCTTCGGTCCGCGGGAGACCAAGCCGCAACTGGTCGCCCGCACCGAAGCGGCGCTGGCACTGGTCGGCATGAGCCATGCGCTGCACAAACGGCCCCATGAGATTTCCGGGGGCATGAAGCAGCGGGTGGGCATTGCACGCGCGCTGGCGATGGAGCCGAAGGTGCTGCTGATGGACGAGCCCTTCGGTGCGCTCGACGCGCTGACCCGGGCCCACCTCCAGGATGAGCTGCTGAAGATCGTGGCGGCGACCCAGAGCACGGTGGTGATGGTCACGCACGATGTGGATGAGGCGGTGCTGCTGTCCGACCGCATCGTGATGATGACCAACGGTCCGGCGGCGACCATCGGCGAGATCCATCCGGTGGCGCTGCCGCGTCCCCGGGACCGGGTGGCGCTGGCGGAAGACCCGGTCTACATGCAGGCGCGCAAGGCGGTGATCGATTTCCTCTACACCCGCCACCGCCACAGCGAGGCGGCCGCGGCCTGAGCCGGCCCGCTCAGCCGAGGATGATCTGCAGGCTGCGCTGGTAGTGAGCCGTCAGCATGTCCAGCTGCTGCAACAGCACCTCGCTGCTGCGCGCCAGTCCGGCGGCGGCCTCCTTACCGTGGGTATCCCGCAGGCTGCGCATCAGTCGCAACCATTCGGCGCCGACCTCCGCCAGCAGGGCCCGGATCGTTTCGCTGGAGAGCGGGGCGGCATCCAGCTCCACCAGGCCCGCCGCAAAACGGTCCAGGCTGTCCGCCAGCGCCTTGCCGTCGCGCTGCGGCAGCAGGTCGGTCAGGAGCGCCTCCTTGGCCAGACGCTGGCTCAGCATGCGCTGGCGGCCGCAGAGGTTGACGATCTGCAGCGGTTGGCCGCTGCCGCCAGCGGCAATGTCGGTGGCCAGCCGGTCCGACAGCGTCAGCAACGCCTCCGCCGCGGCATCGGCCTCCAGCAGCAGCGCCGGGTCGGGTTTGCCGTGCAGGCACTGCTGCAGCCGCGTCCAGGCGGCCAGCAGCGGGGCGGGATCGACTTCGGCAGGCAGCAGCGTCGGCAGCCGAGCCAGATTGGCCGCGACCCGCTCGCAGGACTCATCCTGCAGCGCCTTGGCCCGTTTGGCCTCGATGCCACCGGCCCGCTGGGCCATCAGCTTCACCAGCCGCTGGCTGAGCATCCGCTGCTGGCCCGCCAGATTCACCGCCTCGGCGCGCTGGGCCGCCTGCACGACGGACCGGGCCACATCGCCCAGCCGCAGGTGGGCATGCATGGCGGTGTCCCGCAGCAGGCGGAAGGCGGATTCCTCGTTGATGTCGCGGGCGGTCATCAGGAGACCCTTGGCCCGCTCAGTCCATTTGCGGTCGTCCAACTGCTGCTGCACGGCGGCCACACACGCGGCTTGGGCCTGGGCCCGCCACAGCGCCCAGCGCAACTGGCGTTGCAGGGCGTCCGGTGCCGGCAGGGATTCCAGCCAGATCTCCACGCCAAGCGACAGCGCCCGGCGGGCCTGTTCAGGCACGGGCGCCGGGCCCACGGCCACGGTGGGCAGCTGGACGCCGTCCCGCCGCGCCGCGTGGAGGGCTTGCAGCCACAGTGACAGCGCCGTGTCGGTGGGGGCCTGCAGCAAGAAGGCCTGCGCGTCATGTTCGCGGGCCATGCGCGCCAGATCGAAGGACTGTTCCTGGTGCAGCGATGCGCAGATCCAGTGCATCTCGTCGCCGATCGGTGCCTCCAGCGGCTCGCCAGCGCCCAGCAGCAACACCCGCATCGGCGCGGCGTCGTCATCAGCGGGCGCGCCATGGGTCAACGGCTTCGCGCAGGCCTCAGGGCCTGAAAGCACGGCAGAGGCATCGGAGGCATCAGAGTCAGCAGAGGCAGCGGAGGCATTCATGAACGGATGCGGGCGTGACAACGCGGGCGGTCAGAAGCGTCGCAGCATAAGTCAGACGGCGGGTCGCTTCTGTGCGCTGCCGGTCTCAACCGGACAAGCGCGCCGAATCCGTCGCCGTGGCATGGGACTTGCAAGTTCTCCATCGTGGCGCAATGACGCGCCCACCCCGGTGATGCGTTCGCATCGCCCCTTCTCTCGCCGCGCTGCGGCGTCCCCCGATGACTGTGTGGCCTCGCCGAGCCTGGTGCTCGACGCGGCCTTTTGGCGTTGGTTCTCTCCCTCTGGAGTGTCCGCATGAAGAAGATGAAGCTGGTGATGGTGGGCAACGGCATGGCCGGCGTGCGCACCCTGGAAGAGCTGCTGAAGATCGCGCCGGATCTCTACGACATCACCGTGTTCGGTGCCGAGCCGCATCCCAACTACAACCGCATCCTGCTCAGCCCGGTGCTGGCGGGGGAGCAGACGCTCGACGAGATCATCCTCAATCCGATCTCCTGGTATGAGGAGCACGGCATCACGCTGCATCTGGGCAAGCGGGTGACGACCATCGACCGGGTCAGGCGGCAGGTGGTGGCTGAGGATGGCACCGTGGCAGCGTATGACCGCCTGCTGCTTGCCACCGGCTCGTCGCCTTTCATCCTGCCGGTGCCGGGCAAGGAGCTGGACGGCGTCATCGCCTACCGCGACATCGCCGACACCAACACGATGATCGAGGCGGCGCAGCGCTATCGGCATGCGGTGGTCATCGGTGGGGGGCTGCTCGGGCTCGAAGCCGCCAACGGCCTGATGCTGCGCGGCATGCAGGTCAGTGTGGTCCACCTGCATCCGTGGCTGATGGAGCGGCAGCTGGACGATCAGGCCGGTGACCTGCTGCGCAAATCGCTGCAGGAGCGTGGACTGCGCTTCCTCATGGGGGCACAGACCGAAGCGCTGATCGGCGGCGCCGATGGCCGGGTAATGGCGGTGCGGTTCAAGGACGGCCAGGAAGTGCCCGCCGATCTGGTGGTGATGGCCGCAGGCATCCGCCCCAACACCGTGCTGGCGGAGAGCGCCGGGCTGCATTGCCATCGTGGCGTGGTCGTCTCGGACACCCTGCAGACCGTCACCGATCCCCGCATCTATGCCGTCGGCGAATGCGCGGCTCACCGTGGCATCGCTTACGGGCTGGTGGCGCCGCTGTTTGAGCAGGGCAAGGTCTGCGCCAATCACCTGGCCCAGTTCGGCATCGGCCGCTATCTCGGCAGCCAGACCAGCACCAAGCTGAAGGTCACCGGCATCGACCTGTTTTCCGCGGGCGACTTCATGGGCGGGGAGGGGACTGAAGAGATCGTGATGAGCGATCCCTTTGCCGGTGTCTACAAGAAGCTGGTCATCAAGGACGACCAGCTGGTGGGCGCCTGCCTCTACGGTGACACGGTGGATGGCAGCTGGTACTTCAAGCTGCTGCGCGAGGGACGCAAGATCACCGACATCCGCGACCGGTTGATGTTCGGCGAAAGCAACATCGGCGACGTGGGCCATCAGGGCCACAACAAGGCGGCCGCAATGGCGGACAGCGACGAGGTCTGCGGCTGCAATGGCGTCAGCAAGGGCACCATCTGCAAAGCCATCAAGGACAAGGGACTGTTCACGCTGGAGGAGGTCCGCAAGCACACCAAGGCCAGTGCCTCCTGCGGATCCTGTACCGGTCTGGTGGAGCAGTTGCTGATGTTCACCGCGGGCGGGGACTACTCGGCCGCGCCGCGCAAGAAGGCCGTCTGCGGCTGCACCGAGCTGAGTCATCAGGAGGTGCGGGATGCCATCTTCCGCGACCACCTGGTGCGCATGAGCGACGTCTTCGAACGCCTGCAGTGGTCCACGCCCAATGGCTGCGCCACCTGCCGCCCGGCGCTGAACTACTACCTGATCTCATCCTGGCCCAAGGAGGCGGTGGACGACCCGCAATCGCGCTTCATCAATGAGCGCAGCCACGCCAACATCCAGAAGGACGGCACCTACTCGGTGATTCCGCGGATGTGGGGCGGCGAGACTTCCGCAGCCGAACTGCGGCGCATTGCCGATGCGGTCGACAAATACCGCATCCCGACGGTGAAGGTGACCGGCGGCCAGCGCATTGACCTGCTGGGCGTGCGCAAGGAAGACCTGGTGCATGTGTGGCGGGACATCGGCATGCCCAGCGGCCACGCCTATGCCAAGGCGCTGCGCACGGTGAAAACCTGCGTCGGCTCCGAATGGTGCCGCATGGGCACCCAGGACAGCACCCAGATGGGCAAGGACCTGGAGCGGGCCATGTGGCGGATGTACGCGCCGCACAAGGTGAAGTTCGCGGTCAGCGGCTGTCCGCGCAACTGCGCCGAAGCGGGCATCAAGGACGTCGGCATCATCGGTGTGGATTCCGGCTGGGAGATGTACATCGCCGGCAATGGCGGCATCAAGACCGAGGTGGCCCACTTCTTCACCAAGCTCAAGACGGCCGAGGAGGTGCTGGAGTACACCGGCGCCTTCATGCAGCTCTACCGCAAGGAAGGCTGGTATCTGGAGCGCACGGTGCATTACGTCAGCCGGGTGGGCCTGGACCATGTGAAGCAGCGCATCCTCGATGACGTCGAAGGGCGACGCGCCTTGTGGGCGGAGCTGCAGTTCGCGCTCGATGGGGAACCGGACCCGTGGTTCGAGTTCAGCAAGGCGCAGGTGGACCTGCGCCAGTTCGAGCCGCTGCGCACGGCGCCGTTGAATGCTTCCTTGAGCGCGGCATCAAGCACGTCATCAAGCGCGTCATTGAGCGCCCCGTCGAACGAACCCTTGAGCGCCGCCTGAGGAGCCACCATGACCACCTGGATTGCCATCTGCACCGTTCAAGAGATTCCCCTGTTGGGCGCCCGCCGTGTCACCCGCGCCCAGGGGCCGGATGTGGCCCTGTTCCGCACCTCCGGCGACCAGATCCATGCGCTGCTCGACCGCTGTCCCCATCGCGCCGGGCCGCTGAGCCAGGGCATCGTGTTTGGTGCCGCCGTGGCCTGCCCGCTGCACAACTGGACCATTGCACTGGAGACCGGCTGCGCTCGTGAGCCCGACGAAGGGCGGACGCCGGTCTTCCGGGTCAAGGTGGAGGCGGGGCAGGTCTGGCTGGACGGCGACGAGCTGGCCACCGTCGCCGTGGACCTGCTGCCGGTCCAGGCGGGACCCTGCACCCGCGTGAACTGCTGAGTGCCGCCCCATGGACCGCACCACCCGATCGACCTGCCCCTACTGCGGCGTCGGCTGCGGTGTGCTGATCGACACCATCCAGACCTCCGAGGGCCCGCGGATCACCGGCGTGCGCGGCGACCCGGACCATCCCGCCAACGCCGGACGCCTCTGCACCAAAGGGGCCACGCTGCACCTCACCGCCACACCGATGGTGCGTCAGCATCAGCGTCTGCTGCAGCCGGCCTGGCGCGAGGCGCGGGGTGCGCCGCTTCAACCGGTCGGCTGGGACACGGCGGCGCAGCAAGTGGCCGACCGCCTGCTGGCCCTGCGCGCCGAGCACGGCCCCGACGCCATCGGCTTCTACATCTCGGGGCAGCTGCTGACCGAGGACTATCACGCCTTCAACAAACTGGCCCGCGGGCTGGTCGGCACCAACCAGATCGACAGCAACTCGCGGCTGTGCATGAGCGCCGCCGTGGTGGCCTACAAGCAGACGCTGGGCGCCGATGCGCCGCCGGCCTGTTATGAAGACCTGGACCTGGCGCAATGCATGTTCCTGGCAGGCACCAACACCGCCTGGGCGCATCCGGTGCTGTTCCGGCGCATCGAAGCGGCACGGGCCGCGCGACCGGACCTGAAGATCATCGTGGTGGATCCGCGCCGCACCGAGACCGCGGAGTTTGCCGACCTGCACCTGCCGCTGCGCCCCGGGACCGACGTGGCGCTGTTCCAGGGGATGCTGCATGCCTGCATCTGGGAAGACTGGATCGATCGGGACTTCATCGAGCGGCACACCGAAGGCTTTGAAGCGCTGAAGGCGCAGGTGCGCGGGATGACGCCGGGCGAGGCAGCGCGGTTGACCGGCCTGAAAGAAACGCAGGTGCTGCAGGCAGCGCAGTGGTTTGCGCAGTCGCCGTCGAGCCTGTCGCTCTATTGCATGGGGCTGAATCAGAGCAGCAGCGGGACGGCAAAGAACACGGCCTTGATCCATCTGCATCTGGCGACCGGGCAGATCGGCCGGCCGGGCGCGGGTCCGTTGTCGTTGACGGGTCAGCCCAATGCGATGGGCGGTCGGGAAACCGGCGGCATGGCGACGCTGCTGCCGGGACATCGCGACCCGATGTGTGCGCAGGACCGGGAAGAGATCGCCGCCTTGTGGGGCTGCGGCCCCTTGCCCGATCGCCCCGGGCGGACGGCGGTGGAGATGTTCGAGGCCGCCGCCCGCGGGGAGATCAAGGCGCTGTGGATCGCCTGCACCAATCCTGCCCAGTCCCTGCCGGACCAGACGCTCGTGCGCGCCGCGCTGTCTCGCTGTGAGCTGGTCATCCTGCAGGAAGCGTTCACCGGCACGGCAACGGCAGACTTTGCGGACGTGGTGCTGCCGGCCGCCACCTGGGCTGAAAAGGAAGGCACGGTGACCAACAGCGAGCGGCGCATCAGCCGCGTGCGGGCGGCGCTGGCCCCGGCCGGTGTGTCAAAGCCTGATTGGCAGATCGTGCGCGAGGTGGCCTCTCGCATGGAAGCGGTGCTGCGGCCGGGCGCTGGGAGCCTGTTTGCCTGGGACCGGCCGCAGCAGCTGTGGGAGGAACATCGCGCTGCCACCCGCGGGCGCGATCTGGACGTCACCGGGTTGAGTTACGAACAGCTCGAAGCAGCGCCGCAGCAGTGGCCGTTCCCCGAAGGCGCGGGAGAAGGCCGGGCACGTCTCTACGAGGACCGGCGTTTCGCGCATGCCGATGGCCGCGCGCGCTTTGTGGTCCGACCGTTTGTGCCGCCCGCAGAGCGGCAGGATGCGAGCTATCCATTGGCACTCAGCACGGGGCGTCTGCGGGACCAGTGGCACGGCATGAGCCGCAGCGGCACCGTGCCGCGACTCTTCGCCCATGCCCCGTCGCCCGCCTTGCACCTGCATCCGACGGACATTGCACGTCGGCGCCTGCAGGAGGGCGCGTTGGTGCGGGTCGCTTCGAGGCGCGGCGCCATGGTGGTGCCGTTGCGCGCGGACGAGGCTCTATCGCCCCAGTCCGCATGGCTGCCGATGCACTGGGGCAGCGAGTTCGTCGGCGGGCAAGGGCAATTGGGCGTGAATGCGGTGACCCAGCCGGCGTTCTGCCCGGACGCGCGTCAGCCGGAACTGAAGTTTGCAGCGGTGTCAGTGACAGCGGTCGACCTGCCCTGGCGATTGATGGGCGCCGCGTGGGTTCCGCCGGGCGAGGGGGCCGCGCTGCGCAGCCAGTTGCGTGCGCTGATGGGGGAGGCCGCGTATGCGAGCTGTCTGCCAGCGCCTGCTGCGGTCAGCACGGGCAAGCCGGCGATGGCGGGCGCAGCGGCCCAGGCGGATACGGCTGTGGACAGTGCGTCGATGCCGCTCCACGGGCCCACGGAGGGCTGGTCCCTCGAGATGGCGTTTGCCGAGCGCCCGTCGGATGCCGTGGTTCAGGCCCTGGCCAGCGCTTTGGGTCTGACCGGCGTCGGCGTGCTGCGGTATGCCGACAGCCGCCGCGGACGCAGCCGGTTGCTGCGCCTGTCGGGCGAGGGGGCGCAGGCGACGCTGCAAGCGGTGCTTCGGGTCGGCGAAGGTCAGGAGGCGCAATGGCTCGACGCCTTGTGGCGGGACCGCACGCCGGTGGCGCCGTTCAGCCGCCGCTTGCTGTCGCTGGATGCCGAAGTGGCCCGGCTGTTGCTCAGCCCGCAGGTCTGCAACTGCTTCAACGTGCGGGAGGACGACATCAAGGCCTGCCTCTCGCGCCAGGCCGCGGCGGCGCCTGCAGAGCGGCTGGCCCATCTGCAGGCCACGCTGCGGTGCGGCACCTCCTGCGGCTCCTGTCTACCGACGCTGCGCCGCTGGGCACACACCACCGAGGAGATCACATGAACACAGGGTCTGCATGGAATGCACAGGACGTGGCCCTAAAGGCCGGACAGGTGTGGCTGGTGGGCGCGGGTCCCGGCGATCCGGAGCTGCTGACGCTCAAGGCCCATCGCTGCCTGCAGGAGGCGGATGTGGTGCTCACCGATGACCTGGTGGATGCCCGCGTGCTGGCGACCTTGCCGGCACAGACGCGGGTCCTGAAGGTCGGCAAACGCGGCGGATGCGTCTCCACCGAGCAGCGCTTCATCCATGAGCTGATGATTCGCGAGGCGCGTTCGGGCGCGCGGGTGGTGCGGCTCAAGGGCGGCGATCCGTTTGTGTTCGGTCGCGGCGGTGAAGAGGTGGATGCGCTGCGGGAGGCGGGGGTGGCGGTGGAGGTGATCAGCGGCTTGTCCGCCGGCATCGCCGCGCCGGCCGCCGCGGGGGTGCCGGTCACCGATCGGAGATGCACGCCAGGTGTGGCTTTCGTCACCGGGCACAACGGGGAACACGGGCAGCAGCCGGATTGGGCGGCCCTTGCGCGCAGCGGATTGACGCTAGTGATCTACATGGGACTGGCGCGCGCGGCAACCATTGGTCAGGCGCTGCGTGAAGGCGGACTGGATGGGCAGACGCCTGCGGTGATCGTCAGCGCGGCGCACACACCGAGGCAGCGGGAGTGCTTCACGACACTCGCGGCGCTCGCCGATGCGATCGAACAGTATCGGATGCGGAGTCCGGGTTTGCTGGTGATCGGTCGGGTGGTGGCGTTGTCCGAAGGATGGCGATCCTGCGTGGATGCTCAGTCGCTGGGGGCGATGCAGACAGTGCAGACAACGCAGGCGCTCCAGGCGTGAGAACCCGCAGCCTGAAGCGTGGTAGCCCGCGGCCTGATGCCGATGGCACCCTCATCCACCGGACGGCCAGCGCCTTGGCGAGGACTCAACCGCTGCGTTGCCGCTGCTCCCACTGACGAAGGATGACCGTCAGGATCAAGCCCGCCAGCAGGACGGCTGCTGTGATCCACAAGGCGCCGCGATAGGTTCCGGTGGCTTGCGCCATGGCGCCGGCCAGCGCCGGGGCGGTGACTTGCGCAGCGCCATAGCTCAGCGTCAGTCGCGCCATGGCCTTGCCCGGATTGCCCGGTGACCGGCGCCCGACCAGGGCAAGCGTGAGGCTGACCAGTCCGATGAAGGTGGCGCCATACAGCAGCGCACCGCTCAGCGCCGCTGGCAGACCGTCTGACAGGGCCGGGAGCACCACCGACAGCGTCTGCAGCGCAAAGGCCGCGATCAGCGCCTCCAGGTCACCGAAGCGGCGGGCAATCCGGTCCCACACAAACACCGCTGGCGTCGCGGCCACGCCCACGAGCAGCCAGGCCCAGGGCCCCTGGCCATGCAGCAGCGGCTGGCGCTCCACGATGGCGACGGTGAAGGTGGCATGGATGACGAAGCCCCAGCCGGCACAGAAATACGCTGCCAGCAGCAGACGCATCCAGGTGGCGTGGGGCGCACCGGCCTGCACCTGCGTGGCGGGTGCCACTGGTGGCGGCATCGGCGGACGCCAATGCCAGGCCACGGCCAGCAGCAGAGCGCCGATGCCGACGAATCCCCACCAGTGACCGGCCCAGTCCCATCGCAGGGCATCCATGCCCATGGCGCCGATGGCGGACAGGACGATGCCCAGTCCCAGGCCCATGAAATGAACGCCCAGCTCGGGTCGTCTGCCGGCGCGGATCAGGAAGCCCAGCACCAGCCCCGACCCCAGCAACATGCCGGCTGCGCCTGCCAGGCCGCCGAGGTAGCGGGACAGCGCCCAGATCGGGACGGAGGTGGTCAGCGGCATCAGGGCGGTGGACAGCAGGCCCATCGCCAGTCCGGCGAGGTAGAGGCGATAGCGCCACTGAGGGGCCTCGATCAGAGACGCGATCAGCGCGCCGCTCATGTAGCCGGCGTAATTGATGGCCGCCAGCCCGCCCCCGAGTGCATCGCCCACGCCGGCCTGCGCATGCATCAGCGGCAGCAGGGGGGTGTAGGCGAAGCGGGCAATGCCGACGGTGAGCATCAGCGCGGTGATGCCTCCGACGGACACCTGCCAGGGGCGAAGAGACGCAGCAGTCATCAGGGCGGGAGCAGCGCGGGCCGGATGTGCTGCCGCTGGTGCAGGACACGAAGCATCATCAGGGGCGCTGGGCAGTCCTTGTAGAACAGATGCGCAGGGTAACGCGTCAGGGGCCAGGTGCGTATGCCGGGAATGCCCCGATGAGCCCCTGCATCTCGTCGATGAACGACTGGTCAAACGGACGGGAAGGGCCGGATCGCAGCCCTTCCATCAGAAGCGTATGCAGCTCTTCCGGGTCGTCGAAGTCGGACGTGGGGAGGTTTCTGGAAACGTTCGGGGCACTCATGGGCTTGCCTTGAAGTGGAGGGAGCCGAGAGGATAGAAATCGGAGCGAGTTGAGAGCTTGAGATTTCGCAGGGTTAGTTGGCAACCCACGCCAGAGGGGGAGCGCGCATCAGCCCGATGGGGGTCAGTCGCCGCGAGAGGGACGTCCGACGCGGCGGACTCGTGAGGGGGCTGAAACGACTGGGTCATGCTGCTTTGGCCTCTAACGCCGCCCGGTCCGGAAATGCGCCACCAGTTCCGTCAGCTTCCGGGCCTGCTCATTCACCGATTCCGCTGAAGCGGCGGACTCTTCCACCAGCGCCGCATTCTGCTGCGTCATTTGATCCAGCTGGGCCACCGCGCCGTTCACGCTGCTGATGCCCTGGCTCTGCTCCACCGTGCTGGCGCTGATCTCGCTGATGATGTCGGACACGCGCTGCACGCTGGCCACGATCTCCTGCATCGTTTCGCCCGCTTCCCGCACCAGCTGCGATCCGGCCTCCACCTTGGAGACGCTGTCGCCGATGAGCGCCTTGATCTCCCGCGCTGCGCCGGCACTGCGCTGCGCCAGGGCGCGCACTTCGCTCGCCACCACCGCAAACCCGCGCCCCTGCTCGCCCGCGCGCGCGGCTTCCACCGCCGCATTCAACGCCAGGATGTTGGTCTGGAAGGCGATGCTGTCGATGACGCCGATGATGTCGTTGATCTTCTTCGCACTGGCGTCGATCGCGCCCATCGTGCCCACCACCTGCCCGACCACCGCCCCACCGCGCTGCGCCACTTCCGCCGCACTGCCCGCCAGCTGATTCGCGGTGCGCGCGCTGTCGGCGCTCTGCTGCACCGTGCCGGTGAGCTGCGCCAGCGACGAGGCGGCCTGCTGCAGATTGGAGGCTGTCTGTTCCGTGCGGTGACTCAGGTCGGTATTGCCGCTGGCAATCTCCGCGCTGGCGGTCTGCATGGCGTCCACACTGCTGCGGAATCCCATCATCATGGTGCGCAGCGAGGCCGTCATCTGCGCCAGCGCCTGCTGCACCTCGCCGATCTCATCATTGCGCAGCGTCTGCTCATGATCGGACAGGTCGCCCTCGCCAATGCGTCCGGCCTGCACCACCAGCTGCTTCAACGGCGTGGAAATGGTGCGCACAAAATACGCCGTGGCCACGGCCAGCAGCAGCACGATGACACTCATCACTGCGGCCACGCCCCAGACGGTGCGCATGCGCTCGGCGCCCGCCGCCTCCCGCATGGCGGTCGCCTTCGTCTGCTGGAGCTTGACGAAGGCCTGCTGCGCCTCCAGGTATTGCTCGATGGCCGGCACCACCTTCTGCTTCAGCGCGGCATGCGAGGCGTCCACCTGGCCGTCCGCCTTGAGCTTCATCGCTTCATTGCGCGCGGCGATGTAGACCTTGCGCCGCTCCGCGACGGTGGCCATGGCGGCTTTGTCGGCCTCGTCGTCCGCCAGCGCCTCCAGCTGTTTCTGCACCTCCGAGATGGTGTCGGTGGTGCGTGCAATGTCGGCCTTCAGCGCGTCGGTCACCGCCATGTCGTTGGCGGCCAGACCGCCCTGCACGCGGCTGGCATTGGCCTCGGTCAAGCCCCGCCAGCGCAGCGCCAGTTCAAACCGCTGCTGCTGCTTCTCCTGCGTGACCTGCGATACCGCCAGCAGCGCCCGGGTGCGCATCGCCGCTCCGGTGGACATCAGCACCGTCATCACCGCCATCACGATGACCGGCATCCACAGACGTGTCGCAATGGAAAACTTCATCGTCAGCCTCCCGCCCCCGTATGGTGCACCAAACGCAAGAAAATGAAGAGTCACCTCTCCAACCCCAGTCTCTTCGAACCGTCAGCGCACCGTCTTGAGGAGAAACGCTGCTAACCTGCCGGCTGTCGCAGCGTCGCGTGAACTTATGAGCTTTTTGGCCATCGACATCGGTAACACCCGCCTCAAGTGGGCGCTGTATGCCGGGCCTCAACCAGGCAGTCCCATGCTGGCGCATGGGGCCCAGTTCCTGGAAAACATCGAGAAACTGGCCGAGCATGACTGGGCCGACCTGCCCACGCCCGGCAGCCTGCTGGGCTGCAACGTGGCGGGGGACGGCATGCGTCACCGCGTGGAAGAGCAGCTCGAGGAACTGTGGGACCTGGAGCCCCGCTGGGTGGCGTCGTCCTCCCAGGCGGGGGGCGTGACCAATGGCTACGACCATCCCACCCGGCTCGGCACCGACCGCTTCGTGGCGATGATCGGCGCCCGCCATCATGTGCTGGCCCGCAGCCAGGGCCGTACGCCGCAACCCGCGCTGGTGGTGATGGTCGGCACCGCGGTGACGGTGGATGCGCTGGATGCCGAAGGGCGTTTCCTGGGCGGGCTGATCCTGCCCGGACACGGCATCATGCTGCGCGCGCTGGAAGGCGGCACGGCCGGTCTGCGTGTGCCGACCGGCGAGGTGCGCGAATTCCCGACCAACACCTCCGACGCCCTGACCAGCGGCGGCAACTACGCCATCACCGGCGCCATCGAGCGCATGCATCGCCACATGGTGCGGCGCTGCGGCCAGGTGCCGCTGACGCTGATGACCGGCGGTGCGGGCTGGAAGGTGTCCCCCGCGCTGGACATTCCGCATGAGCTGATCGATTCGCTCATCTTCGACGGGCTGCTCGCATTGCAGTCCCATCGGCTGGCGCTCTGAGTCGCCTCAGCCCCAGGTTTCCTTCAGCACCGCCCGGAACAGCTCCGACAGCAACGGCTCCACTTCGTGGCGCGGTTGCGGGTCTGGCCGGATGTGTTCCAGCCGCTGCAGTTCCTGCTCGATGAAGCGCTGGATGACCGGCACCTGCGGTGACAGCCCCAGCTCGGGCGTCACCGTCTTGAGGGCCACCAGATCGTGGATGGCGGGCGCCAGGCCCGGCACCTTGTCCGTCACCTCCAGCAGGCGCTGGAACTCGATGGGGGCCGGACGCTGATACCGCTCCAGCCACCGGACCGACAGCAGGGGCCGCAGCACATAGAAGTACTTCTTCAGCGGCACCTGTTCCGTCTGGAGATAACCGCGGAAGTTGGTCTGCGCCATGCTGCGGTAGTGATAGATGCCGCGCTCGACCGAATAGACGGTGGGCAGCAAGGCCAGTGCCCGCCGGTGGAAGCTGCCGTTCTTCTCGTACACGATGGGCGACTGCACCCATTCCACAAAGCCGGGATTGGACTTCCAGAACAGCCGCAGGGCCTTGCGCAGGTCCCAGCCGTTGATGTCCATGTCATCGACGATCGGATATTCGATGACATCCCGCTGCTCCTCCAGCCCGACGGAGAGGTAGCGCTCCGGCCGGTTCACATAGATGAAGCGGGCGTCGTAGTCGCTGTTGGGCGACGCAAAGCCCCAGGCGCGACTGCCCGACTCCACCGCCAGCAGCACCTTGGCGTCGTGTTCAATTTCGGCGCGCCGCAGGCGGGCCAGGACTTCTCGTCGGGCGGATTCTTCGATCATGAGGCTTCAAACGTGCGAGGGGGCCGGGCGGTTGTCCGTGCTGGCGGCGCACTTTAGGGATTTCCGAAGTGACGCCAATAGAAAAAACGCCAGGGGGCGACCCTGGCGTCTTGTTTTCACGACGGATGGTGGGAAGTCCCGACTGGCGCCCCCCTGATCTCGCGCGTCAGAGGATGAAGCGGCTCAGATCTTCGTTCTGCGCCAAGGCGCCCAGCTTGCTGTCCACTGCGCTGCCGTCCAGGGTGATCGTCTGGCCGGCATGCTTGTGAGCGTCGAAGCTGATGTCGTCCAGCAGGCGCTCCAGCACGGTGGACAGGCGACGCGCGCCAATGTTCTCGGTGCGTTCGTTCACCTCGAAAGCAATCTGCGCCAGGCGGCGGATGCCGTCATGGCTCAGCTCCAGCGTCAGCCCTTCGGTCGCCAGCAGGGCCTGATATTGCTTCACCAGGCTGGCATGGGTGCTGGACAGAATGGCCTCGAAATCGTCCACCGACAGCGATTTGAGCTCCACCCGGATCGGGAAGCGCCCCTGCAATTCGGGGATCAGGTCGCTGGGTTTGCTCAGATGGAAGGCACCGGAGGCGATGAAGAGGATGTGGTCCGTCTTCACCATGCCGTACTTGGTGTTGACCGTCGTGCCTTCCACCAGCGGCAGCAGATCGCGCTGCACGCCCTGGCGGGAGACATCCGCCCCGCCGTGTTCGGCGCGGCTGGCGACCTTGTCGATTTCGTCGATGAACACGATGCCGTTGTCCTGCGCATGCGCGAGGGCGGTGGTCTTGATCTCGTCCTCATTGACCAGCTTGGCGGCTTCTTCTTCCACCAGCAGCTTCATGGCCTCGCCGATGCGCAGCTTGCGGGTCTTGCGACGGCCCTGGCCCATCTGCGAGAACAGGCCCTTGAGCTGCTCGGTCATCTCTTCCATGCCCTGCGGACCCATGATCTCCATGGTGGGCTTGGGTTCGGCCAGTTCGATCTCGATTTCCTTGTCGTCCATCGAGCCTTCCCGCAGGCGCTTGCGCATGACCTGGCGCGCGGTGCCTTCACCGGCACCGGGGGTGCTGCCACTGTCGCTGGGGGTGAAGCCGGTGGTGCGCGGCTGGGGCACCAGCACGTCCAGGATGCGGTCCTCGGCCGCGTCTTCGGCGCGGGCGCGCTGCAGGCGCATCTGGCGCTCGCGCTCCTGCTTGACGGCGATGTCCACCAGGTCGCGGATGATGCTGTCCACGTCCTTGCCCACATAGCCCACTTCGGTGAACTTGGTGGCTTCCACCTTGATGAAGGGCGCATCGGCCAGCTTGGCCAGACGCCGGGCGATCTCGGTCTTGCCCACGCCGGTGGGACCGATCATCAGGATGTTCTTGGGCGTGATTTCGCCGCGGAGCTTGTCGTCCACCTGCTGACGGCGCCAGCGGTTGCGCAGGGCGATGGCGACGGCGCGTTTGGCATCGGCCTGGCCGACGATGTGGCGGTCCAGTTCCGAGACGATTTCCTGGGGCGTCATGCTAGAGCTCATTCCAGTACTTCCAGCGTGTGGTTGCCATTGGTGTAGATGCAGATTTCGCCTGCAATGACCAGCGACTGTTTGACGATGTCAGCGGCACTGAGCTCGCTGTGATTGAGCAGGGCCTTGGCGGCGGCCTGCGCATAGGCACCGCCGGAGCCGATGGCCACGATGCCCTGTTCCGGCTCGAGCACGTCGCCGTTGCCGGTGATGATCAGCGAGGCGGAACGGTCTGCCACGGCCAGCATGGCCTCCAGGCGGCGCAGCACACGGTCGGTGCGCCAGTCGCGGGTCAGTTCCACAGCGGCCCGCACCAGATGGCCGTTGTGCTTCTCCAGTTTGGACTCGAAGCGCTCGAAGAGGGTGAAGGCATCGGCCGTCGCTCCCGCGAAGCCAGCAAGGACCTGGTCCTTGTACAGCTTGCGCACCTTGCGGGCGGTGGACTTGACGACGATGGTGCCCAGGGTCACCTGACCGTCACCGCCGATGGCGACCTGATTGCCGCGACGGACACTGACGATGGTGGTGCCGTGATAGGGCGGCAGAGGGGAAGATTCTTGTGACATGGCAGAGCCGGGCAAGCAGCCTTGGAAACAGCCTTGGAAATGCCAAGTGTGGGGCTGATGCCGGAATCACAAGAGGGGAGGGTGATACGACAGCGGGGTTGTGCGCCCTGCACGCCGCCGCTTCGGTACAGCCGATGTAGCGCCTCATGAAAAACGGTCTCCGAGGGGACCCTGGGAGACCGTTGGGAGCGCCTGGGCTCAGACGTGCCGCACCTTCACCCGGGCATGTTCATTGATGCCCATCGCACCAAAGAACAGGGCCACCAGACGATGCGCGTCGGTGAACTGCACCGCGCGGTTCTCGCTGCGGCGAGCCAGCACCCAGTTCAGCAGGTCGCCGGCGGCCATGAAGTCCAGACGGATCAGCTTGGGGCAGGCGATGTTGACCAGCGAGGCCGGGCCCAGCTGATCGGTCATCAGCTTGAGGGTTTCGCTGATGTCGCCGCTGAGTTGACCCGACAGCTCCATCTGGGCTGCGGTGCTGAGCGCATCGGTGATGGTGGATTCGAGGAAGCTGATGCCGGTGTCCATGGCCGGCTGCACGGAGGACTGCGGCGAAGCGGTCGACAGGCTGTTGCCGCTGACCCGCACATGCGCTTCCGCCTTCTCCCAGGACGGTGGGGAGACTTCGTAGGTGACGCAGTAGTCGATGGCGACTTCGTCGAACTGGTCAGGACGGTTGGCCAGCCGCAGGGCTTCCAGACGCAGCATCCAGTAGACCGGGTCCGCATCCCGGGCGCCCACCGGCGCCTGGTCCTTGAGCACCTGGAAGAAGTGGTCACCGGCCAGCCAGCGCAGGTCCAGGGCTTGCGGGGCCCAGGCGCGGAAGACTTCCCGCAGGCGGGCGCAGGCTTCCGGATCGATCTGGCGCAGGTTCTGGAAGTCCAGCACCCAGGGCAGGGGCAGGTTTTCGCAGCGGCTGCGCATCTGCAGCACGCCGTCCACATCCAGGTATTCCGGGCAGGACCAGGCCACGGTGTTGCTGTGGCCGCGCGGCGCGCGCTCCTGCTGCACGGCCTCCGCCACCAGCTTGGGCAGCGAGAACCATTGCGGCGAGGACAGACCGAACTGCTGGGCGTAGTCGTTGGCCAGATGCTCGAACTTGGCCTGCTGGCCGGTGGCCCGGTACAGGTCGAACAGCACCAGCCAGGTCTCTGCATGGGTGTGCCGGCTGCCGCCTTCGCGGGTCAGATCGGACAGGCTGCGTTCGCAGTGTTCGTAGTCGCCGTTGGCGAAGGCGATCACCGCTTCGTCCAGTTCGGCGTCGTGCACCACTTCGTTGACTTCCACATCGCTTGGATCGGGCACGTGGAAGTTCAGCGTCGGGATGGCGGCCTTCAGCTCGGGGATCGGCGCCGCGGCACCCGCGCTTTGCGGGGACAGGCCGGAGCCCATGTTGGCCGAGGCGGGTGCCGGAGACAGGTCCAGCCGCTCCACCGACGTCGGCGACGGGGAAAAGTCAGGGCTGCGCGCACCGATCGGGTCGGCCGGCTGGGTGGCATTGAAATTGACCGGGCGGGTGCTGGTTTCGAAGAAGGCCGGCGGATGCTGGCCCTGCACCTGCGTGGGGGCGAAGCTTTCGCCCACCATCTGCTGCTCGATCTGGTCGATCTTGGACTTGATGCTGGTCTGGCTGCCGTTGATCTCGCTGATTCGGCCCAGTTCGTCGATGCCGGAGGTGGCATGGCCCCCCAGCGCCGCCAGCTGCTCGGGGGTCAGGCCCTCGCGGCGGATGCGGCGGAGCATGTCCAGCTCGCGTTTGCGGACGAAGTCGTTGCGCCGCTTGCGCTCGACCATCGCCCGCAGTTCGGCTTTGGCCGCGTCGGCTTCCGGATCATCCTGGCGCGAATTGATTTCCGCCCAGTCCGTCGTCGGGTTGGCAACGAAACGAGCCACCTTGCGGAAGAAGCTCTCGCCGTCTTTGGTGGTGGGATCGGTCATGCTGGGTGGCGTCTCTCTGGGCAGTCTCGGAAATCGGTGCGCGTCAGCCGGGGGATCAATCCCCGAACATCTTCTGCTTCAGCTCCCGGCGTTGCTGGGCTTCCAGCGACAGGGTAGCGGTCGGACGGGCGATCAGACGGCCCAGGCCGATCGGTTCGCCAGTTTCGTCACAGTATCCGTATTCTCCGCTGTCCAGACGGGTCAGGGATTGCATGATCTTCTTGAGCAGCTTGCGCTCGCGGTCGCGGGTGCGCAGTTCCAGGGCGTGCTCTTCCTCGATGGTGGCCCGGTCGGCCGGATCGGGGACGATGGAGGTGTCTTCCCGCAGGTGCTCGGTGGTTTCACCGGCGTTGGAGAGGATGTCTTCCTTCAGCTGGGTCAGCTTGGCGCGGAAGAACTCCACCTGCTTGTCGTTCATGTATTCGCTGTCCGGCATGGCCAGCACTTCAGCGTCAGTCAGTTCAGCACCGGGCTTGGATTTCCAGGCATTGGCGAGTTTGGGGTCGGCTTTCACGGCGGTGCGGGGGTTCTGAGTCAAGGTTGAAGAGGCGGTCGCGCGCGGGACGGGAGCGTCCAGCGTGGCGACCGAACTGTCAGGAGCTGCCGCTTCGGGAGCGTCAGCGGCACTGGCGGCCTGGGCCGCCACAGGCTTGGCAACCTTGGCGCCTGCCTTCGGTGCAGTGGTCTTGGAGGCCGGGGTCTTGCTCACGTTCACTCTCCTAGCGGCTCGCCTGACGGCTCACTTAACGGTCGTTGAATCTGCTCGACACGATCCGCCAGGGCGGACGAGCCAGTCCGGTCTCGGGCGCGGCGATTGTAGCCACGTCCTGCGGCCACAAGGTTCGACCCAAGCGGATCAGCCAGTGTGGCACTAAGCCAGGCAGCCTTCCAGTCCCTGAAGCAGGATGTCTTTCGGCAAATCAATACCAATGAACACCAGTTTGCTGATGCGGGTTTCGTCGGGGGACCACTTCGGGCCCAGGTCGGAACCCATCAGCTGGTGCACGCCCTGGAAAATCACCTTCTTGTCGGTGCCCTTCATGTTCAGGACGCCCTTGTAGCGGAGCATCTTCGGTCCGTAGACCTGGACGATGGCGCCCAGGAAGTCTTCCAGCTTGGCCGGGTTGAACGGCCGGTCCGAACGGAAGACGAATGACTTCACATCATCGTCATGGTGATGATGATGGGGGTGGTTGCAGGCCTCGCCCGGGGCGTGGTCGTGGCCGGTGTGGTCGTCATGGTCGCCGTGGCCGTGGCCGTGGCCGTGATCATGCCCGTGGTGGCCATGGTCGTGGTCATGACCATGGTCATGCTCGTCCACACTCAGGAATTCGGGGTCGATCTCCAGCTTGGCGTTCAGATTGAAGCCGCGCAGGTCGAACACCTCGGAAATCGGCACCTCGCCAAAATGCACCCGGCGCTGGGGCGCGCGGGGGTTCATGTGCTTGAGGCGGTGGGCCAGCGCGTCCACCGCGGCGGCGTCCACCAGATCGGTCTTGCTCAGGAAGATCTGGTCGGCAAAACCGACCTGACGGCGGGCTTCCTGACGGGTGTCGAGCTGCTCGCCGGCATGTTTGGCGTCCACCAGGGTCAGGATGGAGTCCAGCAGGAAGGTCTCGGCGATCTCGTCATCCATGAAGAAGGTCTGGGCCACCGGGCCGGGGTCGGCCAGACCGGTGGTCTCGATCACCACCCGCTCGAAGTCCAGCTCGCCGGTGCGGCGGCGCCGGGCCAGGTCGGTCAGGGTGGTGCGCAGGTCTTCGCGGATGGTGCAGCAGACGCAGCCATTGCTCAACTGGATGATCTGCTCCTGGGTGTCACTCACCAGGATGTCGTTGTCGATGTTCTCTTCGCCGAATTCGTTTTCGATCACGGCGATCTTCTGGCCATGGGCCTCGGTCAGGACACGCTTGAGCAGCGTCGTCTTGCCGGAGCCCAGGAAGCCGGTGAGGATCGTGGCGGGGATCAGGCTTGGGCCGCTCGCACTGGCGCTTGCATTTGCGCTTGCACTGGCGCTTGCGGTGTCATTCGATGCTGCTGTCGACATGGTGTACAACCAAAATTAAGAGGCTTGGGCCCAGCAAATGGGGGCGAAAGACTGTGGTTCAAGCGAATGTCAATGTCAATGGGTTATTCTGACGCCTCATCAACCACGGCACACACTGCAGTGTCAGAACCTCAGCCTAGTCGGCCCGCCAAACCTGGCGGGCGTGGCAACGACCATCGCGGTCTGCTGGACCGCGTCCTTGAATTCCTCCACCCAGGGCCGGACTCCACCAGCGAGTTGATCGAGACCCTGGCGGAGGCCGAAGAGCGTGAGCTCATCGCCCCCGAATCCCGGCAGATGCTGGAAGGCGTGCTGCGCATGGCCGAGCTCAGTGCCGGCGATGTGATGGTGGCCGCCCCCCGCATGGACCTGCTGGACATCCACGCGAGCGTCGATGAACTGCTGGGTGCGGTGATCGACACCGGCCACTCCCGCTTCCCCGTGTATGACGGTCAGCGGGACAACATCATCGGCATCCTGCTCGCCAAGGATCTGCTCAAGCTCCAGCGGGCGCCTGAGCTGAACCTGCGCGCCTTGCTGCGCCCGGCAGTTTTCGTGCCTGAGAGCAAGGGCCTGAACGAATTGCTGCGGGATTTCCGTTCCAACCGCAATCATCTGGCCATCGTCATCGATGAGTTTGGCAACACTGCCGGGCTCATCACCATTGAAGACGTGCTGGAGGAGATCGTCGGCGAGATCGAGGACGAATTCGACGTCGGTCACAGCGATGCCGGCATCTACACGCTGGCGGACGGCAGTTTCCGGGTGGCGGGCGATGCCACCATCCAGGCGGTCAATGAAGCCTTCGGCCTGAGCCTGTCGCACCAGGACTTCGACACCATCGGCGGTCTGGTCGCCCACGAGCACGGACGGGTGCCGCGCCGGGGTGAATCGGTGGACCTGGCCGGGCTGCGCTTTGCGGTGATGATCAACCGGGGCGGCGCGGTGCGCTGGTTCAAGGTCGTCCGCGCGCCGGCGACCGAAGCGGACGACAGCAGCGGCTGATGCGCACCGCGGGTTCCTCACTCGGGCGGAGCGGTCTGCCCGCCCCGGCGCGCCTGTCTGCGCTGCGCCATCCGCTGCTCGCCCTGGTGGCGGGCGCCCTGCATACCGGCGCCTTTGCGCCCAGCCCCGCCTGGTGGCTGCAGCCGCTGGCGCTGGCCTGGCTGTTCTGGGCCGCGCTGGCGTTGCGGCCGCGGCGTGCGGCCGGTCTGGGCGCATTGTTTGGCATCGGCTGGCTGGCGTCGGGGCTGTGGTGGCTCTACATCAGCATGCACGACTTCGGCCATCTGCCGGCGGTTGTGTCGGCGCTGGCAGTGCTGCTGCTGGCCGCCTTTTTGTCGCTTTATTACGCTCTGGGGCTGGGGCTGGCCGCGCGGCTGCGGGGCCCCGGGTGGGCCCGGGCACTCGGCGCCGCCAGTCTCTGGCTGGCGGCCGAACTGGGCCGGGCGACGCTGTTCACCGGTTTTCCCTGGATCGCCAGCGGCTATGCGCACACGGAGGGTCCGCTGGCCGCGTTTGCGCCGTGGATCGGCGTCTATGGCATTGCCGCCCTGAGTGCCGCACTGGCCGCCTCATTGGCGCTGGGCGCCTGGCGATTGCTGGGCGGGCTGCTGGTGCTGGTGGTGCTGGGTCAGGCCTTGCCGCGGGACTTCACCCAGTCGGCGGGAGACCTGGCGGTGTCGCTGGTGCAGCCCAGCATTCCGCAGGACCAGAAATTCGACAAGGCCCGTTTCGACGACAACCTCAACCGGCTGTCCAGCCTGGTGGAGTCTGCCCGGGGACAGCTGGTGATCACGCCGGAATCGGTGCTCCCGGTGCCGCTGGCCTGGCTGGACCCGGTGCAGGTGGAGCGTCTGCAGCGGGCCTCGCAGCAGCGGCCGGTGCTGCTGGGCACCTTTCTGGGCAACGAGCAGGAAGGCTTCGTCAACTCCCTGATCGCACTGGGTGCGACGCCCCCCTATGACTACGGCAAGCGCCACCTGCTGCCCTTCGGGGAGTTCATTCCACCGGGCTTTCACTGGTTCGTTCGTGCCATGCGCATCCCCATGGATGATCAGGCGCACGGCACGCATCAACGTGCGTGGGCCTTCGGCGGCCAGCGGCTGCGTCCGCTGATCTGCTACGAAGATCTGTTCGGCGAGGATGTGGTGGCCAGCGCGCTGGATCAAGGCGAGGCCTCGGCCACCGTCTTCGTCAACGCCAGCAACCTGGCCTGGTTCGGGCCGCGCATGGTGCAGGACCAGCATCTGCAGTTCTCCCGGATGCGGGCGCTGGAGTTCCAGCGGCCGGTGGTGCGCGCCACCAACACCGGCGCCACGGCGCTGGTCGATCATGAAGGTCAGGTCCGCGCCCGGATGCCCGCCGAGCAGGCCGGTGTGCTGGAGGTGACGGTGCAGGGGCGGCGCGGCGAGACGCCGTATGCCCGCTGGCTGGCGGCGGCCGGGCTGTGGCCCCTGTGGCTGGTGGCGGGGCTGGGGCTCGTTGCCGGGTTGTTCCCGGGCGTGTTCCCGGGGCACAGACGCCATCGGACCCGGCCAGAACTTCCCTAGAATGGGCGTTTTCTCCAATATGCCCCGTCGTCCAGGGGTCGATGCTCCATGCTGACTTTCCAGCAAATGATTCTTCGCCTGCAGGAATACTGGTCCAAGCAGGGCTGCGCCTTGCTGCAACCCTACGACATGGAAGTCGGCGCGGGGACCAGCCACACCGCCACGTTCCTGCGCGCGCTCGGTCCGGAGCCCTGGAAGGCCGCCTATGTGCAGCCCAGCCGGCGTCCCAAGGACGGCCGTTATGGCGAGAACCCCAACCGACTGCAGCACTACTACCAGTACCAGGTCGTGCTCAAGCCGGCGCCCGACAACATCCTCGAGCTCTATCTCGGCTCGCTGGAAGCGCTGGGCCTGGACCTGAAGAAGAACGACGTCCGGTTTGTCGAGGACGACTGGGAGAACCCCACCCTCGGCTGCTGGGGTCTGGGTTGGGAAGTCTGGCTCAACGGCATGGAAGTCACGCAGTTCACCTACTTCCAGCAGGTGGGAGGCATCGACTGCAAGCCGATCACCGGCGAGATCACCTACGGCCTGGAGCGGCTGGCGATGTATCTGCAGAACAAGGCCTCGGTCTACGACCTGGTCTATTCGGACGCCACCTCGCCCTCCGGTCGCGCACTGAGCTACGGCGACGTCTTCCACCAGAACGAGGTGGAACAGTCCACCTACAACTTCGAATTCAGCGACGTCGACTTCCTGCTGCAGGCATTCGGCGCCCATGAAAAGCAGTCCAAGTTCCTGATGGAGCAGCAGTTGGCCCTGCCGGCCTATGAGCAGCTGCTCAAGGCCGGTCACACCTTCAACCTGCTCGATGCCCGCGGCGCCATCAGCGTGACGGAACGGGCGGCCTACATCGGCCGCATCCGCAATCTGGCCCGCGCGGTGGCACAGAGCTATGTGGACAGCCGTGCGCGACTCGGCTTCCCGATGGCGCCCAAGGCCTGGGCGGATGACGTGCTGGCCCAGATCGAGAAGAAGAACGCCGACAAAAACAGCGACAAGAGCAACGACAAGAGCAACGACAAGAAGGCGGCTTGAGCCCGACGACCGACATGAGCCACATCTCCACCTCCCCCTTGCTCGTTGAACTGTTTGTCGAGGAGCTGCCCCCCAAGGCGCTGAAGAAGCTGGGCGAATCCTTCGCCAGCGTGCTGGCCGAGAGCCTGCGCAGCCAGGGCCTTGCCACTGCAGACGCAGTGGTGACGCCCTTCGCGACGCCGCGCCGCCTGGCGGTGCACATCAGCCAGGTGGCCGACAAGGCGGCCGACCGGGCGGTGCAGCAGAAGCTGATGCCGGTCAGCGTGGCGCTGGACGCCGCCGGCCAGCCGACGCCGGCCCTGCTGAAGAAGCTGGCAGCCGCCGGTGCGGATGCGTCGGTGGTGCCGCAGCTCAAGCGCGCGCCGGACGGCAAGGCCGAAGCCCTGTTCCTGGACACGGTGGTGCCGGGCGCCACCTTGTCGCAAGGCCTGCAGAAGGCGCTGGACGATGCGCTGGCCCGCCTGCCCATCCCCAAGGTCATGACCTATCAACTGGCCGATGGCTGGAGCGACGTCAAGTTCGTCCGCCCCGCCCACGGCCTGGTGGCCCTGCATGGAGAGACCGTCGTGCCGGTGTCGGCGCTCGGCCTGCAGGCCGGTCGCACCACCCGCGGCCATCGCTTCGAGGCGCGTCAAACCGAGATCCAGCTGCGTCAGGCGGACACCTACGAGCAGCAACTGCGGGAAGAGGGCGCCGTGATCGTCTCCTTCGAGCAGCGCCGTGCCGACATCGTGCGCCAGCTGCAGGCCAAGGCGGATCCGCTGGGCCTCACGCCGATCGACGCGCCCGAGTTGCTGGACGAGGTCTGCGCCCTGGTCGAGCTGCCCAATGTGCTGGCCTGCCAGTTCGAATCGGACTTCCTGAGCGTGCCGCAGGAGTGCCTCATCCTGACGATGAAGGCCAACCAGAAGTACTTCCCCCTGCTGGACAGCCACGGCAAGCTGACGAATCACTTCCTGGTGGTGAGCAACATCCATCCGGACGACGCCAGCGCCGTCATTGAAGGCAATGAACGGGTGGTGCGCCCGCGTCTGGCCGACGCCAAGTTCTTCTTCGACCAGGACCGCAAGCGCACGCTGGCGGACCGGGTGGGGGGTCTGGCCAAGGTCGTGTATCACGGCAAGTTGGGCAGCCAGGGTGAGCGCAGCGAACGGGTGCGGGCGATTGCCCACGGCATCGTCAACCAGCTGCGCATGGCCACGCTCCCCTACACGGTGGAAGCCAAGGACGAATTCGATGTGCTGGACAGCAAGGTCAAGGAGGCCTCGCTGCTGGCCAAGGCCGACCTGCTGACCGACATGGTGGGCGAGTTCCCTGAGCTGCAGGGCATCATGGGCGGCTATTACGCCCGTCATGAAGGGCTGCGCGACGGCGTGGCCATCGCCATCGAAGACCACTACAAGCCGCGTTTTGCGGGTGATGCGCTGCCGCGCAACCACACCGGCACGGTCGTGGCGCTGGCCGACAAGCTGGAAACGCTGGTGGGCCTGTTCGGCATCGGCCAGTTGCCCACCGGCGACAAGGATCCGTTTGCCCTGCGCCGTCATGCGCTGGGCGTGGTCCGCATCCTGGTGGAGAAGAACCTGCCGCTGGAATTGCCCGCGCTGATCCAGTCGGCGGTGCCGGCCTTTGGCGAACTGATCCAGGATCCGACCGAGGCGCTGCTGGGCTTCTTCGCCGACCGTCTGGCGGTGAGCCTGCGCGACCAGGGCTTCAGCGCCCAGGAAGTGGATGCCGTGCTGGCGCTGTCCCCCGCTCGTCTGGGTGACATCCCGCGCCGCCTGGAAGCGGTGCGCAGCTTCGCGGCGCTGCCGGAATCGGCTTCGCTGGCGGCAGCCAACAAGCGGGTCAGCAACATCCTCAAGAAGATCGAAGGCGAGCTGCCGACCGAGGTCAAGCCCGAGCTGCTGCAGGAAGCTGCCGAAAAGGCCCTGGCCGAAGCGCTGGCGGCCGTCGGGCCGAAGGCGGATCAGCTGTTCGAGCAGCACGACTACGCCGGCTCGCTCAAGGCCCTGGCCGCCCTGAAGGCGCCGGTGGATGCCTTCTTCGACCATGTCATGGTCAATGCCGAGGACCTCGCGCTGCGGGCCAACCGTCAGGCGCTGCTCAAGCGGCTGCATGACGCGATGAACCGCGTGGCCGACCTCTCCCGCCTGGCGGCCTGATCCGCCGAGGACTGACAAGATGCCCAACCGCTCCGACCATCCGCATGGCATGAAGCTGGTGATCCTGGGGCGGGATGGCACCATCAACCGCTACCGGGACGACCATGTGAAGTCACCGGAAGAGCTGGAGCCGATGCCAGGCGCTTTGGAAGCGGTGGCACGCCTGAACCATGCCGGCTGGCACACGGTGATGGCCACCAATCAGCCGGGCATCGGTCGGGGCCTGCTGGACATGGCCTCGCTCAATGCGGTGCATCTGCGGCTCAACCAGTTGCTGGCCGAAAAAGGCGGGCGGCTGGATGCGGCGTTTTTCTGTCCTCATGCGCCGGAAGACAACTGCAACTGCCGCAAGCCCCTGCCGGGGCTGATCGAACAGATCGGCGAGCGCTTTGGTGTCGATCTGCCGCTGGTGCACATGGTGGGCGCGTCCATGCGGGATGTGCAGACCGCCATGGCGGCGGGCTGCCGGCCGCACCTGCTGCGGGGTGAGCGCATGGCGGGCGTGAACGAGCAGCAGTTGCAGGAGCAACTGGCCCTGGTGCCGGGCGTGCGTGTGCATGCCGATCTGGCGTCCTTTGCGGACAGCCTCATTCAAGAAGAGCGTCGTGCCCGCGCGGATGCGCGTGGCGGGACGCCTGTTCCCGATTCCCGTCCTGGAGACCTGAGCTGATGCTCGCTGCCCTGCGTTCCCTCCTGTTTGTTGTCTGGCTGACCGTGACCGTCATTCCCTGGGGGACGGCGGTGGTGCTGGTCTCTCCCTTCCTCAGCAGCACCCGGCTCTACTGGATGTGCGCCGGGTGGCTGACAGTGGCCATGTGGGGCGCGCGGGTCATCTGCGGCGTCCGCTGGAAGGTGCAGGGCATGGAGCACCTGCCCAAGGGCCCCAAGGAGTCGGTCATTCTGCTGTCCAAGCATCAATCGACCTGGGAGACCTTCGCCTACCCGATGCTGATGCCGCGCCCGCTGGCCTATGTGTTCAAGCGTGAACTCATCTATGTGCCGTTCTTCGGCTGGGCAATGGCGCGTCTGGACATGATCCACATCGACCGCAGCAAGCGCAGTGAAGCCTGGTCCAAGGTGGCTGCGCAGGGCAAGCGGCTGGCGGCGCAGGGCACCTGGGTCATCATGTTCCCGGAAGGCACCCGCGTGGCGCGCGGCACCGCCGGGGATTACAAGACCGGCGGCACCCGACTGGCGGTCGAGACCGGCCAGCCGGTCGTTCCGATTGCGGTGAATTCGGCTCGCTGCTGGCCGCGCAAGAGCTTCCTGCTGCGTCCGGGTGTGGTGAATATCTCCGTCGGCCCGCAGATTCCGAGCACGGGCCGTGCGCCTGCGGAACTGATGCAGGAAGTGCAGGGCTGGATCGAGGCGGAGATGCGCCGGCTGGATCCGGAGGCGTATCCGGCGACCGCCCCTGCGCCGGTCACGGCCCCTCCCGCACCGGCACCGGTCTGAGTACACTTGGCGCCCATGCCGCCTTCCAAGCTGCGTGGCCTGGCCGAGCTTCTGAAGTTCACTCAGCTGTCGCTCTTTGACAGCGCTCCGCCGCCTGCCTCTGCGCCGACCGTCTCCCCTGGTTCGTCTGAAGATCCGCCCGCTATGCGTGAGCGGTCGGGGCCGCCGTCGCCCCAGCTGCCACCCCTCACAAAGCAGCCGTCCTTTTTGGCGCCCGATCCCGGTACGCTGACGCCTTCGCCGCGACCCCGTGCGGATGGAGCGGCCTTGCGCCAGGTGGTCCTGCACGGTCAGCCGGTGCCCTACGAACTCAAGCGCGCCCGACGCCGCAGCATCGGCTTTACCGTCAGCGAGGACGGCCTGCGGGTCTCTGCGCCGAAGTGGGTGGCGATCGGCGATATCGAGAAGGCCCTGCAGCAGAAGGCCGAATGGATTCTGCGCAAGCTGGTGGAGCAGCGTGAGCGTGCGCGCCGCACGCAGGCCGCGCGGGTGCACTGGGGGGATGGCTGCAGCCTGCCTTATCTGGGAGAGCCGCTGATTGTGGTGCTCGATCCCAGCATGAGCGGCGCACGTCTGGGCGAAGGGCGCAGCGATGCCCAGGGCACGCTGTCCACCGTCGCCCGCCGGATGCTGTATCTTGGGCTGCCTCAACAGGCCACGGCCGAGCAGATCCGTGACACGGTGCAGGCCTGGTTGCAGCGTCAGGCCAAGGCCTGGTTCGAGCCGCGCTGCCGTCACTTTGCCTCGCAACTCGGCGTCACGATGACGGGGCTGCGGCTGTCCTCTGCGCAGACGCGGTGGGGCAGTGCGAATGCGGACGGCATCATTCGCCTGAATTGGCGCCTGATTCATTTCTCGCCCGCGCTCATCGATTACGTGGTGGCGCACGAGCTGTCGCATCTGCTGGAGATGAACCACAGCCCCCGATTCTGGGCCGTGGTCCGCTCCGTCATGCCCGACTACGAACTGGCCCGCGACCGTCTCAAGCAGGCGGTGCTGCCGTTGATGGATACAGAGGGGGACGGAGCCGCGCCGGATCTTGACGGGGATGCCGGCCGAAACGTTGGACGCGGCCACCCGCCGATGCCTTCCGGCTATTGAATCTTCTTTGACGGGAGCACGGCCGGTTGGCTTGGCTGAGGGCAGTGCACGGTGAGGAGAAGACGGGGAGGCGGGGGCTGTTTGCGCAGGTTAAGGAAGGAATGGCCGGCGAAGCCGGACAGGAGGGACACGGAGCAAACGGCAGCCGCCTCCCCGTCTTCGGACGGACGCCACCAGGGCGTCTTCAGACACCGCGACAGCCCCGGCCCCACCGTGTAAACCTCACACCGCCGCCGCCGAAGCCCTGAGTGTTTACCCGCAGCTTGATGAGTCGTTTCCCCATCCCATCTGGGTAGCGGCTCAGGTTTCCCCCTTAGGGGGGGCTTGTCCCCCATTCAGGGTGGACGCACACTCGCCAGCGCTGTCATCACCGCATCTGAGCCCAGGTTGTCCCCAGCTCCGTGCGGCGCTTACGATTTCCGCAGCCTGCGCTGTGTTCGGTCGATCCGCGCTGACGTTAATTGATGCATACAAGGCTCAGCGCCGCCGCCCCCGGAAGGGGCGGCGGCGACTGGTTTCAAGCCGAGAACCGATACACCCCGTCGTCATCCAGACGACGCCGCAATTGCCCACCGAGCCACAGATGGTTCAGGTGCGCCACCGCTTCCCCCATCGCAAACGTGGTCTGGTGCAAATCCAGCGGCCGCCGAAACATCATCGGCAGCAGTTCTGCCGCATGGCTCGGCCGGGCCGTGCAGGCCTCCAGCACTTCCGCCAACCGCTCCGCATGGTGCTCCTGCAGCTGATCAATGCGGGCATGCAGCCCCTTGAACGGCTTGCCATGCGCCGGCAACACCAGCGTCTCTTCCGGCAGCGGCAGCAGCCGTGCGAGTGAATTCAGATATTGCCGCAGCGGGTCCGCCTCCGGCTCCACATCCACCACCGACACATTGGTCGAGATCCGCGGCAACACCATGTCGCCAGCAATCATCACGCCCATCGATGCGGACCACAGGCTCATGTGCTCCGGCGCATGGCCATGCCCCACCAGACAGGTCCATTCATGTCCGCCGATGGTCAGCACCATGCCCTCCATCAGTCGCCGGAAAGCCGGTGGCACCGCGGGCACCATGTTCGGGTAATAACTCGCCCGCCCGCGGATCTTCTCCAGTGCCCCCGGATCCGTCAGCCCATGGCTGCCGAAGAATGCCGCCGCCGCCTCACCGCCCATGCCCACGGTGGAGGACGATGCCACCCGTGCCAGCTGGTAGTCCGTGGCACTCATCCACAGCCGGCAGTTCCACCGCTGCGTCAGCCAGTGGGCCAGCCCCATGTGGTCCGGATGGAAGTGGGTCACCACCACCCGCAGCACCGGCAGCCCGTCCAGGTGATTCGCAAAAATCGTCTCCCAGTGCGCCATCGTCGCTTCACTGTGGATACCGCAGTCCACGATCGTCCAGCCGCTCTGGCCGTCCACCTCGTCCTTCAGCAGCCACAGATTCATGTGGTCCAGCGCAAATGGCAGACCCATGCGCAACCAGCGCAGCCCCGGCGCAACCTCCAGCACCTCGCCGGGAGCGGGCAATTGATCACCGAGGGGGTAGGACAGTTCGGATTCGCGCGGATTGGCCATGGCGGTAGACTTCAGGTTTACGTTTACGTCAACGTCACCGCAGTGTAGCCATGAGCACCGAGTCCCGCCCGACCCTTCCCCCCGACCCTCAGGAGGGTGTGCTTTCCGCGCCGGACAGCGACGACGGGCTGCCCGAAGTCCATCTGGGCGCCGGCCCGCTCTTCACCATCACCGAGCTGGCGACCGAATTCGACATCACTCCCCGGGCCATCCGCTTTTACGAAGACATGGGCCTGCTCACCCCGGCTCGTGCCGGCCGCAACCGCGTCTACACCCAGCGGGACCGCACCCGGCTCAAGCTCACCCTGAGGGGCAAGCGACTGGGCCTCTCACTGCAGGACGTCAAACAGCTCGTGGACATGTACGACAGCCAGTCCGACACCGTGCCGCAATTGCGCGCCTTCCTCTCCGTGCTCGACCAGCATCGTCGCCAGCTGCGCCAGCAGCTCAGCGACATTGAAGTGACCCTGGCCGAAATCAGCCAGCATGAGGAGCGCTGCCTCGCGCTGCTGGCCGAAGCGGGACATCCTGCCGATCGCTGAGGCCGGACCGCATCGCGGTCGCTGGCGGCGGTCCTACACTGCCCGTTCATGAACGGACTCCATCTCACCGCCGACCTCAGCGGCTGCGCCGACCTGGCGCTGCTGGTGGACCGGTCCGCGCTGGCGGCGCACTGCCGCCGCATCACCGAAGCGGCGGGCCTCACCGTGGTGGGAGAGCACTGGCACCAGTTCCCCCACGGCAGCGACGGCCAGCCCGGCGGCCTCACCGGCATGCTGCTGCTGGCGGAATCGCATGTGGCGCTGCATACGTGGCCGGAACTGGCGGCTGTCACCCTGGACGTCTACGTCTGCAATTACGGCAGCGACAACAGCGCCAAGGCCCGTGCGCTGATGGATGGCCTCGTCACCCAGTTCCAGCCCCGCAGCGCCGATCTGCAGTCGCTGCAACGGGGGCGTCGCCCCGCCTGATTCAAGCCCGCTGGTCCGCCAATGCGTCGGTGTGTGCCGAATTCAACGAATCCGCGCATTCCGTCATGTACGTAGCGCTACCACCCGGGTTTCCACTCCCCGGTGCCGCGCACACCTGCGCGCCCGCTCTCCTAGACTTTGCGCCATTGCCCGCGAAGACGGGATCAGGGGAGTGAAGTGGAACAGAGCAACACCCGCCAGTGGGAGGCCGGGTGGCGGCCGTGGCCGTCGTCCGGAACCGCAAGACCTGACATGACCTTCAGCGCTCGAGCCGGAGCTTCCGGGTCGTCGGCCCTGCCTGCGTCTGCCCTTGGGATGGCGCAGAGCGAGGCGCAGGACGAGGACTTCGTCAGCACCCTGCCTTCCGATCTTTTTGATGAGGACGATGTGGACATCGTGCTGACGGCCCAGGCGTCGCCGGCGCGCGGGGCCGGTCTGTCCCGACTCGATGCGGTCGTGGCGTGGAGCCATGGGCAGATGCCCGGTCGTGGGGGGGGGGGCGGGGCCGGCCGCGCGCCTGCGCAGCCGCATGCGGGTGCATCTTCAGCGGCACCGGGCCCCTCCTGGGTGGCGTCGACGTGGGCCGAAGGCCCCGCCCCCCGCCTGCGCTTCACAGGCACCGGCAGCGAATACTTCCGCGTCTGGGTCGTCCAGCTGATGCTGAGTGTGGCCACCCTTGGTCTCTACACCGCCTGGGCACAGCGCCGTCATCTGCAATGGTGGGCCCGTCACACCCTGCTGGATGGTGATCCCTTCGACTTCCATGGCGCCCCGCGACGCATGCTGGCCCATCGCCTGATGGCCCTGGTGCTGGCGCTCGGCGTGTGGCTCTCGCTGCTACAGCCGTTCTGGACCGGCGTGGCCATGCTGGGCGTCATGATGCTCGGCGCGGCTGCGTTGTCCGTTCGCATGCGTCGTTTCCGGCTGCACCATCTGAGCTGGCGCGGCCTGCGGATCGGGCAGCGGCTGAGCGACGCGCCGCGTGCGGCCACCGTGCTGCCGGCGGTGCTGACGGGGCGTCCCCTGCTGCGCGTCGCCCCGGGAATCCAGTCGCACCGCGCAGGCGCGTCGCCCACAGTCCGGCTGCTGATCAGCCACGGCTGGCTGCTGCCGTTGACACTTGGCCTGTATTGGCCGTTCCTGGCGGTCCGCCTGGCCCACCTGCGTCTGAATGCGATGAATGCCTGCGCGGACGATTTGCGCGCCGTGCTGGATGCACCGGCCCTGTCCAACGCCAGCGTGGCGGGCGCTTCCGCCCGCGCTCTGGGCCTGGACATGGGCTGGTCGCGGTGACCGACGTCTATTCCACCAACGCGCGCTGGTTCAATGGCCGCGACCCGCGTCCGCGCATGGCGCTGGTGCGCATCCACGGCCAGCACCTCGAGCTGGTGCCGCATTCCAGCGAATCTGCCACCGACTGGCTGGGGAGCGGGGAGGGCATGGATGCCACGTCCGAGTGGCAAGGCTCATCCCGCCGCTATGCCCGCAAGCTGCTGAAGGTCGGTGAGCGCTGGCGCGGCACGCCGGTGCCGGTGCAATTGCCCGATGGCGGCACCGTCCTGCTCAGCGCCGACAGTGCCGTGGCCAAGGCCCTGGCATCGCAGGGCCTCGCCACACGGCTCATGGGCAGCTGGACCGGCGTGGCCGCCAGTCTCGCGCTGCTGCTGGCGCTGCTGATCGGCGCCAGTGTGCTTGTCAACGCTTACGGACGAAGCGCCTGGGACGCCTGGCTTGGCGTCTTCTCCGTAGCGGAAGCCCGGCTGCCCGAGCCTGTCGACTCTTCAGAATCCGCAGCCTTCGGCTTGAACAAGCCCATCACGTCGCGCTTACCGCGCTCCAGATACGGCACCGGCTGATCCATCCACGTCGGCCGCGGTGCATTCAGCAGGTAGTGGTCGAAGAACTCCCCCATGTGCACGGTGAAGTGCTTCATGTGGTCGCGGTCCTTCAGACCGTGCTTCTCGCCGTTGTAGTTGAACCAGTAGGCTTCCTTGCCGAGCCGGCGCAGCGCGGTGAAGAACTCGATGCCCTGGTACCAGGGCACCGCATCGTCATCGTCGTTGTGGATGGTCAGATAAGGCGTCTGCACCTTGTGCACGTTGAAGATCGGCGAATTCTCCATGTACAGGTCGGGCCGCTCCCAGGGCGTGGCGCCGATGCGGCTCTGGCCATGCTCGTACTGGAACGCGCGGCTGATGCCCGCGCCCCACCGGATGCCCCCATAGCCGCTGATCATGTTGGCCATCGATGCGCCGGCCTCTGCCGCACGGAACATGGTGGTGTGGGTGATCAGATAGTTGATCTGATAGGCGCCCCAGCTGTGACCCTGGATGCCGATGCGCTTCGGATCCACATAGCCCTTGGCAACGACCTGGCGAATGGCCGGCAGCACCGTGTTCATCGCACTCCGACCGGGATGGCCGGTGGTGTAGACGATGTCCGGCCGCAGCACGATGTAGCCGTTGCTCACGTAGCGCGTCACGTTGATGTTCTGCGCGGGCGCGGGCGGCACATACCGGTAGCGGTTGTCCGTCATCTTTTCGTAGATGTAGACCATCAGCGGATATTTCTTCGACGGGTCGAAGTTGTCCGGCTTGGTCAGCAGGGCACGCAGCTTGCGGCCGTCCGCGGCGGTGTAGTCGATCTGCTCCTGCGTGCCCCAGACGAATTGCGATTGCTGCGGATTGGCCTGGCTGATGCGCACCGGTTGGCGCAGGTCCAGCGACGCAGTCCACAGGTCCGGGAACTCGCTGAACGTCTGCTGGGTGAAGACGATGCGGTCGGCGGACTTGGCCTTGATCAGGCCGCCGATCATCTTCTGGTCCTGGATCAGCACCGCAGGTTGTCCGCCGGTCGAGGGCACCCGGTAGAAGCCGCTGTCGCGGGTGCGATCGTTGGTGCCGGCCAGCGTCCAGGCGCCGGTCTCCAGCGGACGCTTGTCGGCATCTTCCGGATCCAGCGCCACCAGACGCAGTTGCACCTGTTGGCGTCGACCCCAGCCCTGGGTGAGGTTGGTCGACTGCAGGCTCTGCGCGTCGACTTGCCACAGGTCGTAGCGGTCATAGAGGACGACGCTGCGGTCGCCTTCGGTCCATCCCGCCATGCCGTAGGACTCGGGCAGATCGGGCACGTCGCGTTCATCGTTGTCGAAGCGGGCCGGCAGTCGGGCGGTGAGCACGCGTGCGGCGCCGGTGTCGGTCTGCCAGGCCGTCCAGCGGCGCTGGGCCGCCTCGAAGCCCAGGATGTAGCGGCCTGCCGGAGACAAGGTCGGCACCTGCCGCTGCTGGCGAGCCACCAGACGGGCTTCTCCGGTGCGCAGGTTCACCGCGTAGGCATCGGTGAATTCGCCGTCCCAGGAGCGCAGCGGACGGTAGGGCAGGTCGTTCAGGCCCAGCGCGAAATCAGCGTTCTCGTTGACCTGCACGGTGGGCAGGTCCAGGCGGGCCAGTTGCACGAACCGGGCTTGATCGATAGAGGACGCCAGATGCACCACGGCGCGATAGCTGCGCTGCTTCTCGCGTTCGGCCTTGGCCTTCTGGGCGGATTGCAGCTCCGGATCCTTCCAGTGCCACAGGTCGACCTTGACCGGCTCGGGCGCGTCGGCGGGTTCGGCTTTGGGTGTTTCGGCGGTGCCGAGGAACAGTCGCTGACCGTCCTTGCTGAAACTCAGCGGGGCGAATTCACTGGGGCTCCAGCCGGCGGGCATGCCGGGCGTGGCGGCGGTCACCAGCGGCTGGGCGCTGGCCGCGGCGACGCCGGTGGAGACACCGCTCGGGCCGCCACTGCGCCAGAGGTAAAGCTTGTAGGGCGTGGGGGCCGGTTTGTCGGCGGCCTTGTCGGTGGACTTGTCTGTCGGCGGCTCGCCGGCATTGGCTGCGGGGCGTGTGGCGGATGCGTCCTGGGCGGACAGCTTCGTTTCCACTCCCTTGCTGGCTGCGCGCTCCGCGATGGCGTCGCGGTTGCTCACGAAGGCCAGTTGCTCGCCCTGGGCATCGAACTTCAACTGGCGATAGCTGCCGGCGCCGCGCAGCACGGCGGAGCTGTGGTCGGGGTGGGCGGGGTCGAGCAGGTAGACGCCTTCGCGGGCGGTGCCGGCGTCGGCCAGCAACGGTACGACGCCGCCAGAGACGCGGGCGGGCGCAGACGGCGATGCCGATGCTGATGTTGAGGCTGATGCCGGTGCCGAGGCTGATGCTGATGCTGAAGCCGATGCCGATGCCGATGCCGATGCCGATGTAGGCGCAGGCACGTCTGCCGCCTTGCGCTTGGCGGGCGGCGTCTCCTTCACCGACACAACATACGCCACCCGGCGTCCATCATCTGTCCAGACGAAGTCGGAGACATCCCTGATCGAAGCACGGGTGCCGCTGACCACATCCAGCAGAATCAACTCGGTGCCGGGCGTCTTCTTGGTGGCCGCCACGGCCGCTGCTTCAGGATTGGCTTCCTGGTCGGCGCCAGTGGTTTCGCTCCAACCATTCCCAGGGTCATGGTCGTCCTCAGACGGGACGGATCCAGGATCGGCTGCGCCCGTCAGCAAGGCCGCATCCGCGGCAGCCCCCTTGGCGCCGTCGGCCTCCTTGCTGGCGTCCTTCTTCGCGGGCGTTGGCTCCAACAACATGGCCAGCGTGCTGCCGCCGTCCTTCGGCCAGGCGAAGCGCTTCACCCGCTCGATGACTTCAACGCTGCCGCTGGAGAGGTCCATCACGGCCGCCCCGGCCTTGGGCGCCTCATCGCCCTTCTTCTTGTCCTTCTTTGCTTGGTCCAGTGCCGCGCGCGTCGGCTGCACGGCAAAGGCGACATAGCGACCATCCGCGCTGAACACGGGGGTCGTGCCGCGTGGCGATCGCCATTCGCGACCGTCGGTCAGATGGCGCACCACCAGTTCCCCATCGGCCTCCTGCGCCACCAGCGCATAGGCCACCCACTCGCCATCGCGGCTCAGCTGGGTGCCTTGGATGCTGCGCCAGTTGGCATAGACGTCATAGGTGAGCGGACGCTTGGCTTCGGCCGGTGAGACCGCCGCGGCGACAGGCGTCAATGCGGCGACCGAGGCCGGCACCGCTGACGTTGAAGATGCCGGCGTGGTCGCCGGCAGCGCTGCGACTGCTTTCGCCTTGGCATGCGGCGTCGCCGCCTGAAGGGCTGCGGGCAGCCCGGACAGGGCCAGCGACACCACCAGCGGCCATGCCAGCATCGAATGACGGCGCGAGGCGAAGGATGCCGACTTAGCGGAAATGCCGGTAGCGCCGGAAGCGCCGGAAGGGGCGAGAGTGGCGGAAGGTGCGGGAGTGGTGAATGCCACCTTACGGGCACGGAGGGAGCGGTGCGGAGAAGTCATGAGCCGGATGTGAAAGCCGGACAGGGTCCGGCAGGGCAGGGATGGCGGGTTATAACAACCGCCAGCCGGTCCGGAACAAAGACATTCCCGAAGCCCGGTTCAGGCCGGGTCGATTGGTGGAACGGGCGTGCGCAGGGCGGCGAACATCGCGCGGTCTGGTTTGGGTCGCCAAACCTTCAGTCTGAGCGCACGCGCCGCACCCGACGCGCAAGGCGGAGTGCAAACAGCGACCGAACAGCGATTCGCGCCCAGTGCTACTGGTCACCACCCAGCACCAGCCACCAGCCACCAGCCACCGGCAGATGACAGGCGGCAGGCGGCAAGCCCTCAGCCGATCTTCACCAGCAGCTCACACAGCCACTGCGTCAGATCGCTAACCTCTTCCTGGCAGACCTCATGCCCCATCGGATAGGTATGCCAGCTCACCGGCTGATTCAGCCGCTGCAATTCGGCCAGCGACGCGAGCGCCCGGGCCGGCAGCACCACCGGGTCGTGATCGCCATGCGCCAGGAACACCGGCGTGTTGGCATTGGCCGCATGGCGTTCGGCTTCGGTGCTCTCCAGCATCGGCAGGTAGCCACTCAGCCCCACCAGCCCCGCCAGCGGACGCGCATGGCGCAGCCCCGTCAGCAGCGTCATGGCGCAGCCTTGCGAGAAGCCTGCCAGCACCACCCGCTCCGGTGGAATGCCGTGCTCCTGCTCCTCGCGCTGAATCAGCTCCTCGATCAGGGCCTGCGATTGCCGCAGCCCCTCCGCATCCTCCCGCTGGCGCAGATCGCCGTGACGGATGTCGTACCAGGCCGGCATGGCCATGCCGTTGTTGATCGTCACCGGAATCACCGGCGCGTCGGGCAGCACAAAGCGAAGGCCGCCCACGCGTTCCACCACCGGACGCAGGTCCAGGGCCTGGCACAGCGGCGCCAGATCGTCCGAGGAAGAGCCCAGCCCGTGCATCACGATGATGCTGAAGCGGGGCGTCTCGCGGGTTTGCATGTCGAGGGTTTGCAGGGTCATGTCCCGATGCTAGTGCAAGTGCAGGTGCAGATTCAGTGCAGGCCGCTTCAGCACCCCCCATCGGCACTGTGTCGGCAGGGATGGCAGTTGATCGCAATCCTCTCGAAGATTCCGCTCATCCCGATAGTCTGCGAAGCATGCAAGCCATGAACGGAACAACATCCATCCCGGATGTGTCCGCAGCCAGAAGGAGCCCATCATGTCTGCCAGCGAAGAACTCCAGCGACTCGCCGACCTGCATCAGCGCGGCGTCCTCAGCGATGAGGAATTCGCCCGCGCCAAGGCCCGGGTGCTGGGGGACGACGAACGCTTCGCCGGTCCCGGCGGCCCTGGTGACTGGACGGCCGCGGGCGGTCCCCGCATGAGTGCCGGCACCAGCCCGCGTGCCCCTGCGGTGGACGCCATCAATGCGCTGCGTCGCAGCCGGAACGACCGCTGGCTGGGCGGCGTCTGCGGTGGCATCGGGCGCCTCAGCGGACTGCCGTCCTGGTTCTGGCGCATCGTCTTCGTGTTGCTCGTGGCCTGCGCGGGCAGTGGCTTCCTGCTGTATCTGCTGCTCTGGATCTTCGTGCCGCTGGAAGATTGAGCGCCGCTATGCCGCTATGCCGCTGCGCCACACGGCATGACGATGAGCGTCGCTACACCCGGCCCGTCAGCAGATAGGCCGATTCCAGCCAGCGCCGCTGCAGTTCGGCGCTGGTCAGCCGCGGCGTCAGGTCGTGCCAGGGCGCATCCAGCCGCTGCGGGCTCGCGATCGAATGCATCGCAGCCCCCCAGACGAACAGGTTGCTCAGCGGCCACCAGGGCGAGGCCCACACCAGCCCCGCCGCGACCACCCGGGCCCCCGGTTTGAGCGCACGGAACACCCGGTCCAGCCCGTGCGGTTCCTGCAGGGCATCGTGGGTGAAGAAGAACAAGGCGGCATCGGCGCTGGCATCGGGCAGCAGCGATTCCAGCGGGGCGTCTTCCACGGCGCAGTCCAGCAGGTCCACCGAGGTGCGCCACGGTCCCGCA
The DNA here is from genome assembly GCA_966211495.1 of uncultured Roseateles sp. GTDB lineage: Bacteria > Pseudomonadota > Gammaproteobacteria > Burkholderiales > Burkholderiaceae_C > Roseateles. The sequence goes on along the minus strand of CBIHOT010000028.1, from coordinate 26,740 downwards.
CTGACGCGGCGCCTGGCCTGCGCCATCATCGCTTCGCAGGGCTCGATACCGATGATGCGGCCGCTGTCCCCCACGCCCTGCGCCAATCCGGGCAGGCTCAGACCGGTCCCGGTGCCGATGTCCAGCACTGTGTCGCCGGGCGAGAGTGCCAGTGCACGAATAGCCTCCTCGCGCAGCGGCGCGACCGGCATCAGTTCATAGTCATACACGGCCGCGCGTCGGGTGTACAAAGCCTGCAGCCGCTGCGTCGTCAAGCTCATGGCGTTCCCTGGGGCCTCACGGCCCGGTGACTGCGAAAGACCGCGCAGCATCGGTGACATCGCTCTAGCTTCGCGATGCGGGCGGGCCGCGTCAAGCCATGCCGCACCGTCAGGGCGCTCAGAATTTTTGGAGGGCGATACCGTACGTGTCACGGACCTGTCACAGGCCGCCGGAAGAATCCGCGCGCATGTGTGCCATCCGCTCCCAGGGCCAGACGCCTGCCCCGCCCCGTGCCTCCGTCCTTCCTCGCCTGCTGGCCGTCTGGCCGGCGCTGATGCTGGCAGCCGGATTGCAGGCATCGCCGGTATCTACGACCTCTCCGGCATCTCCGACCTCTCCGACGTCTGAAGCCTCATCGGCAGCCGCGCCGCTGGAGCTCAAGTTCTCGCAATTCTTCCGCCAGCCGATTGGCGATCGCGGTCTTGTGTTGTCCGACGCGCTTCAGGCCGCTGATGGCCGCGAGGTGCGTCTGGTGGGCTACATGGTGGCGCAGGAGCAGCCGCAGCCGGGTCGCTTCTGGCTGACGCCGCGCCCGGTGCGCATGAGCGAGCATGCCGACGGCGAGGCCGACGACCTGCCGCCAGCGACGGTCACCGTGCGGCTGGACCCGTCGCAGCAGGACCGCCTCATTCCCCATCAGGACGGCCTGTTGGTGCTGACCGGCCGTCTCCGCGTGGGCCGTCTCGAGGACGACACCGGACGTGTGTCCTGGGTCCGCCTGGAACTGTCCCCCGACGCGCTTGCAGCGCAGCCCGGCGCGCCGGCGGCGGCTGGTCATGCCCATGCAGCGGCACTCGCAAGCGCACCAGCGACAGCAAGCGCCCCCGCACCCACGCCCTCTGCGCGCCCGTTCACCCATTGAGTCATCCACATCCAGGCCTCATGACCTCCAAACCTCTGCCTTCGCGTCTGGCCCTTGCCAGCGTCCTCCTCGCCGCCACAGCCGCCCAGGCGGCGCCCACGGTGACCCGCCTCACGCCGCCCAGCGAGCTGTTCGCCAGCGGCCAGCCGGAGCCGGTGATTGCCCGCTTCCTGCCGGGCCAGCGCTTCGATCTGCAGGCGACGGTGAAGCCCGACGCGGGGCAGCGCATCACCGCTGCCCGCTTCTTCATCGACGGGAAGCTGGTGGCGGGCAACGTCGCGCTGCGCGACTGCGCCAGCGGCTGCATCAAGGGTCTCGCCGCCGAGACCGCCATCGCCACCGTCCGTGCGGTGAGCCTGGACAAGCCGGGCCGCCACGAACTGCGCATCGAAGCCACACAGGCCGACGGCCAGACAGCCACCGCCCGCGGCAACTTCGATGTGGTGCCCTTCGCGACCGCCATGGGCCCGAAGGTCAAGAACGTGATCATCCTGCTGGGTGACGGCATGGGCGCGGCCCAGCGCACGGCAGCCCGCATCGTCAAGGGCGGTTATGCGCAGGGCAAGGTCGTCAAGCCGCTGGCGATGGACAGCTTCCCGGCCACTGCGCTGGTGAAGACGGCCTCGCTCAATTCGGTGGTCACCGACTCTTCGCCGGGCATGACCTCCTATGTGTCGGGCAACAAGAACAACAACAATGAAGAGGGTGTGTTCCCGGACGACACGCTCGATGCCTTCGACAATCCCCGCATCGAATATCTCTCCGAATACCTGCACCGCACCGAAGGCAAGGCCCTGGGCATCGTCACCACGGCCGACGTGTTCGACGCGACCCCCGCCGGCAACGCGGTTCACACCAGCAATCGCGGCGCCGGCACCGGCATCGTGGACCAGTTCTTCGACGACCGTGACCGCACCGGTCTGACGGTGCTGCTGGGCGGCGGCCGCAAGTGGTTCCTGCCGGCCGGCACGCCGGGTTCGGAGCGTGCCGAGTCCAACGACTACGCCTTCTCCAGCACCGATGCGCACACGGCCGACATCGTCAAGCGCTGGGGTGTCGCCCCGGGCGCCAAGGACAAGGACCGCGACCTGATCAAGGACTTCCAGTCCGCCGGTTACCGCTACGCCCCCACACGCACCGAGCTGATGGCGGCCGACGGCGCCGACAAGCTGCTGGGCCTGTTCTCGTTCTCCAACATGAATGTGGCGCTGGACAAGATCGACGGACGTCGCGGCGCAAAGAAGGGTCTGAGCGGCACGGTGGTGGACGACTACGGCTTCCCCGACCAGCCGATGCTGGACGAGATGGCCCGCGCCGCGCTGAAAACGCTCAAGAAGCAGCCCAAGGGCTTTGTGCTGATGATCGAAGGTGCCTCCATCGACAAGCAGGCCCACAACATGGACACCGAGCGCTGGATGCTGGACACGATCGAATTTGACCGTGCGGTGCAGGTGGCGCAGGACTTCGCCCGCGAGAACGGCGACACGCTGGTGATCGTGACGGCGGACCATGAGTGCTCCGGCGCGGCCCTGATCGGTGGCTCGATGCTGACCGACAAGGCGCTGCAGGAGGCCATCCAGAAGAAGGGCGCTGCCAACCTGCGCGACAAGGTGGTGGGCGTTTATGAGAAGGCCGGCTTCCCGCGTTATCGCCTCGCCGCCGACGGCTATCCGGAAGCGACGGACATCGATTACCGCCTGCTGGTGGGGTACGGCGCCAATGCGGACCGCTATGAAGACTGGCGCACCAACAACACGCCGCTGCGTGATTCACAGCAGCCGATGGCCAAGACCGAGCCGCTGAAGTGGTACCCGCCGGCGCCGCTGGAACGCGACGATGCGCTGGGTGACTTCCTGGTGACGGGTCAGGTGCCTGGCGAGTCGGCGGTGCACACGGCCACCGACATTCCGCTGTCGGCCTTCGGCCCGGGGGCGCTGGCGTTCACTGGCGTGATCGACAACACTGACGTGTTCTTCAAGCTGGCGCAGGCGGCGGTGAAGGGGACCACCGCACCGGCCGATACGACGGGTGCCAAGCGGCCGGCCAAGGCACGTCGCTGAGGCGGCTGAGTCGGCTGAGTCGGCTGAGGCGGCTGAGCGTCTGCTTCGCCTGATTCGGCTGATTCGGCTGGTGCGTTGAGCCCTCAAGCCGCTCAGACCCCTGAGACGTCTACGGCGCCGAGGCGCGAAGGCGCCAACGCGCCTGGGCGCTCACGGCGTTCATTGCGCTGATTGCCCTTATGGCGCTTATGGCGCTTATGGCGCTGGCCCACCCAGCGCGCGGATCAGCGCAATGCGGTTCTCCAGCTCCGTCTGCTGCAGGCGGATCAGGTCGTTGTCCTGCGCATACAGATTGCGCTGCGCGTCCAGCTCCTCCAGGTAACCGGCGTAACCGGCCTCATAGCGGTCGTGGGCGTACTGCAGCGACCGGGCCAGCACGTCCCGTCGCTGCAGTGCAAAGCGGCGCTGCTCGGCGAGTCGGTCGATGCCCGCGAGCGCGTTCTCGACTTCCGAAAAGGCGTTCAGTACCCGGGCCCGGTAGGTGAACGCGGCCTGATCGCGCTGCGCTGTCGCGATGTCGAACTGGGACCGCAAACGTCCCGAATCGAAGAGCGGTGCCAGCACACTCGCGCCGACGGACCACACCCGGATCGGGTCATAGTCCAGCGCATTCACATAGAGCCGACCCGCCGATGCGCTCAGCGACACCTGCGGCAAAAACGCCTGCCGCCGCGCGGCGAGCGTGGCGTCGGTGGCGGCCAGCAGTCGCGCGGCCTGGACGATGTCGGGGCGCCGCTCCAGCAAGGCGGAAGGCACGGCAGTCGGTGGCGCCGGCAACGTCAGTTGGTCGAAGGCCAGGCCTCGGGGCTGTTCAGTGCCGGTGTCACCCGTCAGCAGCGCCAGGGCCTGTTCCTGTCGCCGGATGGCCAGCGCCTGCTGCGGAATTGCCTGGGCCACCGAGGCGTATTCCGCCTGCGCCTGGGTCAGCTGCAACTGCGAGATGTAGCCCACCCGCGCCTGATCTTCGGCCAGGCGCAGCGCTTCCTGCCGTGAGGCCAGCGTGGCGCGGGACAGCGCGAGCTGGGCATCAAGCGCCAGCAGCGCCACATAGGACTGCACCGTGGTCGCGGAGATGCTGAGCGCCGCTCCGCGTTGGTCGGCCTCGCTGGCCTGCAGCCGAAGGGCCGAGGCGCGGGTCAGGTCCCCATTGCGACCCCACAGGTCCAGCTCCCAGCTGGCGGCGATGGCTGGCTGGATCACGCGGCTGTTGGAAACGCCCGAGGACTGCAGAGACCGGGTGGCCTGGTACGGCACCTGAAGATTGACGGTCGGGCCTTCTGTGGCGCGGCTGGCGGCCAGCGTGGCGCGCGCTTCTTCCAGCCGGGCGCCGGCCAGCAGCAGGTCGCTGTTGTGGGCCAGAGCACGGGCGACAAGGTCATTCAGAACCGAATCACCAAAGACGTTCCACCAGGGAGCCACCAACGCACCATCGGTCGCCGGCTCGGGGAGTGCCCCGGCCGGTTGACTGGCGGTCGGAGTCGCGGAATCGCTGGGGAGGGTGGGAGATCCGTTCCGCCATTGATCGGGCACCGTGACGCGGGCGGATTCCGGTAGCGGCGGCAGGGTCGGCGCGCAGGCGGTGAGCAAGCCCAGCATCGCCATTGACGCGCCGGTCCGTGCGCGCGTCTGCAGCCACCGCCGCTGGATGCCGCGGTTCATCGTGCCGCTCCGGGTGCGGCGTCACCATGGGCTGCCGGGCGCGCGTCGCCCGTCGCCGGGTTGCTCGCCGCATTGGGCGAGGCCTTCGGCGCCGCAGTCTGCGCCGCAGTGGGTGTCGCAGTTGGTGTCGCATCTGGTGTCGCACTTGACCCCGCACTTGACGCCGCACTTGACGCCGCGGGACCCGCAGCGCCGGTCGCGGCCCCGCTCGCCGCCGTGTCCACGCTGACCACCACCGACATCCCCGGCCGCAGGCGCGCGGTCAGCGCCTGATCGGGATCCAGCGCGATCCGCACCGGCAGCCGCTGCACCACCTTCGTGAAGTTGCCGGTGGCGTTGTCGGCCTTGAGCACACTGAACTCCGAGCCGGTCGCCGGGGCGATCTGCTGCACACGTCCGGTGAACTTCACACCTTTGAGCGCGTCCGCCTTGAGGCTGACCGGCTGCCCCACCTCCATGCGCCCGGTCTGGGTCTCCTTGAAATTGGCGACGACCCAGAACTGCCGCGGCACCAGGAAGAGCAGCTGCGATCCGGCGGACACGTATTGCCCCAGCCGCACCGACACCTCGCTGACCTGACCACTGGCCGGCGCTTTCACCACCGTGTTGGCCAGATTGATCCGCGCCTGCGCCAACTGGGCATCGGCTGCTTCCACCTGCGCCCGCAGACCGGCGCGGCCGACGGTGGTGGCCTTGACCCGTTCTTCGCCGATGCGGATGTCCGCCTTGGCCTTTTCCACATTCACCTGCGCCAGCCGATGGCTGCTGCGCACCCGGTCGCGTTCATTCAGCGAGACCGATCCGCGCTGGGCCAGCGCTTCCACCCGTCCCAGTTCGGCATCGGCCCGCGCCAGCTCGGCCTGCGCGGAGGCCAGCGTGGCGCGGGAGGCGGACAGCGTCGCCTGGTTCTGCGCCTGGGTCTGCGCGAAGTTGTCGAACTGCGCCGCCGCATTGGCGCGCTGGGCCTGCGCGAGGTCCACCGCCGCCTGATACAGCCGGTCGTCGATGCGCACCAGCGGCTGGCCGGCCTGCACGTCCTCGAAATCCTTCACCAGCACCTCGACCACATAGCCGTTCACCTGGGGCGACAGCACGGTGACGGCCCCCCGCACGTAGGCGTTATCGGTCGTCTCAACGCTGCTGTTGAACGGTCCAAGTTCCCACGCCCGCAGGATCAGCACGATGCCGACCACCATCACCACCAGCATCAGCACGATGGCGGTGGTGGAGGCCTTCAGATACTTCGGGGGCGAGGCGGGCGGCGGTGCCGCTGGCGGGGGCGGAGGAGCCGGAGGGGATGAACGGGGCGATGAAGGGGATACAGACAGCGGGGAGGGCGAGGCTGCGGTCGGCGCAGGCGCAGGCGTAGGCGACATTGCAGACGGGGGAACCGAAGGGGGCATGGCGGCGGATGGGGTCGTGCTGTCGGTCGGCAATGCGATGTCGGCATTGGCGCTGTCGGCGGATGACGAGGCCGCATCCAATGCGGCCGCGGCCTGCGCGTCGGCGGGCGTCGAGGCAGCGGGACGCTCCGGGGGATAACCGGGCGTGAGGCCGGACGGAGGGACGGGAGCTGTGTCGGGCGCGGGGCCCGCAACGTGGCCTGACGTCCGCCCGGTCTCCGCATTCGCGGACGGCGGGCTTGCCGACGGCGTGTCCGGGCGGCGGTCAGGGCGGTGGTCAGAGGCAGGCGGCTTGGAACTCATGCGGGTCGGCTCGGTGCAAGGGCGGCAGAAGAGGGCGGCGACGAGGGGGCGGGATGCGATCCTGTCGAGGACCCCGGCGGCGATGAGGCGGAAGGTCCCTGTGGTGGCCCTGTCCCCGCGGCATCCTGGGCCGGCGCCGTGCCCGCGTCCCGCGCCACTCGCGCCGCCTCACGCCGTTTCGCCCACGCGGTGCGTCCGAGCAGTGCCAGCAGCCAGACCAGGAATCCGACGGCGGTCATCGCGCTGAACATGAACACATCGTTGTAGGCCCGCACGTTCGACTCGCGCCGCGCCACCTGCGCCAGTTGCGCCGCGCCCTGGGCGGATCGAAGGACCGGATCGCTGATGACGCCGGACAAGGCCGCCCCCTGCGCCGCAATGCGCTGCGCCACCAGTGGATCGGTCCGGTCCAGGGTGGCCACCAGCGATGCCGAGAACTCATGCTCCCGGTGCAGCTGATAGGTGTTGAGCAGCGCCGATCCCATCAGCCCGCCCAAGGTCTGACTGACCGAGAACATCACCGAAAAGGTCACCATGTAGGCGGGCCCGTTCTTGAGCGCCTGGCCGATGCCGATCAGCATCAAAGGCCCCATGAACATGCCGGCCCCCACCGACAGCAGGAACTGGCTCAGGAAAAAATCCTGCGGTCGGTCCAGGCTGGTGCGGTGATGGTCCAGCAGACCGGCCACGGCAAACAGCACGATGGACAGCAGGATCTGCGGAATCAGCGTCTTCGGGGTGAAGGTGATGGAGCAGGCCAGCATGCCGATCACCATGCCCGCCAGCACGACGGCGAACAGCGGCTGCAACTGATCCGGCCCCATGCCCTGCGCCCGCAGGAAGTTCACCGCGCCCACCGACTGCTCGGCCGTCAGAAAGCGCAGGATCAGCGCCCCCAGCACAAAGCGCAGGGTCGCGCCGTTGGCGAACCATCGTGTCTGGATCAGCGGATTGACCCGGTGGTGTTCGATCAGCACCGAGATCGTGACCAGCACCAGCGCGCCGATCAGCAGCCAGGCCAGCCACGGCGTATCCAGCCACCAGTGCAGGTAGCCCTGCACCAGCACCGCCACGATCATGGCGACTGCCGGCGCCATCAGCGCGAAGGTGAGAAAGTCCAGCGGCTCGAAGACCTTCATCTGCACGCCCGGCGGCAGCTTGAGCATGACGACGCTGGCGAAGGCACACAGCGCGAGGCCCGCTTCGAACAGATAGAGGTTGTGCCAGGTGCCGCCCCCCTGATCCAGCAGCGCGGGTGAGATCACCCAGGCCAGCGGCGCGGCCAGTTGGCCGATGCCCACGCCGATGACCAGCATCTTGCCGGTATGGGTGCGCGGCATGCTTTGCAGCATGTAGAGCAGGCACAAGGTGCTGCAGGCGGCGCCGGCCAGACCACTGGCGGCCCGCACCATCAGCGTGGTGGCATAACCGCCCACCAGCAGGTGCAGCAGCGCCAGCATGGCATAGATGCCCAGGCCCACTTCGGCAAACCAGCGCATGCCGAATTGCTGCCGGCATTTGAAGACCAGCAGATTGGCCGTCACATTGACCATGACGTAGGACGCGGACAACCAGGCACCCTGGCTCGGCGTCAGGCCGAGCTGGCCTTGCAGCACCGGCAGATTGGCGGTCACCAGTCCGCTGCCCAGGGCCCCGGTAATGCCCACCAGCACGGCCACCAGCGCATAAGCGACGCGCCGCCAGGGCGGATGCCAGGGCATGGACGGCGAGCCCGGCATCGACGGCTTCTCGTGCTCCTCCCATTGGGGAACGGGCTTGAGCAACTGCGGCGTCGCGGCGGAAGGCGGCGACGCCCCAGAGGGCAGCGGCGATGGCGGAGACGCGGGCACGGAATCTCCCTGGACGGACCCCAAGACAAGGACCGGGACATAGGGCAAGCGGCGGGCCCATTATTCGGACGGCGGACATTTCGGCCATCCCCCTCAACGGGTGGCTCCAGCGGATCACGCCTCGTCACAGGGCGGCTGCCGCTCAACACGGCGGCGCGCCTGGCTTCGTCCGATCCGTTCCGGTGCCCACTGCCTCCGCTTCGGTGCATCGCACGCCCCCGAAGGGCCACATGCCGGCGTAGGCGCCGGGCTTGTCGAGGTCCGAGGCCGACGAGGTCCCGCGCCGTTAAGTGGAGGGGCCGGGCCGCTCCACCTGCCTTGCCATCCAGGGCTCCGCGGCCCGGACCAGGCACACCGCAGACGCGCCGGCCTGCCACGCGGCGTCCACCTGACGTTCCTCCAGAATGCCGCCGATCGCCACCACCGGCCGCCCGGCCATCGCCGCCCACCAGGCCAGTTGCGCCATGCCTTGTGGCTGCCAGGGCATGTCCTTGGTCGTCGTGGGCCAGAGCGGGCCGCAGGCAATGTAGGTGGGCGCGACCGCGCGTGCCCGGCACAGTTCCCACAGGCTGTGGCTGGAAAGTCCCAGCTGAATGCGTCCCTGCCGGCAACGCTGCAGCAGGTCGTCCCGTTGGTCGGGGGTGAGCGTCGCCCAGTCCTCCTGGCCCAGATGCAGTGCCGTCGCGCCAGCGTCCAGGGCCAGCTGCCAATGGTCGTTGATCCAGACGGTGCAGCGGCTGCCGGAGGTGCTGTCCAGGGCTTGACGGATGTTGGCGCGCAAGGTGTCGCCACGGTCCGGTGCATCGGGGTCGCGCTTGATCCGGAGCTGCACATGCTCAAACACGCCGGAGCGGGCAAAAGCGCTGACCAGCGCGGGTTGGTCGGTGATGGCGTAGAGGCCGCGGCGGAAAGTGGGAGACGCCGGGCGCCGCAGAGCGTCGGACCATTGCCGCAATCGCGCTTCCGACAAGACCTCTTCATCGGCCTGCGACATCACCGGCATGGCCGCCGCATCGGACACGAAGCCGGCCGTGGGACGCAGCGGCCCGGCGCCAGCGCCCGCGGCATGCCCGTCGCGCAGGGCGGTCCAGGTCAGCATCTTTGCCAGGACCACCGCATCCGGCAGCGGGAAGCCTCGCGCCAGTGCCGCCGCAGCCGCAGTGGCGAAGGTGCAGCCCGAGCCATGGTGATGCATCGGCTGGCCGTTCACAGGATGCAGACGGGGCAGGGCGATCCAGCCGGTGGCGAGCGGAGAGTCCAGCCAGTCCAGGGCCAAGGCAGGGACGGGTCCAGAAACCGAAGCCAATGCCGAAGCCAATGCCGAAGCCGATGCGGATGCGGATGCCGATGCCGATGCGGAAGCCGATGCCGATGCCGACGCGGTGCCAAGTGCGCCAGTGGCCACATCGTCGCCCCCGGTGATGCACACCGCCTGCGGTCCCAGCCGACGCAGTCGACGTGCCAGCTCCGGCACGGAATATTGTCCTGCGGCGACACCCAGCAGCCGCTCCGCTTCCCGCCGGTTGGGCGTGATGAGCGTGGCCTGCGGCAGCAGCTGATGCCGATAGGCGTCCAGCAGTTCATCGTTGCAGAAGGCGGTGCCGCCCGCACTGGCGCCCAGCACCGGATCGACGACCAGCAGCGCATCCCCGCGCTGTGCCAGCAGCACATCAACGGCCGACGCACTCGCCAGCAGGCCCGTCTTGATCACCCGCGCGGGCAGGTCAGCCCGCAGGGCCTGCAGCTGGGCCCGCAAGGGAGATGGGTCCAGCGGGAAGACGCCCTGCACGCCCATCGAGTTCTGCGCCGTGACGGCGGCCACGACGGTGCACAGATGCACGCCCATGGCGGCGGCGGCCCGGGTGTCCGCCGCCAGACCGGCGCCGCCGCCGCTGTCCGTGCCGGCCACGCTCCAGATCAGGGGCGGAGCGGAATCGTCCGTCCAGAGTGGCAGTGCGGGCGACCAAAGGTCCACGCTCGGCGACCATGGCGAGGGCAGCGACGGATGCGGCACACGGACCGGGGCGGTCATCACTGATCCCCCAGCAGAAACGCATGGCCACTGACCGGCGTGCTGGCCACCGCCATCGACTGAGGGGCCATCAGTCCGGCGCGCCAGGCCTCGCGCCCCGCCTGCACCGCCTGCCGGAACGCACCCGCCATGGCCACGGGATCACGTGCCTGGGCCACAGCACTGTTGAGCAGCACAGCGTCATACCCCAGCTCCATCGCCTGCGCGGCTTGCGACGGCGCGCCGATGCCGGCGTCCACCACCAGCACCGTGTCCGGCAGACGCTCCCGCAGGGTGCGCAGACCCGCCAGATGCAGCAGGCCCTGACCCGATCCGATCGGCGCGCCCCAGGGCATCAGCAGCGGACAGCCGGCGTCCAGCAGGCGTCGGCCCATCACCAGGTCTTCGGTGCAATACGGGAAGACGACGAAGCCTTCGCGCACCAGCTCGGTGGCGGCGGCCAGCAGCTCGATCGGGTCCGGTTGCAGGGTGTGGTCATCCCCCACCACTTCCAGCTTGATCCACGGCGTGTCGTAGAGCTCGCGGGCCATATGGGCCAGGGCGACGGCCTCCCGGGCGCTGCGGCACCCGGCGGTGTTGGGCAACAGCCGGGCGCCGCGGGCGCGCGCGTCCGACAAGGCATGCGCGAGGGCGCCGTTGTCGCCCTGCAGCGTGCGCTTGAGGCCGACGGTCAGGACTTCGCTGCCGGAGGCTTCGATTGACTCTCGCAGCGTCTGCGGGCTGGGGTGGCCGGCGGTGCCCAGGAAGAAGCGGCTGTTCAGGGCCACCTCCCCGATGCGCAGAGGATCGGGGGAGGACGGTACGGGTGAAGAATGGGCGGGTGCGCGGTCTGCTTCAGACATGTCAGCCTCCGACGATGGGTTGAAACAGCAGCACCTGGTCGCCCTCGGATAGCGGCGTGGCGGCGCGCGCAGCGCGAGGCACGAAGCGGCCATTCAGCGCGGTGGCGACGCTGGTGGGTACCAGTGCTTCCTGCGCCAGCAGGTCGGACAGGCAGCACCCCACAGGCACTTGCAGCGGACGGTCGTCCAGGCGGATGGTGATGGTGTCGGCAGTCATGAGGACAAAGAGGGAGAGGCGGAACCCACAGTCGCAAATGCAGCCGCAGCCGCAGGTGCAGATGCAGGTGCAGTTGCAGTTGCAGGTGCAGGTGCAGGTGCAGGTGAATATGCAGACGCAGAAGCAGCGACAGCGGCAGCGGCAGACGCAGAGGCAGAAGCAGCGGCAGCCGTCATGGGCGGTACCTGCGCCAGCCCATGCAGGCTCGCGAGCCCCGCGCAGCCGAGCATCTGCTCCACCAGCGCCGGCGCCAGCAGCCAGCCATGCCGGTACAGCCCATTGAGGCGCAGCAGGCCTGGCGCGTGATGCACCACAGGCAGGTTGTCCGGCAGCGCAGGCCGCAGATGCCGATCCAGCCGGAGGATGCGGGCCTCCGCCAGCGCCGGCATCACGCTGTGCGCCGCGGCCATCAGCTCCACCGCCGAGCGCAGCGACACAGGGCTGCGGTCTTCACTCTCGATCTCGCTCGCGCCCACGGCCAGCTCATCCGCCGTGCGGGGCACCAGATAAACACGATGCCGAGGATGCAGCAACCGCACCGGCCGACGCAGCCCATGGCCGGGGAGGGACAGGGTCACGATCTCTCCGCGCACGCCTCGCACCGGCAGGTCGGGCGTGGCGCCCAGGCCTCGGGTGTCGATCACCCAGTCGGCCGCCAGCCGCTCGCCGGACGCCAGCACCGCGGCGCCGGGCATCACGGTCTCCACTGCGTGACCCCAGCGCCAGTCCACATCCGGAGCGGACTGCAGCAGCGCCTGCATCGCCGCGACCGGGCCGATCAGGCCCTCATCCGGCAACAGCCAGCCGTGCAGACCGGGCACCAGGGTCGGCTCCAGAGCCAGCAAGTCTGACCCCGTCAGCGCCTCCGCCCCAGGGATCAGCGCCAGGATGCGCTGCGCCGCACCGAGGTCGCTGCGATGGGCCAGCAGCAGGCTGCCGTCGCGCCGGAAGGGCACCTCCACCGGCCGCAGTGCCTGGACGATGCCTCCCCACAGCGTCAGCGACCGCCATCCCCAGGCGGCCACCTGCGCGCCCCCCTGCTCCTGCTCCGCCAGCGGACTGAGCATGCCGGCGGCGGTGAAGGCGGCGGCGCCCGTGCCGTCAAAGCGGGGCGCTGCGTCCGGCGACGCGTCGTACACGGTCACCGCATGGCCGGTCCGGCTCAAGGCCCAGGCGCAGAGGCGACCGGCCAGGCCGCCCCCCGCAATGACGATCCTGGCCATGGCTCAGGCCGGCTGGATGGGGATGTAGAGCTCGCTGCCTGCGGCGCGGAACTCCTCGCTCTTGGCGCGCATGCCGGCTTCCACGCCTGCGTCGGCGACGGTCGCGGCACTTCCAGCGGCCTGCCCTTCGGCTTCCAGCTTGGCGCTGTAGTCCCGCACATCCTGCGTGATCTTCATCGAGCAGAACTTCGGTCCGCACATCGAGCAGAAGTGGGCCACCTTGGCGCTGTCCTTGGGCAGCGTCTCATCGTGGAACTCGCGCGCGGTCTCCGGGTCCAGTCCGAGGTTGAACTGGTCTTCCCAGCGGAATTCGAATCGCGCCTTGGACAGCGCATCGTCCCGCGCCCGCGCCGCCGGATGTCCCTTGGCGATGTCGGCCGCATGCGCCGCGATGCGGTAGGCCATCAGGCCCTGCTTCACGTCGTCCCGGTCCGGCAGGCCCAGATGCTCCTTCGGCGTGACGTAGCAGAGCATGGCGCAGCCGAACCAGCCGATCATCGCGGCACCGATGCCGCTGGTGATGTGGTCGTACCCCGGGGCGATGTCGGTCGTCAGCGGACCCAGGGTGTAGAACGGCGCTTCATCGCAGTGCTTGAGCTGCTCGGTCATGTTGGCCTGGATCATGTGCATCGGCACATGGCCCGGTCCTTCGATCATCGTCTGCACATCGTGCTTCCACGCGATCTTGGTCAGCTCGCCCAGGGTGCGCAGTTCGGCAAACTGGGCCTCGTCGTTTGCATCCGCCAGCGAGCCGGGACGCAGGCCGTCGCCGAGCGAGAAGCTGACGTCATACGCCTTCATGATCTCGCAGATCTCCTCGAAGTGGGTGTAGAGGAAGTTCTCGCGATGGTGGGCGATGCACCACTTGGCCAGGATGGAGCCCCCGCGGGAGACGATGCCGGTGCGGCGCTTCACCGTCATCGGCACGAAGGGCAGGCGCACGCCGGCATGGATGGTGAAGTAGTCCACCCCCTGCTCGGCCTGCTCGATCAGCGTGTCGCGGAACAGTTCCCAGGTCAGGTCCTCGGCTACGCCGCCGACCTTCTCCAGCGCCTGGTAGATGGGCACGGTGCCAATCGGCACGGGGCTGTTGCGGATGATCCAGTCGCGGGTGGTGTGGATGTTGCGGCCGGTGGAGAGGTCCATCACCGTGTCCGCGCCCCAGCGGGTGGCCCACACCAGTTTCTCGACTTCCTCTTCGATGCCGGAGCTCACCGCCGAGTTGCCGATGTTGGCATTGACCTTCACCAGGAAGCTGCGGCCGATGATCATCGGCTCCAGTTCCGGATGGTTGATGTTGGCGGGCAGGATGGCGCGGCCGCGGGCAATCTCGTCCCGCACGAATTCCGGCGTGATGAAGCCGGGGATGGTGGCGCCCAGGCCCTGGCCGCGCAGGCGGCTTTCGCGCTCGGCGTCGGCGCAGTATTCCTTCATCCAGGCGCGACGGCCGTTTTCCCGGATGGCCACGTATTCCATCTCGGCGGTGATGATGCCGCGGCGGGCATAGTGCATCTGCGTGACGTTGCCGCCGCTGCGGGCGCGTCGCGGTGCGCGGGTGAGGGCGTCGGTCTGGGCGCGCAGGGCCTGCTGCTGGGTGGCTTCCCGCAGGCCATCGTCGAAGAGCTGGATGGGGCGGCCGGTGTAGGGCTCGGTATCGGCACGTGCTTCGATCCAGGCGGCACGCGGCGAGGGCAGGCCGCGGCGCACGTCGGTGGCCTGCGCCGGATCGGTGTAAGGGCCGGAGGTGTCGTACACCGCGACGCGTTCGCCGTTGGTCAGCTGGATGTCGCGCAGCGGCACCCGCAGGTCCGGGAACAGCGTGCCCGGTTCATAGGTCTTGGTGGAGGCCGGCAGCGGCGCGCGGCTGGCAGCCAGCCGCTGCTGCACATCCAAGGGCCCGGCGGCCGATGCCGGCAATGTGGATGCTGCGGTGGACGGGACGGTGGACGCGGAACCCTGCGGCTGCAGGACGCGGACATCAGGGGACAGGTGTTGCGACATCGAGGCTTCTCCGGTAGGGCACCGGAGGCTGGGCCTGAACGGAACGCGAGGCGCGATCGACCAGAACCCGGCCGCGCAAGGGGGACTTGTCGCGAGGGGCAGGCTCTTCTTACGCCGGTACGAACCGGATCAAGTTCAGCGGGTCCATGGCTTCTTCGCCATGTCTCAGCCCGTGCCGCGATGTGCGGCTCAGGGCTCCCCGGAGCAGGCCCGCAGTATAGGAGCGTTCCGAACCGCGGCTCAAGATCGCTGCACTCCGGCAGAGTCGAAGGCACTGTCGTGGTGCGGTGATGCACGGCTTCCGGGCGGCTCATATCCAACACGGTGCGCGACCTGATGCGTGACCTGATGCGTGACCTGATTGGCGACCGTGTGCACCGCTGCATCGGGCGCCAATGCCGATGCCATCGGCCATCCCTCGTCGTTACATCTTCGGAGCGTCAAGACATGCATGCCCGGCACATCTGCGGTGTTTTTTTACGACCGATGCTGCAAACACGGCACAAACCTCGGGCAAATACCGAGCGTGCGTCGCGGGGGTGACTTCTTACACTTTGTCTCCACTGGCCGCGGGTTTGCTTACAAAGAAGAAGCGGCATTGCCTTAAGAGGGTGGGAATCATGAGCAGTCGTTCTCGCATGGGCCTGGTGCCCAGCTGTCTGTCGGTATGCCTGATGCTGGCGGGAGGCGGTGTGTGGGCGCAGGCCACCGGTGCCAGTTCACCAGGCACCACGCCAGCGGCAGCCGCCGCGGCCACCGATGCCAAGGCGCCACTCAGCGACGTTGAGCGCGCCAAGCGCGATGCCGACAAGGTCTTCCAGTGGATCAAGTTCCACGCGGAAAAGGGCGAGACCAAGAAACCCGAACATCAAGCCAAGACGGACGCGAAGCCGGAGCCCAAGTCCGAGCCCCGCGCGCAGCCGGCCGTGGCCAAGTCCACCGTACCGGCGCGCAAGTCCGATGACGACAGCCGCACCGTGGCGATGTCCCCATCCGATTCACAGCGCGGCGATCCCGGCGGCATGACACGCACCTCGCTGACCGCCAGCAGTGCAGTCCCCGCCAGTGCGACGCCGCCGGCCTACACCGGCCGCATCCCCGAGAGCATGGCCATGGCCGCCCCAGCCACTGCGCCGGTGGTGGGTACGCCCGCCGCGCCGGCCCAGCAGCCGGAGCCCGAACCTGCACCGCTGCCGGAAGAAGACACGCCGCTGCGTCTGGTCAACAAGGTGGATCCGGAATATCCCCGTGCCCTCCTGTCCCAGCAGCGCAATGGCTCGGTCATGGTGAAGTTCGTCGTTCAGACCGATGGCTCGGTGGAGCAGGTGGAAGCCACCAAGTCGCCGGACCGCAAGCTCAGCATCGCCGCCGTGGCCGCGGTGAAGCAGTGGCGCTTCGCGCCGATCAACAAGCCGCGCCCCGTCAGCGTGGAAATCGGCTTCCAGATGGAATGAGGCCGGCCCCACCGGGCGCTCACGTCGCCGTGGGCGTCCGGTATCGCTCGAACAGCGGCGCCTGATCCAGCGGCGTCAGCACCTCCGCCAACGCGTCCAGAAACACCCGGGTTCTCAGCGGCATCAAGCGCCGCTGGGGAAACACCGCCCAGCAGGTGCTGGGTTCGGCACACCATTGCGGCAGCACCCGCACCAGTTCACCGCGGTCCACAAACGTCTGCGCATACTGGTTGCCGACCCAGGTGATGCCCAGCCCGTCCCGCGCCATCTGCAGCAGCATGTCCGGCGCATTGACCAGGGTGCGCTTCTCCGGCACACCTACCCAGGTCTCCTGCGATTCCGGCGCTTCCCCGACGTGCGAGACCAGCCGCCAGGGCAGCGGATCCCCGCTGCGTCCCAGAATCATCAGCCCATGCATGCTGACCAGGCCTTCGGGCATCTGCGGCTCGCCATGACGCTGCAGATAGGACGGTGACGCATACAGGCCGCTGCCGAAGATGGCCATGCGCCGCGCGGCGAGCTGGCTGTCCGCTGGCAGCTCGCCCATGCGCAGCGCCAGGTCGAAGCCCTCGGCGATCAGATCCACGCGGCGGGGGGACAGGTCCAGCTCCAGCTGCACTTCCGGATAGTCGCCCACAAACTGGCTGAGCATCGGCCGCAGCATCTGATGCGCGAAGTCCGCAGGCATGGAGACGCGAAGACGCCCCGTCGGACGCTGCTGCCGGTGCAGCGCCAGCGCCAGCGCGCCGTCCACCTCTCCCGACAGGGCCCGCGCATGCTCCAGCACGCCTTGTCCGAATTCGGTGAGCGTCAGACGCCGGGTACTGCGCTGCAGCAGCTTCTCCCCCAGCCGCTCCTCCAGCGCGGCAATGCGCCGCGAGACGTTGGATTTGGGCAGCTGCAGCCGCTCGGCGGCCCGGCTGAAACTTCCCGCGTCCATCACGCGGGCAAACACCAGCAGGTCATCGGCATCAAGGCTCATGGCAAGTCGATTGTTCTATCAGTAGAACAATCTTATCCAAACGGTGGGCTTCTGGTGCTCAGGGGTTCTCAATACAGTGAAGCCATTCCCTCACACCCCTGATGCAACCGGAGAGTCACCATGAACATCCTGCAAATCAATTCCAGCGCCCGCCGCCTGCACGACGGCCAAGGTTCCGTCTCCACCCTGCTGGCCAATGAAGTGGTCGCCGGCCTTGTGGCCCGCAACCCAGGCGCCAAGACCACCGTGCACGACCTGGCGGCCAACCCGCTGCCCCCGATGGATGAAGCCACGCTGGGCGCCCTGTTCACCCCGGGCGAGCAGCGCAGCACCGACCAGCAGGCCCGTGTCGCCCTGAACGACAGCCTGATCGGCGAACTGCAGGCCGCTGACGTGGTCGTGCTGGCCGCTCCGATGATCAACTTCGGCGTGAGCTCGCAGCTGAAGAACTGGATCGATGCCGTCGCCCGCGCTGGTGTGACCTTCCGCTACGGCGCCAATGGCCCCGAAGGCCTGGTCACCGGCAAGAAGGTGATCGTGGTCACCACCCGCGGCGGTGTGCATCGTGGTCAGCCGACCGACAATGTGGTGCCCTACCTGAAGGTCGCGCTGGGCTTCCTGGGCATGACCGACGTCGATTTCATCTACGCCGAAGGCCTGAACATGGGCCCCGAAGCCACCGCCCAAGGCCTGGCGGGCGCCCGCGCCGAAATCGCGTCGGTCCTGGCCTGATCGCGATCGGACCGTTCGCACGCGGACGGTCCGTTGGACTCCCATCAAGGAAAGGAATTCATCATGTCTGCCGTTGTTTCCCCGAACTTCACCGTTGCGACGCCTCGTCAGGTCGAGCGCCTGGTGCAGGGGATGGCCACCAGCGACGGGGCGGGCGTCAAGCTCACCCGCGTGCTGACCCATGACCTGCAGCGGCGGCTGGACCCTTTTCTGATGCTGGACGCGTTCGGCACCGACAATGCCGACGACTACATCGCCGGTTTCCCCGACCATCCGCATCGCGGCTTCGAGACGGTGACCTACATGCTGGAAGGCCAGATGCGTCACCGCGATTCGGCCGGGAATGAAGGCCTGCTGGGCAGTGGCGGCGTGCAGTGGATGACGGCCGGCCGCGGCGTCATTCACTCGGAATTGCCGGAGCAGCAGGAGGGCCGCATGGAAGGCTTCCAGCTGTGGCTGAACCTGGCCGGCCGCGACAAGATGCGCGACCCCTGGTATCGCGACATCACCAGCGCCGAGATTCCCGAAGCCCGGCTGGCGGGCGGCACGGTGCGGGTGATTGCCGGCAGCAGCCACGGGGTGGACGGCGCGATGCAGCGCGAGACCACCGAGCCGCTGTACCTGGACATCCACCTGGACGCCGGCACGCATTTCGAGCAGCTGATTCCGCAAGGCCACAACGCCTTCCTGTACGTCTACCGCGGTGACGTGCGCTTTGACACCGGCTGCAAGGTGCCGGCCGGACGCATGGCCATCCTCGCCAACACGGCGGGTGCGGACGGTGTCCGATTCGATGCGGGCGAGGAAGGTGCGCGGCTGATCCTGATCGCCGGCAAGCCGCTGAACGAGCCGATTGCGCAATACGGTCCCTTCGTCATGAACACCGAAGGCGAACTGCTGCAAGCGGTCCGGGACTTCCAGGCGGGACGCTTCGCCTGAACTTCTGATGCGGCCGCCTGACTGAGGGAGTTTCGCGACTTCAGGAGGGCGGCGCATGTCGTTTCCGATCTCACGGGGGACCCCCACGGGAGCGGCTCTGGACCCGTCGGTACAGACCGACGCTGCGGGCAGTTCCTCAGCCCGCTCGGAGTGGGAGCAGCGGGCCCAGTCCCTCCCATTGCAACAAGCCCTGTACTACACCAGCGATGTTCCCCTGCGGACCTTCCTGGGCTCTGATCAGGCCGTCACCGTCCGCCGCGAACTTGATGCCGCGCTGCAGCGATTGGAAGACGTGTTGGCCCCGCTCGACCGCTTCCGAAGCCTCTCCGACGCGCTGACACAGTTGAAGCACTCGCTGGACCGGGATGAGGACCGGCATGCGCAGATGCTGGGTCACGGCAAGCGGTGGCTGACCGGCCTTCTGCGCTTGCTGGAGACGCATCCGAGCGTGGACGTCACCGACCGACGCAGGGTCTGTGAACTGCTGGTCGACGGCTTCCATGCACAAGTGTGTCCGCCAGCGACGGTCTTTGGTCTGGCACTGAATGTCCTGAGAGACCGCCTGCCGGGCGGCGCCGACGCACGGGTATTCCGTGAACTGCTGCAACAGCGGGTGTTGGTGGCCATGCTGGAGCAGTGGCCGTCGGAGGCGGGGACGCGCAAGATCAGTCCGCAGCAACGCGCGAGGGCCTTGATGGCGGGCTTCGGCGTGGTGATCGATCCGTTGGCATCCAAATCAACCGGCGCCGCCGCCCCGGTGGACCAGCTGAACCGGGCGGCCACCTTCGTCGAAGAGCGTCTGCATAACCAGGTCTATGCGGTCGCCCATGACCTGATGGGACGTCTGGAAGGCTGCTATCAAGGAGCAGCCCGAGCGCCCTTGCCTCGTGCTGAAGGACTGTCCACCGCAGAAGATGCTGCCGTTCGATCCGCGCTCGACACGGTGCGGACGATCATGGACGTGAACCTTCTGCCCTACCTGTTTACGCGGGATGCCGCGGGGCGAGGCATCTGGCATCTGCAGACGTCCGGTCATCTGGCGGAATGCATCAGAGCCGCATTGCCGGAACTTGCGCCACCGCTCATGCCTTCGCCAGCCGCCGCCATGCCGGCCCCGGCCACGCTGGCGTCCGCCGCCCTGTCACGCACCCCGCCCGCCAGCGACGATGAACTGGTGCTGCTGAGTTCCCCGTCGGACGCCAGCACCTCGACCTCGAGCTTGTCATCGAGCCTGTCGTCCGAGGCCTCGCCCGCGCTGCAGCCGCGCCAGTCAGAGCATGGGTCAGGGCTTCAGGAGAGCGGCTCCGGCGCCACCGGCACCTTCAAGGCCGGCACCGGAGGGGCGAGCAACCGGGGGCCGACATAACCGTGCACCGCCCCGAACACCGAGCCGTCCTCATGGTCGTTCCACTCGGCGGCATACGCATGCATCTCTTCCCGCGTGCGGCCGACGAAGTTCCACCAGAGCAACACCGGCTCATTGAAGGGCGGGCCGCCGAGCAGCAGCGCACGGCTGCGTCCGCCGCCGGACAGCAGTCTCAGTGACCGGCCGCCCGGCGCCACATACAGCAACTGGCCCGGCTGGCTGAGGCCGGTGTCCTCGTCGCCCACGGTCACGGCCATGTCGCCCTCCAGCACCATCAGCCCGTATTCGTAGTCGGGATGCAGCAGCACTTCCGCCTCGGCCGCGTGGGTGGCGCTCAGGTCCACGCCCAGCAGCGGCGTGTGACTCGGCACCGGGGAGCGATGGCCCTGGAACTCGCCCATCAGCAGCATGGTGTCGAAGCCGCCCGTCTTGAACTGCGGCATCTCCGGGAAATGCTCAAAGGCCGGCGGCATGTGGCGCACCGCGTCAGGCAAGGCAATCCACAGCTGGGCCAGTTGCAGTCGAGCGGTCAGCGACTCTTCGGAATGGCTGATGCCCCGGCCCGCCGTCATCAGATTCACCTGCCCGTGCCGCAGGACCTGCTCCGAACCGAGGCTGTCGCGGTGCAGGATCTCGCCTTCGATCAACCAGCTGAAGGTCTGCAGACCGGTGTGAGGATGCGGGCCCACCCGCATCGGGCGGTCCGGGGCCAGGTCCGCCGGGCCGGCGTGGTCGAGGAAGCACCAGGCGCCGATCATGCGGTGTTTGGGCGTGGGCAGGGCGCGGCGGATGGTCAGGCCGCCCACATCGCCCAGATGGGCCTGGAGGCGTTCCCAGCGGGCGGGTGCGGCATCGGTGTCGAGGATCATCGGGGGCCTCCTTGGGCAAGGTCATCAAGAATGGGGCAATCGGGGCGCTCGTCCCCGTGGCAGCAATCCGCCAATTCAGCCAGGGTGCGACGCATGGCCTGCATCTCGGCCATGCGGCGGTCCAGGTCGGCGATGTGACTCTGTGCAATGCGCTTGACCTGCGCACTGGCGCGGCGGCGGTTTTGCCAGAGGGCCAGCAATTCGGTGATCTCCGCCATCGAGAATCCGAGATCCCGGGCGCGGCGGATGAAGCGCAGCAGATGGACTTCGCGCTCGCCATAGAGCCGGTAACCGGCCTCGGTGCGGGCGACCGGCGGCAGCAGGCCGAGCTGCTCGTAATGGCGCAGCATCTTGGCGGACACGCCGGAGCGCTCGGCCGCTTCCTTGATCGTCCAGCGCGGTTCGCTCTTGAGGGTGACGGTCATCGTGCCGGTCCCTTCCAGCGCTTGAGCAGCAGCGCATTGCCCAGCACCGACACGCTCGACAGCGCCATCGCCGCTCCGGCGATCACCGGGTTCAGCAGGCCCAGCGCCGCCAGCGGAATGCCCAGCAGGTTGTAGACAAAGGCCCAGAACAGATTCTGGCGGATCTTGCGCACCGTCGCCCGGGAGATGCCGATGGCCTGCGCCACGAGACGTGGGTCGCCGCGCATCAGCGTGATGCCCGCCGTCTCCATCGCCACGTCGGTGCCGCCGCCCATGGCCAGTCCGACGTCTGCCGCCGCCAGGGCGGGCGCATCGTTGATGCCGTCGCCCACCATGGCCACATGGGCGCCGTGGCTGCGCAGGGCGGCCACCCGCTGGGCCTTGTCTTCCGGCATCAGCTCGGCGTGGACCTCGTCCAGCTTCAGGCTGCCGGCCACCGCCTCGGCCGCGGCGCGGTTGTCTCCGGTCAGCATGACGGTGCGCAATCCCATCGCGCGCAGCTGCGCCACGGCGTCGGCGGCTTCCGGCTTGAGGCGGTCACCAAAAGCAAGCAGGGCCAGGGGCAACGGTGTCTGAGCGTCCCGGCGCTTGGCGAGCCAGGACACGGTCATGCCCTGGTGGTTGGCGGAGGCGGACGCCGCGTCCAGCATCGCGGCTGGCACCCCCAGCGAGACCAGCCACTGCTGACTGCCGAGCATCAGCGGGCGCCCCTGCAGCTGCGCCTCGATGCCGCGACCAGCCACGGCGCGGGTGTCGAGGGCGGGCGGCGTTTGCAGGCCGCGCTCGGCGGCGCTCTCGCGCACCGCGCGGCCCAGTGGATGTTCGCTGCCTTGTTGAAGCGCGGCGGCCAGGGCCAAGGCCTCGTCCTCGGACAGTCCTTCGAAGGCCGTGAGCGCTCGCAGATGCGGCCGGCCCTCGGTCAGGGTGCCGGTCTTGTCAAACACCACCGTCGTGACCGCGCGGGCCTGCTCCAGTGCCTGCGCATCCTTGATCAGCAGACCCTGTCGCGCCGCCACTCCGGTGCCCACCATGATGGCCGCGGGCGTCGCCAGACCCAGGGCGCACGGGCAGGCAATGACCAGCACCGCCACCGCATGGATCAGCGCCTGCGACCAGTCGCCGCCCGTCAGTCCCCAGGCCAGCCAGGTCAGCAGCGCGATGCCGATCACCACCGGCACGAACACCGCACTGACCTGATCCACCAGACGCTGGATCGGGGCCTTGCGCGCCTGCGCGTTCTCCACCAACCGCACGATGCGGGAGAGGGTGGACTCGGCGCCGAGCGCCGTCACCGTCACCAGCAGCAGGCCTTCGCCGTTCACCGAGCCGCCCACCACGGCATCACCGGGGCCTCGCGACAACGGCAGGCTTTCGCCGCTGATCATCGATTCATCGACCAGGCTCCGGCCCTCTGCGATGCGGCCGTCGGCCGGCATGCGCTCGCCGGGGCGGACGACGAGCAGATCGCCTTTTTGCAGACGTGCCAGCGGCACATCGGTGTCCTGGCCGTTCCGGCGCACCCGAGCGGTGTCCGGGCGCAGCGCCTTGAGGGCCGCGAGTGCGCCCAGGGTCTGTCGCTTGGCGCGGGCTTCCAGCCATTTGCCCAGCAGCACCAGCGTGATGACGGCGGCTGAGGATTCGAAGTAGAGCGCGGGCGCCCCGCCGTCATGGCTGCCATGCGACGCGCCGGTCAAGAGCCCATACACGCTGAGGCCATAGGCCGCGCTGGTGCCGAGTGCCACCAGCAGGTCCATGTTGCCGCTGCGATCCTTCAGGGCGGCCCAGCCGGCACGGTAGAAGCGCGCGCCGAGCCAGAACTGCACGGGCGTGGCCAGCAGCCACTGCCACCCGCCACCGAGCATCCAGTGCTGACCGAACAGCATGCCCACCATCGGCAGCACCAGTGGCGCGGAGAGCAGGGCCGCCACCAGCACCGGCCCCCCGGTGGCCGACCACGGGGTGGGTGGGCGCTGCGGGGTGCCGTCCGGAGCGCTGGCGCCGGCCCCTTCACCGGCATCACCTTCATCCGCCGTCGCGGCGTAACCCGCTTTTTCTACCGCCGCCACCAGTGCGGCGGAACTGACGCCGCCCAGACGGGTGACCCGCGCCGTCTCGGTCGCGAGGTTGACCTCGGCCGATTGAACGCCCGGCACCCGCCGAAGCGCTCGCTCCACCCGTCCCACGCAACTGGCACAGGTCATGCCGGCGATGGCCAGTTGGGTCGATTGCTCCGGCACCTGGAAGCCGGCCCCTTCCACCGCCTGCTTCAGTGCGTCCACCGCCAGGGACGGGTCCGCTTGAATGGTGGCGCGTTCGTTGGCCAGATTCACCTCGGCGCTGACCACGCCCGGGACTGCGTTCAGCCGCTTTTCGACGCGGCGGACGCAACTGGCACAGGTCATGCCCTGGATGGGCAACTGGAGCTCGACCGGGGCGACCGGGGCGGACGAGAGGGCAGGGGTGGGGAGGGCGGTGTTCATGGCGGCAGTCTCAAGCTTGCCATGATGGGAAGGTCAAGGCCATGCCCCTCCCGGGAGAGGGGCGGCATGTCCGACAAGGACGGGTGGCTTGACCTTCCCACCGTGGAAAGGTTTAGGCTTGCATCATCGTTCCTCAAACATCCTTTTGGAGTCCCCATGCATGAATTCAAACTGCCCGACATGAGCTGCGGCCACTGCCTGGCGGCTGTCACCGAAGCGCTCAAGAGTGCGGACGGCCAGGCCGATGTGCAGGTCAGCCTGGAGCAGAAGACGGTGAAGGTGCAGAGCGGCCTGCCGCGCGAGGCGCTGGCGGCGGCATTGACCGACGCGGGGTATCCGCCGGCAGCATGAGCCGGAGTGCCCCGTCCGCGAGCGATCCGGCGGGTACACGAAAAAAAGCGCCTCCCGGGGGAGGCGCTGTGTCGATGCGCGAGAGGCGCTGATCAGGCGCTCCGGGAGGGGTCACGTCGCCTTTAAGCGCGCGGTGCGCCCCCCGGGGCCCATCAGGCCTTCTTCAAGGCCGCCGTATCAAACGGCAGCGCGCGGAGCCGCTTGCCGGTGGCAGCAAAGATGGCATTGGCCACCGCTGGCGCAATCGGCGGCGTGCCGGGTTCGCCAATGCCGCCCGGTGCTTCATTGCTGTCCACGATGTGCACGTCCACCTTGGGCATCTCGTTCATGCGCAGCACCGGGTAGTCGTGGAAGTTGCTCTGTTCCACCTTGCCGTCCTTGAAGCTGATGCGGCCATACATCGCCGCTGACAGCCCATACACCACCGCGCCTTCGATCTGCCGGGCGATGGTCTGCGGATTGACGGTCTGGCCGCAGTCCACCGCTGCAGTCACCTTGTGCACCCGCACCGCGCCATCATCGGCCACCGACACCTCGGCCACTTCGGCCACGAAGGTACCGAAGCTTTCCGCTACCGCCACACCGCGGAAGTGACCCTTGGGCGCCGGCGTCTTCCAGCCGGCCTTGCTGGCGGCCAGCTCCAGCACCCGCTTGGCGCGGGGCTGCTTGTCCAGCAGCGCCAGACGGTATTGCAGCGGGTCGGCCTTGGCGGCATGGGCCAGCTCATCGATGAAGCTTTCGATGAAGAAGGCATTTTGCGAGTGGCCGACCGAGCGCCAGAACCACACCTGCGGACCCGGCTCGGCGCGACCGTAGAGGATGCGCTGGTTCGGGATGCTGTAGGGATGGTCGGCCAGGCCTTCCACCGCCATGCTGTCCACGCCGGTGTCTGGGATCTTCATGAAGCCGGACGCCGCCATGATGGACGGGCTGGCCACTTCGGCCTTGAGCTGCGACGGGCGACCCTGGTCGTCCAGCGCGGCGGCAAAGCGCACCCGGGAGGTCGGACGGTAATAGCCGGCGGCCATGTCGTCTTCGCGGGCGTAGATCAGCTTCACCGGGCTGCCGCTGATCTTGGAGAGCAGCGTGGCGTCGATGGTGAAGTCCGGCGCAAAGCGGCGACCGAAGCCTCCGCCCAGCAGCAGCGTGTTGACCTTGACCTTCGCCGGGGTGACCTGGGCCACCTGGCCGAGGATGCCCTGCGCCGGGCCCTGGCTCTGCGTGCCGGCCCAGATGGTCACCGAGTCGCCCTGCACCCAGGCCAGGCAGTTCAGCGGTTCCATGCAGGCATGCGCGAGGTAGGGCACGTCGTACTGCGCTTCGATGCGCGCGGCGGCGGTATCGGGCGCCTGGCCTTCTTCGCGGGCGACGGCCTTGGCGTCCTTCAGGCCCTGGTCCAGGGTGGCCGAGACCTTCTCCTGCGAGAGATCCGCATGCGCGCCGAGGTCCCATTCCACGCCGAGGGCATCCCGGCCCTGGCGTGCGGCCCAATAGCCGTCGGCCAGCACCGCCACGCCGGAGGGCAGGGTGATGATCTTGCGCACGCCCGGGATGGCCTTGGCCTTGGCTTCGTCAAACGCCTTGGGTTTGGCCCCGGCGATGGGCGCGCGGGCCATGACGGCGATCAGCATGCCGTCCACCTGGGCGTCGATGCCGAACTTGGCGGTGCCGTTGATCTTGGCGGCACTGTCCAGACGCTTGGTCGGCTTGCCCATGATGCGGAAGTCCTTGCGGTCCTTCAGCGCGGGTTTGTCGGGCACCGGCAGGGTGGCGGCGGCGCTGACCAGCGAACCGTAGCTGGCCTTTTTGCCGCCCGGGCCGATCACGAAACCGCGCTCGGTGCGCAGGTCGGCGGCGGGCACCTTCCATTGCTGGGCCGCTGCGGCCACCAGCATCTGTCGAGCGGCCGCGCCGGCCTGACGCACCGGCGTCCAGTGGGCGCGCACGGTGGTGCTGCCGCCGGTGGCCTGCATGCCGAACATCGGGTTGTTGTAGGCCTGATCGACCGGGGCCTGCTCCACGCTGACCTGCGACCAATCGGCATCCAGCTCTTCAGCCACCATCATCGGGATGGCGGTGAGCACGCCCTGGCCCATTTCGGCGGAGCCGCAGACCACAGTAACGCGGCTGTCAGGGGTGATGCGCAGCCAGGCGTTCGGCGCGAAGGTGTTGGTGGCGGTCCCTGCCGGTGCGTTGGCGTTCTGGGCGGCCGTGGCGGCCTGGGCCATGCGGCCGGCGGCCAGTGGCAGAGTGAAGGACAGGCTCAGCGCCGCGCCGCCCTTGAGCAGCGAGCGGCGACGGGAGCCTGCGGGGCTGAGGAGATCGTGGCTCATGCGCGGCCTCCCTTGTTCAGTTGGGCGGAGGCGTCGTGGATGGCGGCGCGGATCTGGTTGTAGGTGCCGCAGCGGCAGATGTTGCCGCTCATGGCG
>CBIHOT010000027.1:0-67932 GCA_966211495.1 uncultured Roseateles sp. | reverse complement strand
GTGGGGGGGGGGGGGGGGGGGGGGCGCCGGCCCCCGCGCCCGCTCCCCGTGCCCCCGGGGGGGGGGGGGGGGGCGGGCGGCGCCGCCCCACGGCGCCATCACCATCCCGTGGTTCGCTTTCGCTTTCATCGGCATGGTGCTGCTTAATTCGTCATCGAAGCTGCCGCCCGCGTGGGCGGCCGAAGTGGCCGACCTGGATGTGCTGCTGCTCACCATGGCCATGGTGGCGCTGGGTCTGGGCACGCAATGGAGCGCGGTCAAGCGGTCAGGGGCTCAGCCGCTGTGGCTGGCCTTGCTGCTGGCGGCCTGGTTGGTGGTGGGAGGCGGGATGATCCACGCGGTCGTTGCGGCCATCGCGCCGCTGTGGGGATGATCGGCGATGCGCCCGGTCACCCTCAGCGAGGCAGTGGGGCCGCGGCTGTACCGATCAACTTGCCGAGCGACTGACCGGTCTGCGTTTCCAGGAATTGTCCCCACTCCTGAAAGACCTCGTGGCTGGCGGCTCCGTTGGGATCTCCCCACCACAAGGTGAGACAGGGCGTGGTGCCGATCTTGTCCGCCTGCGCCGCACGGATGGCAAAGGCGACCGGCCCGCCATCCTGCGCCGAGACGATGAAGGCGCCGCTGAGCCCTGGAGGAAATGCGGCTCGGAGGAGCGGCAGCACATGCTCCTTCAGCGGAAGGCCTTGTTCGCGTGCCGGGTCCAGGACCGCGCGCCGATACGCGGCGTCTTCCTGCGGCGTCCCCTGTCCATCGCGGCAGAAGACCAGATGCAGCGGGTCGCCGCGATGGAAGCGCGCCTGCAGGGCGTCCGCCCGCACCCGCTGGGCTTCGGGACGATGGGCGTCTCCGATGGTGCGCAGCGGCGTGGCGCGTTCCGGGGTCACGATGACCTCGGTGCCTTCCAGCGTGGTCTCCATCGCCCATTGGATGCCCGCGACCGCCTGCTTGCGGGTGTCGTCAGCGTCGGGCACCTGAACGCGATGCTGAGCGGCCAGGCTGGACAGCATCTCCAGGGCCGCGGCTCGCGTGGCCGGGCTCAGATGCTGGGCGGACGCCAGCGCCCGCCGGCACGCCGCGATCGGATCCCCGCGCAGACCCGCGGCGTCGACGCCGCGCAGGCGGTCCGATGCGCGAGCGGAGAGGTCCTGCGCAGGACCGCTGGCCGCGTCGTCGGTGTCCAGGCCGGGGACACCGGGGGAAGAGGAGAGGGCGGAAGGACTCCACATGGGACGATGCGAACGCCGTCAGGGACGCCGCGCGGGAATGAATGATGCGGGTCAGTGGCGCGAGCCGCTGGTTCGGTGCGGCCAACGGGCCCGCAGGTCATCCATCACCGGCACCAGGGCCAGCGTCGCCAGCACCACCGCCAGCGGTACCGTTGACACGTAGCCCAGCCTTTGAAATCCGAAAGCCCCCGCGACGCCCCCGCCCAGGAAACACAGCAGCAGGCCGCCCAGCATGCGCAAGCGGTCGGTGTTGGCGCGGACCGGCGGCAGGTCCGCCGCCGTGGTCCGGTTGACATAGACCATCTTGCCAAGCTCGATGCCCATGTCGGTGACGATGCCCGTCATGTGGGTCGTGCGGATGACCGCGCTCGAGACCTTGGTGATGACGGCGTTCTGCAGACCCATGATGAAGCAAAGCAGCACCACGGTCAGCGGGACGAACAGCGCTTCATGGTGGGCCAGCTGAGCGCCCATCAAACCGAAGATGAGGATCAGCGCCGCCTCCAGCAGCAGAGCGGTCGCGTATTCACTGCGCAGGCGCCGCCGCCGGGCCCAGTTCACCAGCACGGCGCAGGTCATGGCGCCCAGCAGGAAGGACAGCACGCCGGCCATGGCGTCCGCCACCAGCGCCCAGTCCCCCAGGACGAGGTTGTCCGCCACCGACGACACCGCCCCGGTGACATGGGAGGTGTATTGCCGCACCGCCAGGAAACCGCCGGCGTTCAAGGCGCCTGCCACGGTGGCCAGCAGCAGGCCCAGGTGGCGGTCGGCGCGCTGGGAACGGTCCGGCCCGGTCAATTGACGCGCGAAAGTGAGTGGCATGGTGAAGCGGAGGATAACGCCCAGTTTTTCAGAAGCAAATGCCTAACAAAGCAGAATAAATGGGTGGAAGTCTACTTTGCTGGACATGCGGGCCGCCCCCGATTGCCTAATAGAGTAGAATTTCCCCACATTGTTCTACTACGTTAGACATGAACAGCATTCCCGCCATCTCTGCCGCCCTGCGCCGTCAACTCCAGCAAAGCGGCCGCACCGGGCAGTCCCTGCGCGAGGCAGCCGGCTTGTCACGACAGACCTTCACCAACGTGATGAGCGGTGACAACGACTTCAAGCTCAGCACCTTGCTGGCGCTGGCGGACCGCCTGGGGCTGGAGCTGCTCCTGCTGCCCAAGGGCGCCGCCCGCGGCCTGACGCCGGAAGCGGAGGGGCCGGTGGTGGAGACGCTGGTCGATCTGGCCCGTCAACGCGCCGCCGGTGAAGCGCCGGAGCCGGGAACGTCATGAACGTCAAAGGCCTGACCCTGTGGCTGGGGGAACGTCGTGTCGGGGTGCTGTTCCAGTATCCGCTGTCGCACGATCACACCGTGCACCGCTTCGTGGCGGATGAGGACTTCCTCAATGACCCGGCGCAGCCCACGCTGTCGCTGTCATTCCGCGCCCGACAGCCCGAGGCGCAGGCGGCCTTCTGGAAGGCGATCACCGCGCCGCCGCTAAACGGCAGCCTCTCCAAAGACCCGCAGCGGGGCTGGCTGCTGCCCGCCTTCTTCCAGAACCTGCTGCCGGAAGGGCCGCTTCGCAGCCGCATTGCCGACATGCGGGGCTGCAGCCCCAACGATCATTTCGAGCTGCTGGCGGCCACCGGCAAGGACCTGCCCGGTGATGTGCACGCCATGCCGGCGGACCTCGATCGGGCCGACCTGGAGCGCCTCATCACCCAGAACAACGATGCGCTCGAGATGTCGGTGGTGGCCGAGCCGATGGACGACGCCATCTCGGTCTCCGGCGTCCAGGCCAAACTCGCGGTGCTGCGCGACCAGGGCGGCCGTTTCGTGGCCCGCACCAAGCTCGCGGATGACACCGGCGCGCGGCATGTCATCGCCAAGCTGCCGGTGGCGGAATATCCCTTCCTGCCGGAGCTCGAAGCGCTGTCGCTGCAACTCGCGGCCGCTGCCGGGGTGCAGGTGGTGGAGGCCGAGCTGGCCCCCCTCGATCTGCTGGCGGCCGAGCATCACTACGAGCTCGGCGATGTCAATGGTCGCACCCGCTTCCTGGCGGTGTACCGCTACGACCGGGATGCCGACACGCCCACCCGCCGTATCCACTGCGAAGACTTCGCGCAGATCCTGGGGGTGCAGCCGGAGGACAAATACACCCAGGACTACCTCACCATCGCAGCCGTCATGATGACGGTGCCGAGCCTGGGCGAATCGGCGGTGCATGAATTGCTCAGGCGCATCCTGGTCAGCGATCTGATGGGCAATCCGGACATGCATCTGAAAAACATCGGCCTGCGCTACACCGACCCGCGCGCGCCGGACCTGCCGCCTGCCTACGACCTGGTCGCTTATGCGGCCTATCCGATCGGCATCCACGGGCGGGCGCTGTCACTGATGCCTGCAGCCTCTCCACCCCAGGCGGCGCGCTCGTCCAGAGCGGCCTCCCGCAGCCCGGCGGACCGGAAGTCCCCGCTGCATCCGGTGGTGGTGCGTGAGTTCTGCGCCCGGCTGGGCCTGCCGGAAAAACCGGCCTGGACGGCCTTGCGCCGCTGCGCGCAGCGCGCCTTTGATACCTGGCCGGCGCTGATCCAACAGGCCGAGATCACCGACCGCATGAAGGAACGGCTGCTGGCGCGACTGGACAGTTACACCCCGGCCGCCAAAGCCGCCCGAGTCTGATCCCCCGTACGCCAGTCAAATACCTACACATCGAGGGTCGGATGGCTGTCATCAGGCCGCGGGCAGCCGCCCTCGGCAAAGCCGGCGCGGCCACGCATCATGACGTCGAACAGGGAGTGACGAGATGCGTGTTGTACTGGTGGAAGATTGCGGCCGTCTGCGCCGCCTGATGGTGGACCGCCTCCAGACGGAAGGCCACATCACGGTGGTCGGTCAGACCGACAGTGAAAGCGCCGCCGTGGCGATGGTGGCGCTCAATCATCCGGATGTCGTGCTGGTGGACCTGACCTTGTCCGCCGGCAGCGGCCTGGGCGTGATCAGCCGCATCCGTGCGGACGGTTTTCGCGGCAAGCTGTTCGTGCTGAGTGCCGAAGACAGCCAGATCTACGGGCCGCAGGTGGTGCACCGGGGCGCGGACGGCTTCTACGACAAGTCCTTTGAATTCGAGCAACTCATCAGCGACCTGAACGGGCTACTGCACAGCGGCTGGATGGCGGCTGCCTGAGGGTCATAATCGACCGCACCTGTCCTTCCTGGAGAAGTTGATGCGTGTGCGGTTGCTGCTGGCAGGGCTGAGCCTGTCCTTCGTCCCTCTGGCTCCCTTCACTCCCTTCACCGCCCCGGCACAGGCGGCGTCCGTCGCCCCCGTGGCCGCCGAGCACGGCATGGTGGTCACCGCGCAGCATCTGGCCAGCCAGGTCGGTGTGCAGGTGCTGGCCCGCGGCGGCAATGCCGTCGATGCCGCGGTCGCGGTTGGTTATGCCCTGGCCGTGGTGTACCCCGCCGCTGGCAATCTAGGCGGCGGCGGCTTCATGACGGTCCAACTGGCCGATGGCCGCAAGACCTTCCTCGACTTCCGCGAGAAGGCGCCGCTGGCCGCGACCGCCGACATGTATCTCGACCGCAATGGCCAGGTGGTGCCCGGGCTGAGCACCCACGGGCATCTGGCGGTGGGGGTCCCCGGCACTGTGTCCGGACTCGAATACGCCCGTGCCAAATACGGCTCGATGAAGCGCGAGGCGCTGATCGCGCCGGCGATCCGCCTGGCGGAGAAGGGGTTTGTCCTCGATCAGGGCGACATCGACATGCTGCACACCGCAACCGCCGACTTCCGCAAGGACCCGGCCTCCGCGGCGATCTTCCTGCGCCGCGCTGGCGAGCCTTTCCAGGTTGGCGACACGCTGGTGCAGAAA
This sequence comes from uncultured Roseateles sp., assembly GCA_966211495.1. Classification (GTDB taxonomy): domain Bacteria; phylum Pseudomonadota; class Gammaproteobacteria; order Burkholderiales; family Burkholderiaceae_C; genus Roseateles. The sequence goes on along the minus strand of CBIHOT010000027.1, from coordinate 62,836 downwards.
GACCTGGCCCGCACGCTCAAGGCCATCAGCAGCAAGGGCCCGGCGGGCTTCTATCAGGGCGCCGTGGGCGCTGCCCTGGCGCAATCGAGCAAAAGCGGCGGCGGCATCCTGACCCAGGCCGATCTCGATCAATACAGCACGCGCGAGCTGGCGCCGGTGGAATGCGATTACCGCGGCTATCACGTGGTCTCCGCGCCCCCGCCGAGCAGCGGTGGGGTGATCATCTGCGAGATGCTCAACATCCTGGAGGGCTATCCGCTCAAGGACCTCGGCTTTCGCTCCGCACAGTCGGTGCACTATCAGATCGAAGCCATGCGGCATGCTTACGCCGACCGCAACAGTTACCTCGGCGATCCGGACTTCGTGCAGAACCCGGTGGCCCGCCTGACCGACAAGGCCTATGCCGCCCGCATCCGGGCGGTGATCAACCCCGACAAGGCGGGCGTGTCGCAGGACATCAAGCCAGGCGTGGAGCCGCATGAGGGTAGCAACACCACCCACTACTCGATCGCCGACCGCTGGGGCAATGCCGTCTCGGTCACCTACACCCTGAACGACTGGTTCGGTGCGAAGGTGACGGCCGCCGGCACCGGCGTGCTGCTGAACAATGAGATGGACGACTTCACCGCCAAGCCGGGCGTGCCCAACATGTACGGCCTGGTGCAGGGGGAAGCGAATGCCATCGCCCCGGGCAAGCGGCCGCTGTCCTCGATGAGCCCGACCATCGTGACCAAGGACGGTCAGCCGGTGATGGTCGTGGGCACGCCGGGCGGCAGCCGCATCATCACGGCGGTGCTGCACACGATGCTCAACGTCATCGACTACGGCATGACGGTGCAGGAGGCGGTCGACGCGCCGCGCTTCCATCAGCAATGGCTGCCGGACGTCACGAATGTCGAGCCGTTCGCGTTGTCGCCGGATACGCAGGCGCTGCTTGTGGCCAAAGGCCAGAAGCTGGGACCTCCGCAGCCGGCCAACCATGTGGCGGCGATCCTGATCGGCGCGCACACGCTGGGCGGAACGCCGGTGGGCAAGAACCGCTTTTATGGCGCGAATGATCCGCGCCGGAATACGGGTCTGGCGCTGGGCTATTGAGGCGCGTCGCCGGCTGGGTCGCTGGCCTCAGCGACCCGACGGCACCAGCCGACGGGCCGATCGCAATGATCAGTCGCCGGCACCGGTCTCCCAGCGACCGGCCAGCGACCCTGCCAGACTCACCTGCTGCCGCCACGCCAGGTCCAGGTTGCCGTGGCTCGCAGCCAGTCGCCCGCCAAAAAAGGTCGACGGGCACATGCCATAGCAGCGCTGCCAGACCTTGGCCAGATGCGCGGAGTCGGCAAAGCCGCAGAGCTGGGCGATGTCGGTCAAGGGGCGGCGGCTGCCGAGGAACATGGCAGCGCGCCGGATCTTCTCCGCCAGCGCGTACTGCCGCACGGTGAGCCCCAGCGCCGCGACAAACAGCTGCGAGGCCCGCCGCGCCGGCAGACCGACCCGTCGCCCCAGCGCGCCGAGATCGGAGGCAGGGTCCATGCGCACGGCGGCCATCATCTGCAGCACCGGCGCCGACACCGGCACTTCCGGCCCGATGCTGTCCGCCACGTCGGCCACATGCAGACATACGGCGGCACGCAGTTGCGATCCGCTCAGACGCTGATCGGCGAATCCCTGCACGCAGTTGAGCAGTCCTGCGAATCGCGCGGTGTCCAGCACCGTGACGGAAGCGTCCGGTGCCTGACAGCTGAAGGTGTTGTAGCGCGGGTGGGACGGCTCCAGATCAATCAGCGCGACCGGCGACGGTCCCGACTCCACCGCCCGCTTCAAAAAGGGCCGGATGGCCAGCAGGTGCCCCTGCCAGGACCGACCCTCAGCGGTGATGGTGATCGGCTCCGGACCGATGGCGCAGGCCAGCGTGACCGAATGACGGCACACATCCGCCTGGATGTTGGGGCCGGCATAGATGAAGCTGTCTCCCAGCAGCCCCAGGCGGGGCGTCGCCAATGTCTTGTGCATCGTGGCGGCATGCTCCGGCACACCGCCACACCCGTCAAGACGGAACCCTGTTGCCCGCGGTGTCATCCCAAGACCCGCGGGCGGGGTCGCCCCGATCAATAGGGACAGTTCTGACTGTAACGCTCGAACACCAGTGCGGAGTTGTACGCGTCATGCTCGGCGCCGCACAGGAAGGTCGAGTACCGCGTGTCGCCATCGACAAAGCGCTTCATCCAGGTCACGCCATAACGGCCAATCGGCGTGTTGGTGGTGTTGGGCGTGAAGTGGGTGGCGAAGTTCAGCTCGGCGTAGGCCTTGGACACGCTGCTGGAGAGGCTCGCATAGAACGGCCGGGCATGCACCGCGGCCGGCGCCACCGTGTCGCCATCTGCGCCGACGATCAGCGTGGGCACCCGCACATCGCTGAAGTTGGTGGTGAGGTTCCAGGGCGTCAGCGGCAGGGAGGCCTTCAGGCTCGGATTGTTTTCAGCGGCGATCAATGCGCCGCCGCCGCCCATCGAATGCCCGGCTACCGCCCGCCGGTTCGGATCCACCCGGCTGCGGACAGTGCTGCTGGCGCTGTTGATCACATGATTGAGCGCAGCCATCAGCTGGGTGGCCCGGCTGGCAGGCTGGTCCAGGGTGGTGAGTGTGTTGATCGTCACCACGACGAACCCGTGGGTGGCCAGACGTCGACCCAGCCAGGCAATGCTGGACTGGGTGGCGGTGAAGCCGGGGCTCATCGCCACAACGCCGTATTGCCCCGCCGTGGTGGGGTAGTAGATGGTGCCACCGCCAAAGCCGACCGGCGCGACCACCGTCGCGGTGCTGACGGCAAAGGGCCCGGCCGTGGCATTGAGGCTGCTGGACGTGGGATCCGGCCCGGTCTGCTGGGCTAGGGCTGGGGCGGCCACGGTCAGGGCCGCAGCGAGGGCGGCAGCCAGAGGGCCAAGGGATGCAGCGGTGGCACGTGCCTGACGACGCAGGCTCGAGGTGAGGGTCATGATGTCTCCCTGAGGGGTCACGTTGGACAACGCCGCGAGCCAAAGGCTTGGCCAGGGCCTCCGGTGAAGGCCTGACCCCAATGCACTGCGGCGGAGCCAGTCTAGGAATCCCCTCCCGGGATGCCTTGTATTGGATGGATCGTCGGCCCCCTAGCTCCCATCGGGAGAAACCCACGTGCCCGCAAGCGCGGACACGTGGGCAGGCCTTCAAGGCAGGATTTCAGGGCTGAGCGCCGTTGCGCTCGACGTCATAGCGGGCCTGTGCACGGACCGCCTTCTCCGACATGGACAGGTGGGGCGCGGGGTCCTCCCGCATCAATTCCAGCAGACGCCGCGACACCGCATCGTCCTGCGCAAACATCTGCCGTGCGTTGTCGGCCCCCAGATAGGTGGCGCGCAAGGACTGCAGGGCATTGAGCTGCGCAAGGCCTTCTTCCGGCATCTGCGGCGGCTGGTCTGGCGGAAACGCCTGCCGCTGCGCCTCCTGATAGCTGGCGAACTGGTTCAGCAGTTGCCGCGCCTGCGCTGCGGCTGCCGCCGGCAACCCGGACAGCTGCGCTTCCAGGGCGGCCGTCTGCGCCGCGCCTTGATACAGCGCCAGCAGCGACTCCAGTTCCAGCCGCAGGGTCTGGTCGGTCACGAGCTGACCCCGCGCGTCGACGCGGAAGGGCCGCGGTCGCGGGCCGCCCGTGCCGTCCGGATCACCGGCGCTGGTGGCGGCCATCGCGGCCAGCTCCGTGGCTGACAGGCCCGCGGTCCCTCCGGCACCGCCCGCGGTTCCCGAAGCGCCGGGCGTTCCCGGCGTCTGAGCCCACGGGAACTGCTGACTCGCAACGACCGGCTCCGGCGAGGACGCATCCGCCATCCAGGCATACAGCCCGGCGGCGCCCAGCCCTGCGATCAGGGCCAGGCCGAAGATGCGCCAGCCTTTGCCACGCTTGTGCGGATGCGGCATGGCGGACCTCCTTCAGTACGGGCAGTTCTGGCTGTAACGGTCGAACACCGTGGCCGTGGCATAGGCCTGATGTTCCGCGCCGCACAGGAAGGTGGAGTAGCGGGTGTCGCCGTCGACGAAGCGCTTCATCCAGGTCACGCCGTACCGGCCGATCGGCGTGTTCACGCCGCTGGTGGGGGTGGAGTGGGTGGCCATGTTCAGCTCGCCATAGGCTTTGCGAACCGTGCTGGGCAGGCTCGCATAGAAGGGCCGGGCATGCGAGGCCACTGGCGCCACTGAATCCCCGTCGGCACCGACGATCAGCGTGGGCACCTGGACGCCGCTGAAGTTGGTGCTGAGGTTCCACGGCGTCAGGGGCAGGATGGCCCTCAGACTGGGATTGTTCTGCGCGGCGATCAGGGACCCGCCGCCACCCATCGAATGGCCGCCGACAGCGCGCCGGTTGGGATCGACGCGGCTGCGCACCGTGCTGCTGGCGCTGTTGGCCACATAGTTCAAGGCGGCGATCAGCTGGGTTGCACGGCTGGCCGGCTGATCCAGGGTGCTGTTGGTGTTGATCGTGACCACCACGAAGCCGTGGGTGGCCAGACGCCGTCCCAGCCAGGCGACGCTGGTCTGCGTGGCGGTGAAGCCGGGGCTCAGCGCCACGATGCCGTACTGGCCGGCGGTGGTGGGATAGTAGATGGTGCCGCCACCGAAGCCGACCGGCGACGTCACCGTCGACGTGCTGACCGCAAACGGGCCGGCAGTGGCATTGAGGCTGGCGGAGGTGGGATCGGGGCCCGTCTGCTGCGCCCATCCGCTGCTGGCGGAGAGTGACAGGACGGCCGAAGCCGCCAGGGCGCAGGCGCGCGCATGGCGACGCCAGAGGGTCGTGAGGTGCATGTTGTCTCCCTGTTCAGTGACTTGAATCGCCGCCGCGTCCTGTCTGCACATGGGTCGGGCAGGGGAGGCCGGTCCCACGGTGCAAGCGGAGCCGGGCGCGCTGCGGCCCGAAGAGTCTAGGAATCGCACGCCGCGATGCCTTGTATCGGGATGACCTGACCCCCCTAGATTCACATGCGGGGAAACCCACCCGGCCAATAGCGTCATCCGGCGTGTCACCGGCGCTGCACAGGACGGCGCTGTAGAGTGGCGTGATCTTCGTTACATCACGGAGGGCCGTCCCGGCGTCCCTCCTCTGGAATGACCATGAGTGCACCGAATTACCCCGACACCCAGCTGCTGATCGCCAACGAATGGGTCGACGCCACCAGCGGCCGCAAGATCGATGTGCGCAATCCGGCCACGGGTCAGGTGATCGGCACGGTGGCGCATGCTGGCCGGGAAGACCTGGACCGTGCGCTCACCGCAGCCCGCCAGGGATTTGAAGCGTGGCGCGACGTGCCTGCGCACGAGCGTGCGGCCACCATGCGCCGCGCCGCGGCGCTGCTGCGTGAACGTGCGCCGGAGATCGCCCGCCTGCTGACGCAGGAGCAGGGCAAGCCACTGGCGGAAGCCAAGGGTGAAGTGCTGGCGGGGGCCGACATCATCGAATGGTTCGCGGATGAAGGCCGCCGTGTGTACGGCCGCATCGTCCCCTCGCGCAATCTGGCGGCGCAGCAACTGGTGATCAAGGAACCGGTGGGCCCGGTGGCGGCATTCACGCCCTGGAACTTCCCGGTGAATCAGATCGTGCGCAAACTGGGCGCGGCCCTGGCCACCGGCTGCTCCTTCCTGGTGAAGGCCCCGGAAGAGACACCGGCATCGCCCGCTGCGCTGCTCAAGACCTTCGTGGATGCGGGCGTGCCCGCGGGCACGGTGGGTCTGGTGTTTGGTGACCCGGCGGAAATCTCCAGCTATCTCATCCCGCATCCGATCATCCGCAAGGTCACCTTCACCGGCTCGACCCCGGTGGGCAAGCAGCTGGCGTCGCTGGCAGGCGCGCACATGAAGCGGGTGACGATGGAGCTGGGCGGACATGCCCCGGTGATCGTCGCGGACGATGCAGATGTGGCGGTGGCGGTGAAGGCCGCAGGCGGCGCGAAGTTCCGCAATGCGGGGCAGGTCTGCATTTCGCCGACCCGCTTCCTGGTGCACAACAGCATCAAGGCGGCATTCACGGAAGCGCTGGTGGCGCATGCACAAGGTCTGAAGCTGGGCGACGGCCTGGCGGAAGGCACGACGCTGGGCCCGCTGGCCAACGAACGCCGGGTGACAGCGATGACCAAGATCGTGGCGGATGCCCGTGAGCGCGGCGCGCGCATTGCAGCGGGCGGTGAGCGCGTGGGCGATGCAGGCAACTTCTTCGCCCCGACGGTGTTGGCCGATGTGCCGCTGGATGCCTCGGTCTTCAATGACGAGCCGTTCGGCCCGATCGCTGCCATCCGGGGTTTCGATTCGCTGGAAGAAGCCATCGCTGAAGCCAACCGCCTGCCGTTCGGTCTGGCGGGGTATGCCTTCACCCGGTCGATCAAGAATGCGCACCTGCTGTCGCAACGGGTGGAAGTGGGCATGCTCTGGATCAACCAGCCGGCCACGCCGTCCGCGGAGATGCCGTTTGGCGGTGTGAAGGATTCAGGCTACGGCTCCGAGGGCGGGCCGGAAGCTCTGGAGGCCTATCTCAACACCAAGGCGGTGTCGATTCTGGGCGTGTAAGCCCGGTATTTGCGCAATCCGTGATGGAGGCGGGCGAGGGCGGGGAACCGCCCCGCCGGGTCCGGGCGACTAGGAGGCACTGCACTGCGGCGGCCTCCGCCCCTGGACCATGAACTTTCCCTGTACCTCCTGCGGCGCCTGCTGCCGCCATCTGCCATCGCATTCCGTGCTCAACACGGGCGATGGCACCTGCGTGCATCTGGATGCCGCCACCCAGCGCTGCGCGGTGTATGCCGAGCGGCCGCTCATCTGCCGGGTCGACGAGCTGTATCAACAGCGACTGTCGGACCAGCTCACGCCGCGGGTCTATTACCTGGTGCAGGCCGCCGGTTGCGTGGCGCTGGACGCCGGCAACCAGGACCTGCCGCAGGCGGTGATGCAGGCGCTGGCGGACGAACAAGGTGGCGGCGCGCAGGGATGGCCGGCACCGCTGTCCGATGAGGAATTGAATGCAGGGCTGCAGACGGTGCTGACCGTGGCCGCGCCGCTGGTGGCGCGGATGTAATTGCAGCCGCTGCCTGCGGTGCGTGCAGGGCACCTGTCTGGCTCAGTCTTGACGATTCAGTCGACGCCGCGCAAGACCCAGCATCAGTCCCAGCCCCGCGATCATGAGCGCATAGGTCGCCGGCTCCGGGACTGCGGCCACCGCTTGAGCGGACAGCCCGCTCAAGCGCACGACTGCCGCGCCGCCTTCGCTGTCGACGGAGCCCAGAGTCCACGCAAAGCTGCTGCCAGCGGCCAGGCGCAACGACTGCCGTCCGCTCTGCACCTCCAGAAAGCTCAGCCCATCGCGGCTCAGCTGGGTGAAGACGCCGTTGAGCGTGTAGCCGAAGACGTCGAAGCTGCTGCTCATGTCCTGCGTTTCATAACGCCAGTCGAAGGCCAGCTGGGTGTCCTGCGTCACCGTCAGTCCATGGCTGAGCCAGGACTCGACCGGCGTCGCATCGATCAGGCTGAAATCGGACGAGGTCATCGTCACCGTGTCCGCCGTGGCCACGACCACGCCATTGCCGTCGTTGGTGCTGGTGGTGGTCCAGTGGCTGTTGCCATAGTCGCCGCTCAGGGCGGCGGCAGCGGGCGTGGAGAGGCTCAGGGCAATCAGCGCTGTGGCCGTTGCGGCCAGCGCGCCGCGGTTGAATGAAGGGCTCATTGGGGCAGGGTCTGAGGAGTGAAGACGGAGCCGGCAAGGTCGGCGTCGGTAAAGGCAAACACGAACCACTGGTTCGGATTGGCCAGACCGTCGGCGGTCACCGGCAGGAAGTCGTTGTCGTTGGCGATGTAGAGCGTGTGCTTCACCACGCCATCCACCACGATGTCCGGACCAAAGGCCAGACCTTCCAGCTTTGCTGGAATCTGCTTGGCGGGCATCCCGTGACCGGTCAGGCTGGAGACGATGTCCAGAAACAGCGTCTTCTTCACCGCCAGCGGCAGCAGCGTGCTTTCGCCCTGGAGGCCGCTCACATCGGCGGCGCCGGCCAGATCGACCTTGTAGACGCGCTTGACCACGGCCTTGGATCCGTCGCCACGGCCTTTGCCATCGCGCTCCAGCACCAGCAGCTCATGGCTGTTCAGCGCCAGAAGCTCGCTGCTGCCATAGGTCTTGCCGGTGTCGGCCAGATAGTTGTCGTAAGCGAATTGACGCACCCGGCCGGTGGCCAGCTCGACCTGCACGATGCGGTTCACGCGGGCGCCGTCGCCCCCGTCCTGGGCCAGGGCGCTTTGCATGAAGCCCCAGAGCACCGTGCCGTCCGGCGAGATGGCCAGCCCCTCCATCCCTTTGTTGGCCACACGTCCGACCGTGTTGCCGGCGATTTCTTCACTGCCTCGTGCGGACTTCGTGGCCGCGGCCAGTTCTGCGGGCAGTCGCAAGGTGCGCACCCGTTGGCCGGTGGCGCGGTTGAAGATGTAGAGGTAGGGGCCGTATTCATCGGAGATGTAGACGTTCAGTCCGTTGGCGGAGAGGCGGATGCCTTCCGGATCGAGACGCGCGTCATTCACATCGGCAGACGAGGTGTCGGCGGCGAAGTTGTCCGAACGACCACTGAAGTAGAACCGGGTGGCCGTGTTGGCGGCGGGCACCGCCGGGAAGCCGCCTACCGTCTGCCCGTAGGCGAGCGGCGTGCGGGCGTAGAGCAGGGTGGTTGACACCAGGCTCGGTGTGAGGGTGAACGGCAGTCCGGTGCTGCGATCCGGCGTGGCCTGCAGGGCGAGATTCAGCGTGTGGAAGCGCGGGATGTAACTGGTGGTGTCGTCCACGCTGCTATTCCAGGCGGTGGCATTCGGACCCCGGTCCGGCACCGACAGGAAGGTGTTGCCGCCGGCCCAGGCGAGGCCCGACCCCAGACCGCCCAGCAGATCGCCGCGAGCGCCGTTTTCCAGGGCGCCGGACTGGCCGGAGAAATCGGCACCAGCGCCGTCCAGCGAGCCGATGGCAATCAACTGCGGCGCGGCCTGCACGGACATCGCGATCGACACGCTCAGGGCGCCGATCCCCAGTGCCGTCATGGCCCGCGCACTGAGGATGGCGGCCCATCGGGGCGCCGTCCCTGCCGAAGGGCGAGCATGAAACAGGTGGGCGAAGCCCGAAGAGCCGGAGGCAAGCGTCATGATGCGGCGTCGCTGCAATGGAAAAGCCGGATGTTCGGCAGGCCCCGTGACGATTCCGTGACGGCTTGCCCCCTGGTTCGGGGGCGCACTGCCGGGCTTGGTTTTGGGGCAGATCCGACGCGCAACAGGTCTTAAGTCATACGGCGTCCGGCCGCGTCGCCCCTATCATTCCTGCTGGTGGCGGGGACAGCGGCTATCAGTTGGACACATGGCTTGCCATTGGTTTCCGACCTCACCGCGCTTGTGCGAAATCGCGCCTGTAACCTGCCTGTTTGTCCCTTCCTGACCTGACTGAGTCGCCTCCGAGAGCCGCCTGCGAGATGCTTCACACACCGCCCTGGGTGCGCTTTCATGACGCAGGCCGACTGCACTTCCGCTGGGAAGATGCGGTGCTGAGTCCGCGCGACCTGGGCAGTGAAGCCCAGGCGCAGCCGGTGTTGCGGACGGCGCAGCGGATCGAGCCGCGGGCGCGTCTGGCGCTGGCCATCGCCCTGACCGAGTGGATCGTCTGGCGTTTCGACGGTCTGCATACCCGCACCGAGCCCGGCGCCTATCTGGAAGCCGCCTGGTGCGCCACGGCGGACCCGCGATACCTGCGTGCCTTCGAATTGCTCCGTGCCGATTGGCGCGGACCGGTGGAAGGCCCGCTGTGGAGCGCCTTGACCCAGCTGGGTCACGCCATCACGCGGGGCGTCGACTTCCCCCGGCATCTCTTCGATGCGCTGGCCTATCTGACCCGGCTGGCGGTCCATGTGCAGCCGTCGGCCGGTCCGCTGTCGGCATGGCTGCCGCTGGTGCTGGACCGGCTGGCGCTGGTGTATCCCGCCGCTCAGGAAGATCCGCTGGTGGCGGATCTGTTCGCCCACGACTCTGCCGCGCGGCTCGGCCGCTGGGTGCCGCGAGAGGTCTTCGATCTCGCGATTCCGTTTGATGGCAACACCGGGCGGGCGTTTCTGGAGTCGGTGCTGGCGACGGCGCAGTGGGAGGCCAACCCGTTCCTGCGTACACCGGGCGAGCTGAGGGCCGTGCGATTTCAGGGCAAGCCGTATGAACTGGTGCGCTTGAACGGTCGCTGAATCAGCGAGAATGCGCCCGCGTTCCTGTTGACGCGCCGCCGTTGCCTGTCCGTTCCGCTCCATGCGCTGGCCTCACCGCTTCGTCTCCGTCTGGTGGTTGACCCTCCTTGTGGTCAGCTGTCTGTTGGCGCGGCCGTTGCACGAAGCCCTGGACCTGGTGCAGGCAGGCAAGGGCCGTGCTGCGCGGGCGATGGCATCGGCGTCATCCAAGGCGATGGGCCCGGGTGACGTGCTGCACCCCAGCCTCGGGGTTGCGCAGGTCGATGCACAGGACGATGCACAGGGCAGCGAACGGCTGGCACAGGCCGAGCCGCTGACGACGGCCGACCGGGGCAGCTCTGACAGCGCCGACAACCTGGGCGGCCCCGATAGTCCCGACAGTGACGAGTCGAAGCCCGGCGCCTGCGCCTGGTGTCTGATGCTCGCCGGACAGGCGCAAGCACCGGCCGGCGTGCCGGTGATGCTGATCCAGCACGCCGAAGCGTCGCCGCCGCCGCTGACGCTGGAGTCCGGCCTGCCTGCAGGCCGCTGTCTGCTGGCCGCCGCGCCCCGAGGCCCCCCTCAGGCCTGAAGCGGCAGATCTCTTTCCGCTCTGCCACGACAAGCGCTGAACTTCGCGTTCCAGCGCGCTTGCGCGTGTCCCTGCACGGCGCCACTACGCGCGCCATCCCAGCAGCCTGACGTCTGACGTCAGGCGGTTCACGCTCGACCACGATCTTCCGTCTGCGCGCCACGGCCTTCGAGCCCTGGCCTGCAGTCCTGACCCTGCCCGAGTTTCCTATGCCTCACCGTTTCTTCACCCGCCCCGTCGCTGCTGACGTCCTGGGCGTGCGCCCCGGCTTCGCATCCGCCCGTCATTCGGCCCACCTGCGGCCTTTGTTGTCCACCGTCACACTGTTGGCCCTGCTGGGCACCCAGTCGGCGGTGCTTGCACAGTCCACCGAGAACGAGCCGTCCGCTCGCAGCGCGGCCCCCACGGCCGACGCGCTCCCCGCCGTAGAGGTCGTCGGCCGCTCCGACACCGGTCGCTATCAGTCCGGCCTCGCCGCCGGTGCCAAATCCGACCTGCCGCTGCGCGAGCTGCCGCAGTCGGTCCGCATCCTGACCCGTCAAGCCATGGACGACCTGGGCGCGGTGAAGATGGACGATCTGCTGGACTATGTCGGCGGCGTCTCCCGCCAGAACAGCTTTGGCGGTCTCTGGGACAACCTCGCCATCCGCGGCCTGGCCGGCAATGAAAACACCGGCATGGCCACGCTGCTCAACGGCTTCGGCTCCAACCGCGGATTCAATGCCCCGCGGGATCTCGCCGGCGTCGAGCGCATCGAGTTTCTGAAGGGCCCTGCAGCCGCGCTGTACGGCAACAGCGAGCCAGGCGGCACGCTGAACGTCGTGAGCAAAACCCCGTTGTGGACCTCGGGCCACTCGCTGGAGGCTTACGCCGGCAGCTTCGGCTTGCGCCGACTGGCGCTGGACAGCACAGGGCCGCTGCCGGGCATGTTGTCCGGCGCCTCCGCCGACCGACTGGCCTATCGGCTCAACGTGGCGGCGGAAGAGCGGGAGAGCTTTCGCGATCACGTCAGCGCCAGTCGCCGCCTCGTCGCACCCGCACTGACCTGGCGCCTGAGCCCGGACACCACCGTCGACTACCGCGGTGAATGGCTGCGCCACGCCACACCCCTGGACCGCGGCGTGGTGGCGGTGAACAACCGCCTGGACGCCATTCCGCGCGATCGCTTCCTGGGCGAGCCGGCGGACGGCGATGTGGTGGTGACCAACGGCAATCACCAACTCTCCCTGCGCCACGAATGGAACGAATCCTGGCAGGCGCGGGTGGCGCTGTCGCGCCGCGACACCCGCATCAAGGGCTTTTCCACCGAGGCCAGCGCACTGCTGGCGGACGGCACGCTGCGCCGTCAGCGCCGTTTCCGCGACTTCGATTCCGGCGACACCGCCGTGCAGGCCGAGCTCCAGCATGTGCGCACCACCGCCGGCATGAAGCATGAGGCGTTGCTGGGCGTGGAGCACTACCAGTTCCGCATGACGTCTCTGATGCTGCGGGCCAATCCCAGCGCCTCGGCACCCTACGCCATCCAGATCGCGGACCCGGTGTACGGCCAGGCGCAGCCGACCCCTCTGCCCAACACCGATACGGACGAGCGCCAGCGCAACACCGCCGTGTATCTGCAGGACGCCGTCAGCGTCGGCCCGCACTGGCGGGTGCTCGCCGGTCTGCGCTGGGAGCAGCCGCATCAGTCGCTGCTTAATCGCCGGAGCGGCGCGACCACCCGCCAGCAGCCCAGCGAGCTGTCGCCGCGCGTCGGCGTTTCGTGGCTGCCGGATGCGCAGTGGACGGTTTACGCCAATGCCGGCCGGTCCTTCCGGCCCAATCCTGGCAGCGACTTCAACGGCAATGCCTTCTCGCCGGAGCACAGCCGCGCCCTGGAGGCCGGTGTGAAGTGGCAGACCGCCGACCAGCGACTGGGCGCGACCGCCGCGGTCTTCGACATCCGCAAACAGGACGTGCTGACCTCCGACCCCGATCCGGCGCACAGCGGCTATTCGGTGACCGCTGGGGAGGTGCGCAGCCGCGGCGTCGAACTGGAAGCCTCGGGGCAGGTGACGGCGGCCTGGCGCATCAATGGCAGCCTCACCTGGCTGGATGCCGCCGTCACGCGCGATGCCACGCTGCCTGTCGGCAGCCGCCTGCTGAATGTGCCTCGTCTGAATGCGAGCCTGCTGGCGGTGCATGAAGCCAGCACCGCCAGCGGACAGCGATGGGGCCTCGGCGGCGGCCTGGCCTACAACGCGCATCGGCTGGGGCAGAACGGCGCCCCGGAGTTCCAGTTGCCGTCCTACACCGTCGCCAAGGTGGTGGGTTACTGGCGGGTGACGTCGCAACTGCGGTTGAGCCTGGATGTCGACAACCTGTTCGACCGGACCTACTACACCAGCAGCTACAGCCGTCTGTGGGTGGCGCCCGGCGCTGCGCGCAGCGTCAATGTCGGCGCGCAGTACAAATTCTGAGAGCGGCGCATGACGACCTTCCTTTCACGACGGCAGTGGATGGCGCAGTGCGGCGCCGCTGCGGCCGCGATGGCTGCGGGCTCCGCGACTTCCAGTGCCAACAGCGCCAACAGCGCCGAACGCACGCTGGAGATCGCCGGACCGTGGGAGCTGTCCGGACTTGCACTGGCCCAGTCCGGCCATCTCTATCAGAAGCTGCAAGTGGTGGAGACACTGCTGGACGCCTCCGCCGTCGGACATCCGTCGCCGGGCCTGGCCCGGCAGTGGTCATGCTCGGCTGACGGGCTTCGATGGACCTTCCTGCTGCGCGGCGGCGCACGGTTCCACGACGGCACCCCCGTGCGGGCGCGGCATGTGGTGGATGCGCTGGAGGCGGCCCGGCGTCCGCCGGGGCTGCTCAGCCAGGCGCCGGTGGCCGTGATCCGGGTGCTGAGCGCGTCGGGGGGCGTCGAGTCCCTGGAGATCCACCTTGAGCGTCCGCACGCCACCTTGCCAAGTCTGCTGGCGCATTTCAGCGCGGCGGTGCTGGCGCCCGCGAGTTTTGCGCCGGATGGCCGCACCGTGGTGCAGGTACTCGGCAGTGGTCCGTATCGCATCACCCGGCTTGAGCCCCCGCAGCGGATCGAGGTGACCTGGTTCGACGGCTGGGGCCCCACTGCGCCGGAGGTGCGCAGCGTCCGCTATCTGGCGGTGGGACGGGCGGAGACACGCGCCCTGATGGCGGCGTCCGGCCAGGCGGACCTGGTCTTCGGGCTGGACCCGGCGAGCCTTGCCAAATGGCGACGGCAGGCCGGCGCGGCGCGCTTGGCGAGCGTGACGGTGCCGCGCGTCATGGCCCTCAAGCTCAACGCCGGAGCGGCGCCCCTGTCGGACTTGCGGGTGCGGCAGGCGCTGAGTCTGGCCATCGACCGGCAGGGCATTGCGCTGGCAGTGCTTCGCGAACCGGACCTCGCGGCAACACAGTTGCTGCCGCCCACCTTGCCGGATTGGCATGACCCGACCCTGCCACCGCTGGCCTTCGATCTGGCCGAGGCCAGGAAGCGCCTGATGGCGGCCGGCTGGCGTCAAACGCCGGACGGAAAGACCTGGAAGGACGCCATTGGCCGCCCCGTGGCCCTGACGCTGCGCACCTTCCCGGACCGGCCGGAACTGCCCATCGTCGCCACCGCGCTGCAGGAACAGTGGCGGCAGTTGGGGATTCCGGTGTGGGTGGCCATCGGCAATTCCGGTGACATTCCGCTGGGCCATCGCGACGGAAGCCTGCAAATGGCGCTGATGGCACGCAACTACGCCAGTGCGCCCGATCCGACGGCGTCGCTGTGGCAGGACTTCCGCCCCGGCGGCAGCGACTGGGGCGCGATGGGATGGGACGCCCCGGACACCGCGCAGGCGCTGACCCGGCTCAACAGTGATCTACCCCCGGAGCGCGCGGCGCAGTGGCGCCATCAGGTGGTCGGGCAGTTGCAGCGTGAACTGCCGGTGGTGCCGATCGCCTGGTATCGCCAGCATGTGGCGGTGAGCCCCCGGCTGCAGCAGCCGGTGCTGGACCCGCTGGAGCGCAGCTACCGCCTGACGGCGCTGCGATGGAATCAAGGACAACCAACATGACGTGGAATCAACACAGACGCTGGACCGGCTTGCTGCTGCGACGCGGCGGGCAGGTGGTCGCGCTGGCATTGCTGGTGGGCACCCTCAGCTTCGCAATGATGCGGTCGCTGCCCGGCGACATGGCCACCCGCGTGGCGGCGGGTCGTTATGGATATGACCTGGTGAGTGCGGCCGCGGCGGCGCAGGTGCGGCAGGAGCTCCATCTGGATCAGGCCTGGCCACAGGCGCTGCTGGGCTGGTGGCAGCAGTTGCTGACGCTGGATCTGGGCCGATCGCTGGTGACCGGAGAGCCGGTCTGGGAGGAACTGGCCGGGCATCTCGGCGCCACGCTGCAACTGACCGGTGCCGCGCTGGCCCTGGCGCTTCTGATGGGGTTGCCGGCGGCCTGGTGGAGCGCACGCGCACCCGGCGGATGGGCCGACCGGGCGCTGACGGGCGTCACGGTGGTGCTGCGAGGCACGCCGTCCTTCCTGATGGCGGTGCTGCTGATGCTGGCGGCCGCGGTGCATCTGGGGCTGTTGCCGGCCGCAGGCACCCACCAGGACGGCGCCTGGCTGCTGCCCGCCCTGACGCTGGCCTTGCCGCTGGCGGCGGGCTGTGCGCGGGTCGCGTCGCAGGCACTGAAAGACGCGCGGGCGCTGCCGTCCCATCGATTCGCCCGGACGAAGGGCTTGAGCGACGGTCAGGCGGACCTGCGCCATGCGCTGCGACATGCCGCACTGCCGGTGCTGGCCTACATGGGCGTGCAGGCGGTGGTGCTGGCGGAGGGCGCGGTGGTGGTGGAGTCGCTGTTTGCCTGGCCCGGCATCGGCCACGCGCTGGTGCATGGGGTGTTCGGACGCGATGTGCCGGTGGTGCAGGGCGCGGCCTTGTGCATGGGGCTGCTGTTCATCGGATTCAATCTGCTGCTGGATGCATTGCAGGCGTGGCTGGATCCGCGGCAGACGAACAACGGGGGAGTGCAGGCATGACATCCATTCAGAACTCGTCGGCCCGCGATCCGGCGACCGATGCTGCATTGCGCGCGTCGTTTGGCGACAAGCTTGGGCTGAGCCGCGGTGTGTGGGGGCGTGTCCTGTCCCGCCGCGCAGCAGGCTGCGCCGTGCTGGGTGGGCTGGCGCTGTTGGCGCTGCTGGTGCCCGTCCTGCGGGACATCGACCCGGCCACCCAGGTGCTGCGCAACAGTCTTGCCGCGCCGCAGGCGGCCCATCCGCTGGGCACCGATCTGCTCGGTCGGGATGTGCTCGCTCGTCTGGCCCATGCTGCGCGACTCTCGCTCGGGACGGGGCTGGTGGCGACGCTCTGCGCCGCCGTGCCCGGCGCGTTGTTGGGGCTGCTGGCCGCGTGGCGGGGCGGCTGGGTGGAGCGTCTGCTGGTGATGGCCGCGGACGCCACCCTGGCCCTTCCCGGTCTCCTGCTGGTGTTGCTGGTCTCGGCGCTGGCACCAGGAGCGCTCTGGGCGCTGTACCTTGGGTTGTCCTTGTCGATGTGGGTGGAGTACTTCCGGGTCTGCCGTGCTCAGGCCCGCCCGGTGCTGGCCGGGCCGGCGGTGGAAGCGGCCCGCCTGCTGGGACTGCCGACGTGGCGGGTGCTGCAGCGGCATCTGCTTCCAGCCGTGGCGCCGATGCTGGCGCGGCTGCTGCCGCTGAGCGTGGCGCAGGCGGTGCTGGCGTTAGCGGCTCTGGGCTTCATCGGCGTCGGCCTGCAACCGCCGCAGCCGGAACTGGGGTTGATGTTGACGGAATACCTGCCGCATTACGACGAAGCGCC
Source organism: uncultured Roseateles sp. (assembly GCA_966211495.1). GTDB lineage: Bacteria > Pseudomonadota > Gammaproteobacteria > Burkholderiales > Burkholderiaceae_C > Roseateles. The sequence continues at coordinate 46,163 of CBIHOT010000027.1, read as the reverse complement.
GTGGCTCATCGCCGCGCCGGTGGCGGTGCTGATGGCTTTGGTGTTGGGGCTGATGATGGCCACCGAGGAGCGGACATGAGCGCGGCTGTGACGGAGAAAAGCGGGAACGCACCGCTGTCGACAGCCATTCCGCTTCTGCGGACCCAGGGACTGGTGGTGCGGATCGGCGCGCAGCGGCTGGCGACCTTGCCGGATCTGTGCCTCCATCCAGGCGACCGGCTGGTGCTGCTGGGCGAGAGCGGCGCGGGCAAGTCGCTCCTGCTGCGGGCCCTGCTCGGCGACCTGCCGCCGGAACTGAACGCCCAGGGGCGCATCGAACTGGCGGGGCAGGGCAGCGCCGCCAACGACCGGCAGGCCCGACGCGCCTTGTGGGGTCGGCATCTGGCGTTGCTGCCGCAAGAGCCGTCCGTGGCGCTGGACCCGCTACGCCGCCTGGCGCCGCAATTGGCCGAGGTGCACCAGCGTGTGGGCGGTGCGACGGCCGCGCAGGCCCGGCAGCGCACCGCCGAAGGCTTGCACCGGCACGGACTGGCAGCGGCTGCATCGCAGCATCCGTGGCAGCTGTCCGGTGGCATGGCGCAGCGGGCAGCCGCGACGGTGGCCCTGGCGGGAGGCGCCCGCATCATTCTGGCGGATGAGCCGACCAAAGGGTTGGATGCGCATTGGCGGGATGAGGCGCTGCGCAGCATCGTGACCGCGGCCGGACCCGAAGGCGTGGTGGTGCTGGTGACGCATGACCTGGCCGTGGCGCGTCAGCTCGGTGGCCGGCTGATGGTGCTGCGCGAGGGCGAGGTGGTGGAGTGGGGCGACACTGCGCAGGTGCTGGCCCATCCGTCGCATCCGTTCACGCGGGATCTGGTGGCGGCAGATCCGCAGTCGTGGCCGTCTTTTGAAGGCCAGTGGCTCGCAACGGCGACGCAGGCGGGGCCTTCCGGGGACCCGGGCTCGGTCGACAGGACGGCGGCGGCACGGACCGAGTCCCGACCTCTTCCTCTGTCTGCCGGCACCGACCTCCTGCGCGCCGAAGCGCTCGGCCATCACCTGGGCGGCCGCTGGCTGTTCCAGGGTGTGGACCTGAGCATCCAGGCCGGCAGCCGCTGCGCCCTGATCGGTGACAGCGGCAGCGGCAAGAGCACGCTGGGCAATCTGCTGCTCGGGCTGCGCCAGCCGACGCAAGGAAGGGTGGTCCGCCATGCCGGTCTGGCGCCCCATGCCTGCCAGAAGCTGTATCAGGATCCGCTGGCGAGCTTTGCGCCGACCCAATCGCTGGGACAGGCGCTGGCGGATGTGGCGCGGCGCCATGGGCAGTCGCTGGGGCAGGTGAAGGTCTGGCTGGATCTGCTGCATCTCAGCGGGGAACTGTTGAACCGCCGACCGCATCAGCTCTCGGGCGGACAACTGCAACGCATGGCGATGGCCCGCATGCTGCTGGTTCAGCCGGCCTTTGTGTTCGCGGACGAACCGACCTCCCGACTGGATCTGCTGTCCCAACGGCGTACGGCGGAGGTGTTGCTGCAGGCCGTGGCCCGGCAGGGGATGGCGCTCTGGCTGGTGACCCATGACGCTGCGCTGGCGCGGGCCATGACCACCCGGCAGTTCGCCATCGACCAGTGGCGTCCAAGACCCTGAGGTGGACATGGGAGCGCCAATTGCCGCCTACTCGCATCGGAGTTCACCCAATCCGGGGCGCCTCACCATGAAACACCTCAGCACTGCCGCGCTTGCAATGTCTGTGGCTGTCGTTGCTGCTGCCGCCATTGCGCAGACGCGGCCGCCGGAACCGGCTGCGGCCGCCAACGGAGGGACTGCGGCCCCGGCGGCCACCCCAGCGCCGCCGAGTCGCAGGCAGTCCGGCACCGTGGGCGCCAGCCCGGATGCCGCGCCGACTCCCAATCCGCAGGCCTCGCAGGTGGAGACCTCGCCGCTGCCGGCGCCGAATGCGGCAGCGTCTGCGCCGCTGCGCGATTCGCCAACGGAGCGCGTTGAGCCAAGGGCATCTGCTGGCGAAGACCGAGCTTCCGCCGGCCCCGGCGAACGGCGGCTGGCGCGCAGGCACGATCGCAACTGAAGCAGTACGGTGAGCACGACGGGGCGCGCTACATGGAGCACTTCCAGGAGTGCTCAATTAAGCGCCCTGTGGAGCTCACGCTGAAGGGCCCAATGAAGCGCGTTCAGCCGCTGCGACTGCGCCAATCCGCCCGTCCCCAGACGCTATAGTCGCGGCCCCGATTCCACGTTGTCCACGTGCGCCCCGGCGCTGTCGCGCTGTGCGCTCGTTGCTGTCTGAACCATGTCTCTTGCCGACGTCCGCGCGGCCTTGCAGGCCGAGTTGTCGGCCACGCCCGAGTTCTACGATTTCAAGGTGCTGCACACCGAACGCGAAGGGTCGCTCTGGCGGGTGACTCTGGAGCCGGGCTACGTCTATGCGGAGGGGCAGCGTCCGGGGCAGGCCTCCGCACAGGCCCTGCTGGACGACAGCCTGGATGGCGCCTCCGCCTGGTGGGGGCTGCCGAGCAAAGGCGGCGCCAGCGTCCTGGCCGTCGTGCCGGAAGAAGACCAACTGGTGCTGCAGAACGCTTCCGCGCCGCCGCCCGGGCCGGACCATCTGATCCGGCTCTATCCGCCCCGGTTCCTGAATGCGGTGGCCGATGCCTGGGCCGACACGCCCTGGGCGGAGCAGGCGCTGGCGGCGCTGCCGGATCTGCAGCACCCCAACGCCTCCGAAGCCGGAGAGCCGCTGACCGGCGCGCCGTTCCGATGGCTGAGGCCCGCACAGCGACGGGCCTTGTCCCTGGTGCAGCACACCAGCGCGTTCCTGTGGGGTCCGCCGGGCACCGGCAAAACGACCACGCTCGGCGTGCTGCTGGCGGAATATCTGGAGCGCCGGCCGCAGGCGCGGGTGCTGCTGCTATCCACCACCAATCAGGCGGTGGATGTCGCCACCGTCGCGGTGGACAAGGCGCTCCACAAAGGCCGTCGCGAGGCTTTGCGTCCGTTCGTGCAACGCCTGGGCACGCGCTTCGATGCGGCCGCGTACGCGGGCCGGGAGCATCTGATTCCCACCGGCGACCACGACCTGATCGCCCGACTGGCCCGGGCGGAAGCTGCCCGTCCCGCCGCCCGCGATGCCGCGGCGCTCAAAACCTGGGCCGACCGGGTGGCAGACCTGCGGGATGACCTGCGGGCCTCCTCGCTCAAAGTGCTGCAGCGCTGCCGACTGGCCAGCATGACCACCACGCGGGCGGCGTTCACCCTCAAAACCCTGCGTGAGCTGTCGACCGATGGTGAGCCCCCGTTCGACCTGATCGTGTTCGACGAGGCCAGCCAGGTGAGCCTGGCGCATGCGCTGATCCTGATGCCGCTGGGGCGGGCCCGCCTGTTTGCGGGCGATCCTCAGCAGCTCTCGCCGGTGCTGCGCAGCACCGACCGCGAGGCGCGGCGCTGGCTGGGCCGCTCCGCCTTTGCGCAGATGCCGCGCCGGGGCCCGTCGGTCGCGATGCTGGATGAGCAATCACGGATGGCCGCTCCCATTGGCGATCTGGTCAGCAACCTGTTCTATGACGGTGTTCTGCGGGTCGCGGAGGCAGCGCAGCAGTCTCCGGAGTGGCGCGCCGCGCGGGAGCGGGCGTTTGGCGCCATCGGTCCGGACGAGCATGTGCATGTGCATTCGGTCTCCCGCGATGGCGGCTGGTCCGCCGATGCGCGAGGCCCGGTGCGGCGGGAATCGGCGGAAGCGGCAGCGACGGCGGTGGCGGCGGCCTTGCAGAGCGGTGACTGGTCGCCCCAGGACATCATCGTGCTGACGCCATTTCGGGCCCAGCGGGCGCTGATCCGCCACTGCATGCAGACACATGGCGTGCCGGATGCCGTCCGGGTGAGCACGGTGCACAGGGCCCAGGGCAGCGAAGCGCCGGTGGTGCTGTTCGACCCGGCCGATGGGCGGCAAGCCTTTCTGCAGACCGAAGAAGCGCAGCGGCTGATCAATGTGGCCTTGAGCCGCGCACAGGCCAAGGTGGTGCTGTATTTGTCGGCGGGTGATCTGACCAACCCGCTGCTGGCGCCCATCGTGCAGCGCCAGCGGCTGGCGCAGGATGCACGCGCGGTGGTGCCGCTGGTGAGTCTGGCGGGCGAGGCGACATTTCCGGGGAATGCGGTCGGACGCCGGGTGTCGGCGGGGCGGGTGACCGGCGAGGTGGCAGGCGTCAGCCCGGACGGGCAGCAGTTGTGGCTGATCAATGAGCGCACCGGCATTCGTCAGACGCTGGATGTCGCCTTCTGGCGTCAGCGGGCGCGGGAGGGCGAGGCCAACGGCCGCGGCGAAGGCGCGCGGAGTGGCGCGGGTCCTGTGGCACAGTAGGCGCCTGACCCGATCGCCGCAGGAGCCAACGTCCACTGGCAATCGGATTTGCAAGCACTTCAGGACCTTTCATGGCGCTGCATACCTGGCTGATCTACCTGCTGGCCGTCGTGGGCCTATCGTTCACGCCAGGCCCCAACAGCCTCCTGGTATTGAGCCATGGCGCGTTGTACGGGCATCGGCGCGCCAGCTTCACCGTGCTGGGCGGCGCGGTCGGCTTCGTTTCGCTGATCGGGTTGTCCATGCTGGGCATCAGCGCCTTGCTTCAGACGATCTCCGGAGCGCTGACGGCGCTCAAGGTCATCGGAGGTCTGTATCTCTGCTGGCTCGGCTTCAAGCTCTGGCGCGCGCCGGCGGTCGACCTCACGCCGGTGGCCTCCGGGAGCGGGGCGGACGCAGCCCGCTGGACGCTCTTTCGCCAAGGCCTTTTCGCGGCGGTCTCCAATCCGAAGGTGCTGCTCTTCTACGGCGCTTTCCTGCCGCAGTTCATTGATCCGTCCCGCAGCCTCTGGATGCAGTTCATCTGGATGGCCGGGACCTTTGCACTGGTCGAAGGTCTGGTGGAGTACGGACTCGTGCGGCTGGCCTTCCGCATCCGCCCTTGGCTGCAAAGGACCGGGCGCACCTTCAACCGCGTCTGCGGGGGCATGTTCGGTGTGCTGGGCGTGGCGCTGCCATTCACGCGTTGATGCACGTTTTGCGTGCCTGCGGCAACCATCGTCTGCGATCATCCCGAAAGATCCATCGGAACCCCATCATGAGTGACATTCTGGAAGGCGGCTGCGATTGCGGCCGAGTGCGGTATCGACTGCTGGCGGCGCCCATGATCGTCCACTGCTGCCATTGCCGCTGGTGCCAACGCGGCTCCGGCGCATCGTTTGCGCTCAATGCGGTGCTTGAAGCAGACCGGGTGGAGTGCCTGGGCGATACGCCGGAGCTGGTCGACACACCATCTGCCAGCGGCGCCGGCCAGCAGATTGCACGGTGCCCGCACTGCCGGGTGGCCGTCTGGAGTCACTATGCGGGATCGGGCCCGGTGACCCGCTTTGTGCGCGTCGGCACCCTTGACGAGCCGGACCGGTGCCCGCCGGATGTCCACATCTTCACCAGCAGCAAGCAGCCTTGGGTGACGCTGCCGGCGGATGCGCGGGTTTTTGAAGCGTTCTACAAGCCGGCTGAGGTCTGGTCGGCGGACGCCCTTGCGCGATGGGCGGCGCTGGAGCCGCAGATCCAGGCGCATCGCGAGGCCCAGGCGGCTGCTCAGGCGGCGGCCCGGGGCGCTGATTGAATCGATGACCCGCCCCGGGAGGAGCGGGCGGAGCGTCCGGTCCTAACGGATCGGTGCAAACACGCTGGACCCCGGCAGCGGCGACGGCGCGGTCGGGGAGGGCGCATTGGGGTGGGCGCTCTCCTGGGGCCCGGCCGCTGGCGCTGGCAACGGCCAGCCTTCATGCTGCGCCACCCGCTCCAGCGCGTCTTCAAACCGCGCACGCGCCTCAGCCGCCGTCTGCTTCAGATAGGCATGCAGTGCAGCATCCGCCGGACCCCGGTTCTCGCAGTTGGCGCTGTAGGTCTCGAAATGCGAGAGCTGCATCAGCAGCTCCGCCACGTGCCGTGGACATTCGCAGGCCACCGTCGACGAGCGATTGGCAAAGGCCACCAGACTCGCATCGTCCCAGCGGCGTGACGAGCGCGGCGCCGGCGTCCCAATCCCCGTGTCCACCGAGGCCTCCGCCTCGTCTCCGGTCTCCATCGCGAACTGTCGCAGCCATTGTCCGATCACCACATCCGGCTGAGGTTCCCGCAGCAGGGTGGTGCCGACTGCCGCCAGCGATTCACAGACGGCATCGGCCGCAAAGACGTAGAGCACCGCCATTGGCGTGCCCATGAGCTTGGGTGCCGCCGCTTCCTGCTCCGCCAGCCAGCCGGCGTGCAGATGCGGCTGATGGATCAGCAGCGCATCAATGTCGTCCCGGTGCACCGCTTCGCCAGCCTGCGCCATGGTGTCGAAGGGACCGAGCCACTCGACGGTGCGGCCCAGCCGACGCCGCAGGGACGGGCGCTCCAAGCGGGACGCCAGCGCCGAGCCGATGACGACCACCCGCCACGGGCGCGGCGAGCTGGACAGGCCGCGGGGCCCGTGTTCCTTGCGGGTGGCGACCGACATGGCGCCTACGTGGGTCGCCGCCACCGCTTCCAACTGCGCCATGTCGAGCGGCGCGAGGCTGCCGATGGCATGGCCCAGCTCGGTAAGCTGCTTGATCAAGGCCAGCCGGCGCACATCGTCGGCCGAGTACAAGCGTTGCCCGCCCGCCGACCAGCGTGGCGGTGTCAGGGCATAGCGACGTTCCCACACCCGAAGCGTGGCGACCGGCATACGCAGCATGCGCGCCACGGCACCGCTGCGGCGCAGGGAGACGTCTTCTTCGCTGGTGGCCGTGAGCGGTGTCAGCGATGGTGTCGGTTCGGACATGTCGTCCTCCTTTTGAATCGCGTTGGAGTCAGCGTCTGAACGAATTATGGGGTCAATGAAGCGATTTATGTGGGCAAAACCCTTAGCATTGACTCATGTTGACACAGAAACCCGCTTCAATTGCAGTCATCGGTGCCGGATTGGCGGGCTCCGCGTGTGCCACGGCGCTTCAGAAAGCCGGTCACCGGGTGCAGGTCTTCGACAAGTCACGAGGACCGGGCGGACGGCTGGCGACCCGGCGGTTCGAGTGGACCCAGGACGACGGCACTACCGGTCGCGCGCGTCTGGACCATGGAGCCCTGGGGTTCACTGCGGCGAGCGATGCCTTTCGAGGGTTTGTCGAAAGCTTGCAAGGGCTGGGCATCGTGGCGCCCTGGGTGCCGGACTGGGCGCCGGACAGTCTGCCGCTGGAAGGGGCGGGTCCGCTGTGGGTGGTGACGCCGGACATGCCGGCGCTTTGTCGGCACCTGCTGGCCGGCGTGGCGACGCAGTGGAGCACCCCGGTCGACCGGCTGACGCGGCAGGAGCAGGGGTGGCAGGTGCATGCGGGCGGTCAGGTCCTGGCCGGCACCTTCGACGCAGTGGTGCTCGCCATCCCACCGGCCCAGGCGGCGCCGCTGCTGAACGGCCTGCGCGACGACTGGGCCCGCTACGCGTCGCTCATTCCGATGCAGCCGTGCTGGACCCTGATGGGCGTCGCCACGGTCGAGGCACAGGATCCCGCGCGGGAAGCGCAATGGTCGCTGGCCCGCCCCGAAACCGGTCCGCTCGCCTGGGTGATGCGGAACGACCGGCGACCGGGTCGCAGCGCGGATCCTGGTCAGGCGCAGTGGGTGGTGCATGCGCGCGCCGGATGGAGTCGGTTGAACCTGGAGCAGGACGCCGATTGGGTGAAGCACCAGCTGAGCACGGCGCTGGAGGTGATGCTGGGACACCGGGTGCGATGGCTGCATGCGGTGGTGCATCGCTGGCGCTATGCCTTGCCGCCGCTGTCCCGCACCCCAGCGCATCCGCAGCCGCCGGCCCCCCATCACTGGTGGGATGAGCGACTCGGGCTGGGCGTCTGCGGAGATCTCTTCACCGGGCATGGCACGGAAGGCGTGGAAGGCGCCTATCTGTCCGCACAGGCGTTGGTGGACGAGATGCGCGGATCGTTGCCTCTGTCCGTCGAGCAGCCGCACGCTGCTTTCTGAGGGAGCCGCACCATGCGCAAGAGGCATCAAGCGGATCCAATGCTCGATGGCATCGACGGTCAGGGCGAGGGTGAGCGGCATGGCGGCGCAGCCGTGACGATCCCCGCCGGCCATCCGCCGACGATGGACGCCGCGCTGGCTCGTCTGGCTGCGGTGCAGCCGTCCGCCTACGCCCGCACCCGCAACGCCCTCGAGGGTGCGGTCACCGGGCTGTCTCCCTACATCACCCACGGCATGCTCAGCCTGCGGGAGGTGCTGGACGCAGTGAATGCACGGCATCCGCTCGATGTGCAGCACAAGCTGGTCTACGAACTGGGATGGCGTGCATTTTTCCGGCATGTCTGGGAGCACCGGGGCGACGGCATTCTGGAATCACTGCATGCCGGCCCGCTGCCGGAGGGCGCCTACGAACGCGACCTTCCCGAGGACATCCGCCAGGCGCGCACCGGCGTGCCGGTCATCGACCGCGCTGTCGAGACGCTTTATGCCACCGGCACGCTGCACAACCATGCCCGGATGTGGTTGGCGAGTTACGTCGTGCACCTGCGCAAGGTGCACTGGCGGGCCGGGGCGGATTGGCTCTACGGGCATCTGCTGGACGGCGATCTGGCGAGCAATCACCTGAGCTGGCAATGGGTGGCCGGCACTGGCAGCAGCAAACCTTATGTCTTCAATGCGGAGAATGTGGCGCGGTATGCGCCGGCCGACTGGCACAGCCCTGGCACGGCGGTGGACATGTCGTATGCCGCATTGGACGCCTGGGCGCGGTCTTCCTCGCGACGAGCCAAACCGGAAACGTCCGCGTTAACGGGCCACGGTGGCGTCGAGGAGCCGGCGCTCCGCCGAGCCCCTGGCCCAACCCTTGGTGTCACTGCACCGGATGCCCGTCTCATTGCCGGAAAGCGGGTGTGGCTGGTGCATCCGTGGAGCCTGGGTCGACGGCCCGCGAACCTTCCGCCGGACTGCGTCGTCGTGGGGGTGTATTTGAAAGACTTCCATGAGGCCTGGCCGTGGAGCGACGCACGTTGGGCTTTTGTGGAGGAGCGAATGGCGGCACTGACGCCGATCCGCTGGTGGACCGATGCGGCAACGCTGGCCACGATCTTGTGCGAGGCCGCGAAGGTCGAGGGCCAGTGGGATTTGCATCTGCGCAGCTGCATGCAGCCGCCTCCCGGGACCGGACCGTGGGTCGCGCCGGCAGCTTCTGCAATGGCCTTGCCATCGTGCCGTGTCGATTGGGCGCCGCATTCACCGCTGTTCCACGAGGTGCCACTTCCCTGCGACAGCTTTTCGCAATGGTGGCGCCGCGCGGTCAAAGGCCTGCAGACGGCGGACGATCTGCTGGCGCCCCGTCTCGACCCGGCAGGGTGAGGCGGCTTCGCACTGAATTCAACGACGACCAGGACGAGACATCATGACTTCGATTGCACTGATCACGGGCGCCTCCGGCGGCATCGGCCGCGCCTTGGCGAGCCAGTTGCGGGCGCAGGGATTCCAGATTGCGGCGGCGAGCCGGGATGTTGAACGGCTGACGGACGTCGACGCCCATCTGCGGATTGCCGCCGACGTCACCACCCCGGAAGGCGCCGCAGCGGCGGTGGAGACCTGTCTGGGCGGGCTGGGGGCCGCGCCGAGTCTGCTGGCCCACTGTGTCGGCAACACGCTGATCGCGCCCTTGCACCGGACCAAGCCGCAGACGTATCGGGATCTCATCCGGGTCAACCTGGACAGCGCCGTATTCATGCTGCAGGCCTGGCTCGCTGCGCTGAAGGGCACGCCGGGGGCGGCGGTGCTGGCCAGCTCCGTGGTGGCACGGATCGGAGTGGCCAATCATGAAGCGATTGCAGCGGCCAAAGGCGGTGTGGAAGCGTTGGTGCGCAGTGCAGCGGCCACCTATGCGGCCCAGGGCATCCGCATCAATGCGGTGGCCCCTGGCATGACCGAAACGCCGATGACGGCAGGCATTCTCAGCATGCCAGCGATGCGTGAGGGCGCGGCGAAGCAGTATCCGCTCGGCGGCGTTCAATCGGCGCAGCAGGTTGCGCAAGTGATGGCCTGGCTGCTGAGTGAGCAGGCGAGTCGCATCACCGGCCAGATCATTCCCGTGGATGGTGGGTTCACCAACGTGCGACCGCTCGTGAAGTGAGGGAGAAACCCTTAAAGGAAACTCCGGAGTCCGCGACCCGCCTGCAGCAAGAACTCCCGTCGGACCGGCCCTGACTCACCCGCAACAGGGCACGTGCCCGGCAGGGAGGTCACGATGAGAGGTGTGGCGGTAAACGGGGCGGCGCATGGGTATGCCAATGCGGGCTTTCAGCCGGAAGGCCCGGCGTGGGCCGATCCGTTGTCAGGGCAGGGCACCGGGACGAATCGGGACCTGGCGCTGGGAAGCGCGGAGCCGATGCTCGGCCAGATCCAGCAGACGAGCGAAGCACTGCTGCACCGGGTGCAGGCGCCACAGTTCTCCCCGTCAGCAACACAGTCGCTGGAGCAGGCGCTGACGGCACAGGCACAGCGGGTGCTGAACGAGCAACTGCGCGACGCATTGGCAGCGCTGGATGACGCAGTGGCGGGCTCGAGGTCCGCGTCGCCATGCGATTCACGGGTCGGTTCAGGAGGCGGCTCGTGGATCGATTCAAGGAACGAGTCACGGGTAGGCTCGGGGGAATGCTCGAGGGCAGGGTGGGGCTCGGAAGCGAGGGGCGAGCCGCCCGTTCACGCCGATGCAGAGGTTGCCTCCGATCGTTCGCGAATGCTGGAAACGCTGTGCGACCTCGCGCGGCGCGCCGATGTGGAAGTCGCCAGGCAGCAATTGGCGGAGGACATCTGCCTCACCGCGAACGGCTTGAGACAAGCGCTGTCTCAGGCCAGCCCCAGCGATATCCAGAGCTTCGTCGTGGATCTGAGCAGTCTGGCCGACGCGTCGCATGGGACGGAGGCCCGCGAGGGTGCCGCGCTGGAAGCGCTGGTGGCGGATGTCCGCCGTTCCTATGGCGAGGGGCTGGTGACCGCGCGACCCCTTCGGTCTGCCAAGGACATCGAACCGGATGTCCGCCAGATTGTCGACAGCCTTCGCCCCGGCTTGATGGATGCGTTGAAGCGATTCAAGCTGTCGTCGCAGGACCACGAACAGGAAGCACTGCAAGCACTGCGGCAGGCCGCGGTGGTGCTGGTGGACCACGAACTCGACACACCGGGAAAAGTGCAGGAGTTCCTCGGCCACGCGCGCCGATGGGATGACTGGCTGGCCTTCGGCACCGGGCTGCTGGCGCAGGTCGGCTACCCGGTCGGCATGTCCGCGTTTCTGTGGGGCGTCGGGCCGCAGTTGGCGCCGGTGTTGCTGGGGGCGGAGAGCGGCTTTCGCGGCGCTGCTGCGTTTGGGGCGGTCGCCGGGGCGATGATCGGGTACTTCGACTCGGTGGCCGGCGCTGGCGCTTCAGCCATGCGGTCGGCCTTGTCGTATGCGGGCTCGGGCGGCACCACCAGTCCACTGGTCAATGCCATGAAACCGTCGGAGCCGCGGGATATCGGCATTCGGCTGGGCATTTCGGCTCTGGCTACTTTCACCAAGAATGCGCTGCTGCGGGCGGTGTTGCCATCGGTGGTGTATGCCGCGGCCTATCCGCAAGGCGTCAGCCGCGCCATTCGGGACCATGTCGATTTTGCGGGCGATGCCGGAGGAGGATTGTTCTCTGGCGCCGCCGCGACCTTGCTGACCCGGCGCGCCCTGGATAGCCGCAGTTCGCAGGACTTCAAGCTGCTGACGCAGGACAACCTGCCGGAGATGATCCAGCGAGCCAAAGCCGGCACCCGTTGGTCCTGGGGCGCCGTGCGGTCCTTGTCGGCATTCGGCCGAGGATTGGGGCAAGGGGCCATGGCGCCCTCCACCCTCGCCGTGACCGGTCTGGTGATGACCCCGCTGGTGGCGCTGCTGATGGGGATCAACATCGGCGTGGTCTCTGGATTGGGGCTCTCCGATGGGGGCAACAGCGGCGACGGAGAGGCCGACGCGTCGGCGCAAACCCACATCCTGGCCGCGGAGCACGCGCTCAAGGCGACGGTCAGCAGCCTGTTGATGGCGGTGCTCGCGGGCGCTGCCACAGGCGTTGGGCAATGGGTCGGACGACATGCGGATGCGGACTGCCTCGCGGCTGTCTTTGGCGCGGTGAGGGCGGCTGCACAGCGATTGCGGGCAGGGCCTGCCGTCTCGGACACGCCGGCGGCGATCGAGCTGACGGGGATGCGGAGAAGGGCGGTCGGCGGGGGCCAGCGAGGAGAGACCCCTGCGCACGCCGCCGAGGGCCCAACAATGGGCCACGCTGGGGGCACGGCCGGTCCTTCGAAGGTGAGTACCATTGCCCGCGGGTTCTGAAGCTTGTGCAGAGCCGGCTCACAAGTGGATGAGGCAATGATGAAGATTGAAAACCTGTACGAACTCCTTGGTTTGACCAACACCGATGAGGCGCTTGTGTCGGCAATCGCCGCCCACGGCGGGAATGTGGCGGACTTGTCACCCAAGAACATTCGCGACCTGGGAACGGATTACGTCGAAATCAGCGACAAGGGTGTGTCGCTGGCGTTTCAACCAACCCGTGATGAATCGCGACGACGCATTGACGGCTTACGGGAAACCGGACCTTACCGAAGAGGACGATGACGAGATTGACTGGGATCAGTGGATCAAAGAGACCCGCCAGGTCCGCACCAGCTACCGGAGCGATCTGACGATCTCCACGATCTTGGTGTCAGTGCCGATGGTGAAGCGTTGAGGGTCATTCAACGCTGAGGAGCAATACGAGCAGGTTCTGCAACATGTGAGGAATCAGGAGAAGCAGGCGCGATAACCTGCGCTTGCAAGCATGGCGTCCCGTTTCGCGTCGGCGTCCTGACGACCTTTGTGGCTGGCGTCATCCAGCTCGATGACGGCCAGCACGTCGAATGCCTTGGAACAGAGAACGAAATCGCAGACCTTGCGGTCAAACGTCGCGCGCGTGGGCCGATCCTTGGTGGTCAGGATCGCGGAGAACGCGACTTGCGCGAGCACGACATGGTCCGGAAATGTCTGGATCAGGCGGAAATACATGGCCTGTTCGCGTTTGGTGAGCGGCCGTTTGCCGCTCAGTACGCCGGTGGCCTTGCGGTTGCGTTGCTTGGCACCTGCGACGGCTGCTACGAGCAGCACGAGGACGAAGACGGGCAAGACCGCCCACAGCAGTTTCATCATCTGGACCCTCCCTGGTCTCTGGTTTGGAGCGGGAGTATCGCTGGGGATGGGGCGGTGTGAGCTGGCGTTGGGCGTGCGGGTCGGCTATCCGGAATGGATCGGATGGATCGGTTGTGGATCTCTGGGGTACGGGCGCCAGGTCGTGCTGACCCACATGGACTACAAGGTGCATTATGTGACCTAAATAAGTTATTGACAGGCAGGCAAATGCGACCTCGCGAGCTCGGCCATGGCATAGGACGTTGCCGGAGAGCTGCCCGATCGCGAGGCCATTCTCGACATGCACCCGATTCGTCGCTGGTCGCGCAGCGGGTTACATCAGTGGCGAGACCATCCATATTGCAGGGGGACTCGCCATCTGAGGGCTCATCCCGGGCCCTGAATGCACCCGGCGTAGTCGCCATAATCAAGCCCGTGCGTCCGGGACCGCCAACGTGTTTGAATCGAGTACGCCGGGAGCTCTTGTTCATGAGGAAATCAACCCTCTCGTTTTGGGCGGTGGACGCCTTCCTGTACCTGACCATGGATCGAAAGTACGAATCCGCCTGGTCCTCGGAGCTCGCCTCTCGAGTTGCATCGTTTGTCGACGCCTATGTTCTCTTTGATCAGGTGGTGCTGCCGGCGCGATACGGGAGCGAGGACGCCATCAAGGCGCTGGATCCTTCTGGCACCATCTTCGAGTTCATTGCTCCCGACAAGATCCAGCATTCGGACGACCTCGCCACGGGTGTCACCCTCAACCTCTCGGCAGTCGAGCTCGCGCAGGACTTGCGGAAAGAAGACTACAAATGGTTCTCGCAGCACACCGGGTTCATGTCCCGCGACGACTACCAAAGCCTTGAACCGCGCCTTGACGTGACCATGGCAGAGCTCCGGCTCTGGCAGCATTGCCTGATCAATGAAGTCGCGGAACTGACGGGCAGCGCCATGCTGCTACCGCTCTCGCTGCGAGACATCAAACTCCCTAACCAGGAAGCGGCCAAGGCACTGGTTCAAGCATTCTCCCACGCCAAGTATCTAGAGCTGGACGCGCACTACCAGGCGCGGCTGAAGCTGATTGTTGAATCAGTGGGCGTTACGGCGAGTGGCCATATCGAAAACATCCCGCCATTTCTCACGCTTCTGATCGACCAGGCCTTGAGCCCTCACCATCTCGTCGAAACCCTGTTTAACCTCCGAAACGACTACAAGGAACTCCGAACGGTGAGCCGGGATTTCCAGGACGAAGTGGGACGCGCCAAAACCGTGAGGGGCAAGAGTGATGTCATCCGGGAATGGAACGACGCATGGGGCACGATGCTAAAGGGGGACTTCCGTGCACCCCGACTTCTTTCGGCGAAGGTGTCTTCAGGAGATGTATCGAAGTCGATCTTCAATCCGGTGGCCGCCGCCTCGACCGCGTCCCAAATGATTCTCGACTATGCCGAGAGCCAACGCAGCTATCAGCGGCTGCAGATTTACTCGCAGCTCTACAACGAGGTGGATCCGATCGTGGATCTCAGGAGTAGTTTGAAGAACAAATTCCAATTGGATTTCACCAACCCGCTTTGACTGAGGCCCCTGCTCCGAGGCGAGCGGCTCCATACAGGAACATGGAACTTCCCGCTGTTGTCCAGCTTGAATCCTGCACTCTCAAGGTCTTTGCGTCTGGTTGAAGGAGGGCCAATGAAAAAAATTCTGGCGTTGTTGCGCGCCATCGTCATGCCAGGCGCGTTTGCGGTTCCAGCCTGAAATTAGACTGCACTGGAAGCTGCTGAAAAATTCCTGGGCGTGAATCTCAAAGGTGCCGCCTCGGATTTCCATCAGGCGGACCGCTTCCCGGATGGTGCACGTGGTTTCTACGTCGAGTCTCTTCGGTCCTTGCGGGCGTCTAGTGACGCCCCGGGGCCAGCTTCGGACGACTTTGAGCGGCTGATCCATCCAGCTAGCCCGCCTCCCCCTCGCCCTGAAAGCCGCCGATCTTGGAACCAAGATCGGAGTCCAAGAGCTGCGATAAAACCGCAATCTCGGCAATCACCCATCACGCCAACCGACGCAAAGCCATGCTCTTCGAATGCCAAGGAAAACCTCCCATCAACACTCCAAAGGAGTCGCAGCTTCGGCGCTCCATAGCCTCGCTTCGAACCGTCGGCCGCTCAACCTTTGCCTCGCTCACCAACACGTCAGGCGACTACGTACAAGTCCTGGGAGGGGGCGTCACATGCTTGCTTGAATACTACGATGCAAAAGTAGGCCAACGATTCAGAGGCGTCACTGGCACGCCCAACATTGCATTTCCAGACGGAACGCTGTTGATCGTCAAGGAGAACCGCATCGCCATGCAGAGCGACGAATGGTTCCGCACCGATCAAGTGGCAGACGTTTTTGTTTCCTTCTTGTCCCAGCAGGAATTCCCGTTCGGGATTCAATGGCGTGCGGCGCCAGGCTTTTAGCACACGAATTTCAAGGGTCAATCCCGCCAGGCCCCAGCCTGCCTGGCACACCGCTCGATGGCCCCCTTCTGCCGCTCAAACTCGACAACGTTGAAGACGCGAATCTCAATGCCGTCCGAAGACGGCGGGCGACTCACCTCCATGTAGATGTCTTTAGCCCGCGAAAGGTAAAGCTTGGCCGAAGGATCCTTGGCACCGATGTGGCTGAATGTCTCGGGGACGGCGTCCACTGGCTCCATTCCCTCCAGGCCTACATCACTGGGAGACGGCAGATTGCCAGACGGGCCGACATGCACTGAGCTCACCGTATACCCCACGCCCACCATCGGATCGCCGCCCTCAAAGCCGAAGGCGGTAAATCTATCCACCTGCAATCCGCGGACGCGACAGATCCCTGGCTTGCCGTAGGACATGAGATTGATGTAGGGATCAACGCAACCCAGGTCGTTGTTGTCCCACGCCCCAGCAAAAGATCGGTCCATGATCCCGCGCGCTTGGGTCATGGAGCTCTTGAAGATCTCCGCCGGCTCAGGACAACGCACCTCGGCGTGCACGGCGGAACTGAGCCACGAGATTGGCAACAGGATTGCGATCAATAAATAGCGGTAAGCGTTCATGGTTCCTTAATCAATTGTCTGATCAGCTGCCGAGCCCTGTGTGGCGAGCAAGTCCCGCTCCGCGCCATGACACCGAAATCGCCGACATCCCGTCACTGCCGCCGAACACGACGTGGACTACGCTTGAACAGCGTCCAGGTCTCTCCCCTGGCCAGGAGTCTCTCATGCACCGCAACCGGTCCTGCCAGCCCTGGCGCTGGATATCGCTCGTCCTGGGGTCCTCACTGTCCCTCATTAGTCTCAGCGGCTGGGCGCAAGACGCGACGATGTCCGTCTCGGTCTCCAGCACCGCAATGACCTTCCAGCGAGAGGATGCCCCCCCGCCCCAATCGCTGGACCGCGCGGGCAGTCTCTACACCCACACCGCTCTCTCGGGCCAATCCGGCGGACTGACGGGCCATGTGCAATCCACCGCCTGGGGCAATGTGGGCTACGGCTACATGCAGCTCTACGCCGCAGGCAGGGCGCAACTCAGCGGCGGAGGACTGGTCGGCGAAGTCAATACGTCGGCGACCGCCCGGGCTGCATTGACCGACAGCTTCCTGATCACATGCCCATCTTGTGTCGCCGGGACCGAGGCGACCGTCACGTTTCATGTGATCGCCAACGGCGGCGGCGGCGCTGACGGCCAGATGCTGCAGGATCCCGACGACGGCGTGGGCTCCGTCGTCGGCGCCTATGCTTCGATGGCCAGCAGCTTCACCCTGAACGCACCCGATGCCAACGACCCGTCCCAGCCCGCGGGCACTGCACTCGGACTCTCTGTCCTGCGCATCGAGCCCGGAGGCGGCTACTACCACGATCGTCCCTTCTGGAATGAGTGGGTCACCGCACGCTTCACGCTGGGAAACCCGTTGTCCTTCCAATGGTCGGCCATGATGGAGGGCAATGCCGCGGCGGGCAACTACACCGACCTGGGCACCATGGCGGCGTCGTCGGTGTACGGTGCCGATTACAGCGCCGGATTTTACTGGGGCGGCATTACCGAGGTGCGCACCGCCAGTGGGGAACTGCTGACCGGCATCACCGCCTTCAACGCCTCCGGCGTTGACTACGCCCATGCACTCGCGCCCCCTGTTCTGGAGCCCTCTGCGGCGTGGCTCCTGCTGGCAGGACTTGCCGCCATGGGGCTGATCCGCGTGGGTCGCCGTCACCCCTGATTTCATTGCGGCCCGTGTTGGCCTGACGACAGCCCGTCGACAGGCTGCAGCAAGGTCCGCCCTGACCTTGCGTCCTAGAATTTCGCGTGATCTGCCGCACGCCTCCCATCGCCCTGCCCCGCCTTCCGCGGTTGCCGCTGCTCTGCGCGGTCCTCGTGGCTGTCGTCACTCCGTCCTGGGCCGCCGGCAGTCTCGTGTTGATGGACGCTCCCCCGGCCGAATCCAGTTGGTCTGGCGGTGTCTCCACCCGCAGCTGGCCCTCGGCGCCCGGCTCGCGCGCCAAAAGCGAAGACGTGCTGCCCGCGGTGGAATACCTCTCGCCCAACGGCGCATTTGTCTCCACCGACCTCGGCGTGGGCTGGAACCTGATCCCGCTGCTGGCCAGTGCGGAGTCCGCCAAGACCTGGCAGGCGGGCGCGCGCCTGTGGCCTCAGTTCGGACGGCCTTCACGCGTCACGCCGCCAGGCATTGACCGGCTCGGCAACCGCATCACCACCGAGGCCTTTATCAATGTGCAGGCCACGTCCTGGCTGCTGCTGCAATCGGGCGCGTCCTGGGGCAGCGGTCGGCATCACGACGGTCAGCAGTTGGAGCTCGGTCTCACCTCCGGCATTCCCATTGGCAACGACATCCTTGGGGTGACGCTTGCAGCGACTGCAGCCAACGCCGCGCATGTGCGCAGCAGCTACGGCATCGGCCCGCACGAGGCCCTGGCCAGCGGCCTGCCCGAATGGCGACCCCGGGGCGGGATGATGGACTGGAGCATCGCACTCAATGGCGAGCACAAGTTCTCTTCGCGATGGTCGGTCAGTGGCCAGTGGCTGAATGCCCGGCTGGTCGGTGATGCTGCGCATTCGCCGCTCACCACCTCGAAGTCTCAGCAAACCTTCAGCGCCAGCCTCTGGTATCGGTTCTGAACACAAGAGGCGCGCTCGACGTTCTGCTCGCTCCGCTCCACTCACCTCGCACCGCCTAACCGCTCAACCGCTCAACCCACCTCGGACCGTCCAACCGCTCCCGTCAGCCCCCGCCATGCACCGTGTCCTCCTGATCGCCGTCCCGCTGTTCGCGCTCTGCATGGTCATCGAGTGGCTGTGGAGCCGCCGCCAGGGCCGTGACTCCCATGATCTGGCGGACACCCTGAGCAGTCTCAGCCAGGGCCTGATGAGCCTGGCCGTTGCGGCCGTCACCCCCCTCTTCCAGACCGGCCTGTATGCCGCCACGCTGCCACATGTGGCGCTGCTCCCGTCGTCCACCTGGTCGGGCGCATGGGCATGGGTCGTGGCGATCCTTGTCTACGACTTCTGCGACTACTGGCTGCATCGCGTGAGCCACGAAAGCGCCCTCTTCTGGGCCGCCCATGCGGTGCATCACCAGAGCGAGCGCTTCAACCTGACCACCGCGCTGCGTCAGGAGAGCTTCTACGCGGTGATGGGCGCACCCTTTTTCCTGCCCATGGCGCTGCTGGGCATGCCGGTGGATCTGTACCTCGGCGCCGGGCTCTTCGTGCTGCTCTATCAGTTCTGGATCCACACGGAGCTCATCGGCAAGCTGGGCTGGCTGGACCGGGTGATCTCAACACCGTCCAACCACCGGGTGCATCATGCGGTGAATGCGGGCTACCTCGACAAGAACTACGGCGCGGTGCTGGTGATCTGGGACCGCCTCTTCGGCAGCTTCGTCGAAGAGACGGAACCCTGTGTCTACGGCACCGTCAAACCCTTGCACAGCTGGTCGCCGCTGCGCGCCATCGGTCAGGTGTATGGCGAGCTGTTCGAGCGCGCTCGGGCGACGCCGCGCTGGTTGGATCGCCTGCGGGTGCTGTTCAAGTCGCCTGGCTGGGCACCGCCGGGCTTGCCGCCCTTCGCGCCGCCGGATGAAGCCCGCCTGCGGCAGCCTCGCTTCGCGTCGAAGATGGACGCCCTCGATGTTGGCCGGGCGATCACCCTGTTCCTGATGACTGCCGCCGCAACGGCGACGTGGCTGGATGCCGCAGATGACCTCGGCGAGGCCATCAATTTGCTGGCCGCTGCGGTCGTCACGTTTGGTTTGTGGGCCACGGGCGCGATGCTGGCACGGGGGGTGGACGGCACCGAGCGAGCCATGGCCGACGCCCGTCCTGACGCCCCGTCTTCTCGGCGCCGCGCCTGGGGGCTCTACCTCGGCGCCATGGCGTTGTCCGTGGCATTGATCACGGTGATGCTGGGACAGGCGCCTATCTGACGGCATCCAGCCTCAAAACACCAAAGAGTTGACAGGTCGGCACGCCAACTGATTTTGACGATTCCTCGGACGGGCGTGCCAATGCTATGGTGCGCGCCCGAAGGGAGAACCGTCATGACAACATCCAATACGGCCGCAGAGCCGATTCAAAATTCCGCCGCCTCCGAGGAGGGGCCCGTGCCTGCAATGTCCGGAACGTCCGGAACGTCCGGAACGTCCGAGGACTACGTTCGCGTTGCCGCTTTCGCCACGCCGGCGGAGGCTCACGTGCTGCACGGCATTCTTCTGTCGGCCGGATTAACGCCGGTGGTGACCGACTCCAATACCGGCCAGGGCAATCCCTGGGTGAGCCAATCGTTCCACGCCGTCGGTGTCCTGGTGCCCGCATCTCAAGTGACGGCGGCGCGGGAAGCCCAGGCCGCCTTTGAATCGGGCGCCTATGCGCTGGAAGACGACGCTTCGCCCGCACCCGCCGCCGCAGCAGTACAGCCGGCCTTGCTGTTCAATCCGGATCGCGCGGCGCTGCTGAGTTTCCTGCTCAGCCCCGTCTTTGGTGCATGGGTGCTGATGGCCAATGCGCGTGCGCTCGGCGCCAGATCGGGCGGCTTCTCCCGCTGGTTCTGGCTGCTGCTGGCCGGCGCAGCGACCGGCTTCTGCGTGCTCATGCTGCATGTCATTGCGCCGGGCTGGTTGGTCGGATTCCGCGCCAATCTCTTCGTCTTGGCCAGCCTCACGGCCATCTGGTACTTCGCCAGCGCCCAGGCGCAAAGCCGCCAGATCATCGCAGCCTATGGGCCGCAATATCGCCGCCGTTCACTGCTGATCCCGGCCGTCATGACGGCGCTGGGATGGGTCGTGCTGGGGCTGATCCTGTCGCAGTGGGTGATCTGACAGCGCAGCCCCTAGGTCTTGGCCAGCAACGCCCGCATCTGCTTGCAAATGTTCTCGCCAGTGGTGGTCAACCGCAGGCCACCGCCGTTCCACTCCAGCCAATGCAGCGCGACATAGTCGTCAATGTCTTCGCTGGCAATCTCGCTGGCGAGCCGGCGATTGAGCAGGTCCACCACCTGGAGCAGTTTGTCCTGCAGGTCAGGACGCCGTGAAGCCAGCGCAGTCTTGGTCATGGAAGTCATGAGACACCTCCTGGAGAGGACTTGTCCCGACAGGGGCGACGCTTCCGCCAATGGCGCTTCAAGGCTGTGAAACAGAGGGGGCGATCGTGGATCGAGCGTGCCCCGGAATCGTTCTAATGTACCGGTGAAGGGTGTCCGGCGTCCCGCTGCCCCCACAGCTTTACAAATACGCCCCGCCGAGCCGCCCGCTCACGCTGGATGACAGGATGATGGATGCGCCCGGCCCATTACACCTGCTCACAACCCGTTGGTAATACCCCCGTTCTTGCAAGCGCTTTCGCAACGAACCGCGCACTTTGTCACACGCGATGATGACATTAGGGGAATCCCTGGAGGGCCCGCAAACGAGTGGACCGAGCATGCGCCCCATAAACATCCATCCCCAGGGAGACTCGAATGAAACTGCTGTCCTTGATTGCCCTCGCCGTGCTGCCGCTCGCAGCGCAGGCGGACATCCTCATCGGCCAGACGGCCGGATTCAGCGGCCCGGTGGCCGCAAGCGTGACGGAGACGACCGAGGGCGCCAAGCTCTATCTCGACTCCATCAATGCAACTGGCGGCGTCAACGGGCAGACGGTGAAGCTGGTGTCGATGGACGACAAGTTCGATCCGCCCACCGCTGCAGCCAATGCACAGAAACTGATCACCGGCGACAACGTGCTGGCCCTGTTCCTGACCCGCGGCACGCCGCACAACCAGGCGATCATGCCGCTGCTGTCCCAGCATCATGTGCCGCTGATTGCGCCCTCCTCCGGCGCGTCCCTGCTGCACTTCCCGGTCAATCCGTGGATCTTCAATGTGCGGGCCACCTATCAGCGTGAAGCAGAACGCGCGGTGCGCCACCTGAGTCTGATCGGCATCGAGCGCATCGGCATCGTGCAGGTCGACGACTCGTTTGGCGCGGATGCGGTCATTGGCGCCAACAATGGTCTGGCCGCGGTGAACAAGACGGCCGCCTTCTCGGCCAAGTTCGATCGGGCCAAGCCGGACTTCAAGGTGGCCGCCCAAAGCGCTGTGTCCAGCAATGCACAGGCCATTCTCTTCCTGGGCTCCGGCAAAGCAGTGGCCGATGGCATTGCCGCGATTCGCGCGGCGGGCTCCAAGGCACAGATCGTGACCCTGTCCAACAATGCCGCGCAGGGCTTTGTGAAGGAGCTGGGCGAGAACGCACGCGGGGTGATCGTGACCCAGGTGTTCCCGTATGAACGCTCCAAGGCCAGCAAGATCGTGACCGAGGCGGCCCAGATGTCCCAGGCCAAGGGCAAGGGCGACATCACTCCCGCCATGATGGAAGGGTATGCCGCTGCCAAGGTGCTGGTGGAAGCGCTGCGCCGTGCCGGTAACAATCCGACCCGCCAGAAGCTGCGTGATGCCCTGGAAGGCATGCGCAAGGTCGATATCGGCGGGCTGGAAGTGTCGTTCTCGCCGACGGATCACACCGGCCTGGACTACACCGACCTGTCCATGGTGGGCACCGACGGCAAGTTCATGCGCTGAGCCCCCGCTCGCTAGCTGCCTCACAACCTCAGCGCGATTCGTCGCCTGAGGTTGTTTTCGTTTGGGGGCCCAATTCGCCAGACGATGTTCCCGGCGCAGGTCACCGGCCCACGTCCCCGGCCAACGTCCCCGGCAAATGTGACGAAAGTGACGAAAGTCAGCATCCCGCTCCTGCGTCGCGGGGCATCATGGTCCGCTACAGGAGAAGCCCGTGGCCCTCAAGGACCTGTCCCCGACCCGCGATCTGGAGACGACTGACGTCGCACAGCCGATGTCGACCTCGATGTCGACGCCAGCGTCTGCGTCTGCGCCTGCGCCTGCGCTGAGGCCGGCTTCGGCTTCGGCTTCGGAGGATGCGTTCTCCGAGCTTCTGCGCTCGGCAAGCGCGGTCCGGACGCTGCCTCCGTACGTCACCCTGGTGGGCCGCCTGCTCGCCCTGACGGACGGCCGCAGCTGCGCGCTGGTGACCTTCGACGGCCAGCCGACCGCGGCAGCGGTCCCTGCCCGCACCACGGTGGATCTGTTCCCGGACCACATCGGCCAGGACGTGGTGCTCAGCTTCGAGGCAGGCGATCCCGCCAGGCCCATCGTCATGGGCGTCGTCCGCGCGCCTGTCAGCGCGGACACACTGAAGGCCACCCATCCGTCGGTCGATGTCCAGGTCGATGGCCAGCGGCTCACCCTGCAGGCCACTGGTGAACTGATCCTGAAGTGCGGACGTTCCAGCATCACTTTGGGCGCAGACGGTCGACTGACCCTCAGCGCCGACATCATCGTGAGCCAGGCCGAAGAAACCAACCGCATCCGGGGCGGCTCGGTGCAGTTGAACTGAGCCCGGCGCGATGTCCATCTCAGCGCCGGTCCTGGGCTTCAACCCGAGCGAACTCAGCTCGCTGGTGCGCCGCCATGTGCTCGAAGAACATGCCAGTGAGGCCGCCTTCCTGTGGCGGCAGCGCGAAGCGGCCGTGCACGCGCCGCATTTCCGGCTGACGCATCTGGAACGGCTCGATGCCCGGTTGCAGGCCCATCTGGCGGGCCTGCGCGTCGCGGTCGAAGAAGGGCTCAGGGCGGCTCAGCGCGCCGCGGATCCGGAGGAACCCGGATCACTGTTTGTCCTGGCACGCTGCGCCTTCGACAGCGGAGACCCAGGCGCGATGCGGGATGCCGTGGCCGTCGCGCTCACCGCGCCCGAGGGACCAGAGGCGGTGGCAGCGGCACTCGCCTGGGGCCTGCCGGCCCGCATGCAGCCGCTGGCGGCGCGGCTCGCGGCCTCTCCAGTGGCACAGCACCGCGCCATCGGCAGTCGCGCGTCGACGCTGATCTCGGCGCTGATGGGGCCACCGGCCGTGATGGACGGGGCGATGATTCATCAGTGGACGGCGGATCCGGACGGCAGCGTGCGGGCGCAGGGCCTGCGCGCCATCGGCCTTTGTGGCGACCCTTCCTTGCTGCCGCTGGTCCGGCAGGCCTTGAATGAAATCGACTCCGGATCCGACCCTGACCCCACCTGTGCGGCCGCAGCCGCCTGGAGCCTCACCTTGCGGGGCGACGAAACCGCAGCGGCCCGCCTGTTCTCGATGGTCCCCAGGCTGGCGCCGGCCGAGGCCCGAGAAGTGCTGGAGCTGGCCGTACGCCGAAGTCCACCGGATGCTGCCCGTTCGATGATTCGCCAACTGGCGGCATCCGCAGACCATCGCCGGCTGGCCGTGATCGCCATCGGCGCATTCGGAGACACCGCCAGCGTCCCCTGGCTGCTCGAGTACTGCGACGATGACGCCCTCGCGCCTCTGGCTGGAGAGGCCATCGCCATGATCACCGGAGCGGATCTGCGTTATCTGGACCTGGACCGGGATCCACCCGAGCATGTCGATCCTGACGCGCTTCCCGTGGAGGACCGGGAACTGCCGTGGCCCGATCGCGACCGGCTCGCTTCGTGGTGGCAGTCCACCCACAAGACCTTCGTCCCTGGCCATCGGCATCTGGCCGGCCAGCCCCTCACGGCGCCGGCACTCACTGCAGTGCTGCGCACCGGCTACCAGCGTCAGCGAGCTGCAGCCGCCGTGGAGCTGGCCGCGCTCCATCCGCAGGCGCCGCTGTTTCCGGTGCATCTGCGCGCCGATCGACAACGCCGGGCGCTCCACCCATGATCTTCACCAATACAACCGGCTTCCCGGCCGGGTGGACGACCGGGTTCCGGCGTGACGGACGGGAACAGCTCATCGTCGCGGTGAAGACCAGCTTCCGGATGCCCACCGACGGCCAGGCACCGACACGCCTGGACACGCAGATCCAGCTGGTGGAAGCGGATGTCTTCAGCGGTGAACCTGGCCTCAGTGCGCCGCTCTACGAGACCGACTACGCCCATGAAAAGCCCGGCTGCGACGTGTTGCTGGTGGGCTGCGCCCATGCGCCGGGCGGTCGGCCGGTGGAGCGCTGCGAGGTGGGCCTGCGCGTGGGCGGCCTATGCAAGCACTTCGTGGCCGTCGGTCCGCGCGTCTGGCACAAGCGCCTGGGGATGGTGAGCGCCGGCGGGCCGGCCCCGTTTGTCCGGCTGCCGCTGAGCTACGACACCGCCTGGGGCGGCACCGACCGCACCCGGGAATCACAGGGTGAAGTCGCCATGTGCCGATCCAATCCGGTGGGTGTCGGCTTCTTCAAACATGCCGATGACATCGACGGCCAGCCACTGCCTTCGACTGAGCAATCCGGTCACCCGATCCGCTCGCCGCAGGGCGACTACCTGCCGCAGGCCTTGTCGCCCATCGGCCGCTCCTGGCTGCCCCGGTCGGCGTGGGCCGGCACCTATGACGACGCCTGGCTGGCCGATCGTTCACCGTTCTGGCCGGATGATTTCGACACACGGTATTTCCAGGCCGCGCCGCCGGACCAGGTGATTCCCTATCCGGTCGGTGGCGAGCCGGTGGTGCTGCACCACCTCTCGCCACGCCAGCCCTTCCTGAGCTTCTGCCTGCCCGTCCTGCGCATGCCGATCACCTTCATCCCGCATCGAGGCCGGGATCTCACGCTGGATGCGCGCATCGATACGGTGGTGCTGGAGCCCGATGAGGACCGCTTCAGCATGACCTGGCGTTGCACGCTGCCGCTGGGACGCAGTGTGTTTGACGTGCGTGAAACCCTCGTGGGCGAGATGCCGCAGGCCTGGCACCGGGCCCGGCGGTTCCCCCACAAGACCTACTATGCGAGCCTGGCGGAAGCGGTGCGAGCGCAGCGGGCCAGGAGGCGTTCGGCATGAGCGGCGTCTGCGTACTGGGGGCCGGCATGATGACGCCGCTCGGGTACAACGCCCCATCCTCCCTGGCCGCCTTGCGGGCCGGCATCAGCGCCGTGCGTGCCCTGCCCTGGCCAGACCCCACCGGCCAGGACCCCTTGCGCGGCGCACGTGTGCCGCTGCCGCAATGGTGGTTTGGCGTGGGCATGCAGGCGGACATGGCGGCGGCGGCCATTGGTGAATGCCTCGCCGCCGTCTCGCAGCAGGATCCGCGCGAGATTCCCCTCCTGATCGGTATCAGCACCCCGGAACGCGCCGGGCGACCCGCGGGGCTGGATCAGCAGTTGCTGGCGCAGGTGGCTGCGCGCCTGCAGTTGCCGCAGCATCCGCATTCGCGTGTCATCGCCCTGGATCAGATGGGCTGCGCCCAGGGGCTGCTCGCCGCCGCCGAGCTGATGCGCCACCACGGCGCCCGGCATGTGGTGCTCTGCGGCGTCGACAGCTATCTCGAATCGGCGACCTTGAAGGACTTCATCGACCGGCGCCGGCTGATGACGTCGGACAATTCCAATGGCTTCTTCCCCGGTGAAGCGGCCTGTGCGGTGCTGCTCTCTGCCACCCCCACGCCGGGACAGCCCCATTTGCGTCTGCTGGGCAGTGCCACGGCGCACGAGCCGGCCGGCATTGACAGCACCGAGCCCTTCCAGGCGCTCGGCGCCACCCAGTCCTGCCGAGAGGCGCTGCGACAAGCCGGCGCGACCATGAAGCAGGTCGGACTGCGTCTCACCGACCTCTCTGGCGAGCACTACAAGTTCAAGGAAGCCAGCATTGTGGCCAGTCGGCTGGAACGCGAACCGCGCGACACGCCGCAGGACCTCTGGCATCCGATCGAGTTTCTTGGCGAGATCGGCGCGGCGATCCTGCCCGCCCTGCTGGCCCAGGCGCTTCATGCCGGCCACCACGGCTACGCCCCCCCGGGCCTGACGCTGTGCCATGTCGCCAGTGATGCCGGCGGGCGGGCGGCATTTGTGCTGCAGTACGACGGCCCCCTGCATGAGGAGGAATTGTGAGCAAGAAGGTCTATGCCAATGGCCGGGAACTCTCGGCGCAAAAGGATGGCAATTCGTCGATGGCCGCCATGCCCGACGTCTGCCTCACGCCGCCGCCCCCACCCGCGGGGCCGATTCCGATTCCCTACCCCAACTTCTCCAAAGCGAGCGACACCAATGAGGGCACCCGCAGCGTCAAGGTGGGCGGCGGTGAAGCCGGCATGAAAAACGTCTCCAACTACAAAAAGAGCAATGGAGACGAAGCCGCCACCAAGGCGCAAGGCATGGGCGTGGTGACGCATCAGATCCAGGGCAGCACCTATTTCGCGGCGTGGTCCTTCGACGTCAAGCTGGAGGGCAAAAACGCCGTGCGACATCTGGACATCACCACCCACAACCACAGCTGACCGGGAACGACCATGGGATCCACGCCCCCCAACAGCGGCAGTCTCACCACCAATGTGGGCGGACAGGCCGTGGCCATCGACAAGGAAACGCCCTGCAAGGAACTGGACAACAAGAACAAGGCGGAGCGCCAGGCGCTGGCCAATGATCCGTCCAAGTCGATCTCCGGCAACTTCGGGCCGGGAGGGGCCACCACGGTCGCCCACGGTTCGATGAACGGCGGTGCGGCGCTCGGTGCGGCCAGTCGGCTGCTGCCGCAAAGGTTCAAGCATCTGGCGGAGGGCCTCTGGGCCAATACGAGCAAGACGCAGCGCAGGCAGATGCGAAAGACCGGGCGGTCGAATGTGTGCCCGGGAGCGCCGTTCACCTACCAGAAGTCGGCTCGTCCGCATCAGAGCCACTGTGAGTCCAAGATCCTGGAGAGCATGTTCTCGAACGGCGCCAAGCCGACCGGCAATCTGCTGCTCAATATCAACTGGCAGTCCATGGACAATCCCAATAGCAAGGTGCCGTGTGCCGCTTGCAAACGACTTCTCTGCCATGCACAGAAGAACTGTGACATCAAGGTCCATCTGTGTACCAAGGATCCGGACGCACCGCCGGCCCCGCTCAAGTGCTGATTGACGGATTCATTGCATCCTTATCGGAGTTTTCGCCTCATGTCCCAACCGACGCTTTCTCATCTGACCGCCTTGCTGGCCAGCCCGCCTCCCATCAAGCACACCTGGAACGTGGGCGACGACATGGCCGCCATGGGGAACGAGAGCCCGGTCCTGCTCAAGCAGGTCGGGTCGTCGTCCTTCCGTGCCCTGCTCGGTCTGCAAGCGGCCCTCAATGAATGGGTGGCAGCGCGCTTTCATGATCAGTCGCAGGACGGGGACCTGGCGTTGCTCACCGATGCGACCTGGGCAGCGTCCATCGATTACCGGTATGTGAACCTGGACGCCATGGAGTTTCCCGACGCCACCGGCCTCATCCAGGGCCCTATCCGCGAATGCAAGGTGCAGACGAGGGATGTGCTGCAGCAATTCCGGGTCGCGGAATTCGGCGCCGTTGGCTATGTGATCGCGTCCGCCAATCTGGTGCGGTATGTGCTGCCGACCACCAAGCCGTTCCAGGACTGGTTCAAAGCCGTGGTCACACGATTGCAGCCACTCTCGCTGCCATCGGCGCGCCAGTCAGGCGCCCTTGACATCGCGGATGTGAAGCGGGCCCTGATCGACGTCTCGCCGGATGTATTTGGAACGCCGCTGCCACGAGAGGCCTATGACCTGTCGGTGGATCTATCGACTGTGAATGCAGCGGCTTTGATCGACGCCATGCTTCAACGGATTGCCGCCACGCCCAATCCTTATCTGCGCAGCCCCGCGGAACTGCAGCAGGCCGGCTTTGTTGGCACGCCCTACCGCTATCCCGCATGACGCTCCCGGTGCCCATTCAGCGCGCGTACATCGATCGACCGGCCATTCAGCAGCCGGCGCTGCGATTTCTCTGGGACGAGTGGCACGTCGAGCAGACCTACCAGGACGTCCGGCCCGACGAGGTCGAGCGTCTGCAGCGGCTGACGCGCCGGGCCAACTGCGCATTGACGATCGGCATTGCGGAGTGGGTGCTGGTCCGGTTCGAGGGCATGGATGCGGATCCGGATCCGGCGCTGTTCCTCGAAGCGGCCTGGGCGGCCAATGTGGACGACCGCTATGCCTACGAGATTGACATCGTCGACGCCGAGTGGCGGGGCCCGGTGCGCGGGCCGATCAGCATGGCATTGACGTTTGTGTATGACGCCCTGTTCGCTGAAGAAGCGGGGCCGCAATCAGCGATGAATCCCGCCTGGGCGGCCCGGTTCGCGCGGCATGTGTTGCCGGACACGACCGCATTTGATGCGTGGTTGGCGGGCTGCCTGGATCGTTTTGAACGGCTGTTCCCCGCGGCAAGCCACGACGATCAGGACTGGTTTGAGCCGATGCACAGCGCCGGCCCGCTGGTCCCCGCAGAGGCGCTGGACACCACCCGCAGCTTCAATGCGGCGGACAGCGAAGCCCTGATCGACCGATTCCTTCGGGGGCTGGATCCGGCACGCAACGAGTTCCTGCTGCAGCCCAAGGACATGGCGGACCTGGATTTCGAGGGCATCCCCTATCAATATCCGCCCGGCTCGCCATGATGGAGCCGACGCCTTCCCACCTGACCCGCCTGCTGGCGGGCCCGCCCCCGGTTCAGCACACCTGGGAGCTGGGCGACGACATGGTCGCCATGGGCAAAGAGACGCCGGCGCTGCTCAAGAACCTGGGATCGCTGTCCTTTCGGGCGTTGATCGGGCTGCAAGCCGCGCTCCATGAATGGATGGCCGCCCGGTTTCAGGAGGCAGGCAACGACGCGCCATGGAGTGCGGTGATCGATGCCATGTGGGCCGCTTCGGTCGACGCTCGCTATCTGGATCCGGATGCCATGGTCCTTCCGGACGCCGTCGGTCCTGTGGCGGGTCCGAGTCGCGCCAGCAAGCTGCTGTCCAAAAAGATCATGCGACAGCTTCCTTTGGCCGAATTCGGCGTGGTGCGCTACGTGATCGAATCGGCGCATCTGGTGAGGTACGTGCTCCCCGACAGCCAAGCGTTTCAGGCATGGTTCAAAGCCGTCGTCAGTCGACTACAGACGCTGTCGGAGCCCTCCGCCCGTCAGGCCGGTGCCCTGGATCTGGCCGACATCAAACGGGCATGGGCGGACGTGTCGCCAGACGTGTTCGGGACACCGCTCCCTCGCGAGGCCTACGACCTGTCGGTGGACCTGTCCACCGTGGATCAGACGGCCTTGATTGACGCCATGCTCCAGCGCATCGCGGCCACGCCCAACCCCTACCTGCGCAGCGCTGCGGACCTGCAGCGGGCGGGATTCACCGGGCGCCCCTACCGCTACCCGGCCTGACGCGACTCCTCAGTCCGTGCGACGGCCCAGCACTTCCTTCACGTAGCGCGTCACGTCCCGACGCGATGCTTCCAGCGCAGCGGCGTTGCGCCCCACATGCACACCGCGTGTCACACAGGCTTTGAAAAATGCCCCCAGGTCCGCGGAAGGAATCACGGCGCCTGACGACACGCTCGTGACCGTCCAGCTCGGGATGTCGGTACGAACCACCCCGCAGGCATAGCCGCTGGTGGCATTGGGAAGCCATCGCATCGGCAGCAGGCTGTCCCAGGCGTGATGCGCCCCTTCGTATCGGATGCTTTGCACCGGCGTGCCGAGCGCTGCATATTCTGCGGCCAAGGCTTCACAAGGCTCCGGGTGGGTGTAATCGTCAGCGCCGCCGACCAGATTCAGGAACGGTGCCTGTGTCACCTCGCGGGAGGTGTAGATCTGCAGGCAGCCTGCATAGGCGGCGATGTGAAAGGCGAAGGCCCGATCCGACTTCACCACGGCCCGCAGAAACGGCCGCTGGGCCGTCTGATAAGCGACCGAGCCCCCACGCGAGAAACCCATGATGCCGATACGCCGTGCATCGATGCGGGGATCGTCCGCCAGCCACTGCAGAGCCGTCAGCGCATCCATCACGTTGGCCGCGGCTGGCACCGACGTCTGATCCGCAGCGGTGGACGACACGCCGCGGGGTCCGAAACTGTCCACCACCAGCGTGGCCACGCCCAATTGATTGAACAGGCTCACCCATTGAGACAGGCTCGGCGTCACGCCGTCACTGCCGTGAGACAGCACCACCGCGGGAACCGGTGCCTGCGCGCCCGCGGGCATGCTCAAATCGCCCCAGATGTCGATGGGCGCCCAGCGGTCCCGCCGCTCCCGTGCGAGGTCAAACAAGCTCGCTGGCGTCGCGCTGCGGAGCACGACACGCTCAACGTCTGCCGCCGCAGCGCTTTGCAGCATGCCCATCAGCCACAGAGCCACACAGAGACCTGCCAGCCCCAGGCGTTTGCACAGCGCATTCAGCATCCGATCAGCTCCCTGAACTCAGCAACCACGCCAGCACCGTTCGATTGAACTCCTCGGGTGCATCGTTCATGACCCAATGCCCGGTGGGCAGTGCCTTCACCGCGCATCCCGGACGCGCAGCGAGGCCTTCGACCCACGCCTGGGAATGGAACATGGCGGGTTTGCGTTCTCCATAGATGAACAGCATCGGGCAGGCGGGGTCAGGGCTGACCGCCTTTCCATACCCGCCCGCTGCCCCGGTCCACTGGATCCAGTAGGGATAGTTCATCTTCGAGAAGACAGCGTCGGGCGCGGTCGGCCCGTCGATCCGGCGCACGAAGGCGCGCGACATGCGGTCCCCCAGGCCGGGGCCGATCCGCCACGCCAGAGCCAGCCACCCCTGATAGCTCACGAGAAACAGCTTGCCGCCCAGGCTCAGTGACTTCAGATGCGGCTTGGACCCGGCATCACCGATGTCGACCCCGATCACCCGGCTCACCCGCTGCGGATGCTGACGCAGGAACCGGTAGCCAAAGACAGCGCCCCAGTCATGCACCAGCAGGATCACCGGCGCATGGGGAGACACCCGATCAATGACCTTCCGGTAGAGGATCTCGATCTCCTGCAGCGAATACAGCCTGCGCTCGTCGCGCACATCGAAGCCCGGCAGCGTGAACCGCACGCATCGATACTGGTGGCGGAAGGCCGCGACCTGGGCGTCCCAGATTCGGTGGGTGTCTGGCCAGCCGTGGACCATCACGATGGTGTCCGCGCCCTCACCCTCGATATGAACGGTGGTGCCGTCGATCTCAATCGTCTCTGTCAAGTCAGTCCCTTCAATGAAAGGCGGGCTGGTCTTTGCAAGCCCGTTCTCGATTCAAGGCTCAGCCGTGAAGGCCCGAGGCCAATGGTCATTGGTCATCGGGGCGGGACGTTAACACAGCCGAATTTTCCTGAGCCTCTTGCCGCTTTCTTCGAACTGCCCATGGATACGGGGCTGTGCGGCACACTCGGCCGCGGACCACCCCCTTGAGTGGGAACGGCGCTCGCGTCACCCGATGAGAAGATGCTCTCCGCCAGCGCATGCTGGCGTTTCTTCATCCGGAGCCTCCATGTTCAAGCGTCTCGCTTCCGAAGCCCTCGGCCTGAGTGATCTCGGCGTCATCGTCTCGCCGAAGGACTACGACAAGGTCGATGCCGACGATTACCTCTTCCACGAGGACAGCGAAAAGATCTTCTTCCTGATCAAGTCGAAGAAGGACGAGTACTGCTTCACCAACCTCGCCCTGATCCATGTGGACGGCGATTCCGCGGTCTCTTCCAAGCGCAGCATCCGCCGCTACGACTACGCCAGCCACCACGTCAGCGACGTGTCCATCGAAACGGCGGGCACCATCGACCGCGATGTGGAGCTCAAGTTCTCACTGGCAGACGGCCCGACCTTCAGCATCGACGTTCGCAAGGACCAACTCGAGATCCTGAAGGACATCTACAAAGCGCTGCACAGCATCGGCAAGATCCAGCAGCGCAATGAACTGTCCCAGCAGAATGTGCTGCCTTGTCTGGACGCGCTGGGCGCCATGCACAAGATCAGCGAAGTGGAGAGCGAGGCCACCCTGGTCAAGCACTATCAGGCGCTGCTGCATGCCGTGAACACGATGCAGCTGGACCGCTACACCCAGCGCGACTTCGGCCCGGTGTTCGAGAAGTACCTGCGCAGCTGAGCGCTCCCAGCCGTCTCAGCCGGCCAGCGCGAGAATCTCCTCGCGCAGCCAGCGCTGCGCCACATGGCCATGGCTGCGCTCATGCCAGACCATGGCCATCTCGAACCCTTCGATCGGCAACGGGCATTCCAGCACCTGCAGCCGCGCGGAGCGACCTTTGACGAGCCGCTCCGGCACCAGCGCCACCAGGTCGGATTTTGCGACGATATCCGGGACGAAAAGAAACGACGCGGCCGACAGCACCACGGTGCGCTGAAGTCCCCGCGCCGCCAGAGCGTGATCCACCGGGGATGAAAACGCCCCGCCCGCGGGCGACACGATCACCTGTTCCAGCTTTGCAAACTGCCGCGCCGTCAGCGCGCCGTGCACCGCCGGATGGCCTCGCCGCGCAATCAGCATATAGCGCTCATGGAACAGGTGGCGCATCCGCACGGAACCTGGCGCCTCACTCGGCATCAACAGACCGACGTCGACATCGCCACGCGCCAGCTGACCCTCGATCTGATGCGGGTCCATGTGACGCACCGCCACCCGCACGCCGGGCGCCCGCTTGCGAAGCCGCAGCACCAGCGCCTGCACCACCGCCGTCTGCATGTAGTCGGAGCCGGCCAGGGTGACGGTCATCGATGCGGACGCGGGATCGAAGTCCAGATGCGAGGTCACCGCGCCGCGCACCTGATCGAGCGCGGACCGCAGCGGGTCCAGGATCTCCAGCGCCTTGGCCGTTGGTGTCATGCCGCGCTGTGCGGGCAGCAGCAGCGGATCGTCGAACACGTCCCGCAGCCGACTGAGCTGCGCACTCACGGCGGGCTGACTCAGGTTCAGCCGGGCGGCCGCACGGGTCACATTGCGCTCGGTCAGCAGGGCTTCCAGCGTGACCAGCAGGTTCAGGTCGAGGCGTCGGGTATCCATGGCGTGAATAGTAGGCCAAAGCATCCGCGATTTCACAGATGGCAGAGCGACGACCACACTGTGTGCATTCGATGCCCGGCGGCCAGGAACTCCGGGCGCATCACCCAGCACGCACTTCCGCTGAAAGAGGCTTTCCATGACCATCCATCCCTCAACGCTTCCCACTTCAACCGGCGCCCCATCGAATGCCGCCAGTCGCCGCATCCTGCTCGTTCACGCCCATCCCGAGCCCACCTCCCTCACCCGCTCCATGGTGCAGGCGGCCCGGGCGGCATTCGAGCAGGCCGGACACCAGGTCATGGAATCGGATCTTTACGGCATGGGCTGGAAGGCGGTCTACGACACGGACGACTTCCCGCAGCGGCTGGACCCGGAGCGGCTGTCCTTCGTCAAGGAGTCCGGCCACGCCTACAACGGTGGCACCCAACCCGCGGACGTGGTCGAAGAACAGCGCAAGCTGCTTGCCGCGGATCTGGTGATCCTGCAATTCCCGCTGTGGTGGTTTGGCATGCCGGCCATCATGAAGGGCTGGATCGACCGGGTCTGGGCCCAGGGCCTGGCGTATGGCTTCCAGGGCGCGGGCAATCGTCATCGGTATGGTGAGGGCGGCTTCCAGGGGCGCCGGGCCCTGCTGTCCGTCACCACCGGCGGTCCGGCCGCCGACTATGGGCCGCGCGGCATCAACGGTCCGCTGGATGCCCTGCTCTTCCCCATCACCCACGGCACGCTGTTCTATCCCGGCATGCAGGTGTTGCCCACCCATGCGGTGCATGGCACGGGGCGCATGGATCGCGCAGGCATCGAGGCTGCGCTTCAGGCCTGGACGCAGCGGCTCGCCGGGGTCTTCGAGGAATCACCGATTCCGTATCGCGCGCAGAACGGCGGCGACTTCGACGAGCGGCGCCACCAGCTGCGGGACGAGGTGGCGCCAGGCGTCGTGGGCTTCGACGCTCACCTCATCAGCGACCAGCCAGCTTGAAATCAAAGCTGATCGACAAGCGGTTGTCCTTCACCTGGACCGCGTCGATCTTCAGCATTTGCACCTCGGCCTGAAGACGGCTGCCGGAGCCCTTGAGCATGTCTTCGACGGCCTTCTTGACGTCGAACTCGACGGTCCCCGGCACCGCGGGCGTCAGGCCGAGGTTGAGCAGATTGCGGGTGTTGGGATCTTCCACCTCGTCGACGCGGATGTCGGTCAGCCGCACGACCTGGCCCTGGGCGGCAGGCACTGCCGACATCGTGGCACCACTGGCCAGCGACACCCCGACACACTCGCGCCCCGAAGGCACGCCCAGCCGACTGCTCAGATGCGCCTGAATGATCACGCGGCCGTTCTGCAAGCTCACCTGCGGGTTGTCGAGGTAGGCAAAGCAGACACCCTTCTGCAGATACAGCCGTCCGCTCTCCTTGAAGAGTCCCTCCATCACGAGGGTCTGGACGGCCGACTGCTCCAGCACGATTTCCGCGCAGTGGCCCGCGAGGGGCGCCGCCATGAGCGTGGCGGCCAGTGTGGAAAGCAGGAGCGATGGTTTCATGGTCAGACTTCGATGCGCGGCGATCATGCCAGAGGGCAAATCACGTGCGCGGGCTGACAGCTTCGAGACAGCTTCCCGACAGGTTGTGCGTCAACGCAGCGCATAAGGTGTCCGTTCTGACATCACCCTTGGCAGTACGGACACCTCATGCGTTGTTCCCTCAGCATCCTCGCCGCTGCAACGGCCACCCTGCTGGCCGCTTGTGCAGCCCCTCACCACACTGCCGTGCATGCGGACGTGGCCGTTGGCCGGCCCTGGGTGCCGCCACCGCCGGTGTATCCACCGCCTCCGCCGCCCGTGAGCGTGTATGTCGAGCCGCCGCTGGTGCAGCCGCCTCCGGTGCTGATCGATGTGGCGCCGCCGCCGATGCTGGTGGAAGTGCCGCCACCACCGCCCTTCCCCGGCGCCGTCTGGACCGGCGGTTACTGGGGCTGGCAGGGCCGCTGGGTCTGGTGTGCCGGACGCTGGCTGGAGCCGCCGCGCCCGGGCTATGTGTGGATGCAGCCGTATTACGAGCATCGTGACGGCGCCATCGTGTTTGTGCCGGGCTTCTGGGCGGCAGAGCATGTCGCTTTTGTGCCGCCGCCGCGCGGGCTGCATCTGTCGCTGGAGATCGCCATCGGCGGCGGTAGCCGGCCGATGGGCCCTGAAGGCGTGTTCGTGCCGCCGCCGCCCGGCTCGCGGCCCGGGCTGATCGTGCCCGCGCCGGTGGGCACCGCACCCGCCGTGGTTGTCAGCGCACCGCCGATCGTCAACGTCGGCATGCGGGTCCAGCAGAACGTCACCAACACCACCAACACCACCAACGTCACCAACGTGACGAATGTGACCAACGTGACCAACGTCCGCAACGTGACGAACAACATCAACAACGTCAACAACGTGAATGCGGTCAACAGCGTGACGATCGTTGCGCCCGCATCGGCCACCGCCAGCGGCCGCGCCTTTGAAGGTCATGCGCCCGCCGCGGCCCATCTCGCCGCTGCAATGCCGCCGGTGGTGCGCGCGGCCGCGCCGGTGCCAACGAATCCGACGCCTGTACCGGTCTACAGCGCTCAGCACCCGTCGCCGGATCACCCGTCACCGCAAGCCCCGCCAGTGGCGCACGGACCAGCGCCCGGTACTGGCTTCTCGGCGGGCCCGTCGGCAGGCCCGGCGCAGCCGCCACGCGCAGGTCAGGGCCAGGCCCCAACCTGGGACGCGTCCGCCCCGCAGTCCCAGCGCCCGGAGATGCAGCGTGAATCTGCCGAGCCGCGCATGGGCCAGCCGATGCAGCGTGCCGGTGAGGCCCGTCCGATGCAGGACGCCCGCCCGCCCGGGGGTCATTCCCCGCATCCGCAGGAGCCTCGTCCGAATGAGCGTCATCCGAACGAGGCCCATGCCCAGGATTCTCACCGGCATCCGGCCCAGGGCCACCCTGGCGGTCCTCCGCATGAAGACGGCAAGAAGCCGCCCAGCAAGGAGAAGCCGCATCCCCGGAAAGAGGAGCAGGAACGGCAGGAACGCGAGCGCTGAGACTCGGCAGGCTGAGCGTACTGCGTTCGCGACAACCGCTGACGAATCCGCGGCTCTGGCGGGTGATAAGCTCCATCGCGTCCCCCACCCGACGGAGCGTTCCGATGAAGCGAGTCACCGGCATTGGCGGCATCTTTTTCAAGTCGAAAGATCCCGTGGCGCTTCGTGCCTGGTACCAGCAGCACCTGGGCATCGAGGTCGATGCCTGGGGCGGCGCGAGCTTTCGCTGGGAGGACGACGCGGGACAGCCGGTGAACGGGGTCACGGCCTGGTCCGTGCAACCGGCCGGCACCGACACCGACGATTTCGGCCCGGGCTCGCCCGGCTTCATGATCAACTATCGCGTGCATGACCTGCCAGCCTTGCTGCAGGCGCTGCGCCAGGAAGGCTGCCAGGTGCTTGAACGAATGGACGAATCGGAATACGGCAGGTTCGGCTGGGTCATTGATCCCGAAGGACGCAAGGTCGAACTGTGGGAGCCGCCCCATGCAGCGTGATCCGCTCACCCCCACCGGCACGGTCCGTCGTCTGACGATCAACAGCGAGCTGCTGGCTGGCAACCTGGTGGGCGCCCCCACCCGGCGACAGGTGGACGTCTACATTCCCTACGGTCACGACGGCCGCCACCTGCCCTTGCTGGTGGACGTGGTCGGCTTCACTGCCGGCGGCCCGATCCACACCAACTGGAAGAACTTCGGCGAGAACGTGCCGGAGCGGCTGGACCGGCTGATTGCCACCGGCGCCATGCCGCCGGTGGTGGTGGCATTTCCGGATTGCTTCACCCGCCTCGGCGGCAATCAGTATGTGAACTCGGTGGCGATGGGCCGCTGGGACGACTTCCTGCGCGATGAAGTCGTGCCGATGGTGGAAGCCCAGTTCTCCTGCGGCGGCACCGGACGTCGCGGCCTGTTCGGCAAGTCCAGCGGGGGCTACGGCGCCATGGTCCATGCCCTGCTGCATCCGCAATTCTGGTCGGCCGCGGCGGTCCACTCCGGCGACATGGGCTTCGACCTGGTCTACCGCCATGAGTTCGTTCCGGTGCTGCGTGCGCTGGCCAAGGAGCCGGACGTGGGCCGCTGGGTCGACAGCTTCTGGAACGGCCGCAAGTTCAAGGACAGCGACGTCCACATCCTCATGATGATGGCCCAGGCCGCCAGCTTCGACCCGGACCCGTCCGCGCCCTACGGCGTGCGCATGCCGGTGACGCTGGACACCTGCGAGCTGATTCCGGAGCGTTGGGAACGCTGGCTGGCCTGGGACCCGCTCACCCTCGTGGAAACGCATGGCGAAGGCCTGAAGGCGCTCAAGGCGCTGTACATCGACTGCGGCGACGTGGACCAGTACAACCTGGTCTACGGCGCCCGCCGCATGCACAAGCGCCTGACCGCCTTGGGCGTCCAGCATGTCTACGAGGAATTCCCCGACGATCACACCGCGGTGGACTACCGCATGGACGTCAGCCTGCCGCTGCTGGCGAAGGCCCTGGGCTGAGGCTCAGGCCGCGAGCAGGGCCGGTCGGACCTGCTCCCAGCGGCGGCGCTTGATGTCCGCGTCGCCAAGGTCCGCCGCCGCCACATACCTGACGAAGGCGTAGCGCGGCAACTGCTCGGTGCTGATCTCGCCCTTGATGACGTAGACCGGCACCAGCACGCTCTGCACTTCGGTGGGCGGCACCGACAGCAGCCCCAGCTCGGTGGAGGTGATGGCCACCTTCGCCCGGCCATCCAGCTGCGTGAACATGTCGCTGGCCGCGAAACGGCGCATGGCATCCTCTGGCGCCACCGTGGCGCGGGATTCGATGCGCTCCGCCGCCCGCGCAAACCGGTAGGCCTGCATCAGGTCCCCATCGGCGCCAACGGTGATCTGGGCCTTGGCCCCCGGTCCCACCAGCGGCAGGCCGTCCATCTCATACCGGTAGTTGACCTGCAGCGCCACCACCTGACGCTCCACCTCGGACTGCCCCCGCATCGATCGCTGCACTTCCAGCTCGGTCACGTCATGCACCCTCGGCTTGGCATATTCGCCGCCGAACATCGACATCACCCGTTCCGCCACCGCCAGGGACCGCTCGCGGTCCGGCGCGTCCTGCGCGGCGCCACGGCCCTCGCCATCCAGATCGCGCCGCTCGATGCGCATGGAGTGACTGGCCTGATAGACCTCCAGCATCAGCGCCTCGCTGCGGCAGACCCACCACAGGCCGGCGTCTGCCACGTCGCCCTTCAGCTCAAAGCGTTCGGCGAGCCGAGCCACCCGGTCCTGCGTCCATTGCGGCGGCAGGGCCGCATACACCGGCATTTCGGTGGGCACTCGGGGCATGTCCGCGAATTGAAGCTTCACTGTCATGTCGTTCTCCTTCGCGTCAGCAGGTGCCGCGGGTATGGACCAGCACGGTCGGGTTGTAGGGATCGGTTGAGACGCTGCCCTTGCCCCACCAATGGTCGTTGTAGGTGTCGGTGCTGGCCGTATCGGCCCGCAGGTACGCCCACACCGTGTCAGAGCTCTCGGTGTCCTGGCAGGCCTTGATCCAGGCGCGGCGCATGGTCTCACCGGCATTCAGGTATTGCGCCAGCAGACGACCACGGTCCGGTTCGTCCGAGGTGGTGGTGTGAAAGCCCAGGATGTAGTGCAGGCCTTTGAAGACCGGCCATCCCCAGCGATCGAAGACGCCGTCGACGGACAGCACGTTGCAGGCGTCCAGCGCGATGAACTCCAGCTCCTTGTCTCCCCAGCGGATCTCGCTCGGCTTGGCGCGTGCGTCGTCCGACTTCACGCCGAACAGGAAGCCGCCCGGCGACCCGTGGCCCGAGAAGAACACCATGTCGACGTTGTCCGCCCAGGTGGTGTCGGTGCCGGTGGCGGGACTGCCCGCGCCCTGCTGTTCGAAGTCCTGATCCCACGCCAGATCGTCGCCCCACTGGAAACGACGCGTAGCGCTGAGGGTGTTGTAGAAGCCCTCTGCCTGCGGCTTGGTGTTGTTCAGGTTGGAGGCCAACCCGTGATACTGCCGCACCCATTCAATGCCGATACTGCCCATTGCTCGACTCCTTCAAAACCGGCCCATGGCCGTGATGA
The DNA here is from genome assembly GCA_966211495.1 of uncultured Roseateles sp. Classification (GTDB taxonomy): domain Bacteria; phylum Pseudomonadota; class Gammaproteobacteria; order Burkholderiales; family Burkholderiaceae_C; genus Roseateles. The sequence continues at coordinate 6,495 of CBIHOT010000027.1, read as the reverse complement.
CGAGGCGCAACGATGCGCCGGTGCCATCGGCCGCGCCATCCACAAGGCAGAGGACGCAAAGGCGCGATGGCACCGGAAGCTAGGGGGACAAAACTAGGGGCCCGCGGTCAGGGGGGAAGGCGCTTCATGAGCGCATCGATCCAGTCCAGGAAGGCCTGCAATTTGGCACTGCGGTGACGATGTGGGGCGAAGGCCACCGACATCGGCATCGGGTCGCACGACCAGTCCTCGAACAGTGGCACCAGTTCCCCACGCGCCAGCGGGTCGGCGGCCATGTAGCGGGGCAGCCAGAGGATGCCCATGCCGGCCACGCCCGCCGCGAGATAGGCATTGCCGTCGTCCAGTGCCACCGCATGCCGTGCCTGGATCTCCAGCCGTTCGTCGCCGCGGTGCAGACTCAGCGGGAGCGTTCGCCCGGTGCGCGCACTGAGAAATCCGACCACCCGGTGATGGGAGTGTTCAAGCTCTCCTGGATGCGCCGGAACACCGGCCAGCTCGAGGTAGCGCGGCGCGGCGAAGATGCCCAGTGGCAGGTCGCCAATGCGCCGGGCGATGAGCGTTGAATCCGCCAGACGGCCTCCCCGCACCACGCAGTCGATGTTGTCGCCAATGACATCCACCTCGCGATCACTCACCCCGAGTTCCAGTTGCAGGTCCGGATACCGCGCATGGAAATCGGGCAGCGCCGGCACCAGCACCTTCACCGCGAAGGGGCTGGGCACATCCACCCGGAGCACGCCGCGCGGGGACGAGGAAGCGGTGCGCACCCCGGCATCCGCCTCCTCCAGATCCGCCAGCAGACGGACGGCCCGCTCGTAATAAGCCGCGCCTTCGGTGGTGACCGTCACCTGCCGCGTCGTTCGATGAAGCAGGCGCACCCGCAGATGCGCCTCCAGTTGCTGGATCTGCTGGGTGACGGTCGTCTTGCTGAGCGACAGCGTCTCCGCCGCGCGAGTGAAGCTGCCCGCTTCCACCACCCGGACAAAAGTCTTCAAGACGTCAAATCGATCCACCGCCGCTCCACTGTTTGGTCTTCTCAAACAGTGATTGTGCTGCAGGGTTGTTTATTCCGATCCAGCAAATTCCTACAGTGCGGCTGCAGGCCCTCGGCCACCACTCACTTCAAAGGAATTGCTGCATGTCACGCGATGTCGTTGTCCCCGCCGGCCGTCAGGCCCTGTATGAACGCAACCGATATTCCCCGGCCATCCGCTCCAATGGCTTCCTCTTCGTCTCCGGCCAGGTGGGCAGTCTGCCCGACGGCGCGCCGCACGCCGATCTGGAGGCCCAGGTCAGCCTGGCCTTCAGCAATCTGAATGCCATCCTCGCCGCTGCGGGATGCAGCTTTTCGGATGTGGTGGATGTCACCGTCTTCATGGTGAATCCTGAAGCCATTTTTGAACGGGTGTGGCCGGTGGTGATGTCGCATTGGGGCGATGCGCCCTACCCCACGCTGACCGGCGTGGGCGTCACCTGGCTCTACGGCTTTCAATTCGAGATCAAGGTGATTGCGCGTCTTCCTGAATCATCGACTCCGGCCGTCGCAGCGTGATGCCGGCGCGACACCACGCCCCCAGCCTTCACCCACGGCGCTTCGGTGCCTCGGTGCTTTCACCCTCGTAGTAATCCACGGTGGTGTCCGCCCGATACATCTTGTGCACCCCCGGCTCCGGCTGGTCCGCATGCACACCCACCTTGTCCGAATCGGGGTACTCGCAGACCTCGATCTCGGCCAGATTGGACAGCGCCAGGTAGCGCATGACGACGCTTCCGGTGTTGATGATCTGGTGGGCGGTGCTGCGGTCCCCGGTGGGACACGCAATCACGTCATGCGGGCGGATCTTGTAGCGCTGATCGCCATACCGCAGCTCCCCTTCTCCTTCCAGGATCAGGAACATCTCCTCTTCCGCACGATGGGCGTGGAAGGGGCATTGCGCCTTGCCCGGCGGTAGCTCGGTGAGGTTGTAGCCCAGCTTCCTGGCGCCGATGCCGGCACTGAACTGGGCGCGTCTGGATGTGAAATAGCCGTTCTCTTCAATGTCGGTGAAAACAACGTCGGCGAGATTTACAAAGGGCTTTGGCATGGAGGCTCCGGCAGTGGGGGACAAGGACCCATGAACCGGCCGATTCTGCGCCTTCAACCCAATGCTGGCAGCAGATTCAGTAGAAACACCATCCCCAGACCCACCACCGAGACAATGGACTGAACCACCGAGATCGTCTTCGTCGCCTCTCCCAGACTCATGCCGAAGGACTCCTTCACCAGCCAGAAGCCGGCATGGTTGGCATAGTTGAAGAAGAGCGAACCGCAGCCGATCGACAACGCCAGCAGCGGCGTGTTGAGGGCGGCGCCAGACGCCGCCAACGGCGCCAGCAGGCCCGCGGCGCCGACGATGCCGACCGTGGCCGACCCAGTGGACACCGACAGCAGCATCGAGATGAGCCACCCCAGCAGCAGCGGCGACACATGGAACTGATGGCTCATGTGCACGATGGCGTCGCCCACATGAGCATCGGTGAGCACCTGCTGGAAGGCGCCGCCACCGGCAATGATCAGCAGCACGTTGGAGATCGGCTTCACGCTGGCGCTGAGCGACTGGCGTACCGCCTCCGGATCTCCGGCGCGCAGCATCACCATGGCAAACAGCAGCCCCAGCAGCATCGCCACGATCGGATTGCCGATAAAGGCGGCGACGTGCAGCAGGCTGTCACCCTTGGCCAGCAGCACTTCCGCAACCGCGTGAAAGAGCATCAGCAGCGCGGGCAGCAAGGCGCAGAGCACGCCGATCCCAACACCAACGCCAGGGCCAGCGCCCGGAACGGCCTTGTTTCCGGAAGGAGACGCTTCCTCCTGCGGCACATACTGATGGATCATCGCCTCATCCGGCCGTGCTTTCATGCGCGGAGCAATGAAGGCCGCATACACCGGCCCGCCCAGAATGATGGCGGGAATCGCTGCAATGAAGCCATAAATCATGGTCGCGCCGACGCTGGTCTTGAGCGTGGCAATGGCGGTCAATGGCCCCGGGTGCGGCGGCACCATCCCATGCATCGCGGCCAGCGCCGCAATCACCGGCACCGACACATACACATAGGCCGAGCCGCGGCCCACCTGGCTAGTCTCCAGCTTGCGGGCCACCCCGAAGATGAGCGGCAGCAGCACCACGAGGCCCACCTCGAAGAACATCGGAATGCCGATGATGAAGGCCACCCCCGCCATCGCCCAGGGCAGCAGGCGATAGGACGATCGGCCGACGATCGCGTCGGCGATCCGCGTGGTGACGCCGGAATCGGCGAGCAGCTTGCCCAGCATTGCGCCCAGTGCCACCACCAGGCCAACCGCGCCCAGTGTCTTGCCGGCGCCGGAAGAAATCGCCGACGCCAGCTTGTTCAGCGGCATGCCCGTCGCCAGACCCACCGCCATGGACACGACCAGCAGGGCCACCAGGGGATGAAGCCGAGGCTTCAGGACGATCAAGGCCACCAGACCCAGGACGCTGACCAGCGCAATGACCAGCAATTCGATGTCGGCAAGGCTCATGGGCCTGTCTCCGTGGTTGAGGGAAGCCGCCCCGTGCTCAGAAGACTGGCAGGCGACGGGCAGCAGTCATCCACGTTAGCAGGCCCGCGCCGGTCCGGTGCGAGGGGAGTTCGCAGCGCGCGCTTATTGAATCGACAGGTCGACCCGGAAGGTGACCTCGATCAGTTGCTCCTTGAAGGCCAGACGGGACACACCGATCAGATTGCTCGCCAACTGCGGCTTGGGACCATAGAACTGACGACGGATCTCACCGGCCACGGCGAATGCCGCATCCACATCCAGCACGAACAGCGTTTCTTCCACGACCTGGTCGAACCTCGCGCCGAAATGCTTCAGCAATCGTGCGGCGTTTTCATAGGTGGTGCGCATCTGCAGCGCCATGTTGGAAAAGTCCGCCGGCCGGCCTTGGGCATCCAGAGGCGCAGGCCCCACCAGGGCGCCGGCCGCGTCATGGCTCAACTGGCCGGAGATGTACAGGATCGAGCCGACTTTGACCGCCTGGGCATATCCAAAGGCGTCTTCCCAGGGCACCCCGAGGTTGGCAATCTCCTTGGTGACAGGGACGGCGGAGGAAACGGGGGGCGTGGACATGGGACTGCTCCTGCTGGGGGCCCGGCGAACCGGGCGCGAGAGGTTGAAGAGACGGCAATGGTGGCCAACCACTCGTGCGTCCGCGAGCCCAGCCCGGGGGTGACGCCCCCCTCCCAAGTGGCAGGCCGAAGGCGCTCTGCGCACAAATCGTTGAGGTACTCCAGCCGACACCCCGTGTGGGAAGTCCGCCGGCCCGCCGCAGGCGCGAGTCCGTGAATTCCTCCCGCCCGTTCCCCCAAAGGGTGGCCGCGAGGCACTCATTGCCATTGCTAGCATCGGCGCCCCGCGCGCGCGTGGTTCCCGATTTCCATCACCGCAATGTCATGAGCACATCGACCTTCGTCCCCGACATCATCGGCATCGACCTTGGCACCACCCACTCGCTGGTGGCCTACTGGCAGGACGGGCACACCCACCTCATCCCCAACGTTCTGGGAGACGTCCTGACCCCCTCGGTTGTCAGCCTGGACCGGGACGGCAGTTATCTGGTCGGAGCGCCCGCGCGGGAGCGGCTGCAGACCCATCCGGCCGAGACCGTCGGCAGCTTCAAGCGGGCCATGGGCACCGCCGCGACCTTCCGACTCGGCGAGCGGACCTTCCGCGCCGAGGATCTCTCGGCCCTGGTGCTCAAGTCATTGCGCAGTGATGTGCGCGCCCGGTTTGGCGCTGACGTCGACCGCGCCATCATCACCGTGCCGGCGTATTTCTCGGAATCGCAGCGGACGGCCACCCGCAATGCCGCGCTGATTGCCGGCTTCTCTGACGTCGGATTGCTCAATGAGCCAACGGCTGCCGCCATGGCTTACGGCCTGAACAAGGATGAAGACAGCCAGTTCCTCGTCTTCGACTTCGGCGGCGGCACCTTTGACGTCTCCATTCTGGAGCTGTTTGCGGGTGTCATGGAGGTGCGTGCCACCGCCGGTGACAACCAGCTCGGCGGGGACGACGTGGATGCCTGCATTGAACGCTGGGTGATGACCAGCGCCGCATTGCCGGACACGCTGCTGCAGGACGTGCAGTTCGTCGCCAAGCTGCGCGCCCACTGTGAGCAGGCCAAACGGCAGGTGGCGCCCGGCACGGCCGTGCCGATCCAGTTCACGCACGGCGACCACCGCATTGACCTGACCCTGGACGAGTCCACCCTGGAGCGACTCATCCAGCCGATCCTGGAGCGACTGCGTCATCCGGTGGAGGTGGCCATCCGTGACGCCCGCATCACCACGCGGGATCTGGCCGCGGTGGTTCTGGCCGGCGGCAGCTCCCGTCTGGTGGCGGTGCGGCAGCTGGTCACCCGCATGTTTGGGCAGTTCCCCAACGCCAGCATCAATCCGGACGAGGTGGTGGCCCGAGGCGCCGCCGTGCAGGCCGGACTGAAGGCCAATGCCGCTGAACTCAGCGAGCGGGTGATGACCGATGTCTGCCCCTACACCCTGGGCCTGGCCGCCAGCCGCCGGATCAGCGAGCAGCGCAGCGTGGACGGCATGATGAGCCCGGTCCTGCCGCGCAACACCGTGATTCCAGCCAGCCGGGTGGAGGTGTTCTATCCCCAGCATCCAGAGCAGACCGTCGCCGCGCTGCGGGTCTACCAGGGCGAAGCGCGTCTGGTGAGAGACAACATCCTGCTGGGCGAAGTGGAACTGCCGATGCCGCTGCCGCCCGCGGGGCAGGAATTCGAGCGATCGCTCTCCGTGCGCTTCACCTATGACGTGAACGGCCTGCTGGAAGTGGAAGGCACGCCGATGCTGGCCGGTGTGCCCTCCGGCGAAACGCGGCGGCTCGTGATCCAGAGTTCGGCGGAGCGCCTGTCCGAGGAAGAAGTGCAGCAGCGGCTGGCCGCATTGGCAGCGCTGAAGCTGCATCCGCGCGACCGCATGGAGGTGCGAACGCTGCTGGCGCGTGCAGAGCGCCTCTTCACCCAGTTGCGGGTGGAAGAGCGTGAGCCCTTCGGCCATGCCATCACCCGCTTTGAGCTGGTGCTCGAAGGCCAGGACCCGCGCGAGATCCAGGAAGCGCAGCGGGCCTTGCTGGCGATGGTGCGCCAAATGGAAACGCTGACACCGCTGGGGCTGTGATGCAGGGATCGATGTCCAGCGAAACCGCTTGGGTGCTTCTGTATTTCGATCTGCCGACGGACGCGACCGAGGCGCAGGTGAAGCAGGCCTACGCGGCCCGACTGAAACGGATCGACCGCGCGACGGATGTCGAAGGCTTTCAGACCCTGCGGCGGGCGTATGAGAGCGCGCTGCTCTATGTGCGTGCGCAGCGAGATGCGGTGGCGAATGGGGAGGCTGGTGCGACGGAGCACGAGCAAGCATCGGCCTCACCCGCGCCGACACCGGCACCGGCACCAGAGCCAGAGCCAG
>CBIHOT010000026.1:0-69809 GCA_966211495.1 uncultured Roseateles sp. | reverse complement strand
TGGTCAGGATGTGGCGCTTGAACGCCTGACCGCGCTTGACGGTACCACCCGGACGAACGCGAAAACGCTTTTTCGCGCTGCTCTTGGTCTTCATTTTGGGCATGACTGCTCCTTAGAAATGCGTCCCTCCAGGCGGCCTCGGGGAAACCGCTGCACTTGATGGCCTGAAGGAGACTAATAAACCCGCCGACGACCAGATCGACGGGCTGAACTTGATGGATCGGCGCTGATCCAGCGTTCGATCAGGAACGCTTCTTGGGCGCCAGCACCATGATCATCTGGCGACCTTCCAGCTTGGGCATGTGCTCCACCACCGCCACATCCGCCAGTTCATCACGGATACGCTCCAGCATGCGCATGCCGATGTCCTGGTGGGTGATCTCGCGGCCGCGATAGCGCAGCGTGACCTTGCCCTTGTCGCCGTCTTCAGCAATGAAGCGACGCAGATTGCGCATCTTGATCTGGTAGTCGCCTTCGTCCGTACCCGGACGGAATTTGACTTCCTTGACCTCGATGACCTTCTGCTTCGACTTGGCTTCCGCGGCGCGCTTCTGCTCCTGGTACTTGAACTTGCCGTAATCCATCAGCCGGCAGACCGGCGGATTGGCAGTGGCGGCGATTTCGACCAGGTCGACGTCCAGTTCTCCGGCCATACGAAGCGCTTCCTGAATGCTCACGATGCCGATGGGCTCGTTTTCAGGACCATTCAGACGGACTTCGGGGGCGAGGATTTCACGGTTCAGCCGATGCTTACGCTCGGGAATCGCACGACGGTCAGCAAAAGTAGCGATGGTGGTTACCTTTCAGCGAGCCTTGGCGGGGCCCGGATGATCAACAAATAGCAAAGCGCGCCCGACTCAGGCCTTCTCAGCGATGGTGGAAGACAGCTTTGCAGCGAAGTCTTCCAGCGACATCACCCCCAGGTCCTGGTTGCCACGGGCGCGCACCGCAACAGCGCCGTTCGCCTTCTCTTTGTCGCCAACGACGAGGATGAACGGAGTCTTTTGCAGGGAATGCTCACGGATTTTATACGTGATCTTTTCGTTGCGCAAATCGGCCTGGACCCTAACCCCTTGTTTTTGCAGCGTTTTCACAATTTCACTGACGTAATCCGCTTGCGCATCAGTGATATTGGCCACAACGACCTGGGTTGGCGCCAGCCAAACAGGCAGCGCACCGGCATGCTGTTCGATCAGGATACCGATGAAGCGCTCCAGCGAACCGACGATCGCACGGTGCAGCATCACGGGGGTGTGACGCTCGCCGTCCTCGGCCACGTACTCGGCGCCCAGGCGGCCCGGCATGGAGAAGTCCACCTGCATCGTGCCGCACTGCCACTGGCGGCCGATGGCGTCCTTGAGCGTGTATTCGATCTTCGGGCCGTAGAAGGCGCCGTCGCCCGGGGCGATGATGAACTCCACGCCGGAGGCGCGCAGCGACTCCATCAGCGCGAACTCGGCCTTGTCCCACACCTCATCGGAGCCGATGCGGGCTTCGGGGCGGGTCGCCACCTTGTAGATGATGTCGGTGAAGCCGAAGTCCTTGTAGACCTTCTGCAGCAGCGCGGTGTAGGCGACGCATTCGGCCAGGATCTGGTCTTCGGTGCAGAAGATGTGACCATCGTCCTGGGTGAAGCCGCGCACCCGCATGATGCCGTGCAGGCCGCCGGTCGGCTCGTTGCGGTGGCACTGCCCGAACTCACCGAAGCGCAGCGGCAGATCGCGGTAGCTCTTGATGCCGTGCTTGAAGATCAGAATGTGGCCAGGACAGTTCATCGGCTTGAGCGCGTAATCGCGCTTTTCCGATTCGGTCGTGAACATGTTGTCGCGGTACTTGTCCCAGTGGCCGGTGGCTTCCCACAGCGACTTGTCCAGCAACTGCGGGCCCTTGACTTCCTGATAGCCGTTGTCGCGGTAGACGCGGCGCATGTACTGCTCCACCTCCTGCCAGACCGTCCAGCCCTTGGGATGCCAGAACACCACGCCGGGCGCGTGCTCGTCGATGTGGAACAGGTCCAGGTCCTTGCCGATCTTGCGGTGGTCCCGCTTCTCGGCTTCTTCCAGCATGCGCAGGTAGGCGGCCAGGTCATCCTTGGTGGCCCAGGCGGTGCCATAGATGCGCTGCAGCTGCTCATTGCGATGGTCCCCGCGCCAGTAGGCGCCGGCCACCTTCATCAGCTTGAAGTGCTTGAGCTTGCCGGTGGACGGCACGTGCGGGCCGCGGCACAGGTCGGTGAAACCGCCCTCGGCATACAGCGACACATCTTCATTGGCCGGGATGCTGGCGATGATCTCGGCCTTGTAGGCCTCGCCGATGCCCTTGAAGTAGCTGACGGCTTCGTCGCGCGGCAGCACCGAGCGCGTCACCTTCTCGTCCTTCTTGGCGAGTTCGCTCATCTTGGCTTCGATGGCGGCCAGATCCTCGGGCGTGAACGGGCGCTTGTAGGAGAAGTCGTAGTAGAAGCCGTTCTCGATGACCGGGCCGATGGTGACCTGGGCTTCGGGGAACAGTTCCTTGACCGCATAGGCCAGCAGGTGGGCCGTCGAGTGGCGGATCACTTCCAGACCGTCGGGGTCTTTCTCGGTGACGATGGCCAGCGGCATGTCACGGTCGATCAGGTAGCTGGTGTCGACCAGCCTGGCATCGTCGCCGCTGCCGATGCGGCCGGCCAGGGCGGCCTTGGCCAGACCCGTGCCGATGGAAGCCGCCACGTCCGCGACGGTGACCGGTTGGGGGAACTCGCGCTTGGAACCGTCAGGCAGTTGGATGGAAATCATGAAATTGCTCCAGAAAACAAAAAAGCGCGGCCACTTGCCGCGCTTTTTCTGGGGGCTGCCCGAGGGGAGCAGCAAAGAAAGACGTGAACGAGCCGCGGCCGACTAAACCTTTGTGGGGGTGGTCGTAGTTCGCGGTGTCATAACCAAATCGCCTTTCCCGGTCCTTGTGAGGAGGTGGGCCCCAGACAGTGGGGCCGCTTCCCCGCCATGATACCCGACGCGCCGTGAAGGCCGTAAGCCCTGCCCCGGCAAAACCGTGGGCTGCAGCGCACATCCCGCCCGCGCTACAGCGCGCCGACCTCCAGGCTAGACCGCTCGCAGGCCGCCTGGAACTCGTCCCGCAGCCGCTCGGCCTCGGCCACGGCGCGCAGCCAGTCGCGCGCCCGGGCGGCGACGTCATCCCCGTAGTGCTTGAAGTCGTTGCGGTCGGGCAGCTTGCCGTTGGGCAGAGTGGCGATCCAGTCCGGGTTCGGCGTCAGCAGCACCACGTTGTCCAGAAAGGCGCTGGGGCGATGCCGGTGGCGCAGGGCCTTGTCCAGCCAGCCGGGAATCACCTGGCGCTGGAAATGCGGATAGAGCACCAGCCCGTCGCCGACCATGGCCGAATAGTTGAGGTGCAGGTGGTAGTCGGTGATGCCGCCGTCCCAGTAGGCGCCGACCGGGGCGCCGGCGATGTCATGCACCGCCAGCAGCCAGAACGGAATCGAGCAGCTCGCCAGCACACTGGGCATCAGGTTCTGCTCATCCAGCGCCACCTGGCGGCTGCGATAGTCGTGCAGCGGCATCGGCAGCGGCGCCCGAGGGTCGGAGAACACCACCCGCTCCAGCCACCCGCCCATTGCCCTGCGCGACACCGCATTGGTCGCAAAGGCCCCCAGGTATCCCAGCGGCGTGCGCCAGCGACTCTCCCGACCCAGCAGATGCCGGCCGCGCGAGGTGAACACATGCAGCCGGTACTGCGGATGACTCAGCACCCGGGCCTGCCGCCCGCCGAACACCTCTTCCAGCTTGGACAGGAACTGGCGTGACACCGTGCTGGGCAGCGGTTGACGGCCCGGCAGCGAGTCGTAGGTCTGACGGGCATAGTCATGCGCCAGCCGCTCGAATTCCGCCCGGTTCTCCGCCTCGCCGCGGGCCACGCAAGCGGTGGCCATGCGCCAGGCACCGATGGAGGCCCCCAGCAGATGCACCGGCTGGCCGCCCGAAGGCAGGAATTCGCCGAACAGGAAGCGGTCCAGCGGATTGAGGATCAAGCCCTTGGGGCCTCCGGCGGCGCCGGGCACCACATGGACATCCGTTGCCTTCAATCCCCGCTCACGCAGGCGGGCGCGGGCCTTGGGGCCCGCCAGGATCTGCAGTGCCTGCATCGGCGGAGGGTCCTTTCTCGGTCAGAGCTTCATGTCCAGGGACACGCCCAGCCAGCTGCGCGTGCGTCGCTCCACGTCGCCAAAATCATTGCCCACGGTGGTGAGCATCTCGGAGCGGAGCGGGGCCAGATTATTGGCCGAGACGCGCATCGATGTCCTGGGGGAGAAAGTCCATTGTGCAAAGACGTCCAGCTGGCGCTGCCGGGAGGTCTCCAGCGTCTGGCGGTCGGTCTGGCGGGTGACATACCCCGGCGTGAAGCTGAGGCTGGCACCAGTGGTCACTGGCAGGCTGCTCAGGCGGTAATCCAGGCCCAGGCTGCCCATCCAGGGCTGCTGCTGGTCCAGGCGGTTGTCCGGACCGTCCACCGCCTTCACCCGCGAGCGATAGACACTCAGCGAACTGCGCAGGTTCAGCGGCGTCTTCGGGCTGAACAGCGACGGCAGCAACTCGCCCGCCCGGCCCTTGAGCTCCAGCTCCACGCCGGAGGTCTGCGCGCGGGAGAAGTTGGTCGGGCGCAGCACGTAACGCGGCACCGGCACCAGCGGCGTGGCCGGATCCAGCGTCGTCACATTGCGGATGAGGTTGCTGATGTTGCGGTGAAAAAAGCCCAGGCTGAACAGGCCGCCGCCAGTGAAGTAGTGCTCGTAGGCCACATCCAGGCCGGTGGCCAGCTCCGGCTTGAGCGCCGGATTGCCCACCCGGTCCGGGGACAGTTCGTCATTGGTCTCCGTCTCCACCTGGTACTTGCTGTTCAGGGTGTAGCGCCCCATCAGCTGGGTCAGCTCCGGCGCCTTGTAGCTGCGCGTCAGGCTGCCGCGGATCATGTCCTTGCCCTTGGGGTCGATCTTGTAGTTGAGGTGCCACAGCGGTGTCAGCACGCTGCTGACGTTGCGCGCATCCACGCCGATGCCTCGGCTGGTGCTGACGATGCGCTCCTGCCGCAGGCCGAAGTAGGTCGACCACTGGGCATTGATCTCCCAGTCGTCCTGGATGAAGAAGGCCTGGCGCTGGATGCGGGCATTGAAGGCTTCCCCATTGAGCACCGCCAGTTGCGGCAGACCGTTGACCAACGTCGTGCGGTCTTCGCTGCGGCGGCGCCATTCCAGATCCCAGCCGACGGTCACCGTGTGGTCGTCACCCATCAGGTGGCTGTATTTGCCGGCCTGGGTGTAGCTGCGGTCCTGATTGCCACCGAGCGCATCGATGGGCAGGAGCGGATCGTCGGTATGGTTGTTGAAGGTGGACCGCGCATCCTGGATGCCGGCCTTCAGCTCCAGCTTCTGGGTATCGGTGAAGCGGTCATTCCACTGTAGATTGCCACGCAGCATCTGCCAGGTGCCGTCGTTGTCCGAGTTCTGGTCCAGACGCGGGCTGTTGTAGACCGCATCCGGCGTGGTGCGGATGTCGGTGGTCCACCAGCCCTTCTGGGCGAAGCCCTGGAAGCTCAGGGTCTGGTCCTCGCTGATGCGCCAGTTCAGCCGCGGTGCGCTGTTGAAGCCGTGACCGTGGTTGTACTGGTAGCCGTGCTGCGAGGCGAGCACCGGCTGATCGTTCTGGTCGGTCCCGGGGCGTGAGGCATTCAGCTCGGTGCGCGCCAGCCACTGGAAGCCCGACAGCGGCACCGAGACCGACACCGGCCCGATCTTCTCGCCGAAGGTGAAGGTGCCGTTGAAGACCGGATGCTCGATGTTGTAGCTGGATCCAATGCGCAGGTCACGCTGACTGACCCGCGGCGCTTCCTTGAGGATGATGTTGATGGCGCCGGCCACCGCCTGGGCGCTCTGATCCGCGGTCGGCCCCTTGGTGACTTCGATGCGCTCGACCTGCGCCGGGTCCAGCTGGTCCAGCTTGAAGCCGGGCGGGGCCGGATCGCCATTGAGCAGGATCAAGGTGTAGCCGGACCCCAGCCCGCGCATGCGCGGCGAACCGTCGTTCACGCTCACGCCCGGCAGGCGCTTGAGCACATCCGCCACATTGGTGTCGCCGAACTTGTCCAGTTCGTCGCGACCATAGATCTGCTTGGCCACGGCGGCGCGGCGGCGCAGATCGGTGTCGGTCTGCGGGCGGCCGGCGATTTCCACCCGGTCCAGACGGCGGGAAGGGGCGTCGGCCCCCGGTGCGCCGGGAATCTCCTGGGCCCATGCACGTGGCGCGGCAGCGGATGCCAGCACCAGCACGCCCATGGCGGCCAGCAGCGCCGGTGTGCAGGCGGAACGCAGCGAGGCCGCCTGCGAAGGCCGACCCAAGGCCAGCGCGGGCCGATGCAGCGACCGCGAAGAAGCGGACAGGAAGAGGCGGACCGGGACCTGGCCGCGGTCAGAGAGGCAGTCGTTCAAGCGGAACTCCGCAATGGGCAGTCAATGGAGATCGCGTGGCGACCTCCGACCCACCCCTCCCCTGCTCAGACTCCGCTCTGGAGGCGGATGGCTGCTCGATCTGGGGGTCCGAGTCCGGACGACTGCCACGATGCGGTCATCATGGCAGGAATGTGTGACCGTGCTGAAGGTCAGTGGCGGGCTTCCGACATCTGGCGGCCGCAGCGTCCACAAGTGTGAGGTTGTGGACGCTGCGCGCGCCGGATGGGCGACTGCCGCGCAGCGCGCGGGGTGTGTGGCCGCCGCGCAGCGTGCAGGTGGGAGGGCCGCCGCGCAGCGCCGACTTGGATCAGCGCTTGAGTTTGGCGAATGCAGCGGCCATGGCATTGCCCGCCATCGCATTGCCCGACGCCGCCTGACGGTCCTGGCCGCCCTGGCGCGCACCACCGCCCTGCCGCTCATTGCGGCCGGCGGGGCGGAAGCTGTTGTCCGGCTTGCTGCCGCCGCGCGGGGCCTGCGCATCCAGCTTCATCGTCAGGGAGATGCGCTTGCGGGCCATATCGACCTCCAGCACCTTCACCTTGACGATGTCACCGGTCTTCACCACCTCGCGGGCATCGTTGACGAACTTGTTGGAGAGCTGGCTCACATGCACCAGGCCGTCCTGATGCACCCCCAGATCCACGAAGGCGCCGAACTGGGCCACGTTGGAGACGGTGCCTTCCAGCACCATGCCTTCCTTCAGGTCCTTCAGGTCTTCCACCCCGTCATTGAAGCGGGCGACCTTGAAGTCGGGGCGCGGGTCACGGCCGGGTTTTTCCAGCTCGGCCAGGATGTCCTTGACGGTGATGGCACCAAAGCGCTCATCGGCGAAGGCGTCCGGCTTGAGGGTGCGGATGACGTCGCTCTTGCCCATCAGGTCCTGGATGGGACGCTGCACCTGGCCGAGGATGCGCTGCACCACCGGATAGGTTTCCGGATGCACGCCGCTCATGTCCAGCGGGTTGTCACCGTCGCGGATGCGCAGGAAACCGGCCGCCTGCTCGAAGGTCTTGGGCCCGAGGCCGCTGACATCCAGCAGTTGCTGCCGGCTGCGGAAGGCGCCGTTGGCATCGCGCCAGCGCACGATGGCATTGGCGACGCTGGTGGACAGTCCCGACACGCGGGAGAGCAGCGGCGCGGAGGCGGTGTTCAGGTCCACGCCCACCGAGTTCACGCAGTCTTCCACCACCGCATCCAGGGTGCGGGCCAGCTCGCTCTGGTTGACGTCATGCTGGTACTGGCCGACGCCGATGGACTTCGGATCGATCTTGACCAGCTCGGCCAGCGGGTCCTGCAGGCGGCGGGCGATGGACACCGCGCCGCGCAGGGACACATCCAGCTCCGGCAGTTCCTTGGAGGCGAATTCAGAGGCGGAGTAGACCGAGGCGCCGGCCTCGCTGACGACCACCTTCTGGATCTCGGTCGCCGGTGCCTCCGACGACTGCGACAGCATCTGCTGGATGCGCTTGATCAGGTCAGCGGCCAGCTTGTCGGTCTCGCGGGAGGCGGTGCCGTTGCCAATCGCAATCAGGTTCACGCCGTGGGTCGCGCACAGGCGCCCCAGGGTGTGGATGGAGCCTTCCCAGTCGCGCTTGGGCTCATGCGGGTAGACGGTGGCGGTGTCCAGCACGCGGCCGGTGTCGCTCACGACCGCGACCTTCACGCCGGTGCGAATGCCGGGGTCCAGGCCCATCACCACCCTTTTGCCGGCGGGCGCGGCCAGCAGCAGGTCGCGCAGGTTTTCGGCGAAGACCTTGGTGGCGACCTTTTCGGCTTCTTCCCGCAGGCGGGAGAACAGGTCGCGCTCCAGGCTCAGCGACAGCTTGACCTTCCAGGTCCAGGCGATCGTCTTGCGGATGAGTTCGTCGCCGGCGCGCTTGGTGTGGGTCCAGCCGAGGTGGCGGGCGATGCGGCCTTCGGCCATGCTGGGCTGGCCGGGCACGACTTCTTCATCCAGCACCAGCTTGGCGTCCAGGAACTCCTGGGTGCGGCCGCGGAAGACGGCCAGCGCGCGGTGGGACGGGACGGTGCGGATCGGCTCCGCATAGTCGAAGTAATCGCGGAACTTGGAAATGTCGGGGTTGTTCTCGTCCTTGCCGTCCATCAGCTTGGACTTGAACAGGCCCTCTTCCCACAGCCATTCACGCAGCTTGCCGATGAGGGCGGCATCTTCGGCCCAGCGTTCGGAGAGCAGGTCGCGGACGCCATCGAGCACCGCATACGCATCGGCGAAACCGGCATCGGGGTTGAGGAAGCTGCCGGCTTCGGCCATCGGGTCCAGGGACGGATCGGCGAAGAGCTTGTCGGCCAGGGGTTCCAGGCCGGCTTCGCGGGCGATCATGCCCTTGGTGCGACGCTTCTGCTTGTAGGGCAGGTAGAGGTCTTCCAGTTCCTGCTTGGTGGGGGCGGCGGCAATGGCCGCGGCGAGTTCGGGGGTGAGCTTGCCCTGCTCCTCGATGCTCTTGAGCACGGCTTCGCGCCGGTCCTCGAGTTCACGCAGGTAGGCCAGGCGCACCTCCAGCTCCCGGAGCTGGGTGTCGTCGAGGCCGTCGGTGGCCTCCTTGCGGTAGCGGGCAATGAAGGGGACGGTGGCGCCACCATCCAGCAATTCCACAGCGGCGTTGACCTGTGCCGGGCGGACGTTCAGCTCGGCGGCAATCTGAAGGAGGATCTTGTCCAAGACAACTACGGCCTGAGGCCAAATGCACCAAAGCTGAAAGTATAGGGGGGTGACCCCGCCGTCCCGGCGCGGGCACCGCCGGCGTTTGCTCGTGGCGGTCGGCCAGGAGCCCCTGTTGCGATCTTTGCTTCGATTGAGGCCCTGACGACCCTTTCGGTCCTCGCGTTTCCTTGACGTCCAGCCTACCAACTAGTAGATTAGCAACCCTAACCGAGGCAGCCATGCGTTCTGATCTTTCCCCAAAAGCCGCCGAGATCCTTGCCGTCACCCGCCAGCTGCTGGTGAAAGGTGGCTACAACAGTTTCAGCTATGCCACCGTGGCAGAACAGGTCAAGATCACCAAGGCCAGCATTCACCACCATTTCGCCGGCAAGGACGCATTGGTCACCGCGGTTGTGGCCGCCTATCGCCAGGAGGTGGTTGACGCCTTGACTGGCCTTGGGCAGACACTGGACGATCCACTCGCCGAGTTGCGGGCCTACGTGAACTACTGGGCCGGTTGCATCACGCGGGGCGAATCCGAATTCTGCGTCTGCGTGATGCTTGCGACCGAAATGCCCAGCATCCCGGGCGACGTGGCAGCCGAAGTCCGCGCACATTTTGAGTTCATGACCACCTGGCTCGCGTCCGTCATTCAGCGCGGCCTGCAACGTCAGCAGTTCCATCTTGATGCGTCCTCCAACGTCACCACTGCTGCGCAGGCGGTGTTGTCCGCGGTCCATGGCGCGATGCTCCTGGCACGCGTCTCCGGGGATGCGTCAACGTTCGCGTCCGTTGCACACGCGGCCATCCGCCGATTGCAGTGTGCTCATTGACCCATTGACCCCATCACCCCTTGACCCCTTGACCCCTTGAGGCCGCGCTCCGCGCCCCTTTTTTTACCCACACACCCTACCAACTAGTAGATCGACGATGACACATCCGATTTCGGCGCTTGGCGCCGCACACACCCTTATCAGCCTGGTGCCTCTTGTCGCTGGTCTTTATGGCTTCTTTCGTTTCCGGCGAATTGAGCCGCGGCGCCTTTCCGGCCAGGTCTATGTGGGGGGGCTGAGCGCGGCGGTATTGACGTCCTTCGGGCTGTCCAGCACCGGCGGCGTGAACCCGGGCCATGTGCTGGGTGTGCTGGCCCTGGCAAGCGCGTTCGCCGGGGCGTGGGGCATCGATCGGCTCCCTCTGCCGGAACGCCTGCGGATGCACTTGAGCAATTTCGGTCTGTCGTTCAGCTTCTTCCTGCTCATGGTGCCCGGCATCAACGAAACGCTTTCACGTCTGCCGGTCGGACACCCCATCGCGCACGGCCCCGCCGATCCCGTGGTGCGCGGGGCACTGCTTGTCTGGCTGCTGCTCTTCCTGGCCGGCTTCGTTCTGCAGGTGGCCCGGCCGTGGGGGCGAAAGGCCTCGCTCAGGGATGCAGGGTCTTCCGATGCGGGCGCCCCACAGCACCCGGTGCGTCGCTGAGCAGCAGTGCCCCGCGCGAACGCTGCCCCTTGGCGGCGGCGCTGCGGAGGGGGGTCAGGAGGCTGTCAGACGTCGCGCTTCGCGCTCCAGGCGGCTGCGCCCTCGCCCGCCACGAGGCCGCTGGCCATTGACGCGGTCAGCAGGTAGCCGCCAGTCGGCGCTTCCCAGTCAAGCATCTCGCCCGCCACAAATACGCCCGGGCGGCTCTTGAGCATCAGGTGCTCATTCAACGATTCCAGTCGCACACCGCCCGCCGTGCTGATGACCTCGGCCACCGGGCGCGGTGCCGCCAGACGGAGCGGCAAGGCCTTGAGCGTGCGCGCGAGCGTGGCCGCGTCGCCATACTGCGCCTTGTCCAGCACCTCATGCACCAAGGCCGCCTTCACACCCTCCAGATTCAATCGGCTCTTCAGGTGCGATGACATCGACCGCGATCCGCGCGGATACGCCACCTGCTCCGCCACCCAGGCCGCCTCACGGCCCGGGAACAGGTCCAGGTGCACCAGTGCTTCGCCCTTAGCTTCGATGACGTCCCGAATCAGCGCCGAGGCGGCATACACCAACGAACCTTCAATGCCCGAGGCGGTCACCACGAACTCGCCCTGACGCGAGAACTGCCGACCATCCGGCTCCGGCACACTCAGCGCCACCGACTTGAGCGGCTGGCCCGCAAACTTCTCGACGAAAAACGGCGTCCAGCCAGGCACAGACTCGCCCTCGCGCCGAACACCCAGATCAAAGCCGCAATTCGATGGGCGCAGCGCGCGCACATCGGCGCCGGCCGCTTCCAGCATCGGCACCCAACGGCCATCCGATCCGAGCTGCGGCCAGGAAGCGCCGCCCAGCGCCAGCACCACCGCCTGCCCCGTCCAGACCGATTCGCCTTCCGGCCCCTGGAAGCGGCAGCCGCCCTCCTCCGTCCAGCCCAGCCAGCGGTGACGCATGTGCAGTCGCACGCCCTGCCCGCGCAGGCGGTGCAGCCATGCACGCAGCAGCGGCGCGGCTTTCAGGTCCTTCGGGAACACGCGGCCGGAGGTGCCGACAAACGTCTCGACCCCCAGGTCGGCGGCCCAGCGCCGCAGCGCTTCGCCATCAAACCGGTCCAGCCAGGGCGCGACACCGGCCTGCCGCTCGAAGTAGCGCTCATCAAAGCGCGGGCGGTCTTCGGAATGGGTCAGGTTGAGGCCACCCTTGCCCGCCAGCAGGAACTTGCGCCCCACCGAGGCCATGGCGTCGAACAGGTCCACCGACACACCGGCCAGCGCCAGGCGCTCGGCCGCCATGAGGCCAGCAGGACCTCCACCGATCACCAGCACCGAAGCGCCAGACGGGGAGGAAGAGGAGGACAAAGAAGAGGAAGCGTTTTGATCGGGCATGTTGGGACCCGGCGCCAAACTCCATCAACTTCGGAGCGCCGGGCCCGTATTGTCCCAGAGCGCGAGGCTGCAGGGGGCGAGCCCGGGCAACCGACGCCGCGCCCACCGCGCCCGCCCCCTCCACCCGGCCGTCACGCCGCCTGCACGAGGGCCATGCCAGCCGGGCCTGCCGAGCGAGCGCCGGTTCGGAAGCGCCCTACGCCTCGCTCACGCCTCGCTCACGCCTCGCTCACGCCTCGCTCACGCCTCCCTCAGCGCCTTGCGCAGCCCGGCGCCGATATCCGGCCGGTCCTTGAACGGGTCCGTCGGGTTGCGCCCCTGCATCACATCCTCCAGCCGCGTCTGCACGCCCTGTAGCGCCTGCGGGTGGCTGAAGATGTAGAAGCGGTCCTCATCCATCGCGTCAAACACCATGCGGGCCACATCCGCCGCACTGAGCTTGCCGGAGGACACCGCCTTGTCCGTCTGCGCCTGGGAGATCAGCTGGCTGCGGGTGGGCTTGCTGCCCCGCAGATCATCTGGCCGATTGCGATGGCTCTGGGTGATGCCGGTCGGCACGAAGAACGGGCACAGCACCGAGCACTTCACCTGGTCCGTCACCAGCGACAGGTCCTGGTAGAGCGTCTCGCTCAGCGACACCACCGCATGCTTGGACACGTTGTAGACGCCCATGTTGGGCGGGTTCAGCATGCCGGCCATCGACGAAGTGTTGACGATGTGCCCCTGCCAGGACGGGTCCGCCTGGGCCGCTTCCAGCATCATCGGCGTGAACAGCCGTACGCCGTGCACCACGCCCATCAGATTGACGCCAAGCACCCAGTCCCAGTCGTTGAGGCTGTTCTCCCAGATCAGGCCGCCAGAGCCCACGCCCGCGTTGTTGAAAACAAAATGCGGCGCGCCAAAGCGCTCCTTCACCGCCGCGGCCAGCGCCTCCATCTGGTCCGCCTTGGCCACATCCACCCGGCGCGCCAGCACCGGATGAGCCGCAAACTCCTGCGCGGCTCGGTCCAGCGCGTCCTGCTGCACATCGCACAGCACCAGGTTCATGCCACGGGAGGCCGCGATGCGAGCCACTTCCAGGCCGAAGCCCGAGCCCGCACCGGTGATGACCGCCGTCTTGCCTTGATAGTCCTTCATGCGCGTGTCTCCTCTTTCTTGAGCATGTAGCCGATGCGGGGAAAGTGCACATGCACCCGGCCCGCCCGTTCGTCCTCCCGCGCCAGCGTGACGCTGCGGGTATCCAGGCCGACCAGCACGCCGCTCACCGCATCACGGGCGTAATCGCCCGGGGTGACACTGACGCGCTCGCCCGCTTCAAAGCCCAGGCCCGCCGCCACAGTGGCCGCGGCCGGCGTGGCACTGCGGGCCAGGGCGATGGCTTCTTCGCCTTCGAGCTTGCCGGCTCGCGTGCCGTGCCCGATGGCCGCTACCCGCGACATCCAGCCTTTGAGTGCCTCATGCGGCGTCAGGATGTCCGCCATGGCGCCCGCGCGGGCCACGAACCACAGCGGGTGATAGACGCTCAGATCCGCGATGCTGGGCGCGGATCCCATCAGCCATTCCCGCCCGTCCGCGAGCAGGTCGGACA
The DNA here is from genome assembly GCA_966211495.1 of uncultured Roseateles sp. Lineage (GTDB taxonomy): Bacteria > Pseudomonadota > Gammaproteobacteria > Burkholderiales > Burkholderiaceae_C > Roseateles. The sequence goes on along the minus strand of CBIHOT010000026.1, from coordinate 56,202 downwards.
GCCAGGTGAGATACGAGGTCAGTGCGGCGCTGGCATCCGGGCCGCTGACCCGCGGCGTGCCCTCGGACATCGCCCGTCGATCCGCCACGAAGGCCTTGAACACTTCCGGCGGCGCGCCGGCAAAGATGGCTTTGATGCCTTCCGGCTGCATCGCATGCGGCAGCGCCGTCCAGAACAGATCGGTGTCCGCCCACTGCGCCAGCAGACGGGCCTGTCCGCCCACGCCCGCCGGATAGAGGCTGGGGCTGGGCTGGCGCTGTTCCAGCACGTCGGCGATCAGGGCGGTGTCGCAGTAGATGTCGGCGCCGATCTGCAGGAAGGGCGTGCGCCGGTAGCCGCCGGTCAGCGCCACCACATCCGGCTTGGGCAGCATCATCGGCACGGTCACCGACTGCCAGCTCAGGCCCTTCAGACCCAGCATCAGGCGGGTTTTCTCGGCAAACGGGGAACTGCCGTAGTGGTGAAGAATCAGGTCGCTCATCGTTGTCTCCAGAACGCTTGCTTGAACCGGATCGAACGGGCCGGCGGTCGGATGCCGCCTTCAGCCCTGCGATGTCCGTCGGTCCGTCGATCAGCCTGCTGCGCTCTCGCGGCGCATGTCGACGTGGGGGATGCCGTCTTCGTCGTAAACGTCCGAGACGGGCACGAAGCCGAAGCTGCCGTAGAAGTCGCGCAGATGGGCCTGGGCGCCGAGTTCAATCGGCGTGTCCGGCCACAAGCGGGCGCAGGCGGCAAGCGCCTCCTGCATCAGCGTGCGACCCAGGCCCGTACTGCGCGCCGACGGAGCGGTGATCACCCGCCCGATACGCGCTGCAGGCTGCGAAGCCGGCGGCTGGGCCGTGGCTGGCAACGGATGCCCCTCAGGCGCCCCGGGGGCTCCGTGGCCTGGTGAGGACAACGCAGGCGCCAGCAGCCGCGCATAGGCCAGCACGACCTCACCGCCACGTTCGTCCACACCCAGCGCCTGCAGATGCCAGGCGTCTTCATCGAGTCCGTCCGGGTCCAGGTAGATGCACTGCTGCTCCACCACAAACACTTCGGAACGCAGCTTCAGCACGCGGTAGAGCCCGCGAGGGCTCATGGAAGCGAGCGCCTCGCAGCGCCATTCACGCGGTGTCATCAGATCAGCTTGACCAGCTGCTTGCCGAAGTTGCGGCCCTTGAGCAGACCCAGGAAGGCTTCTGGCGCGCTCTGCAGGCCTTCCGCCACGGTCTCGCGATACTTCAGCTTGCCGGTGCCCACCAGCGTGCCCAGCTCCTTGAGCGCTTCCGGCCACACATCCATGTGCTCGGAGACGATGAAGCCTTCGATCTTCATGCGGTTGACCAGGATCAGCTGCGGCGCGGTCATCGGGATCGGCTCGCCGTTGTAGCCGGCGATCATGCCGCACATGGCAATGCGGCTGAAGGAATTGGCCCGCAGCATCACCGCGTCCAGGATCATGCCGCCGACGTTTTCGAAGTAGCCGTCGATGCCGTTCGGGCATTCGGCCTTCAGCGCTGCAGCCAGCGACTTCACATCCTTGTGCTGCTTGTAGTCGATGCAGGCATCAAAGCCCAGTTCCTCCACCACGTAGCGGCACTTCTCGGCACCGCCGGCCAGACCCACGGCACGCGCGCCACGCACCTTGGCCAGTTGGCCGACCGCACCGCCCACGGCGCCGCTTGCGGCGCTCACCACCACCGTTTCACCGGCCTTGGGATTGATGATCTTGACCAGCCCATACCAGCCGGTCACACCCGGCATGCCCACCGCGCCCAGGTAGGCGGACAGCGGCACATGGGTGGTGTCCACCTTCTGCAGCACGCCGCGCTGCTGACCGTCCACCAGCTGGTATTCCTGCCAGCCGCCCATGCCGACCACCTTGTCGCCGACGCTGAAGTGGCTGTTCTTCGACGCCACCACTTCGCCGACGGTGCCGCCAATCATCACTTGATTGAGCGGCTGCGGATCCGCATAGCTCTTGCTCTCGCTCATGCGGCCGCGCATGTACGGATCCAGGCTCAGGTAATGGTTGCGCACCAGCACCTGACCGTCCGCCACCTCGGGCACCGGCGTCTCCACCAGCTTGAAGTTGTCGGCGGTGGGCTCACCCGTCGGACGGGAAGCGAGCTGGATCTGGCGATTGATCTGGGACATGCGGAATCTCCTCGTGTGAACACGCCCTCGCCTTCGGTGGACCTGCTGGCGGCCTGCCTCTGGCAACGGCAAAACCAAATGATTGAACCACGTTGACGCCTACGGTCAACGTCCCTCGCGTGACAAAAACAAGGGGCCGTTCGCTCGGCGAGCAGTGCGGTTTTGTCAAAGTTTGGGGCCGGCATCGGCGCAGTGACGGAACTCTCGGATTTGTCAGGTGACTACCCGTCTATCCCGCTGTGCTGGCCCCTGCGCTGGCCTTGCCCCCAGTCCTGATCGAGGTCCGTCATGTCCATCCTGCTCCGCCGCTGGCCTTTTGTATTGCGCCCTTTGCGCTGGTTCTCAAGCGCGCACGCAGGCGCCTCAACCGCCCTTGGACGCCTGCAACGAGACCTCGACCTGGCCGTGCAACAGGCCCGGCACTGCCTGGACCTGTCCGGACACGACCCGGCCTCGCTCGCCGAAGTGCGGCTGGCGAGCCTGCTCGCGCTGGCACCCCACGTGGATCATCTGATCCTGCCCGCCGGCTGCACCGTCAACACCGTGCTGCGCTGGACCCGATCGCTGGCGCTGCGTTCCCTGACGGCGTATGGGGTGGTGCCCCATCACACGCTGAGGGACCAGGACCTGCCACCGTCCATCGTGCTGGTGCGGGGCGACGACAGCCTGTTGCCCGCCGATGATGTGCTGCGCTCGACGCGGCTGCTGCATCTGCGGGGCCCGGCCGCTCCGGCAGCACCTTCCCTGCCCCATGCGCGCTCGCTGACGGCCACGGCACCCGTGACGGTCCAGGACTGGCTGCAAGCGCAGGCGCTCGCGGACCGGTGTCTGGCCCGATGCATGCGCGCAGCGACTTCAGCGGCGCAAACATCAGAGAAGGATGCGCCGAGACTGACCGCCGACGAAGTGATCCACATCGCGCAGGTGCTGCGTTCGTTCCCGGCCGCCCTGCTGCCGGTACGCGGCCGACTGGCCTGTGAGTTGACGCTGGCACAGCTGACGGACGAGACCGCTGCCGTGCTGACGGCGTCTCAGGCGCGCCAGCTCCACATCGCCGTCACCCAGGCCCGCTTCGCCGCCATCGTGCCCTCACCCACCGGCCTGGCCGTGGCGGACGGGGCCGATCTGCAGTGGCTGCACCTGCTGCGGGGCTGGACCGACGCGGGCCCGACCGCTGCCGAGCGTCGCGAGCGGGAAGCGGGCGTCGAGCGGGATCTGATGCTGAGGCATCAGCAACTGGTGGCCTACACGCTGGACGTGTTGAAGCCCACATCGCCGTCCGTCACGCCCGCAGCCGCACCCACGGCGGCGCCTTCCGCGGCATCGCTATCCGCCGTGCCGGCTCAGTGGCCCTCACCGATGGCGACCCACGCCAGCGAGTTCATCACCGCGCAGCCATCGACGCTGATCACCGTCGGATCCAGCCGCAGCAGCCGAGCGCCCAGTTGGGCCCATCCAGCCCATGCGCCAGATCGACTCGATCAACCCACCGTCCGCTGCAGCGCCTTCAAGCTGCGGCCGCGTCCCGGCAAGGCTTTCAGGTATTTGAATGTCCCGGTGGCGTGAGCACACAGCTTGCCGTCCTCGCCCAGCACCGACCCTTCACAGAAGGCCATGGTGGTGGAGCGATGCAGCAGCCGGCCCACGGCCCGCAGGTGGCCCTCACCGGGCCGCATGAAGCTGGTCTTCATCTCCACCGTCACCACACCAGGCCCGAAGTCCGGCTGGTCCCGATGGATGCTGCGGGCAGCGTGAGCCATGGCCACATCCAGCAGCGTCATCAGCACGCCGCCATGGGCCACTTCCCACGAATTCAGGTGCAGTTCACGCACGGAGAGGCTCAGTTCGGCCTCGCCGTCATCCAGACGGGTCAGCTCAAAACCCAATTGCTGGACAAACGGAATGTGGACCGGAAATGCAAGGGAGGTACTCATGGCCGCGAGGATACCGCTCAGCCGCCATGCACCGCCGAGACGCCGCCATCCACCGCCAGCACCTGACCGGTGATGTGCTTGCCGGCACGGCTGGCAAACAGCAGCGCGGCGCCCTTGAGGTCTTCGTCGTCGCCGATGCGGCGCAGCGGCGCATGCGCGGCCAGCTTCTCCTCACCGATGCTGGCCATCAGGCCCTTGGTCATCTTGCTGGGGAAAAAGCCCGGCGCCAATGCATTGACGGTGATGCCATAAGCACCCCACTCCCCCGCCAGCGCGCGGGTGAAGTTGACCGCCGCGCCCTTGCTGGTGTTGTAGGCAATGGTCTTCATCAGGCCGCTGTTGCCGCTCAGGCCCGCGATGGAGGCCACATTGATGATGCGGCCCTGGCGACGCGGAATCATGCTCTGGCGCGCCGCTTCCTGGCTCATCACGAAGAGGCTGCGGATGTTCAGGTCCATCACCTTGTCCCACGCTTCCACCGGATGCTCTTCGGCGGGGGCGCCCCAGGTGGCGCCGGCGTTGTTCACCAGGATGTCGATCTGGCCAAGGCGCTCCATCGCCTGGCTGACGATGCTGCGGGCCTGCGCCTCATCGGCCGCGTCGGCGGCGATGTATTGCGCATCGATGCCGCGCGACTGGAGGTGGGCCACCGCCTCTTCCAGATCGGCCGCCTTGCGGGAGCTGAGCATGATGCGGGCGCCGGCTTCTCCCAGCGCCTCGGCGATCTGCAGGCCCAGCCCCCGCGATCCGCCGGTCACCAGGGCCACCTGGCCGGTCAGATCGAACAAATCCTGTACTTTGCTGCTCATGGTGTCTCCTCGTTAAAACCAGCGGTCCTGCATCTCGCGGACCAGTGGCTCGCGGCGTTCCACCACCGACAGCCAGGCGCTGATGCGGGGCAGTTCATACGCATAGAAATACCGCTGCGCCGCGCGCTTGCCCTGCGCGGCGTCGTCGCTGCGGCCCTCGACCGCCAGCGCCAGCTCCAGCCAGATCCACGCCATCACCGTGTGCCCAAACGCTTGCAGATACGGCGTGGCGTTGGCCAATGCCTCTTCCGGCTCGCCGGTGGCCCAGGCCTTTTTGGTGGCGGCGCCGACCGCACCCAGCGCGCCAGCCAGGGCGGTGGCGGCGGTGGCGAGTCCGGCCACCTGGCCCGCGCGCTGCACCGTCTGGTTGATGCGCCCAGCCAGCGCCATCAGCGCCTTGCCGCCGTCCATCACCACCTTGCGCCCGAGCAGGTCCAGGGCCTGGATGCCGTGGGTGCCTTCATGGATCATGTTCAGCCGGTTGTCGCGCCAGTACTGCTCCACCGGGAAGTCGCGGGTGTAGCCGTAACCGCCCAGCACCTGAATGGCCAGCGAGTTGGCCTCCAGGCACCATTCGCTGGGCCAGCTCTTGGCGATGGGGGTGAGCACCTCCAGCATCAGCTGCGCCTCTGCGGCGGCCTCCGGGCTGCCGGTGTGCTGTTCGTCCACCAGGCGCGCGCAGTAGAGCGCGAGGGCCAGGCCGCCTTCCACGTAGCTCTTCTGCGCCAGCAGCATGCGCTTGACGTCCGCATGCTCAATGATCAGCCGCTGCGGTGCGGCCGCATCCTTGCCGGCAGCGGTGAGCGGGCGGCCCTGCGGCCGCTGGCGCGCATAGGCCAGGCTGGATTCGTAGCCGGCATAGCCGAGCATCACCGCGCCCAGGCCCACGCCGATGCGGGCCTCGTTCATCATGTGGAACATGCAGCGCAGTCCATTCCCGGGCCGACCGACGCGATAGCCCACCGCCCCCGCCTTGCCGAGCGGACGATGCCGCCCTTCCCCGAAGTTGAGCAGGCAGTTGGTGGTGCCGCGATAACCGAGCTTGTGATTGAGCCCGGCCAGCGACACATCATTGCGCTCGCCGGTCAGTTGCCCTTGCGGGTCCACCAGATGCTTGGGCACGATGAACAGCGACAGCCCCTTGACCCCGGGCACCACCTTGCCGTCCGGTCCCGGGATCTTGGCCAGCACCAGATGCACGATGTTCTCGGTGATCTCATGCTCACCGCCAGAGATCCACATCTTGTGGCCGGTCAGGCGGTACCGCGGGCCGAGAGGATCGACTTCGAAGGCTTCACCATCCGGCTCGGCGCGCGTGGCCACATCGCTCAGCGATGAACCGGCCTGCGGCTCGGACAGGCACATCGTGCCGAACCACCGCCCGCTGAATTCATTCGCCGCAAAGACGGCCTGCTGCGCCGGCGTGCCATGCGCCATCAGCAGATTGGCGTTGCCCTGGGTGAGCATCGCATAGCCCCCCATGGCGACGCTGGCCTTGCTGAAGAAGGCATTGGCCGCCATCTCCACCGTGAGCGGCAACTGCATGCCACCCCGCTCATGGTCCTGCGCGGCGGCCAGCATGCCGGACTCCACATAGGCCGCAAGCGCGGCATGGGTGGACGCCGGCAGATGCACCCGCTCGCCGTCGAAGCGCGGCTCCTCCACATCCGCCACGCGGTTGAAGGGCGCGAATTTCTCGCGGGCGATGCGTTCACAGGTGTCGAGCACCGCATCGAAGGTCTCGCGGGAATGATCGGCAAAACGAGGCCGGTCCTGCAGCGACTGGACCTGCAGCCAGTCATACAGCAGGAAGTCGAGGGTGTCGCGCATCAGGACGTCCGGTCAGAGCACTTCAAACACACCCGCAGCGCCCATGCCGCCGCCGATGCACATCGTCACGCAGACCCGCTTGGCGCCGCGACGCTTGCCTTCGATCAGCGCATGGCCGGTGAGCCGCTGGCCGGAGACCCCGTACGGGTGTCCCAGCGCAATCGCGCCGCCGTTCACGTTGAGCCGGTCCATGGGGATGCCCAGCCGGTCGGCGCAATACAGCACCTGCACCGCAAAGGCTTCATTGAGTTCCCACAGATCGATGTCGGCCACCGTCAGACCCAGGCGCTTGAGCACCTTGGGCACGGCGAACACCGGGCCAATGCCCATTTCATCGGGCTCGCAGCCGGCCACCGCGAAGCCCAGGAAGCGACCCAGCGGCTTCAGGCCCTTGCGCTGCGCATAGGCTTCGCTGACCACCGCGCAGGCGCCGGCACCGTCGCTGAACTGGCTGGCATTGCCGGCCGTCACCACGCCGCCCGGCACTGCCGTGCGGATGTCCTTGATGCTCTCGTAGGTGGTGCCCACCCGCAGGCCTTCGTCCACGCTGACGGTGGCTTCCTGCGTCATCATGCCGCGCACCTTATCGGCCACGCCGCGGGTGACGGTGATCGGCACGATCTCCGCATTGAACAGACCTTCCGCCTGCGCAGCACAGGCCTTCTGCTGGCTGCCCGCGCCGTACTGGTCCATCCGCTCCTTGGGGATCTTGTAGCGCTGGGCCACGTTCTCCGCCGTCTGCAGCATCGACCAGTAGATCTCCGGCTTGTGCTGGGACAGCCAGCTCTCATGGATCATGTGCCGGTTGGCTTCGTTCTGCACGCAGGAGATGCTCTCCACGCCGCCGGCCACATACACGTCGCCTTCACCCGCAATGATGCGCTGGGCCGCCGTCGCGATCGTCTGCAGGCCGCTGGAGCAGAAGCGGTTGATGGTCATGCCGGACACCGACACCGGCAGCCCCGCCCGCAGCGCGATCTGCCGCGCGATGTTGCTGCCGGTGGCGCCTTCCGGCGTCGCGCAGCCCATCAGCACGTCTTCCACCTCACCGCCTTCCAGGCCGGCGCGTTCCACCGCGGCGCGCACCACATGGCCCCCCAGGGTGGCGCCATGGGTCATGTTGAAGGAGCCTTTCCAGCTCTTGGCCAGCGGGGTGCGGGCCGTGGACACGATCAGTGCATTGCTCATTCTCAGCTCCTTCGTCTTATTCGGTGAAGCCCTTGCCCTGCTCGGCGAGGCGCGCCAGCAGCGGCGCCGGCTCCCAGAACTTGCCGTCATCCAGCGGATTGCGGGCAAAACGCTTCATCGTCTGGACCACGTTGTACAGACCCACCGTGTCCGCATAGCACATCGGGCCGCCGCGCCACAGCGGGAAGCCGTAGCCGGTCAGGTAGACCATGTCGATGTCCGAGGCCCGCATCGCGATGCCTTCTTCCAGGATGCGCGCGCCCTCATTGACCAGCGCAAACACCAGCCGCTGCACGATCTCTTCATCGCTGATCTTGCGCGGCGTGATGCCCAGCCCCGAGCGGTGCATGTCGATCATCTCCAGCACGGTGCGGGAAGGAATCGCATCCCGCTTGCCCGGCTGGTAGTCGTACCAGCCCGCACCGGTCTTCTGGCCGTAACGGCCCATTTCGCAGAGCAGGTCGGCGGTCTTGGAATAACGCAGGTCCGGTTTCTCGATGTAGCGACGCTTGCGGATGTACCAGCCCACATCGTTGCCCGCCAGATCGCCCATGCGGAACGGCCCCATGGCAAAGCCGAAGCGCTCCATCGCCTTGTCCACCTGCTGCGGTGTGCAGCCTTCTTCCAGCAGGAAACCGGCCTGGCGGCTGTACTGCTCGATCATGCGGTTGCCGATGAAGCCGTCGCACACGCCGGAGACGACGCAGGTCTTGCGGATCTTCTTGCCCAGCGCCATCACCGTGGCCAGCACGTCCTTGGCAGTGGCAGCGCCGCGCACCACTTCCAGCAGCTTCATCACGTTGGCCGGGCTGAAGAAGTGGGTGCCGATCACGTCCTGCGGACGCTTGGTGAAGGCCGCGATCTTGTTGACGTCCAGCGTCGAGGTGTTGGAGGCCAGGATCGCGCCGGGCTTCATCACTTCGTCCAGACGGCGGAAGACCTGTTCCTTGACGCCGATGTCCTCGAACACCGCCTCGATGACGAGGTCGGCGTCCCCGATCTCGGCATAACTCAGGGTGCCCTGCAGCAGCGCCATGCGCTGGGCGTATTTGTCTTCCTTGAGCTTGCCCTTGCGGATCTGGGCCTCGTAGTTCTTGCGGATGGTTTCGATGCCCCGGTCCAGGGCTTCGACCTTCATCTCCAGCAGCGTCACCGGAATGCCGGCATTCAGGAAGTTCATCGCAATGCCGCCGCCCATCGTGCCGGCGCCGATGATGGCGACCTTCTGGATGGACCGCAGCGGCGTGTCTTCCGGCACGTCGGGGATCTTGGCGGCGGCGCGCTCGGCAAAGAACGCATGGCGCAGCGCCTTGGATTCCGGCGTGAGCATCAGCTGGGCGAAGGCTTCGCGCTCGGCCTTCATGCCGTCCTCAAAGCGCTGGCTGACGGCCGCGGACACCGCTTCCACGCACTGCAGCGGCGCGGGGAAATGCTTGCTCATCGCCTGCACCGTGTTGCGGGCGAACTGGAAGAAGCCCTGGGCTTCCGGATGCTGCGCCTTCAGGTCGCGCACGCGCGGCAGCGGGCGCTTGTCCGCCACTTCCATGGCGAAGGCCACGGCGCCGTCCAGCAGGTCACCGTCCAGAATCTTCTGGAACAGCACCTGGCCCGGCACCTGGGCCAGCAGCTCGCTGTTCACCGGCTCGCCGCTGACGATCATGTTGAGCGCCGGCTCCACGCCGAGGGCACGCGGCAGCCGCTGGGTGCCGCCGGCACCGGGCAGCAGGCCCAGCTTCACTTCCGGCAGGGCGACCTTGGTGCCGGGTGCGGCCACGCGGTAATGGCAGCCCAGCGCCAGCTCCAGACCGCCGCCCATGCAGACGCTGTGAATGGCGGCCACCACCGGCTTGCTGCAGGACTCGACCCGAGCAATCAGCGACAGCAGGTTGGGTTCGGCCAGCGCCTTGGGCGAGCCGAATTCGCGGATGTCCGCGCCCCCGGAAAAAGCCTTGCCGGCGCCGGTGATCACCACCGCCTTGACGGCCGGGTCGTTCTCGGCCCGTTCGATGCCTTCGGCGGTGGCCTTGCGCGTGGCATGGCCCAGCCCGTTCACCGGCGGATTGTTCAGCGTGATCACGGCCACCGAGCCGCGGACTTCGTAGTTGGCACTCATGCGTGTTCCTTGAAAAGAACGATCGTTCGATTCTAGGCAGAGCGCTCGCCGCTGTGATGTCCCTGCGGCGACAAAGCATCGGCACCCCGTGATAACCCGCAGACGCGGCCGGAAAGGGAACCTGCCCGCGGTGTTCGTTGACAGACGCCGCATCTTCTACAGACGATGGGGCCTTCATGTGGCGTTGCTGTTTTCCTCGCGCCAGGATGGACATCGAAGCGGCCGACTTCGAACCCGAAGCCTGCGTGGACCCGCACCGGCCGCCATCGTGGCCCGCACCCAGCACCACCCCTGCGTCTTCGGTGCCGTCCTCGGACAGTGCAGACCGCGCGCCCAGGCAGAGCTCGAGCGTGGCGGCACCGTTCGCCGCCACGGTCCAGGCACTGGCACGGCGCAGCGGACGGTCGATGCCTCTTCCGTCCGGAACTGCCGTACCAGCCGCCCCTGTGCTGCCCGCCTCCACCACCCTGACGGATGTGGATCTGTCGGACTGGTCGGTCGCACAGCTCAACGAACTCAGCCCCGTGCAGCGGGCCGCATTGGGGCGTCACTGCCTGCGCCTGACCTTGCCCTCCGGCGTTAGCGCCGACACGGTGCGTCAGTGGCTGCGGGCCTGTCCCAAACTGCAAACCATCACGGCCTTGGACATCCAGGCCGACGGATGCCTGATTGCGGCGGCCAGGGCTGCAGACCTGCGGGAATTCAAGACGACGCCCCCCGGCCCCTCCCATCTCTGCCTCGGCCTGGACACCCGGCTGGTGGTGCCCGATGAACAGGTGGTGCCACCGGATCTGTCGCGGCTGCGCGGCTGGGTCGCGAATCCGGACACCCTGCCGCGTCTATCGCCGGACACGTTCCTGAGAGTGGATCGTTTGCTCCGGGATCTTCTGCTCGGCTCGGCGAGCGCATTGCGCACAGGACTGGAACCCGGCGACGGGCTGCGCCGCACGATGGTGGCGCTGATGGAAGCCGCACCGCCTGAACTGCTGAGGGGGACCGCCCAGCGCAACCATGCCGCCGTGCTCGACTTCGTGCGCCACCAGTACCGCATCCACTACTGGGGATTCCTGAATTTCGTGCGCCCGACGCTGCTGGCCTGTTGGAAGGCGGTGGTGCGTGCGAAGGAGCCTCGGGGGTATGAGCCCACGCCGCTGGAGGAACTTCAGGTGAGGGCGGCGCTGCGGGCCTGGGCCCTGAGCGAAACGCCGCAGGAGAGTGTCGGCCTGAGGGAGAGGGTGGAAGAGGCCGCCATCCTGGCAGGCCTGCGGGATCCGCAAGCGATCGCGCATCTGCTGCATCCGAGGTCGCCGGAGCGGGATGATGAAACGCTCGCGTCCCCGCCGCTCTCAGAGGTCACGTCGCCGGTCCTGTCACCCGTCACCTCGCCGCTCACGTCGCCTATCACGTCGCCTCTCACGTCGCCCCTCACCTCGCCGGTGGAGGCGCCGACGACGCCACCGCAGTTCATGTCGATGGGCCCACCGGCCGGACCCGAACGAATGACGTCACTCGTGCCGCCGGGGACGGCCGGCTCAGGCCGGGGTTGGCGCTGAGGATCGCTCCGCGCCGCGGATGTCAGCGCCCGCGGGAGCGGTCGATCTGGGTCGGCGCAAAGCCGCTGTTGTCGTCCAGCTCCTCATGCTGGGTCGGCAGGAAGGCCGCGCCCCCGCCCTGGGCGACGCGCGCAGTCATCGCCATGGCCTGGGGCGCGAGGGGCGACGCCACCCGAGGCTCCAGCGGCGGCCCCAGGGTGTCCGGCGGGCTGACGGTGTTGGCCGCACGGCGGCGCACTCGCTCGGCGATCAGGCGAAGCTCACCCATTTCGAGCTGCAGCTGTTCGATCTGGCGCCGAGCCTGACTGTTCTGCTGGTTCAGCAGGTCCCGCGAGGCCTTGAGCTGTTCGATCAGACTCCGCGCCTTGCCCAGCCGCCGTTGCCACCACAGGCTCACGCCGACACCGACGACCGCCGCACCACCCACTGCACCCGCCACGATGCCCCACGCTTGCCCGATTTCCATGTTGTCTGGCTCCTTCTGGAACTTCTGAATCCCCGCGTCCGGCAGCCGAGGGCGCCTCCGGACGGGGTCTGGCGCCCTCGATGGGTGCCCTGACAAGCCAATGTAGTGCTGTGTCATGGACCTGTAACGCGCCGGACCCACCCGGAACAGGGGACCCGGGTCGGGGTTTCGCGACGCTGGACACAAGTTTTCACCTTGCTCACCGAGTGAGCGTGCGCTGGCCCACCGATGGGGGAGCGACCGGGGCTCCCGGGCGCGCTCCGGGGTCGCGGATGGGACGCGAAGAGGAATGCGGGGACGGCGGCCCGTCGAGGCACTGCCTGCGTGCTAACGTGCTCTCACCTCGGCGAAGGATCTGATCCACGCCATCCGCATGGTTGAGGAGAGAGTCGATGACCGTATCCAAAAGCGCAGCTGCTGCTCACGACAAGTCAACGGGATCATCCGCCGCGAAGGCGGACTGGCGCGCCCGGCGGCTGGACCATCTGCGCTCGCTGATCCAGGCGGCGGCGCCGGAGGCGACGGAAGAAGCCAAATGGAAAAAGCCCACCAATCCGGCGGGCGTGCCGACCTGGTCCGACCACGGCTTGATCTGCACGGGTGAAACCTACAAGGACAAGATCAAGCTGACCTTTGCTTACGGCGCCAGCCTGCCGGACCCGCACCAACTGTTCAATGCCAGCCTGGACGGCGGCACGCGGCGCGCGATCGATCTGAAGCAGGACGACCCGCTGGACGAGGACGCGTTCCAGGCGCTGGTGCGCGCCGCGGTGGCGCGCAATCGCGATCGGGCTTGACAGACAGCCCGGTTCTGCTCGAGTGCGCCGACGTCCTCTGGGGCGTCAGAGCCTGAGGAGCGCAGGCTCAGACCTCCAGCCACTCCTTGCGCACATACGCATTGGCCTTGAGCTCTTCCGGCGTGCCTTCGAACACGATGCGGCCATGGCCCATCACATAGCAGCGCTCGGAGATTTCCAGCGCGATCGCCAGCTTCTGCTCCACCAGCAGCACCGACACGCCGCGCCGCTTCAGCTCCTTCAGATATTCCGCCACCAGCTCCACGATCTTGGGCGCCAGGCCTTCGGTGGGCTCGTCGATCATGATCAGGTCGGGGTCGCCCATCAGTGTCCGGCACAGGGTCAGCATCTGCTGCTCGCCACCGGACAGCACACCCGCCTCGGTGTGCTGCCGTTCCTTCAGCCGCGGGAACATCCGATACATGTCGTCAAAGCCCCAACGCGCCTGGCGTGAGCCGCGGCCCCCCTTCTGCCCCAGCATCAGGTTCTGGTGGACGGTGAGCTTGGGGAAGATGTCGCGGTTCTCCGGCACATAGCCGATGCCTTCATGGGCAATCTCATAAGCCTTGCGCCCCAGCAGCGCCCGCTCGCCCCAGGCGACCGAGCCGGTGCCGTCCACCTGGCCCATGATGGTCTTGACGGTGGTGGAGCGTCCGGAACCGTTGCGCCCCAGCAGGCTGACGATCTCGCCGGGCCGCACCTCCATCGTCACGCCGTGCAGGACGTGGCTCTTGCCGTAGAACGCGTGGACGTTCTCCAGCTTCAACAGCCGGCCGACCTGGATCTCCGGGTCCTTCAATGCTGTGGTCATCGTGCTGTCCCTCCGATTCACGCGTGCGCACCCTGCGCCTGCGACTCCGCCAGCACCGAGCCCAGATACGCTTCCTGCACCCGCGGATTGGCCCGCACCGCCTCCGGTGTGTCGAAGGCGATCACCTCCCCATACACCAGCACCGCAATCTTGTCGGCCAGGCCGAACACCACGCCCATGTCGTGCTCCACCGTCAGCAGCGTGCGGCCTTCGGTGACCTGGCGGATGAGCTGGATGAAGCGCTTGGTTTCGCTCTTGCTCATGCCGGCCGTCGGCTCATCCAGCAGGATGACCTTGGCGCCGCCCGCGATGGTGATGCCGATCTCCAGGGCACGGGCTTCGGCATAGGTCAGGTTCATCGCCGGCACGTCGCGTTTCTTGTCCAGATGCAGCATCTCCAGCAGTTCATCGGCACGGTCGTTGAGATCGTCCAGGCCCGCCAGAAACTTCCAGAAGGCATAGCGGTGTCCCATCGACCACAGCAGCGCGCAGCGGATGTTCTCGAACACCGACAACCGGGTGAACAGGTTGGACACCTGGAAGCTGCGCGAGAGCCCGCGCCGGTTGATCTGATGCGGCGCCAGGGCGTCGATGCGCTCGCCAAACAGCTTGATCTCGCCGCTGCTGGGCGCGAACCGCCCGCTGATCAGGTTGAACAGCGTGGACTTGCCGGCGCCGTTGGGGCCGATGATGGCCACACGCTCGCCGGGTTTCACCGCCAGTTCCGCGCCGCGGATGATTTCGCTGCGCCCGAAGCTCTTGCGCAGGCTGCGCAGCTCCAGCGCCCAGGGCGGGTTGTTCACCGATGTGCTCATGCCTTGCTCCCCGGCTTCACAGGCTTTCCCTGCGCTTGATCTCTTTTTCGATCTCTTCCTGCGCTTCATTCCAGTCCCGCAGGAATTCCCGACGCGTCAGCTCAAACAGGGCCAACCCGGTCACCAGTACAAAGCCGGCGCCCAACCACGCGTCCAGGCCCTTGGCATTGAGCTGCATGCCCAGCACCTGCACCTGCGGCCCCAGCGCCTCATTGAGCTGCAGGTGATAGAGCATCTCCACCATCACCGAGCCCCCCAGCAGGGCCATCAGCGCGGTGGCGCCCAGGGCCAGGTAGGCCGTCCAGATCGAGCGCAGTTTGCCGAAGGCGGCCAGGCGCAGGTTCATCATGATGAGCGAGGCAAAACCGCCCGGCGCGTACATCACCATGAAGAGGAAGATCAGGCCCAGGTAGAGCAGCCAGGCCTTGGTCAGTTCCGACAGCAGCACCAGCGCCACCACCATCAGCACCGCACCGATGATCGGCCCGAAGAAGAAGGTGGCGCCGCCGAGGAAGGTGAACAGCAGATACGCACCGGAGCGCGCCGCCCCCACCACCTCCGCCGTGACGATCTCGAAGTTCAGCGCCGACAGCCCGCCGGACACGCCCGCGAAGAAGCCTGCAATCATGAAGGCCAGGAAGCGCACCCACTGCGTGTCATAGCCGATGAACTGCACCCGCTCCGGATTGTCCCGGACTGCATTGAGCATCCGCCCCAGCGGCGTGCGGGTGAAGGCGAACATCAGCCCGGTGCAGATGAAGCAATACAGCGCGATCAGGTAGTACACCTGCACCTGCGGCCCGAAGCTGATGCCCAGCACCGGCGCCCCGACCACCCGGTTGCCGGAGATGCCGCCCTCGCCGCCGAAGAACTCCGGCAGCATCAGCGACATCGACCAGATCAGCTCGGCCAGCCCCAGCGTGATCATCGCGAACGGTGTGCCGGATTTCTTGGTGGAGACGTAGCCGAACAGCGCGGCGAAGGCCAGGCCCGCCAGGCCGCCCACGATGGGGATCAGGCTCACCGGCAGCCAGGCCATCTGCCCGCCGGACACCGCATTGAGCGTGTGAATGGCCAGGTAGGCCCCCAGGCCGCTGTAGACCGCATGGCCGAAGCTCAGCATGCCGCCCTGCCCCAGCAGCAGGTTGTAGGACAGGCAGGCAATGATGGCGATGCCGATCTGGGAGAGCATCGTCTGCGCCAGGCTGCTGGTCCACAGCATCGGCGCCACCAGCAGCGCCAGCGCATATCCGCCCCACACCAACCAGCGGCCGACGTTGTAGGGCTTGAAGTGGTAGCTCTGGCCGCGCGGAACACGGGCGGAGCGCCGCGTGTTGGGATCGCTGGCGTTGTTGGTGTTGTTGGCGTTGTTGGCGCTGTTCGTGTTGCCGGGCGCATTCCCGGCGGGCGAAGCGTGCGCGGCGGCGCCACCCGAGGCCACTGAGGCAGCGGCAGCTGATGACGTGGCGGGCGCAGAGGGCATCACGGCTGACATGGTCAGTCCTCCCGGTTGCCGAGCAGGCCCTTGGGCCGGAAGATCAGGATCAGCACCATCAACAGATACGGCAGGATGGGCGCCACCTGGGCGAGGGTGAGCTTGAGCAGCGGATAACCGAAGGTGTCCGGCTTGGCCTTGAAGAGGCTGGCCAGCGACGCGTCCACCGTCAGCGGCAGGGTCTGCAGCAGCCCGATCAGGATGGAGGCCACAAAGGCCCCCGCCAATGATCCGACCCCGCCCACGACCACCACCACGAAGATGATGGACCCGACGATCACCGCCATGGCCGGTTCGGTCACGAAGGTGATGCCGCCGATGACCCCGGCCAGCGCCGCCAGGGCGCAGCCGCTGCCAAACACCAGCATGAACACGCGCGGCACGTTGTGCCCCAGGGACTCCACCATCTCCGGATGGGTGAGCGCCGCCTGGATGACCAGTCCGATGCGGGTGCGGGTCAGCAGCAGCCACAGGGCCAGCAGCATGGCCAGCGCCACCACCATCATGAAGGCCCGGGTGAGCGGAAACTTGGAGCAGGAGGCGGCGGCACACAGCGCGGGTGCGGCTTCTCCCCAGATCCACTGAAGTCCCTGCCCCGGCGCATGCACCAGGGTGAAGGCCGCCCCCTGCAAGGACGGGGGCGGCGAGAACGGCACCGCCGTGCGGCCCCACACCAGCTGCACCAGTTCCAGCACCACATAGGACAGGCCGAAGGTGATGAGCAGCTCCGCCACATGGCCGAACTTGTGGACCCGCCGCAGCGCCCCGCGCTCGAACAGCGCGCCCATCGCTCCCACCGCCAGCGGCGCCAGGATCAACGCCGGCCAGAAGCCGAGCCATCCAGCCATGCTGTAGGCGACGTAAGCGCCCAGCATGTAGAAGCTGGCATGGGCGAAGTTCAGCACGCCCATCATGCTGAAGATCAGCGTGAGGCCGGAGCTCAGCATGAACAGCAGCAGTCCCGACGACAGCCCGTTCAGCAGATTGATCAAGAGTTGTTCCACAGCAAACACCCATCCCCTCGGGTCTTCAAGCCAACCCGGTGTGAAGGCCGCAGCCTATCCAGAAACCGGCGGCGACGGCGACAGGAGACCGCCCGGCCGTGCGAGCAGAGTCACCGCCGTCGTCCCTGTCACCGCCAAGGCCAGTCTCAGCTCGGCCGCTTCATCTGGCAGGACGTGGGTGTGGACGAGACGTAGGCGTCATACGTCTTCACCGGCGCGAAATTGAAGCCGGTGTTCTCCACGTTGTAGGGGTGCTTGGCATCGACCTTCTGCCACACCGAGATGTAGAGCGGCTGCTGCAGCTGGTGGTCGGTCTTGCGGATCTCCACATCGCCATTGAAGGTCTTGTAGCGCAGCCCTTCCAGCGCGGCGGCCACCTTCACCGGATCGGTGCTCTTGGCCTTGGCCATGGCGGTGCCCAGCGCGTTGTAGATGTGGATGATGGAGCCGGTGTAGAAGTCGTCACCGAACTTGGCCTTGTATTCATTGGCCCACTGGTCCATCTGGCCGCCCATGTTGTTGTAGTTGTAGGCCACCTGATAGACCCGGCCGGCGCCGCTGGCGCCCATTGCGGTGGGCGTGCCGCTGACCCCGGCGTAGTAGGTGAAGAACTTGCCGTTGTAGCCCGCTTCGTTGGCGGCCTTGATCAGCAGCGCCAGGTCCGAGCCCCAGTTGCCGGTGATCACCGTGTCCGCGCCCGAGGCCTTGATCTTGGCCACATACGGAGCAAAGTCCCGCACCTGGGCCAGCGGATGCAGATCCTCGCCCACCACCTGCACATCGGGCCGCTTCTTGGCCAGCATCTCCTTGGCATATTTGGCCACCTGCTGGCCGTGGGCATAGTTCTGGTTGAGCAGATAGACCTTCTTCACCTCCGGCTGTTCCTTCAGGAAGGTGGTGATGGCCTCCATCTTCATCGAGGTGTCGGCATCGAAGCGGAAGTGCCAGTAGCTGCACTTGCTGTTGGTCAGGTCCGGGTCCACCGCCGAGTGGTTGAGGTAGACCACTTCCTTGCCGGGATTGCGCTCGTTGTGCTTGTTGACCGCATCGATGATGGCCAGCGCCGCGCCGGAGCCATTGCCCTGGGTGACGTAGCGCACGCCCTGGTCAATGGCCGACTTCAGCGCATTGAGCGATTCCGCCGGGCTCAGCTTGTTGTCGATGGCGATGATCTCGAACTTCACGCCCGCCGGATTGGTGGCGTTGAACTTCTCGGCGAAGAACTGGAAGCTCTTGACCTGGTTCTGGCCCACCGGGGCCATGAGCCCGGACAGAGGGTCGATCCAGGCGATCTTCACCGTCTCGCCCTTTTGCGCGTGGGCGCTGCCCATGGCCACGGCCAACAGGGCGGCGGCGGCCAGAGGCTGGACAATCAGTCGGAGGGAACGCTGGTGGCTGTGCTGGCTCATGGGATTTGTCTCCTGATATGGTTGTAGGCACGGCGGGGAACAGCGAAACGCGGCCCCCTGCTCCGGTGGGGCCAAGCCCATCGGACGGGGAGCACGCACGGAACTCCTGAGCGTCACACGCCGGGCAGCGTGTGAGTGCGGAACTGCTCGCGCAGCTTCAGCTTGAGCATCTTGCCGGTGGCGGTGTGCGGAATTTCATTCACAAACACGACGTCATCCGGGACTTGCCATTTGGCGATCTTGCCCTCGTAGAACTTGAGCATGTCTTCGCGGGTGAGGCTGGCGCCGGGCTTGGTCACCACCACCAGCAGCGGCCGTTCGTCCCACTTCGGATGGGCCACCGCGATCACCGCCGCCTCATGCACCGCCGGATGGGCCATGGCGATGTTTTCCAGGTCGATCGAGCTGATCCATTCCCCGCCGGACTTGATCACGTCCTTGCTGCGGTCGGTGATCTGCATGAAGCCATCTTCATCGATGGTGGCGACGTCGCCGGTGGGAAACCACAGCCCGGCCTCGCGTCCATCGCGACCGGTCACCGGGATCAGCGGGGTGTCTTCATGGCCGTAGTAGCTGGAGATCACCCAGGACCCGCGCACCACCAGGTTGCCGGCGCTGCGGCCGTCCCAGGGCAGCTCGCGACGGGCATCGTCGATGATGGTCATGTCGATGCCGTAGATCGCCTTGCCCTGCTTCTCCAGCAGGCGGCGTTGCTCGGCCGGCGGCAGGGCCAGATGCTTGCTGCTCAGGCGGCTGAGCGTGCCCAGCGGCGACAGCTCGGTCATGCCCCAGGCATGCACCACCTCCACCCCGTAGTCGTCCATCAGCGTGGCGAGCATGGCGGGCGGGCAGGCGGAACCGCCGATCACCGTGCGCTTGAAGGTGCTGAACTTCAGCCCCTGGCTGCTCACGTAGTTGATCAGGCCCAGCCAGACGGTGGGCACCCCCGCGCTGAAGGTGACCTGCTCCTTTTCGAAGAGCTCGTAGAGCGACTTGCCGTCCAGATGCGGTCCGGGGAACACCACCTTGGCGCCCACCAGCGCGGTGCTGTAGGGCAGGCCCCAGGCATTGACGTGGAACATCGGCACCACCGGCAGGATGACGTCACGCCGGGTGCAGGCCATGGCGTCCGGCAGCGCCGCGCCGAAGGCATGCAGCACGGTGCTGCGGTGGCTGTAGACGGCGCCCTTGGGGTGGCCGGTCGTGCCGCTGGTGTAGCAGATGGTTGAGGCGGTGTCCTCATCCAGCAGCGGCCAGGTGTAGTGGCCGTCTTCTGCGGCGACCAGATCGTCAAAGCACAGCAGGTTCGGGATCGACGACTCGGCCGGCATGTGCGCCCGGTCGGTCATCAGGATGAAGTGACGCACCGTGCCCAGCTGCGGCGCGATCTTCTCCACCAGCGGCAGGAAGGTCAGGTCAAAATACAGCGCGCTGTCCTGCGCATCGTTGGCAATCCACGCGATCTGCTCCGGAAAGAGCCGCGGATTGATGGTGTGGCAGACCAGGCCGGAGCCTGAGGTGCCGTAATAGATCTCCAGGTGGCGATGCCCGTTCCAGGCCAGCGTGCCCACCCGCTCCCCGGCGGACAGTCCCAGCCGTCCCAGCGCCTGCGCAAGCTGACGCGATCGCAGCTCCACCTCCGCCCAGGTGCTCCGGTGCAAGTCGCCTTCACAGCGCTTGCTCACGATCTCGGTGTCTCCGGCGTGCCGGGCCGCGTGCTGGATCAATGAAGAGATCAGCAACGGCATCGACATCATCTGGCCCAACAGTGCCATCCATGTCTCCTTGATCTGCGGGACTGTCCTGACTCATCAGGGGTAGGCAGTCCTGTGTTTGGATCAGTCTATGTCCGCCCCGGTGCGGGTAACGTCACCCTAGTGACGCCACCGGCCGTACGGCATAAGGATATTTACTTACGGTGCCTGAACCGGGGGTGGGTGGCGGAGCACGTTGCTGCGGCGGGCGGAGGCCCCCTCTGCGGGCTTGTCCCTACGGCGATGACGGCGCGGCCCCCTCGGTACACTGCCCGGATGAATGCGCCAGAGATGTTTGCGCCCTCGGGGGCGGCGGTGGAGTCCTCGTCATCACCGTTCCCGCCGCGGTTTTCCAATCGCTTCCGCCAGTTGGGGCCGGCGTTCTTCACCGAGCTGCAGGCGTCCCAACTGCCGGATCCGCACTGGATCGCGGTGAGCCCGTCCTGCACCGAGCTGCTGGGCTGGCCTGCCGACTGGTGGCAACGCCCCGACGCCCTCGCCGCCTTCAGCGGCAACGCTCCCCTGCCCGGCATGCAGCCGCTCGCCAGCGTCTACAGCGGGCACCAATTCGGGGTGTGGGCCGGACAACTCGGCGACGGTCGCGCCTTGTGGCTGGGCGAAGTCCAGGCGCCCGGTGGGCCGATGGAACTGCAGCTCAAGGGCGCCGGCCAGACGCCCTACTCCCGCCGCGGCGACGGCCGCGCGGTGCTGCGCTCGTCCATCCGCGAATATCTCTGCTCCGAAGCGATGGCCGGTCTGGGCATTCCGACGACGCGGGCGCTGTGCCTGGTCGGCTCCCAGGTCCTGAAGGTGCAGCGGGAAACGGTGGAAACCGCCGCAGTGGTCACCCGCGTTGCACCGAGCTTCCTGCGCTTTGGCCACTTCGAGCATTTCGCGCATCACGGCCAGCATGAGCAGCTGCGCGAGTTGTTTGACTATTTCCTGCGCACATACGCCCCCGACTGCGCCGACGCGCCCAACCCGGTGACTGCCGTTCTGGCCCGGGTCTGCGCGCAGACGGCGGAGCTGATTGCGCAGTGGCAGGCGGTGGGTTTCATGCATGGCGTGATGAACACCGACAACATGTCGATGCTGGGCCTGACCATCGACTACGGCCCGTTCGGCTTCATGGACGGCTTCAACCCCGCCCACATCTGCAACCATTCCGACCATCAGGGGCGATATGCCTTTGCCCGCCAGCCGCAGATCGGCCTGTGGAACCTGCATGCCCTGGCCCAGGCGTTGTTCCCGCTGATGCCCACGGCGGACAGCGATGCCGACGCCGCCGCCGAGGAACTGCAGGAGGCGCTGGAGGTCTACCGCGAGCGCTTTGGCCAGGCCCTGCTGGGCGCCATGCGCGCGAAGCTCGGCCTGCTGGAGGCGCTGGACGAAGACGGTCTGCTGATCGACGACTGGCTGCGCCTGCTGGCCAAGCATCAGAGTGACTACACCCTGGCGCACCGGCGGCTGTCGGCTTTCGACCCGGACCAGCCGCCTGACGCCCCGGTGCATGCCCCCCTGCGCGACCTCTTCCTGGATCGCGAGGCCTTCGACGCCTGGGCCCTGCGGTATGCCCAGCGCTTGAAGAAGTCGGCCTCCGACCCATCTATGTCGTCTGAAGCGCGTTCTGCGCGCATGAATGCAGTCAATCCGGCAGTGGTGCTGCGCAACCATCTGGCCCAGACCGCCATCGAGCGAGCCGAAGCGGGCGATTTCTCCGAAGTGCAGCGACTGCAGCAGGTGCTCAGCCGTCCGTACGACGATCCCCTCAACCCCGCAGACGCCGGCCTTCCGCCCGACTGGGCGCAACATCTGGAGGTGTCCTGTTCATCATGAGCAAGCCTGTGAACCATCAAGAACGCGACCGCGACAACGACTACGAAGTCAAGAAGACCGACGCCGAATGGCGGGAGCAACTGGACCCGATCCAATACCAGGTGGCCCGCCAGGCCGCGACCGAGCGGGCGTTTACCGGCAAGTACTGGGACCATTGGGAGGCTGGCCAGTACAACTGCGTGGGCTGCGGCACCCCGCTGTTCCAGGCCGACACCAAGTTTGACGCCGGCTGCGGCTGGCCGAGCTACTACGAACCGATCAATTCGGAGGTGGTGGAGCGGGTGGTGGACGAGAGCCACGGCATGGTGCGGGTGGAAGTGCGGTGCAACAAATGTGGCACCCACCTCGGTCACGTCTTTCCCGATGGACCGGAACCGACCGGCGAGCGCTTCTGCATCAACTCGGCCGCGATAGACTTCAAGCCTCAGCGCTGAGCGCCGTTTCCGGTTTTTCGAATGAAGTTGTTGCTCGATTTCCTGCCGCTCCTGCTGTTTTTCGCGACGTTCAAGTACGCGGACGCGCAGCCGGAGTGGGCAGCCAGTTTCGCCACCGAACACCTCGGTTTTCTGGTTTCCGGCGGCCAGGTGCCGGCGGAAGTGGCCCCGGTCCTGCTGGCCACGGTGGTGGTCATGGCCGCTACGGTGGCGCAGGTGCTCTTTCTCAAGCTCACCCGCCGCAAGGTGGACCTGATGCTGTGGATCAGCCTCGTGCTGGTGACGGTGATGGGCAGTGCCACCATCTACTTCCACAGTGAAGTCTTCATCAAGTGGAAGCCGTCACTCCTGTACTGGGCCTTTGCGCTGACCTTCCTGTTCAGCCATCTGGTGCTGGGCCGCAACCTGCTGCGCAAGATGCTGGGCAACGAGCTGCAGCTGCCGGACATGGTGTGGAATCGGCTGAACTGGGCCTGGGCCCTGTTCTTTGGAGCCATGGGGTTTGCCAATCTTTACGTCGCTTACGAGTTCAGCAGCGCCGCCTGGGCCAACTTCAAGGCCTTCGGATCGACTGGCCTGATTGTGCTGTTCACCCTCGCTCAGGGGATCTACATGAGCCGCTACCTGCCGGAGCCTTCCGAGGCCGGTGAGGCCCCGAAAGATCCCCAGGAGCAGCGTCGATGAGCGGCACCCATCACCCACGAGGCCCCGGAACCCCGATGGATACGGGCCTTGCCGGCCAGACCCCGGCGGCGCCGGGTGGCCTGGCGGCCGAGATTGAGGCGCGCGTGCGGGCTGCTCTGAGCCCCCACTCATTGCAACTACGCGATGACAGCGCCTTGCATGCCGGCCATGCGGGGGCCCGCGAAGGGGGGCACTATTACCTTGAAATCGTGAGTCCGCGCTTTGCCGGTTTACCCAGGGTGGCGCGGCATCGGCTCGTATATGATGCCCTCGCCGATCTGATGAAGAAGGGCATTCACGCGCTGGCCATTGATGCGCGCGCGCCCGACGAACAGCAGAACAAGGTCCATGAGCAGCGCCGTTGATCGGCGCTTTGTTTTGGAGCGTGATTGGACGCTCACCGGGAGTCTCTGAAAGGCCCTTTATCCATGAAGAAGTTTGTGCTTGCCGCCACTGTGGCGGCCCTTGGCGCCCTGTCCCTGCCGGCCATGGCGCAGAACATCGCAATCGTCAACGGCAAGGCCGTGCCGAAGGCGCGCGCTGAGTTGCTGATTTCGCAGATCTCCAAGGGCGGTCAACCGCGCAGCCCGGAGATGGAAAGCAAGGTCAAGGACGAAGTGGTGCTGCGTGAAATCTTCATGCAGGAAGCCGAGAAGCGCGGTCTGGCCGCCTCGAACGACTACAAGGCTCAGCTGGAACTGGCCCGCCAGTCGCTGCTGATCCGTGAGCTGTTTGCCGACTACGCCAAGAAGAACCCGGTGACCGACGCGGAAGCCAAGGCCGAGTACGACAAGTTCAAGGCCCAGGCCCCGAGCAAGGAATACCACGCCCGTCACATCCTGGTGAAGACCGAAGACGAAGCCAAGGCGCTGATCAAGCAGCTGAACGGCGGCGCCAAGTTTGACGACCTGGCCGGCAAGAACTCGATCGACACCGAATCGGCCAAGAACGGTGGCGACCTGGGCTGGTCCACCCCGGACACCTACGTGCCGGAATTCGGTCAGGCACTGAGCCAGCTCAAGGGCGGCGAAATGACCCAGACCCCGGTGAAGACC
Organism: uncultured Roseateles sp.; assembly: GCA_966211495.1. Taxonomy (GTDB): domain Bacteria; phylum Pseudomonadota; class Gammaproteobacteria; order Burkholderiales; family Burkholderiaceae_C; genus Roseateles. The sequence continues at coordinate 32,076 of CBIHOT010000026.1, read as the reverse complement.
CAGTTCGGTTTCCACATCATCAAGCTGGAAGAAGTGCGTGACGCGCAATTCCCGGCCTTTGACGACGTGAAGGCGCAGATCGTCCAGCGCATCAGCCAGCAGAAGGTTGCTGCGTTCCAGGAAGAGCTGCGCACCAAGGCCAAGACGGACTACAAGTTCTCGAACTGAGGTCCCCGCTGAAAGCACTCGACGGCTGACCGTGTCGCCGTCATGATGCAAGCCCGCGTTGCTGAACGTCAGCCGCGGGCTTTTTTTCTGGATGGATGAGTTTCATGACGGCTTCCCGTTTGGCCCGGCGTCTGCTGCCCTCGCCTGAATTGTTGTCTCGCACGCGGGGGCTGGGCTGGCTGGGCGAATACCTGCGGGAGCGGCCGTGGCTGTGGGTGGCGCATCGGCGTCGGGTGGCGCTGGGCGCGGCGGTGGGGCTGGCGGTGGGTGTGATTCCGCTGCCGACCCAGATGCTGCTGGCGGCGCTGGCGGCCATCGCCTTCCGCGCCAATGTGGCGGCCGCGATCGCGGCCACCTGGCTGACCAATCCGCTGACGCTGGTGCCGATCTGGGGGCTGGCGATTTTCCTGGGCCGTCAGGTGCTGGGCATTCACGGGCCGATCTCTGCGCCGAAGGAACTGGCGCTGGATTGGTCACAACCGTCGAGCTGGTGGCCGGCGGTGGCGCAGTGGTTTGCGGAACTCGGGACGCCGCTGCTGGTCGGGTTGCCGCTGGCGGGTATCGTGCTGGGGGCGAGCCTGTATGTGATCGTCTACATCGGGTGGTGGATGGTCATCCGGATGGAGCGGCGGCGGCGGTTGCGGGAGCGAGCGCTGAGGATTTGATGCGGGTGTATCCGTTCAGGCCGACGTCCACCATGATGTTCAGCTGGCCCATTGGGCCAGCTCACGTCAGCGATACGTGGAAGTCGGTAATCACCTGGATCCCGGCCCGGTTGAGAACAGCCCATTGCATGGTCGTCTCACCAATGTTGGGACTGGCGTCCTGCCAACCCCTTTTATCAAAGAGCATGAAGGTTTGCTTGGGTTTCCACTCCTCAAGTTTTGCCGCGAGCTTTGATAAGGCGGTTAGCGTGTACCCCGAGATCACCACGGTGCAGCCCTCCGTTACCACGTCGTTCAGCACCGGCAATAGGTTGTCTTCCGACCCATGGTGCGAGAGCTTCACCGACGTGAGAGGTGTCGGTTTCTTCTTGGCGAGGTAGCCTCTTTGCCTCAGGACTTCACGCACGGCTGGCTCGCCGGTTTCTACGGACATGTCCCCCAGCGAGAGGATGTTGACGGGATCGGAACCTTGCTTGGAGAGCTCCAGCAACACACCCATGCTAGCGTGGTTCTCATCCCCTCTTTTTGGCGCGAGCCGGACATCCGGGACAATGAGGAAGCACTGCAACTTCCAATCGCCGAAGTTCTTCTCGACGCAAAGGCTGCCTGAATGACTATGGGCGTACCTGTGAGAACGGAGCTTCTGAACCTTCGACATCGGTGCGTAGCCGGCAGGATCAATCGATGGGCCGTAGTGCACCACTGCGTTGAGCTCGGCCAGGTCCTTCCAGGATTTGTGCGAGTTGACATGGTCCTGGTGACAGTGGGTGACGATCACATCAAGGTCGGTCGCCCCCCTGACCAGATCCATCGCTTTTTGGTTCTGGGTGCCGGACCAAGCGGTCGATGAACTATTCATGTTCATTCCGAGGTCGATCATGAGGAACGATTTGCCGTCACCAATCACGAAGCAGTCGCCCGCATAGCTGCCTGTGTAGCCGCCGAGTTGGTAAATATCCAGTGGCATCACGCACTCCCATTTGTGCTGGGTAACGCCAGGCCGCCGACGGACATAGCGCCGGGTTGGCCTGGGATATGGACTGATCAGGCCCTCAGGAGCTTCCCGCCCGAGAACTTGGCGACGAGATCGTCGGACTGCTTGCGGAAATCATCGATGCTGGCCTTGACGTCGGCCAACCGGCGCTTGAAGCTCTCAATCCTGTCGTCGTCGGAGTCGGGGTCCTCCTCCATCTCCAACAGCTTTTTGCGCATGGTGTTGAGGGCCGCCTCCTGCATGCGCAGCTGCTGGCTGATGAAGGCCATGAAGGTCATCTCTTGCTCAGTCTCTTGCTGTGCGGCGCACCAGATCAGCCGGTAGCCGATCCTGCTCATGACCAGCGACGACTTGTTGACCGCGGTCTCTGCCGACGACAGTGAACTAAAGCCATAGGCGTGCAGCATCAAACCCGGAGCGATGCGGTGGCTCTCCATGCCCTGCTCGATCTGGCCGCTGGACTTGGCGCTGAAGAGGTTCAGTACCGAGGTGATAGTGGCGACGGCGGCCGACACGATGAAATCGGTCGAGCCACCGACGGCCACGCTCGCGGCGGCGGAAGCTGCGGACTTGATGTCTTCCTTGGGCGCGGTCAGCAGCTCGCTCACATTGCCTGCCAGCAGGGCCTTTGCCGTCTTATCGATCAGGTCAGTGATCTGATCCAGTGAGAACTCCGACTCCGATTGCAGGTCGCGTTTGAAGCTGTTCCCCAGCATCTTGTAGCCCGTCCACTCGTTGGTCGAGTAGAACTTCTGGACGAATGGGTCGAACGATGCGACGAAGTCGGCCATCGTGTCGTCCATGATCTTGAGTTGGCTGTCGACCGCCTGCTTGAACGTGGCGTCGTGGTCCATCTGGCGTTGGACCGTGGTTGAAATGCCCATGATGTTGAACTCCCTTATTCGCAGGGTGGGGGATGAGCCCTGGGACCGGGGCTCGGCGGTTTACCGCCGACGGCGGAAGTCTGGAGAAGCCTTTGCTGAACTCAGTTGCGAGGGATGGCCTCTTGAGCCAGTTGCGCCGGCAGGACAGCCGGGCAGGGCAGCGCTTCGGTGAACAAGGAGTCGATGTCCAGGCTGGAGTCCTGGGCTAGCAGGCGGCCCAAGCACTCCGCACGCTTGATCACTGGTGGGTCGGCGGACCAGTCGGCGTTCGCCGCGCTCACTGCGAAGGTGTTTTTGGCCCAGGTTTTGCCGAGGCGGTACTCGGTAGACGCAGGGAAGGCGTACCACCGCCCACTATTAGAGGTCGCGTTGAACCCAGAAGCGCGGCACTGGTCGCTCCCATGCCAGCAAGTGCGAACACATCGGACCAGATCCTGCTTTGCAATCGGGGGTTTACAGGCCTTGGTCTTGCCGTTGACCGCCACTTCGAAGTTGCAGTTGCAGTAGTCCTTAGGCTCGCCAACAAGCCGCCACACCTTGAACCGGAGTGCGAGCTTTAGGTTGCTGGGAGTGCCGGGCTCGGACTTGCCGTAGGCCTTCAGCACGTCGCGGAAGGCAATCAGGTCGGCCGCGTTTGCCTCGCTCAGGGAATCCATGCGCACGAGGTTCGCGTCGGTCAGGAGGGCCGGCCAAGTTTGTACCCGGTAGACGACCACGCTCTCACATTCTTTGGGGGGAACGCTGGTGTCACCAGGACAGGGATCGGCGAACGCGGCATGGCTGCAGGCGAGGGTCAGTGCAGCGGCGGTTGTGCGTGCGAAAGACAATAGGCGCATTGGAAACTCCCTGGTTGTTGAGGCCCTGTTGCGCAGCGGGCCGTATGCGTTGATCTTGCGTGGACCCGCTGCGACGCAAAATACTTCCGATGCCGTATGTCTGCGTCGTTCTCTCATCCGCACCGGGCGATGAGCTGGGCGATGCGGTGCAAGCCTGTCTTGCGCAGGAGGTTCTCTCTGTGTGCACGCACGGTGGAGTTCTCAATGCCAAGCTCGCGTGCTATCCGCTTGCTGGTGTGCCCTTGCACTACCAGCCGCATCACTTCGCGCTCACGCCGCGAAATTCACCAGATTGATGGGGAGATGCCCAATCCTGTCGGCCCAGTGTTCGTCTACGGCAGCACGGGGCTTGGAGCAGTGGCCAGGCACCAGGCCTGGGTGCCCGGCTACTTTGATGAGAACTTGGACTACGAACTGATGCTCGGGCGGTACGGCAAGATGGCCCTCAACCACGGCGCCGTTTGCGCGACCCTGCAGGAGATGCCCAGGGTCGCTGAGCGCTTCTTTGTGCGGCCCGTTCTGGACAACAAGTCCTTCGCTGGAACCGTGATGACATGGGGCGAGTTCGAACGCTTCCGCCAAGGCGTTTCTGAGGTCTCTGAGGACAAGGACGTGACGCTGCGCCTTGCGGACCGCATCGTGGCCGCCCCGCTGACCGATATCTCCGCGGAATACCGATTCTTTGTGATTGGAGGCGAAGTGGTGACCGGCTGCCGCTACAAGACTGGCGAGCACGTCGCATCCAGCGCTACCGTCCCCACAGAGGTAGCGGCGTTCGCCCGAGCCTGTGTGGCGCACTGGAAGCCGAATGACGCCTTCACCATCGATTTGGCCGAGACTCCAACCGGTGCTAAGGTCATCGAGCTGAACTCAGCCAACTCTGCCGGCTTTTATGCCTGCGACGTCGGCGCCATCATTGATGCGGTGAACAGCTTGCCTGACCGGTCCTGATGCAGCTTGCTGACGCCCGCACTCAGCTGCGGCGGCATCAGCGGAGGCGGATCTCACGACGTTCCTCCCGGAATGCGGGTCTTCCTTCTGAGCGTCACGTTCAGCACGAGGCAGCCTCCCACCCCAAAGAGCCGCTATCCACCGCCATCCCCATCGGCTAACGTCACCCCCCAAACAACCCACAGCCCCTCCACCCCATGTCCGACCCCACCCAAAAGCCCTTCAAGCTCCTCGCCGCCGACATCAAGCCCTTGGCCACGGGTCATGGCGGCTGCATCGCCACGGACATGATCACGTGCGAAGGCAAAAAAGTCGCCTTCATGTACCGCGAGGAGCCCGACAACGACATCGACAGCGGATGGCGGTTCATGTCCGGCTTCGAGTCGGACGAGTACATGGACAACCCAGACAACCACGCCGCCTACGACGTGAACACTATTGCCAACTACGACCCGGACATCATTCGATTCCTGGACGCACCCATCGGAGCGGCCTTCGAGCGGGAAGACGGGGTCGGCGAGTTTGTAGAAGTGCAGGACTTCGAGCCGTCTGACGACTGATCACCGGCTTCGCGGAGGGAGTTGGAGGACTGTATCAGCGCCCTCCTCCGCCCCAGATCACGCCGGCAAATCCGCCATCGTCACATCCTGCAAGTGCCCCGCCGCAATCTTCAGCTGCCGGTCACACTGCCGCGCGATGTTCTGGTCATGGGTGACCATCACCAGCGTCGTTCCCAGCTCCCGATTCAGGTCGAACATCAGCTTCATCACCTGCTCGCCGGTGGCGAAGTCCAGACTGCCCGTCGGCTCATCCGCCAGCAGCAGATCCGGCTGCTGCACAAACGCCCGCGCCAGGGCCACCCGCTGCTGCTCCCCGCCGGACAGCACCCGCGGATAGTGCGACAGCCGCTGCCCCAGCCCTACCCGCTCCAGCATCTGCCGCGCCAGGCCCCGGGCATCCCGTTCGCCCCGCAATTCCAGCGGCAGCATCACGTTTTCCAGCGCCGTCAGGTGGCCCAGCAACTGGAAACTCTGGAACACGAAACCCAGATGCGCCCCGCGCAGCGCCGCACGGCCGTCTTCGTCCAGGGCGAACATGTCCTGGCCCCGCAGACGCACCGTGCCGCTGGTGGGCGTGTCCAGGCCCGCCAGGATGGACAGCAGCGTGCTCTTGCCAGAGCCCGAGGCGCCCACGATGGCCACGGATTCCCGTGCCTGCAGCTGGAAGGTGATGTCATGCAGAATCGTCAGCACGCCGCTGGCGTCCTGCACCGATTTGTTGACGTGATCGACCTCGAGGATGTTTAGAACCATGAATCAACCGCAGATGCGCCGCCGTGAGTGGATGCGCTACTCTAGCGCCACTCTCCTGTCCGTGACCCTGGCGGTGTCTCTCGCCGGACCTGCCGCCGCACAAGGAAAGTCCGCAACCACCCCCAAGGCCGATGCCGCCCCCCGCCGCATCCTCGTGCTGGGCGACAGCCTCTCCGCCGAATACGGCCTGGCCCGCGGCGCCGGCTGGGTCGCGCTCATGACCCAGCGTCTCAAGGATCAGCAACTCCCCGCGGAGGTCGTCAATGCCTCTATCAGCGGCGATACCACCTCCGGTGGCCTCGCCCGGCTGCCCGCGCTGCTGAAGCAGCACAAACCGACGCTGCTGGTGATCGAGCTGGGCGGCAATGACGCCCTGCGCGGCCTGCCCCTGGCCAGCACCCGAGACAACCTGCGCGCCATGGTCAAGGCCGGCAAGGCGGCAGGCGCCAAGGTGCTGCTGGTGGGCATGCAGATCCCGCCCAACATGGGCCCGAGCTACACCCGCGAATTCGAAGCGGGCTTCAAGACGGTGGCGCAGGAAGAGAAGGTCTCGCTGGTGCCCTTCCTGCTGGCCGGCGTGGCCGACCGCAGCGATGCCGCGGACTGGTTCCAGGCCGACCGCATCCATCCGCTGGCCAAGGCCCATCCGGTGATGCTGGACAACGTCTGGAAGCAATTGCGGCCGATGCTGTGAGCCGTCGGGTTCGCAGTGTGCCGATGCCCGGATGCTTCGTGGGATTCCGGGCGCCAGCGTGAATCGCATCGGGGTGCCCACCACGTGGAGGCCCCGGAGCAATTCAATGCCGCGCTGCTGCAATCGCTGCAATCGCTGCAGACCGCACCGCACCAATGAGTGGTGACTTTTGCACATTGCAATGCATTCATCACTGCATTGCATCAACTCTGACAAAGTCGCTTTACTGCTGAGCCAACATCCGCCCGGAGAGCTGCGGCATGATGGAGGCGCTTTCAACACATGTTTGCCGAATGACTCATGCCCGAGCGCGCCTGCGACCGGGCTGGCGCTCCGGTTCAGCCCTGGTGCTGGCCTTGACGCTGGCCGGTTGCGTGAACCTGGCGCCCGACTATCACCGCCCCGCCGCCGCCATTCCGCAGGAAGGCACTGCAGCCTCGCAGGACGCCGCTCAGTTGCCGTGGCGCAGCGTCTTCAATGACGGACGGCTGCGAGACACCATCGCCCTGGCCCTGGCCGAAAACCGCGACCTGCGCGTCGCTGCGCTGAATGTCGAGAAGGCGCGCGCCGCCTTTGTGCAGACGGATGCGCAGCGCTGGCCGACGATCACCGCTGGCGCCAGCGCCTCCCGCTCCGGCAACGCTGCCGGCACCGCGAACGCCTTCTCTGCGCAGCTCGCGATGACCAGCTTCGAGCTGGACGTCTTCGGACGTGTGCGCAACCAGAGCGCCTCGGCGGAGGCGTCGCTGTGGGGCCTGGATGCCACCCGCCAGAGCGTGCAGATCAGCCTGGTGGCGGAAGTCGCCAGTGCCTGGCTCACCTGGGCGGCGGACCTGCAGCGCCAGGCACTGGCCCAGCAGACCCTGGCCAGTCAGGAACAGACGCTGGCCCTGACCGAACGCCGTCATGCCGTCGGTGCCGTCTCCGGTCTGGCGCTGGCGCAGGCCCGCACTGCCGTGGAAAGCGCCCGTGCCGATGTGGCCACCTATCCCGCCACGCTGGAGCAGGACCGCCACGCACTGGAACTGCTGCTGGGCGCGGCTCTGCCCGACGCCCTGCGACCGCAGGCCGGCGATGCATTCGCACCTGTCAGCACCCTGGTCGACCTGCCGGCGGGTGTGCCGTCCAGCGTGCTGCTGCGTCGGCCGGATGTGCGCTCGTCCGAGCAGTCCCTCATCGCGGCTCATGCCGACATCGGCGCGGCCCGTGCCGCCCGCTTCCCCACCATCAGCCTGACCGCCAGCGCCGGACGGGCCAGTCCGGCCTTGTCCGACCTGTTCAAGTCGGGCAACGGCAGTTGGTCCTTCGGCCCTTCGGTCTCGCTGCCGGTGTTTGACGCCGGCGCCAGCCGCGCTGCGGTGCGACAAGCCGAAATCGGCCGCGACATTGCCGTCGCCAGCTACGACAAGACGGTGCAGACCGCCTTCCGCGAAGTGGCCGATGCCCTCTCCATCCGCGCGACGCTGGCCGACCGGCTGACGGCCCAGCAAACGCTGCTGTCCGCCACCGAGCGGCAACTGCGGCTGGCGGAAGTGCAGTACCGCGCCGGCAGCAGCACGCAGCTGGACGTGCTGGACGCGCAGCGCTCGCTGTATTCAGCGCAGCAGTCCCTGATCACGCTGCGCCTGACCGAACAGCTCAACCGCATCACGCTCTACAAAGTGCTGGGCGGCGGTTGGAGCGATGACAACACCCTTGCATCCTGAGGATTTCCGAATGAAGACATGGTTGAGGCCGGGGCGGCTGGTGCTGCTGCTGGTCGTTCTGGTGGTGCTGGGTTTCATCGTCAAGGCCGTCTGGTTCTCCCCGCCCCCGCCGCCGCAGGTCACCACCGCAGCGGTCGAGCGCGGCGACCTGGAGGAGTCGGTGCTGGCCACCGGCACGATCAACGCCTACAAGCTGGTGAGTGTCGGCGCCCGGGCCACCGGTGAAGTCAAGCGTCTGCATGTGGCGCTGGGCGACAAGGTCAAGGAAGGCCAGCTGATTGCCGAGATCGACGCCCTGACGCAGCAGAACGCATTGCGGGATTCCCAGGCCTCGCTGCGCAGCGCCGAAGCGCTGCTGGCCTCGCGTCGGGCCACGCTGGCCCAGGCCGAGCTCACCCTGAAGCGTCAGCGCGCGCTGAACGAGGCCGATGCCGGTGCCCGGGCCGATCTGGAAACCGCCGAAGCCACGCTCGGAACCGCACGTGCCGATGTCGAGTCCCAGCAGGCGCTGGTGGCCCAGGCCAAGGTGAATGTGGACACCGCCCAGGTCAACCTCGGCTACGCCCGCGTGGTGGCGCCAATGGACGGCACGGTGGTGGCCATCGTCACCGAGCAGGGGCAGACGGTGAACGCCACCCAGTCCGCCCCGACCATCATCAAGCTGGCGCGCCTGGACACGATGACGATCAAGGCCAAGATTTCCGAAGCGGACGTGCCGCGGGTGCGACCGGGCATGCCGGTCTACTTCTCCCTGCTGGGCGAGCCGGACCGCCGCATCGAAGCCAAGCTGCGGGCCATCGAGCCGGGTGACACCACCCTGGCGGACACCACCAGTGCCACCAGCTCCACCAGCAGCTCCTCCTCCACCACCAGCGCCATCTACTACAACGGCATCTTCGACGTGCCCAACACCAGCGGGCAACTGCGCATCAACATGACGGCGCAGACCACCATCGTGCTCGACCAGGCCAAGGGCGTGCTGCTCGTGCCTTCCGCCGCCCTCGGCAAGAAGGACGCGCAGGGCCGCTACACCGTGCGGGTGCAGCAGGCCGATGGCCGCATCGAGCCCCGCACCGTGCGCATCGGCCTGAACAGCCGGGTGCGCGCGCAGGTGCTGGAAGGCTTGAAGGAAGGCGAACGGGTGGTGACCAGCGAAGCGCTGGCCGATGCAGCGCCGAACGAAGGCGGCCGTCGCGGCCCGCCCCCGATGTAAATGACGGCGCTGCTTGAACTGCGCGGCCTCGTCCGCGAATTCCCGGCCGGTGACGGCGTCGTGGCGGTGCTGCGCGATGTGGATCTCACCATCGAGGCTGGCGAGATGGTGGCCATCATCGGCCCGTCCGGCTCCGGCAAGTCCACCCTGATGAACATCCTGGGTTGCCTGGACCGTCCCAGCCGCGGCAGCTACCGCGTCGCGGGGCAGGAGACGGGCGCGATGGGGCCCGATGAACTGGCGCGGCTGCGCCGGGAGCATTTCGGATTTATCTTCCAGCGTTATCAGCTGCTGGGCGACCTCAATGCGCTGGGCAACGTCGAGATCCCCGCCATCTATTCCGGCACGCAGGCGGAGCATCGCCATCAGCGTGCGCGGGAACTGCTGACCCGGCTGGGGCTGGCTGAGCGGCTGGAACACCGGCCGGGACAGCTGTCCGGCGGGCAGCAGCAGCGGGTGTCGATTGCCCGGGCGCTGATGAACGGCGGCGACGTCATCCTCGCCGACGAGCCGACCGGCGCGCTGGATCAGGCCAGCGGCCGCGAGGTGATGAAGATTCTGGAAGAGCTGCATGCGGACGGGCACACCATCATCCTGGTGACCCACGATCCGCAGGTGGCTGCGCATGCCCAGCGGGTGATCGAGATCAGCGACGGGGTCATCGTGGCCGACCGCCGCCGCGATGACGCGACCGCACCGGTCACCAAGGTCGCGCCTCCCGCCGCACCGGCGAGCGCCTCCTGGCAGGCTGTGATCGGCCGCGTGGCCGAGGCGGCCCGCATGGCCCTGCGCGCCATGGTGGCCCACCGCCTGCGCACGCTGCTGACGATGCTGGGCATCATCATCGGCATCGCCTCGGTGGTGTCGGTGGTGGGGCTGGGTCAGGGCACGCGTGCCAAGGTGCTCGCCGACATCAGCGCCATGGGCACCAACACCATCAACATCATGCCGGGCAGCGGCTTCGGAGACCGCAAGGCGGCGGCCATTCGCACGCTGCGGGCGGGGGATGCGACGGCGCTGGCGCAGCTCGACTATGTGGACAGCGTCTCGCCCTCGGTGGCCGTCAGTGCCGGGCTGCGTTATCGCAATGTGGACGTCACCGCCTCCATCACCGGGGTGGGCGGGCAGTACTTCCGCGTCTACGGCTACACCTTCGCCCAGGGCGGTGCGTTCGATGAGCAGGACGTGCGAGCGCAGGCCCAGGTGGCGGTGATCGACGACAACGCCCGCAAGACGCTGTTCCCGAACGGCGAGTCGGCACTGGGCGAGGTCATCCTGCTGGGCAGCGTGCCGGTGCGCATCGTTGGCGTGACCGCCAAGAAGGCCAGCGCCTTCGGCAACGATGACTCGATCAACATCTGGCTGCCCTACACGACTGCAATGAGCCGGATGACGGGGCAGGACTACCTGCGCAGCATCACGGTGCGGGTCAGTGATGCGGTGCCGAATGCGGCGGCGGAGCAAGGCATCCGCACCCTGCTCACCCAGCGGCATGGCCGCACCGACTTCTTCCTGATGAACACCGACAGCATCCGCAAAACGGTGGAGCAGACGACGGCCACCATCACCTTGCTGATCTCGTCGATTGCGCTGATCTCCCTGCTGGTGGGCGGCATCGGCGTGATGAACATCATGCTGGTGTCGGTGACCGAGCGCACCGGCGAGATCGGCGTGCGGATGGCGGTGGGCGCGCGGCAGAGCGACATCCTGCGCCAGTTCCTGATCGAGGCGGTGCTGGTGTGCCTGATCGGCGGCGCCCTGGGCGTGGGGCTGGCGGTGGGCGTCAGCCTGCTGTTCGACTATCTGGCCGGCGCCGCGGGGTTCAAGATGATGATCTCGACCTCGGCCATCGCCGGCGCGTTCGGGGTGTCCAGCCTCATCGGCGTGATCTTCGGTTTCCTGCCGGCACGCAACGCGGCGCGGCTGGATCCGGTGGAGGCGCTGGCGCGGCCTTGAATGCTGGGGGCGCCCGGTCATCGGGCACCCGACGCATTCAGCGCTCGTTCTGCCGACGCTCCTCCCGCGGCCGGACCGGCTCGGCGGCGGGCCTGACGGCTGGGCCGGATTGCGGCGGCACGGCCATCGGGCGAACCGCGTTGTCGCGACGCGGCGGCTCCACACGGGGCGCCTGCGGCTGGGGCTGCGGTTGCATCTGCGGCGGAGGCTGCATTTGCGGCTGCGGCTGGGGCGGCGCCATCACCGGACGCGGAACCTCCATGCGCGGCGGCTCTCGCGTCTCCCGGATCGGCTCGCGGATGACCTCGCGCACCGGCTCGCGGATCGGCTGACCGCGGCTGTCGCCGCGCCACGGCTCATTGCGAGGGTCTTGCCGGTTCTGCACCGGCACACCAAAGCGGCCATCGTCACGGCGCCCCGGTTCATTGCCATCGTCGCGCCACGGACGCTGCGGCTGCCAGCGCTCGTCGCGCGGGCTACGCTCCTCACGGGCGTTGTCCGGCACTGCGATCACGGGCCGCACCCCATTGGGCACGGGTGCGGGCAAGGCGTTGGGCGGCATCTGGATGGGCCTCGAGTCGCGGCCACGACCCGGCTGCTGGTTGGGTGCATTCGGCGACGGCTCCGGCACCGCAATCGGACGCACCTGACCCGGCGGCGTACCACCTGGGCGGCCATCGGGTCGGCCATCCGGGCGTCCCTCCCAGCGTCCGTCATTGCGGTAGTCATTACGCCCATCCGGGCGCCCCCCCGCCACGCCCCCCGGACGATCCGGCCCCGACCGCAACGGCATACGAGGCTCGACCACCGGCAGCGGTCGTGTCACCGGACGGCCAGGATTGAACAGCCCGCCGTGCTCACGTTCATAGCGGAACTGCGGCACCGGATCATTCGGACGCGGCACACGACCCGGCTCGATGCGGGGATTCACCCGGCGCCAGTAGTCAGGGGAATAGCGGCCCGGCGGGTAATAGGCCTCGCGCGGCGCCAGCGGCACCCAGGCGCCGTAGCGGGGAGGCGGAGGACGTCGGCCACCGCTCCACACATTGATGCTCAGGCCCGCGCCGCCCACCCAGCCGACGACGGCAGGCGCATAGGCCGGCCGCGGCTCGTAGGGACCGGGCACCCAGCACCAGCGGTCCCGCCAGTAGGCCCAGCGGCCGTAGTGGAAGGGGGCAAAGCCCCAGGGCATGTCGTCCACCCAGGTGTAGCCCCAGCGGCTGCTCCAGACCCAGCGGCCATAGCGATACGGCGCCCAATCCTCCACGATCACCGTGGTCGGAACCCACACCTGGCCGTATTCGGGCGACTGCTGCCAGGCGCCGTAGCGGCTCAACTCTTCGACGCCGGTCATCTCCGGCGACACGACATTGGCTGGCACCGGCAGCGAGATCGCCGCCCGTTCGTCGGTCAGCAGGATCTGGGCAAAAGCGTCGCGCTGCAGCGGCTGGCGTTCGGTGCGCGGGCCGTTATCCCACCAGAATTCCGCCTGCTCATTGGTGGTGACGAACACCGGCGGCACATCCATCGCGCGGGAATCGAAGCGCAGCTTGCCCTGCCAGGCCTGGGTCTGGGTGCCGCGATCCAGCTGGCTGATGCGGTAGAGCCCTTCCCGCTCGAAGGAGACGCGGCCTTCCAGGGTCTGGAAGGTCCACTCATCCGCGGCCTGGGGAGAGCGCAGCCGTACACCGGCACCGCCGCGCACGATCTGCACCGACACCCGCTGTTCGGCCAGCGCGTTGAATTCGATTTCGGAGCGCTCATCCACCCACAGGGTGCTGGAGCCGATGGTGAGCGTGGCACCGGCGCGCTCATCGGTGCGGATGCGGTCTCCCTCGCCCACGCTCTGGTTGCGTTGCAACTGCAGCCATTCACGGCCATCGGGGTCGTAGATCCACACACCGCTGCTGACCTCCGCCACACGGCCGGCGCGGGTGGGCACATCGCCCTGGACGCCCTGCACGCTCTGGCGACCCTGCTCGGGCGGCTCGGCCAGCGCGGTGCAGCCGGTGGACAGCGCCAGCAGCGCCGCCAGCGCCGTGGCGCACAGGCCTGTCAGCGGGCGTTTCCAGCCGGTGGCGCCCATGCCGAGCCCCGACTCACTGGACGACAGCGCGGAAACGCCATCCCCGGTGGCGGCGCCGGTGGCCTTCCGGATCTCGGACAAGCGCGAGGAGAACGACAAAACGGTCATGCGAACGGCTCCGCCGGTAGGAATCTGTTTAACGATCTGGACACGAAGCGGTGGACGTCTGCTTACAACTTGACGCGCTATTGCGGGCCGGTCAAGGCGGCCGCGCTCCGGCTCGGTGGTGCCGCTGCCGAGGTTGTCAGTCGTCGGCCCTCGGATCCATGCCCGGGAACAGGACTTCGGTAAAGCCGAACTGGGTGAAGTCCTTGATTCGCATCGGGTACAGCATACCGACCAGATGGTCGCATTCATGCTGCACCACGCGCGCGTGGAAGCCGTCCACTTCACGGTCGATGGGCTCGCCCTTCGCGTCGAATCCCTGATAACGGATCTTCTGCCACCGCGGCACCTTGCCGCGCAGCCCCGGCACCGAGAGGCAACCCTCCCAGCCGTCCACCTGCTCGTCGCCGATGGGCGTGAGGGTGGGATTGATCAGCACCGTCATCGGCACCGGCGGTGCTTCCGGATATCGTTCATTGCGATTGAAGCCGAACACCACCACCTGCAGGTCGACGCCGATCTGCGGCGCGGCCAGGCCGGCGCCATTGGCGGCCACCATCGTGTCGAACATGTCCTGCAGCAGGTTCCGCAGCGCCGGGGTGTCGAAGTGCTCAACCGGCTTGGCAACGCGCAGCAGACGGGGATCGCCCATCTTCAGGATCGGTTTCACGGCCATCGTTCTCTCTCCGAGGGGTTGTCTCGTGGCGAAACCCTGCATCTTGCCGGAAACTCCAGGCATCTTTCGGAACAAGGTCGGAGCATGGACACAGCCTGGAAGCGATGGCTGTCGCTGGCCGTGCGCCTGGGCGTGGTCGGCGCGCTGGTGGCGCTGCTGGTGCGCGGGTGGACGCAGGGCAACGTCATGATGGCGGTGTTGGCCGCGGTGAACCTGATCGGCCTCGGTGCGTTGATGCTGGCGACGCCGGCGATGGACCTCACTGCCTTTGTGTTTCGCGCCACCCGCACGGCTGCACTGAGGCCGGAAGAGGGACGATGGCGGGAGTTCCGCGGCGTCCCGGTGACGGTGCGGCATGTGGACCACGATTTTTTCGTGCGGGTCAGCGACGCCCGCAAGGTCTGCGGCGCCGCATGGCCGCAGACGCTGGCCGCGACGCGGTCGGTGCCCGGTGAGCGCGGTGAGTTCCTGCGGGCCCGTCTGTTGGCCGACAACCTCGAACGCCTTGATCCGATGCCGGACATGCGCCTGATGGCGTTTGTGCATTGGCTGCGAACGCTGCGCTGAGAGGACGCCCGCACCGTCGCTGCGTCGCTGCGTCACTGCCATGACCCTCACCACCACAACAAACCAGCAAGGAGACATCTTGCCCGCCAACGCCCTGCCCCCAAGCTCAACCTCGACGACCTCGCAGCTGCTTCCCCCGTACGCCCAGGACCTGGGTCACGGCATCTACGCTATCGACACCGCCTTCCAGCGCGATCACTTCGATGCCGCCTACCTGATGGTGGACCACGGCCGGGCGGCCTTCATCGACACCGGCACGCGGCACGCGGTGCCACGACTGCTCGGCACGCTGGAAGCGCTCGGCCTCTCGCCGCAGGCGGTGGACTGGGTCATCCCGACTCACGTGCACCTGGACCATGCGGGCGGCGTGGGCCCGCTGATGGAACACCTGCCCACGGCGCGTCTCCTGGTGCACCCGCGTGGCCTGCGTCACATGGTCGATCCCTCCGCACTGTGGGCTGGCGCGCTGGCCGTTTATGGCGAGGAAGAAATGCAGCGCTCCTACGGCACGCTGGTGGGCGTGCCGGAAGCGCGCACCGTTGCCAGCACCGATGAACAGCGCATCACGCTGGGTCAGCGAGAACTGCGCCTGATCGACACCCCCGGCCATGCCCGCCACCATCACTGCATCTGGGATCCCGTCAGCCGTGGATGGTTCACCGGCGATACCTTCGGACTGTCCTACCGCGAATTCGACGATGCCCGCGGACGCGCCTGGATCCTGCCCACCAGCACGCCGGTGCAGTTCGAGCCGGACGCGCTCATCGGGTCGATTGAACGGATGCTCGCTGCGCAGCCCCAGCGCATGTATCTGACCCATTACGGCGCGGTGGGTGAGGACGCGCTGGATGTGCAGCGGCTGGCGGGGCTGCTCGTCTCGCAGATCCGGGGGATGGCGGCGATTGCGATGTCATTGCGTGAGGCACCGGACCGGCATGAAGCGCTCAAGCGCGAATTGCTGGCGCTGTATCAGCGCGGCGTGGCGGCGCATCTGGTGGATGCGATGCCGTCCCATGCAATGGCGCCCGATTCAATGACGCCAGAGCGGGTCGCCCATCTGCTGACGATGGACGTTGAGCTCAATGCGCAGGGGCTCGGCGTGTGGCTGGGGAGGCACACAGCGTGACGTCCGCCGACGCTGACCGTATTGAAGGTTTTCTACGCGCCATTGCCCGGCTTAAAGACGACGGGACCTTGTTCCAGTGCATCTATCTGGGCGACGGCGAGCCATCCGGGATGGCTGCGACGGTCGAAGAACAATTTCGCTTCGATTCACCCGTCACACTGGTTTCTGAGCAGGCGAGTTTGACCGCCGAGAACCTTCCCAAGTCCCTGGAGCAGTGGTTCCTGGATCGGATTCGTCCAATGGATGATTTGACGGTCGATCGCAGGCTCGTGTCGGGCTTCGCGGAGGAACTGGTGGACATTTTCCAGAAGGCGCCTGCCTGGTTTTCGGTCAAGTCCCGCGACACGGGCGCAACACCCCGGCTCGGTGTCTCCTGGTCGATCTATGTCTTCGGTCTTGGGAGCGGCTCCTGCGCGGTCCACTGTTCCTGGGACGACTGAACTGACAAGCAGGTCATGCCGCCGGCGGCCATCGGGACGTGAATGCCCTCAGCGCGCGCCGGCGCTCACCCGCGTCACTCACGCATCCAGATTGAGTTCCTGGATCTTGCGCGTGATGGTGTTGCGCCCGATGCCGAGCTTCTGCGCGGCTTCGATGCGCCGTCCCCGTGTGAGGTCCAGCGCGGTGAGGATCAGGCTCGCCTCGAATCGACGCGTCAGCACATCCCACACATCCGGCTCGCCAGCGGCCAGCAGACGCCGCGCTTCCCGCGCCATCTCTGCCACCCACGCATCCGGCGATGCCGTCATCGGCGCGGCCCCCGCCGTGGCCGCCGGCATCGGCGTGCTGCTGCTCAGCCCGCTGCTGACCGGCACTGCCTCCGACAGGCCGCTGTTGCCGCCGGGCGCCAACAGTTCCTGCGGCAGGTCCTTGGCCTCCACCACCAGGCTCGGCGCCATCACGCTCAGCCAGTGGCAGATGTTTTCCAGCTGCCGCACATTGCCCGGAAAATCAAAACTCACCAGCCGCTGCAGCGCGGCCTCGGACAAGCGCTTGGGCTCCACGCCCAGCTCACCCGCACTGCGCTGCAGGAAATAACGCGCCAGCAGCGGCACGTCTTCACGTCGCTCGCGCAGCGGCGGCAGACGCAGCCGGATGACGTTGAGCCGGTGGAACAGGTCTTCCCGGAAGCGTCCTTCCTTGACCAGCGTCTCCAGATTCTGGTGGGTCGCCGCGACCACCCGCACATTCGCCCGCTGCGGGCTGTGGCCGCCGACGCGATAGAACTGTCCGTCGGACAGCACCCGCAGCAGACGGGTCTGCAGATCCAGCGGCATGTCGCCGATTTCATCGAGAAACAGCGTGCCGCCTTCGGCCTGCTCGAAACGGCCGCGACGAGTCGCCTGCGCGCCGGTGAAGGCACCGCGCTCATGGCCAAACAGTTCCGACTCCAGCAGGTCCTTCGGAATCGCCGCCGTGTTGATGGCCACAAACGGCCCATCCGCCCGCGGGCTGTGCTTGTGCAGCGCCCGCGCCACCAGTTCCTTGCCCGAGCCCGATTCGCCTGTGATCAGCACCGTCACATGGCTCTGGCTCAATCGCCCGATGGCACGGAAGACATCCTGCATCGCCGGGGCCTGGCCCAGCATTTCAGGCATCTGCACCTGCGTCTCTTCCGCCACCGATTCGCGCTGGCTTTCTTCCTGCGCGCGGCGGATCAACTCGACCGCCCGCGGCAGGTCAAACGGTTTGGGCAGATATTCAAACGCACCGCCCTGGAAGGCGGACACGGCGCTGTCCAGATCGGAATACGCCGTCATGATGATCACTGGCAACCCCGGCAGCTGCTTCTTGATCGTGCTCAGCAGCTCAAGCCCCGATCCACCCGGCATGCGGATGTCGGAGACCAGCACCTGCGGCGAGTCTTCCTCCAGCGCCGCAAGCACCTCGCGGGCCTGGCTGAAACTGCGCACCGGCAGTCCTTCGCGCGTCAGCGCCTTCTCCAGCACAAAACGAATGGAATGGTCGTCGTCAACAATCCAGATCGACTTCATCTAAGGCTCCCCTTCATCCTATGCGCGCGCTTGTGGCATTGCGTCAGGGTAAAGGCAGGGTGATTCGGAAATCGGTCCGGCCCGGCTGGCTGTCACAGTCGATCATCCCCTGGTGCTGTTGGGCAATCGTCTGTGCCAGCGTCAGCCCGAGACCGGAGCCGCCATCCCTGCCCGACACCAGCGGGAAAAAGATGCGGTCCTTGATCTCCTCGGGCACGCCCGGGCCGTTATCTTCAATATGCAATTCCAATGCCAAGCGCCACCGCTGCTTGCCAATCGTCACCTGACGGGCGACCCGCGTGCGCAAATGAATGACTGCATCGCCGGCCGCAATGCGCTCATGCAGCGCCTGCGCCGCGTTCTGCACGATGTTGAGCACCGCTTGAATCAATTGCTCGCGATCACCGCGGAAATCAGGCAGTGAGATGTCGTAGTCCCGCTGCAGACGCAGACCACGCGGATACTGCGCCTGCACCAGCGTGCGCACCCGCTCGCAGATTTCGTGGATGTTCACATCCCCCACCACCTGCGCGCGACGGTGCGGCGCCAGCAGACGGTCCACCAGCGATTGCAGCCGGTCGGCTTCGTGGATGATGACTTCGGTGTATTCCTCCAGCTCCGGCCACAGGTCGGTGGGCTGCAGTTCCAGCGCCAGCAATTGGGCCGCACCGCGAATGCCGCCCAGCGGATTCTTGATCTCATGGGCGAGATTGCGGGTGAGCTCTTTGGTGGAGCGGACCTGGTCGAGGTTGCGTTCCTCGCGGTCCTGTCGGCTCTGCTGGGCGTTTTCGATGAGCTCGATCACCAGCCGCTGCGGATCGTCCGTCTGGCTGACGATGACATGCACCGGCAACGCATCGTCATGCGCCCGTGGGCCGCGGCGGATCTGGGCGTCGAAGCGGCTGCTGGAGAAGTCGTTGCGGGAGACGCCTTCCAGCGCTTCGAGCAGGCGGCTGGTGTCGGGGAACCAGTCGAGCAGGTTGCTGCCCTGCACCGCCCGGCGGGGCAGGTTGAACAGGGTCTCGACGGCGGTATTGGCGAATTCGCAGGTGCCGTCGGGCCGGACCACCGCCACCAGCGTGGCGAGCAGGTCAAAGGCCTGATAGGGATTCGACGCGGTGGGCGCGCTGGGCGCGGCGGAGGGAGGCGGTGTTTTGGCAGTCATCGGAGTTACCGTGCATCACCATCGATGCGGCTGCTCCGACCGATCCGCTCAGTTCGGAATCTTGGAGAGCTCGCGCTTGATGGCCTGGACGTCGCTTTCCTGGCGAGCCACGCTGGCCTTGAGTTCCGCAACGCGTTCCACGTACTTCTGGTAGTTGCGTTCGTTGCCCTGACGTTCCGGCTCGCCGTTGTTGTATTCCTTCTGGAGCTTGGCCAGCCGCTCTTCGGCTTCACGCAGTTCCTGCTCCAGCACCCGGCGACGTTCGTTGTCGCGGGACTTCTGGTCCTTCGGGTCCACACGCTCATTGGGCGCTCCCGAGGCCACCGGCGGGCTGCTGCTGCCGGCCTTGGGCTTGATCGGCGAGAAGACCGTGATGGGCGTGCCATCGATGCTGCGGCAGCCCTTGTCCTGCGCTTCCTTGGCGGAGAGCGCGTCGGTGTAGAGCACCGGCGGTCCGGGGCAGCGGTAGACCGTGGCCTGTGCCGACGCAGGGCCGGTCACACCGGCCAAGGCCAGCGTCACGGCCGCTGTCAGGCCCGACGCATTGATGGTCGTCCTGCCCAAGGTCCAGGGGAATGCCCGGAAAGTCCCAACCCGCTTGATTCGCATTGCTCGCATCCAATTGACCGAAGTCGATACTCATTGTGACGCAAGCTGGGGTTTTACGGGATGGAAGCTTTGCACGGCCCTGTTGCGAGGTGTACGGTTCGGGAACTCTCCACACCGCGCTCCAGAAAAAAAGGGATGACCTTGGCGGCCATCCCTTCTTCAGTCCCGAGGGACGCATACGGCTCGATCAGAGCGCGTAGTACATGTCGAACTCGACCGGGTGCGTGGTCATGCGGAAGCGCTGGACTTCCTGCATCTTCAGTTCGATGTAGGCATCGATGTACGCATCGGTGAACACGCCACCCTTGGTCAGGAACGCGCGGTCCTTGTCCAGGTATTCCAGGGCCTGATCCAGGCTGTGGCAGACGGTCGGGATCTTCGCGTCTTCTTCCGGCGGCAGGTGGTACAGGTCCTTCGTGGCGGCTTCGCCCGGATGGATCTTGTTTTCCACGCCGTCCAGACCGGCCATCAGCAGCGCTGCGAAGGCCAGGTAGGGGTTGGCGGAAGGATCGGGGAAGCGCGCTTCGATGCGGCGGCCCTTCGGATTGGCCACATACGGAATGCGGATCGAGGCCGAGCGGTTCTTGGCCGAGTAGGCCAGCTTCACCGGGGCTTCGAAGCCGGGGACCAGACGCTTGTAGCTGTTGGTGCCGGGGTTCGTGATGGCATTCAGGGCACGGGCGTGCTTGATGATGCCGCCGATGTAGTACAGCGCAAAGTCGCTCAGGCCGGCGTAGCCGTCACCTGCGAACAGGTTCTTGCCGTCCTTCCAGACCGACTGGTGCACGTGCATGCCGGAGCCGTTGTCGCCAACGATCGGCTTGGGCATGAAGGTGGCGGTCTTGCCATAGGCATGGGCCACGTTCTGGATGATGTACTTTTGCAGTTGCAGCCAGTCAGCGCGCTGCACCAGCGAGCTGAACTTGGTGCCGATTTCCATCTGGCCGGCGTTCGCCACTTCGTGGTGATGGACTTCGACCGGGATGCCCATCTGTTCCAGGATCAGGCACATCTCCGAGCGCATGTCCTGGCCCGAATCGACCGGGGGCACCGGGAAGTAGCCGCCCTTGACGGTGGGACGGTATCCGCTGTTGCCGTGCTCGTATTCCTTGCCGGTGTTCCAGGCGGCTTCTTCGGATTCGATCTTCACGAAGCAGCCCGACATGTCCACATTCCAGCGGACGCTGTCGAAGATGAAGAATTCGGGTTCCGGACCGAAGTAGGCGGTGTCGCCCAGGCCGGACGACTTCAGATAGGCCTCGGCGCGGCGGGCCAGCGAACGCGGGTCGCGCTCATAGGCCTTGCCGTCGGTCGGGTCGATGACGTCGCAGGTCAGGATCAGGGTCGGTTCTTCGAAGAACGGATCGATGTTGGCCGTGTTCGGGTCCGGCATCAGCAGCATGTCCGAGGCTTCGATGCCCTTCCAGCCGGCGATCGAGGAACCGTCAAAAGCATGACCCGACGCGAACTTGTCTTCGTCGAAGGCGGACACGGGCACGGACACGTGCTGTTCTTTGCCGCGGGTGTCAGTGAAGCGGAAGTCAATGAACTTGACTTCATGCTCCTTCACCATGTTCATCACGTCGGCGACGGTCTTGGTGGCCATCAATCACTCCTAGGGGGACTGGGGATAAGAAGAAAGATTCGTCGGGCAGGACTGCGACCTGCATCCGGTGAACTATTTAGCAGGTTGCATGCCAACTCCGGGGCCGCCGCGCGCCACCTCCGCACAATGCCTGCGCACCGCCTGCACAGGCAGGCGCCACCTCGGTGCATGCCGCACCGGGCCTGGACTTGCGCCTATCTTGCGCTGATGGTGCGCTGATCCTGCAGCCGGCCCCCTGCGCGCGCGAAGGGGATCAACCGGGATTCTGGCCGGGCGTTGTGACGAAAGTGAGGCACTGGGCGACCACCCGTGGGCGGCCCGTTCCAGCGCGGTGCATCATCGCACCATTTCAGTGCTGATGACAGCACCAAATTGGACGACCCCCTCCCGGAGGGCGCCGTAGGCGGTGTCGAGCTGCTCCGGCGTGATGTCGGCCCGGGCCGGCTTGACGCCCAGCTCGATGTGGCGACCCCATTGCGGATGGTCCACGCTCGGCAACGAAAACACCTTGATGCCGGGATGACCGGCCTCCACCCGCTCCATCAGCGGCGTCAGCGACGCTTCCATCGCGCCCTGCACGATCATCGACCGCTCCCGGGTGCTGACCTGCCGATGCAGGGCCGCGTACTGCTGGTCCAGCACCCATTCGATCATCGGATGAGCCATCACCGGGAAGCCGGGCACGAAGTAGACGCTGCCGACCGAGAAGCCGGGGATCTTGTTGTAGGGATTCGGGATGATGGCGGCACCTTCCGGGAAGACGCCCATCTCCATCCGGCGCCGGGTGTCCGGATGCTCCCGGTCGGGCGTGGTGCCCTGCTCCGCCGCCATCTGCTGCACCCGTTGCCAGATGAATTCCTCCGCCTCCGGATGCAGCGCCATCGGACGGCCCAGCGCCGCCGCGGCAGCCTGACGGGTGTGGTCATCCGGCGTGGCACCGATGCCGCCGCAGCTGAACACCAGGTCACCGCTGTCAAAGGCAGCCCGCAGCTCGCGGGTGAGCTGATCGCGATCGTCGCCCAGGTACTTGGCCCAGGACAGGGACAGGCCCCGCGCACTCAGCAGCTCGATCACCTTGGCCAGGTGCTTGTCCTGCCGCTTTCCGGAGAGGATCTCGTCGCCGATGATGATGAGGCCGATGTTCATGAGCTGTCCTGAAGGTCAAAGAAGAGCGACGGCATGATGCCGTCGCTGTGCAGGGGTTGCTGATGCAGGGTTTTGGGCCCGGGGCGGATCAGAGTCCGGGCAGGCCGGGCACGCCCCCAACACCAGGTCCACCGGGTGCAGCGGGTCCAGCGGGTCCAGCGGGTGCATTCGATGCGCCTGAGGAGGGCAGACGCGGCGAGGTGCCAGCCGCCGCACCGGAGCCCGACGGCGACACCGGCGCATCGGGCGGGAAGTCCTCCACCCGCGGCGGGGGCGTCGCATAGTTGGCCGGCAGCGCGTCCATCACATCGTCCAGCGGCGAGCTCGGCGTCACGCTGTCTTCGCGCCGCATCTCCTGCAGCGCCGCCAGCGCATAGTGGGTGAACCACAGCGAGCTGAAGGCAAACACCAGCGTGAACAGCCAGATCGCCAGCGGCAGCAGGACGGGGCTCAACGCAATCGCCATCACACCCAGAGAGAACAGCGCCGCGGGCGCCGCGCCCAGGTAGCCGGTGCACAGGCCCAGCAGCAGCAGCGGCAGGCGGTGCTCACGCAGCAGCCGGCGACGCTCCGGTGCCGAGGCATGGTCCGCCAGCGCATCGAAGGTGAAGACGCGGTAGCCCAGCCAGCCGAAGATCAGCGGCGGCAGGACGGCGAACAGGGGCGGAATCAACCAGAACGGCAACGACACCAGCATCAGCACCAGGCAGACCACCGTGTGCCCCAGCGACCACATCAGGCTGGCGACAAATCCACCGCCGCGCTTGCGCTCCAGGCCGGGGAAGCGGCGGCGGGCCACCAGGTTGACCAGCGAGGGCGTCATCATCAGCGCCACCAGCACCATGCTCAGCGCCGCCAGAGGCGGCAACGCCAGGCACAGCACGATCATCGGCGCCAGCACGGCGCGCAGCGCCTGCCCGCCCATGCTGTCCAGCCACTTCAGCAGGGCGTCCACCAGACTCCACGACTCCATGGTGGAGCGCACCACGGCCACCGCGTCTCCCCAGAAGAAGAAGCCCAGCACGGTGCTGAGCACGGCCAGCACCACCACCGGCAGCAGCGACAGGCCAATCACCTGCGGATGCAGGCAATAGACCGCCGCGCGCCAGAACGAGTCGGCCACACGGCCCATCGGTTTGATCATCAGTCGTCCCCTCCCGTGGACAGTGGCTGAGTGTCGGCCACCTGCGGGCCGGGTCCGGCCGGGGCGGTGTGCGGTTTGTGAGTCGATCCTGTGTGGCTTGTGTGATGGGTCGGGCGGTCCCGGCCGAACAGGCGCCTGAGCCCCAGCCACTGCTGGGCCCAGAAGCCCTGGCCGTAGTCCCGATTGCCTTCGTTCGGCAACTGGTCCCGCACGCCGGTGGGATCCCAGCGGTCCTCGAAGTTGGCGGTGCGGAAGATCACGTCCCAGATCGGGAACAGCACCGCGAAGTTGTGACCGCCCAGGGTGCCGGCGCCAAAGCCTTCATGGCCGATGCCGATGGAATGATGCAGCCGGTGGAAGCGCGGGCTCACCAGCAGCCGCTCACCGAAGCGGCCGAAGCTCAGTCGCAGATTGGCATGCTGCAGGTTCTCAAGCAGTTGAGAAATGGCCACCAGCGCCACGAACTGCCCAGGACCCACGCCGATCAGCCGCGCCACCAGCACCACGGCGCAGTCGATCAGCAGGTCGTCCAGCAGATGGTTGCGGCTGTCGGACCACATCGTCATCTGCCGCTGACTGTGATGCAGCGAATGCAGGGACCACCACCAGTGCCACTGATGCTGCGCCCGGTGCAGCCAGTAGTTCAGCAGGTCGAAGGCGATCAGGTAGAGAACGAAGCTGACCCAGGCGATATCGGTCACGCCGGGCCAGACGGCATCGAGCTGGAAGGTCGGGATGCCCCACAGGCGCAACTGCCCGGTGACTGCATCCGCAGCCGGCTCCAGGGTGAAGAACATCACCAGCCGGAACAGGCCCAGGCGCTGGATCAGCGTGTAGATCACATCCACCCGGATGGCGCGGCGGTCGGTCACCGGCTCGGCGGGGCGCCAGCGCTGCAGGCTGCCGATGACCACCAGCATCACGGCGATCTGCAGCAGCCCGACCAGCAGCCAGCCGGTGGCATCAAAAGCGTCTTCCAGCAGGTTGCCAAAGCCCAGCCCGAAGACCAGCGGCTGCACCACGGCCTCGAAAAGGGCTTGCTGAGCCTGTCCAAAAAGATCGGTGAACCAGTCCATCACGAGAGCGGCCTCACTGCAGGTCGGTCAGTTGATCCGGCGCGGCCGGACCAGGGCCAGGGACTCCGGCGGCCGTCGCATCCACTGAGCATAGTCCGGATGATCGCGCAGCGGTGCGAAGCACATGCCGCGGTCTTTCAGGCCCTGCATCAGCGGCTCCAGCACCGTCGGCGCCCAGGGGTCCTGGCGGGACCAGATGCCCAGGTGCGCCATCAGGATGTCGCCGGGCTTGATGCGGCGCAGCGCCTGCTCCAGCAGGGCCTGATTGGGGAAGCGGTCGCTGGGCAGTTCATCGCCGAGGAAACCGGCCGGCTGCGCCCAGCCGACATGGCGGTAGCCGCAGGCGCGGGCGGCGGCGATCAGGGCCGGCGAGGTGCGACCCGCCGGCGCCCGGAAGATCATCGACATCGGCCGGCCGGTCATTTCGGCGAAACGGCGGGCGGGCTGTCGAAGTTCGTCGCAGTAGTCAGCGGCGGACATCTCCACCATCTGCGGCACCTGCTCCCCGGCGGCGCGCCGGAAGCGGAAGCGGCCGTCCGGCAGGTCGGCCACCCAGGTGTCGTGGTACCAGGTGTGGGAGCCGAAATCATGGCCCTGCTCCGCCAGCGTCTTCCACCAGGGCGCCCACTTGTCATCCAGCGTCTGACCGCCGTCCTTGGTCGGCTCCTGGGCGAGGAAGAAGGTCGCCTTCGCATCGAAGCGCTTGAGCGTCTCGACGATCAGCGGCGCCACACCCATGTGGCCGGTGTCGAAGGTCAGGTAGACCGGTTTGTCGCAGGGCGGCGGCGTCACGGCCGAGGGCTGGGCGCGCAGACCCGGCGCCAGCAGCAGGCCGGCCAGCAGGCTCACCATCAGGCGGCGGGGCCGCTTGGGGATGGGGCCGGTGGTCGGTCCGGCGGTCGGTCCGGATGAGGGCTCGGCGGGGGCGCCTGGCGCTCCGTACTTCAACTCGGTCACAGGCAGTTCACCCTCACTGGCGCGGCATCTGGTCCAGGGTCCACACGCCGTGCGGCGACTTGCCGACCTTCACTTGTGTGGTGATCTGCTTGGTCTGCAGATCCATCACGGTGAGCTTGCGGGCCCAGCGGGACGTCACCAGCAGGGTGCGTCCGTCCGGCAGGATTTCCATGTCGTCCGGGCCGCCCGGCACCTTGAGCACGTCCACCACCGACAGGCTCTCCAGCGAGATCTTGCTGATGGTGTTGGCGGCGCGGTTGCTCACCAGCACATGGCGGCGGTCGCCGAGGGCGCGGAAGGAGTGGGCACCGTCGCCGGTGTCGATGCGCTTGACGAGCCTCGGTTGCGGCAGGCCGCCCACCTCATAGACCTCGACGAAGTGGTCACCGGTCAGGGCGACCAGCAGGTACTTGTCGTCCGGGGTCAGGTAGACGTCGGCCGGCAGCTTGCCCACCGGCACCTTCCAGCGGACCGACAGCGTGTTCAGGTCGATCGCCATGATCTCGCTGCTGTCCTGCATGCTGGCATAGACCACCGTGCTCTTGGTGTCGATGGACAGATGGCTGGGCGTCTTCGGCGCGGAGAAGCGCTTGGTCAGCACCAGGGGCTGCGCCTGGTTCTGGGGCTGCCACTTGTAGATGTCCACATGGTCCAGGCGGTTGCCGGCCAGCACCAGCCACTTCATGTCGGGCGAGAAGCGCAGGTGGTAGGGGTCGGAGATGCCGTAGATCGTGCGCTGGACTTCGGCGGTCACCGGGTCGAGGAAGGTCAGCGAATCACCCAGCGCATTGGCCACGACCATCGTCTTGCGGTCCGGCGTCAGGTAGAGGTGATGCGGCTCCTTGCCGGTGGGAATGCGCTTGACCTCGCGGAAGGTGCGGGGGTCGATGACGCTGATGTCGGCGTCCAGGGAGTTCAGCACGAAGATCGGGCTGGTGGCGACCTTGGCGGTCGCCGCCGGGGCTGCACCCGCGGACGGGCTGGTCATCGCCGGTGTGGTCGGGCTGCCCGCGGTCGCGGCGGTGGCGGCGACCCCGGTGGCGGCGGCCGTGGTGGCAGTGGCAGCGGTCGCGGAGGACGTGGAGCCGGTGCCATGCGCATGGGCGGTGTGGGTGGCCGCCGTTCGGCGGGCCTGGGCCGGCGAGGCCATCAGGAGGGAACCGGCCACGGCGGTGGCAGTCAGAACCAGAGCAGCGGCCACCGGCCGCGCGGACGAAAACAGCATCAGGAATCCTTGAGGGAGGGCCAGGCAATCGGCAAAGGTTGCCGCCAAAAAGGCACAACTGCCGAACAACTCACCGGGCGCAACTATCCGCCCATTGGCTTAGGGCGACCTGAAAAAAAGCAAAGGCAGCGCAACTGGGCGCTGCCCAGCGTTGCACTGCCTCAAGTGTAGGCGGGATGCCCGGCCCTCCCCGTCCGAACAGACCGGTCGGCGCCCGTCAAATGCGGGGATGGCGACATTCGCACGGCTGTGGAAGCCGTGCGCATGGCCTTATTCGTCGTCGCCGCCCAGCAGGCCGCCGAGCAGGCCGCCGGTGGCGAAGCCCCCCAGCACCGACCCCTCTTCACGCGAGCCGCCGCGCTGCGGTGCCGCCGCAAAAACGCGGGACGCCAGACGCGAGAACGGCAGGCTTTGCAGCCAGACTTCGCCCGGTCCGGTCATCTTGGCCAGGAACAGGCCCTCCCCGCCAAAGAGGGCGGTCTTGATTTTGCCCACGTACTGAATCTCGAAACTGACGTTGGGGGTGTAGGCCACCACGCAGCCGGTATCCACCAGCAGGGTCTGACCCGGCTGGAGGGAACGACGAACCACCGTTCCGCCGGCATGCACGAAGGCCAGCCCGTCCCCATCGAGCTTCTGCATGATGAAACCTTCACCACCGAAGAAGCCGGTTGACAGCCGTTGCTGGATGGCGATGCCCAGGGACACCCCGCGGGCGGCGCACAGGAACGCGTCCTTCTGGCAGATCAGCGTGCCGCCGAGCTGGCGCAGGTCCATGGGCAGGATCTTGCCGGGGTACGGCGCCGCAAAGGCGACCCGCTGTTTGCCATGAGCCTGATTGGTGTAGATCGTGGTGAACAGCGATTCCCCGGTGACGAGGCGCTTGCCGGCGCCCAGCAGCTTGCCGAAGAAGCCGCCCTGGTTGGCCGATCCGTCCCCGAAGACGGTGTCCATGTTGATCCCGGCGTCCATGAACATCATGGAACCGGCTTCGCCGATGGCTGCTTCGCCGGGGTCGAGCTCGACCTCCACGAACTGCATCTCCGCACCCTTGATTTCGTAGTCCACCACATCCATGGCCATTTGATTCACCTTCTGACTGAACTTGGGTTGATACTGGTTTTGCCCTCCCTGCCCCGCTGGCGGTCCTGCCGCCGTGCCGCAGGTGACCAAAGACAGGAAGACCCGATCGGCCGGGATATTAACGTTTCGCCCACCTTCCTTTTACTGGGGACATGACGCTTATGCCTAGCGAAGACCTCGATCCGTCGCTGAAGCCTGGCGACAGCTACGTGCAGTCTTTTGCACGTGGCCTGTCGGTCATCCGCGCCTTTGGCGCCGATGCACCACGCCAAACCCTGACCGAAGTCGCCAAGCGCTGCGGCCTGACCCGGGCCGGTGCCCGCCGCATTCTGTTGACACTGCAGACCCTGGGCTATGTGCGCGCGGAAGGCCGGTTGTTCGAGCTGACGCCCAAGATTCTGGACCTCGGCTTCGCCTACCTCTCGTCGCAGCCGCTGTGGCAGTTTGCCGAGCCCCAGATGCTGCAATTGACCGGGGACCTGAAGGAGTCCTGCTCGATTGCGGTGCTGGATGCGCAGGACATCGTTTTTGTGATGCGCACCCCCACCCGCAAGATCTTCAATGAGGCGCTCGGGGTCGGCAGCCGGCTGCCCGCCTGGGCCACCGCCATGGGCCGGGTGATGCTGGCGGCACTGCCGCCGGAGGAGCTCGATCACCGTCTGCCGGCGGCCTTGCTGGGCGCTCAAGCGGGCCCGGGTGGCACGCAGGCTTCGGCAAATCCGACCGCGGCGGGCGGGATTTCCGCAGCGTCCGGTGTGGCGTTTCCGTCACCGCAGCCGGCGTACGGCAGCCTGCAGGGCGCATCCCTCTCCTCGTCCACGCCGCGCAATGCAGACGAATTGCGCGCGGCGCTGGACCAGGTGCGTCAGCAGGGCTGGTGCCTGCTGGAGCGTGAGCTGGAAGAGGGTCTGGTCACCCTGGCGGTGCCCATCCAGGGTCGCCAGGGCCGGGTGATCGCGTCCATCGCGCTGCACGCCCAGACCAGCCGCACCTCGCCGCAGCTGCTGCTGGAGCAGGGCCTGCCCAAGCTGCAGGAAACCGCGCAAAGCCTGTCGCGGCTGCTGCAGATCAAGGGCTGACCCCGCGCGGCGGATACCTGCCGCGCTTCAGTCCATGGTCAGCCCGCGATCGTCCTGGGGGTCAGCCCATGTGCAGGCCGCCGTTGCAGCTGAAGTCTGCACCGGTGGTAAAGCCGGACTGCTCACTGGCCAGCCAGGCGATGATGGAGGCGATCTCCTGCGGTTCCCCCAGTCGCTTGACGGGGATCTGCGCCACGATCTTCTCCAGTACGTCCGGCCGCACCGCCTTGACCATGTCGGTGCCGATGTAGCCCGGGCTGACGGTATTCACCGTCACGCCCTTGGACGCCAGCTCCTGCGCCAGCGCCATGGTGAAGCCGTGCATGCCGGCCTTGGCCGCCGAGTAGTTGGTCTGACCGGCCTGCCCCTTCTCGCCGTTCACCGACGAGATGTTGATGATGCGGCCCCAGCCCTTGTCCACCATGCCGGGCACCACCTGCTTGGTGACGTTGAACATGCTGTTGAGGTTGGTGTCGATCACCGCATCCCAATCTTCGCGGGTCATCTTCAGGAACATGCGGTCCTTGGTGATGCCGGCGTTGTTCACCAGCACATCCACCGGGCCATGTTCGGCGATGGTCTTTTCAAAGGCCATCACCGTCGATTCCCAGCTCGCCACATTGCCGACGGAGGCGTAGAACTTGAAACCAAGGGCTTCCTGTTCTCCCAGCCATTTGGCGTGGTCACGGCTGGGTCCGCAGCCGGCGATGACCTTGAAGCCGTCCTGCGCAAGCTTCTGGCAGATGGCGGTGCCAATGCCGCCCATGCCCCCTGTCACGTATGCCACTTTCTGACTCATTTGATTTGCCTCCTGATGTGGGCCTTCCGGCGCGCGCCCCGGCCGGAAAGCATCTGACTCGCTAGTAGACGCGCTAGCTTCTCTCGTTGCGACGCTGACGATCGCGGGGTTCAGCGTTCAAGGCACAGGGCCACGCCCATGCCGCCGCCGATGCACAGGCTGGCGATGCCCTTTTTGGCGTCGCGCTTGATCATCTCGTGCAGCAGGGTGACCAGGATCCGGGCGCCGGACGCGCCGATAGGATGGCCCAGCGCAATCGCCCCGCCATTGACGTTGACCTTGCTCGTGTCCCAGCCCATCTGCTGATGGACGGCGCAGGCCTGCGCCGCGAAGGCTTCGTTGATCTCCAGCAGGTCCAGGTCCTGCGGCTGCCAGCCGGCGCGGGCCAGCGCCTTCCTGGAGGCCGGCACCGGGCCCATCCCCATGGTGGCCGGGTCCACGCCGGCGCTGGCATAGGAGGCGATGCGCGCCAGCGGCTGCAGGTTCAGTTCACGCGCCTTGGCGGCGCTCATCACCACGAGGCCGGCGGCGCCATCATTCAGGCCGGACGCATTGCCGGCGGTGACCGTGCCGGCCTTGTCGAAGGCAGGCCGCAAACCGGCCAGGGCTTCCGCATTGGTCTTGCGGTTGATGAATTCGTCGGCGGCGAACACCACCGGGTCGCCCTTCTTCTGCGGAATCGTCACCGGCACGATCTCCGCCACAAACCGGCCGGCATCCTGCGCAGCGGCCGCCTTCTGCTGGCTGGCCAGGGCCAGCTCATCCTGCTGGCTGCGGCTGACGTGGTATTCCTTGGCCACGTTCTCCGCGGTGATGCCCATGTGGTACTGGTTGTAGACGTCCCACAGGCCGTCGGTGATCATCGTGTCCACCAGCTTCCAGTCGCCCATGCGCTGGCCGTCCCGCGAGCCGGGCAGCACATGCGGCGAGAGGCTCATGCTTTCCTGGCCGCCGGCGATGATGATGTCCGAATCGCCATCCCGGATGGCCTGGGCCGCCAGCATCACCGCCTTGAGGCCGGAGCCGCAGACCTTGTTGATGGTCATCGCCGGGACGCTCACCGGCAGGCCGGCCTTGATAACCGCCTGGCGCGCCGGATTCTGGCCGGTGCCCGCCTGCAGCACCTGGCCAAGGATGACTTCCTGGATCTGATCCGGCTGCAGGCCGCTGCGGCGCAGCAGGTCCTGGATGACCAGGGCGCCGAGTTCGCTGGCAGGGATCTTGGCCAGCGAACCGCCAAACTTGCCGATGGGAGTGCGGGCCGCCGCGACGATGACGATGTCCTGCGTGGTGCTCATGTCTCTCTCCTGTGTTGCGATGCGGAAATTCAGGTGCGGCTCAGGCCCGCGCCTTGACGTAACGGCCCGGTGCCGGTTCGATCGGCTTGTAGGGGCCCCGCCCGAAGGACTTCGGTGCGGCTTTGAGGTTGCCGGCCTGCGCAGCCAGCCAGTCGGACCAGTCCGGCCACCAGCTGCCCGCATGCTCGGTGGCGGTGGCCAGCCACTGCTGCGGCTGGGGCGGCAAGGCGCTGCCCTTGCCGATCCAGTGGCTGCGCTTTTTCTTGGCGGGTGGGTTGATCACGCCGGCGATGTGGCCGGAGGCGCCCAGCACGAACCGCTTCTTCCCCTTGAAGATCTGGGTGCTGCGATACGCCGCTTCCCACGGCACGATGTGATCTTCCCGCGAGCCGTAGATGTAGACCGGCGCGCGGATCAGGCCCAGGTCCAGGGACTCGCCCGCGACCGTCAGGCGGCCCGGGATCTTCAGCTCGTTCTGCAGATAGGTGTGGCGCAGATACCAGCAGTACATCGGGCCCGGCAGGTTGGTGGCGTCGCTGTTCCAGTAGAGCAGGTCGAAGGGCGGCGGCGGCTCGCCCTTGAGGTAGTTGCCCACCACATAGTTCCAGACCAGGTCGTTGGGCCGCAGCATGCTGAAGGTGCTGGCCAGCTGCTGACCGTGCAGCAGCCCGGGGCCGTTGGGCGACTGGGCGCCGATGGTGAGCTCCCGCATCTGCACCGCGGCTTCGTCGACGAAGATGTCCAGCACGCCGTTGTTCTCGAAATCGATCAGCGTGGTCAGCAGCGTGACGCTGGCCGCCGGATG
Organism: uncultured Roseateles sp.; assembly: GCA_966211495.1. Lineage (GTDB taxonomy): Bacteria > Pseudomonadota > Gammaproteobacteria > Burkholderiales > Burkholderiaceae_C > Roseateles. The sequence goes on along the minus strand of CBIHOT010000026.1, from coordinate 150 downwards.
CTGCCCGCGCGCCGCCAGCACCGCCAGGGCCGTGGCCAGCAGGGTGCCGCCGACGCAGAAACCCAGCGTGTTGATCGTCCGGGTGCCCGCGATGTTCTGCACCACGCCGATGGCCTCGATGGTGGCGCGCTCGATGTAGTCGTCCCAGGT
>CBIHOT010000025.1:0-75681 GCA_966211495.1 uncultured Roseateles sp. | reverse complement strand
GCAAGATGCTGTCCGAGGTGCCGGTGCAGGACGGCGTGCGCGACTTCCTGTTCCAGATCTGGGCAGACGTGCTGGCCGTGACCGGCGTGCGCTACGGCCCCCAGGCCGATCAGACCAAGCTGATGAAACGCGCGGCGGCCGACCTGATCTGGTCGGCCAGCGCGAAGGTCTCCCGCGAGGACCGCGCCGAAGTCATCCGGCGTCTGCCGCCGCTGCTCAAGACGCTGCGCGACGGCATGGGCCATGCCGGCATGACCGCCGAGCGGCAGGACGAGCAGATCCGCTCCCTCAACAATGCGCTGGCGGCGGCGTTTACCGCCAAGACCGCGGCGATCCCGCGCGAGCGTCTGGATGAGCTGATGAGCCAGCTGGAGACGCTGGAGGCGATGCTGCCCAGCACGGAAGCGGGCGTCGAGATCAACGAATCCCTGGTGCGGGACCTCTCCAGCCACGAGGTCGATGGCCTGGAAGTGGTGGCCGAAGGCGGCACCCCGCCCACCCCCGCGATGCAGGCCTGGGCGCGGGAGCTGCAGGTGGGCAGCTGGTACATGCTGGACTACCGCAACCGGGTCGAGCCGGTGCAACTGGTCTGGCGTGGCATGCGCCACCACCTGATCCTGTTTGTCTCGCCGCAGGGCCGAGGCGTGCTGTTCCAGCTCAACCGGCTTGGCGCGTTTCTGCAGGCCGGCCTGATGGTGCCGGCGCAGGACGAATCCCTGACCGTCAAGGCCACGCGCAATGCGCTGGCCAAGCTCGAAGTGGACCCCACCCGGCTGCTGGCCTGACGTGCGCCACCGCCCATGAAAAAAGCCTCAGCGCAAGTCATGCCTGAGGCTTTTTGTTTCGTCTGATGCGTCTGTTGCAGTTGAACTGTGGCGCCCCCGCAGCATCTGCGCCATCAAAGGCGCCCTCCGGGAGGCCGGAGGCGTCGGGATCAGTGGATCAGGCGCTCTTCCGGAGCGACGAACAGCTCGTCCAGGATCAGTGCGTCCGGCTCTTCGCCCAGGCTCCAGAACACCATCAGCACGATGATCTTCAGGTCTTCCAGGTCCAGCGGACCGCCGGGAATCGCCATGGCGCGGTCGATGACCATCTCGCGCATGGCGGTGGGCAGCACACCCGCCGAAGCCAGGAAGCTGATGAAGCCCATCGAGGCGTCACCCAGATGTTCCTGTTCGTCGCGGGAGTAGATGCGCAGGCTGCGCTCGCCCGGTTCGGCGTGATGGGACTGCGCCGAGGCAGCCAGCCCGTCCAGCCAGGACAGGGCGTCACGAATCTCGTCGTCCTCGAACCCGACGGCTGACAGTTTCCGGGTCAGCTGGGCGTGATCCGGGCAGGCGTCCGGCCGCCAATAGGTTTCGTACAGATAGACGAGCACGTCAAACATGAAGGCACTATACCCCAGGGCCCCAAACCCCTCCGGCGCGAAATGAAAGGGCCCCCGCACGGATATTCCCGGATCAGGCTCTGACCCGCCGCTGATACCGCGCGCCGGGCAGGCGCGCCACCTGGCCATCGAGTTCCAGATCCAGCAGGGCGGCGGAGAGTGACTCCACCGGCCAGCCGGTGCGCTGGCCGAGTTGATCCAGGGTCAGCGGGTCATGGCCGAGGGCGCGCAGGACGGGATGCTCCAACGAGGGATCGGGCGTGTCGTCCGTCCCTTCGCAGGCCGCGTCAGCGGCGTCGTCACTGGACGGCGGAGATGGCGCTGCGCTGCGGGCCCCGCTGCCATCGGCGGCAGTCAACGGAGGCAGCTCACACAACAGGTCGTCCAGGGTCTGGACCAGACAGGCGCCCTGCTTGAGCAGATGGTGGCATCCGCGGGATTGGGCCGCATGGATGGAGCCCGGGATCGCAAACACCTCCCGACCGGCCTCGCTGGCCATGCGGGCGGTGATGAGGGAGCCGGATTTCATCGCTGCCTCCACCACCAGACAGCCCTCGGCCAGTGCCGCAATGATGCGATTGCGCTGCGGGAAGTTGGGGGAGAGCGGCGGTGTGCCGACGAAGTATTCGCTCACGAGCAGGCCGCGACGGCTGATGTGTCGCGCCAGGGCTTCGTGCGACAGCGGGTAGACCTGATCGATGCCGGTGCCCAGCACGGCAATGGTGCCGCCGACGGTATTGAGCGCTGCCTCATGGGCGGCACCGTCAATGCCGGTGGCCAGCCCGGAGACGACGCAAAACCCGGCATGGCCGAGGCCCGCGGCGAACTGCCGCGCATTGTCTTCCCCTTGCGGGGTCGGATGTCGGCTGCCCACCACCGCCACGGCACGTCGGCCGAGCAGTTCGCGACGCCCGTCCAGATAGAGCATCAGCGGTGGGTCCGCGGTGTGGAGCAGAGCAGGGGGGTAGTCGGGGTCGCCCAGCAGCAGAACGCTGTGGGTGGGGGCCGCGTCCAGCCACGCAAGGGTGCGTTGCCAGAGCTGTTCCAGCTTCGGTGGGCCTTCCCGCAGACGCTGGGATTCGGCCGCGGTAATCAGGCCCGTCCAGCCGGACGGGCCTGCCTTCAATACTGCTGCGGGCTCGCCGTGACGGGCCAGCAGCCGCCGGGCGGCGGCGCGTCCGACGCTGTCCAGCAGATGCAGCCAGGTCCGAAGGTCCTCGTGCTGCATGGCTGTCGGCGCCGGAGAGTCGTCACTAAGCGATCACGCCTGGGATCAGGGCAGGGATTACCGCTGAGATCAGGGCTGAGATCAAGGCTGAGTGATGCGGTCGCCGGCAGTCACCGGCTCCTGCACCGTCAGCACCAGGGCGTACGAGACCCGGTCGAAGACCTGGAACACGAACGCGGTGCCGTGACGCTCATCCGGCAGGCGGACGATGTCCTTGGCGTCCGTGGTGGTGTCTCGCACCGTACGGCCCGTGCGCCACAGTGCCAGCACGTGACCCTTTTCCATGCCGTCAGCCGCACCGCGGTTGATCGCCACGATCTGGTTCTGGCCGGCATTGATCGCGTCCCCGTAGACCGAGATCACGAAGCCGTCCACCGGGGCGGACGGGGCATGCGGCATGTAGCTGGTGTAGCCGCGGGCCGGAACGGGTGCCAGACGGTCGCCCACGTTCACTTCCTGGCGCACCATGCCGATCTTCAGCGTGGTGGGCACTTCGTTCGGGCCGCCGGCATTGCTGCCAGGGCGCACGACTTCTGCCGTACCCACGAAGGCGGCTTCATAACCCAGTACTTCCTTGGTCACCGGATCCACCAGCGGTTTGGCCTGGCGGAAGATGCGGTAGTCGGTGTCGCCACTGGTGAATTCACCGCGGGCATAGGCCAGTTCGCCCTTGGCCATCATCACCCGGTTCTCCTGAGCTGCCATGACGCGCGGCGCGGTGGCCAGTTCGTCGGTGTTCAGGACGATCGCTTCGTTCAGGAACGGCTCGATCAGGTGCTGCGGGATGGAGGTGATGGAGCCGTCATCCAGACCGGTGGAGCGCACGCGGGGCGACAGCTTCACGTCGCCATTGGTGCCGCCCACTTCACGACCCAGCTGCAGACGGGCGCGGCCGTCGGCCTTGACCAGGAACAGCACCTGACCCGGGTAGATCAGGTGGGGGTTCTTGATCTGGTCGTTGTTCATGCCCCAGAGCTCGGGCCAGCGCCACGGAGACTTCAGGAAGATGCTCGAGATCGCCCAGAGCGTGTCGCCGCGCTTCACCGTGTAGGTGTCCGGCGCATTGGGAGCCAGTTCCGACAGCGGAACGCCGGCCTGTGCCACCTTTTGAGCGGTGTCGCGCTGCTTGGGCGTGATGGGGTAGTCACCCGCGGCCATTGCAGGGGCGCAGGTGAGAGCGCCGGCGAGCAGCGCTGCATAAATGGTCGTCAAGCCCAGCGGCCGCCGTTGCGTCATTCCTTGTTCTCCTGCGCCGTAGTGAAGGCCCCTCGTGGCCAGTGGCGCTTTCAGCGAGCGAGCGGCGGTTGATCCCAAATCGGCGAAAATCCGCTGGTCGCTGGCGGCGATTCTGCCCAGATTCAGGGGTACCCGCAATGAAGGGAGCCGCCCCCGCTTGCAAGCCCTTACAAACCGGCGTTGTGTTGTGTCCACAAGCGCACACGTCCACATCATGTCCAAACTCAACATTCTTCGTTACCCCGATCCTCGACTGCATACCGTGGCCCAGCCCGTGGCCGTCGTGGACGACCGTATCCGTCATCTGGCGGACGACATGCTCGAGACCATGTACGCCGCCGAAGGGGTGGGACTGGCCGCCACTCAGGTGGATGTGCATGAGCGCGTTCTCGTGATGGATGTCTCGGAAGAACGCAATCAGCCGCTGGTGCTGGTGAATCCGGAACTGGTGTTCAAGAGCGACGACCTGATCGAAGGCGAAGAGGGATGCCTCTCCGTCCCGACGATCTACGACAAGGTCATGCGCCACCGCAAGGTCACCGTCCAGGCCCTGGACCGCGACGGCAACACCTTCCAGTTCGATGCGGAAGGCCTGCTGTCCGTCTGCGTCCAGCATGAGATGGATCATCTGGCCGGCAAGGTGTTCGTGGAATACCTGAGCCCCCTCAAGCGGGAACGCATCAAGACCAAGCTCGTGAAAAAAGCACGCGAAGACGCGAAGGTCCGCTGATGTCGGCGACGCAAGGCCAGCCCGAGGGCGCTGTGAAGGACGTCTGGGCGGACGATCCGCCCGACGCGGGCGACCTGAGCGCCCTGCGCGGTTTGCGGGTCGGTTTCGCCGGCACGCCGGAATTTGCAGCGGTGGCCTTGCAGGCGCTGCTGACCGCCGGCGTCACCGTGCCGCTGGTGATGAGCCAGCCGGACCGGCCGGCCGGCCGTGGCATGAAGCTGCAGGCCTCGCCGGTGAAGCAACTGGCGCTGCAGCATCAGTTGCCGGTGTCCCAACCTCGCAGCCTGCGGCTGGACGGCAAGTTTCCGGATGAAGCCGAAGCTGGCCGCCAGGCGCTGGACGCTGCGCAGCTGGATGTGCTGGTGGTGGCGGCCTACGGGCTGATCCTGCCCGCCTGGGTGCTGACGACACCGCGTCTGGGGTGCCTGAACATCCATGCCTCGCTGCTGCCGCGCTGGCGTGGGGCGGCGCCGATCCATCGGGCCATCGAGGCCGGCGATGCAGAGACCGGCATCACCATCATGCAGATGGACGAGGGCCTGGACACCGGCGACATGCTGGTGGAAGCACGCGAGCCGATCCATGCGGACGACACCACCGAGCGCCTGCATGACCGCCTGGCGGTGCTGGGTGGGCGGTTGATCCTCACCGCGCTCATCCAGGCGGCCACCGGGCGTCTGCAGCCGCGTCCGCAGCCGGAAGCGGGTGTGACGTACGCCCACAAGATCGACAAGGCCGAGAGTGCGATCCGCTGGGACGAAAGCGCCGCGCAGATCGCGCGCCGGCTGCGTGCGTTTGATCCGTTCCCCGGCGGTGTGGCGCAGCTCGACGGCGAGCCGCTGAAGATCTGGCGGGCCGAAGAAGTGGCCGTGCCGACGGGCGCGAATGCTGCGCCCGGGGACATTCTGTGGGTCTCGGCAGACGGCCCGGTGGTGGCCTGCGGCCAGGGCGCCGTGCGTCTGCTGGAGCTGCAGCGCGCGGGTGGCAAGCGTCTTCCCGCTGCTGTGTTTCTGCAGTCGCGGCCTCTGAAGGTCGGCGAGCGTCTGGCCTGATTTTGCGAAGTGGAGTGCCGCTTCGCTTCGCATAAAGCGAACCCCGCTTCAGGTCCTTCCGACTTGAAGCCGGCGCCATCGCCGTCACATGGTTCACCAGGACGGTGTAGCGTCACCGGTGTCCGTGTCCCTGTGTTGTGAGGATTGAGGAGAGAGCCATGTTCAACCTGATGAAGACCGCCATCCTGATGGCCGCCATCACCGCCCTGTTTGTGGTGATTGGTTCCGTCATCGGAGGTCAGCAGGGCATGGTGATTGCGCTGGTGTTTGCGCTGGCCATGAACTTCTTCAGCTACTGGTTCTCGGACAAGCTGGTGCTGAAGATGTACAACGCCCAGGAGGTGGACGAGCGCAGCGCGCCTCAGTTTTACCGCATGGTGCAGGAACTGGCCCAGCGCGCGCAGCTGCCGATGCCCAAGGTCTACCTGATCCAGGAAGACGCGCCCAATGCCTTCGCCACCGGACGCAATCCGGAGAACGCCGCCGTGGCGGCGACCACCGGCATCCTGCGGGTGCTCAGCGAGCGTGAACTGCGCGGCGTCATGGCCCATGAGCTGGCCCACGTGAAGCACCGCGACATCCTGATCTCGACCATCAGCGCCACCATGGCCGGTGCCATCTCGGCCTTGGCCAACTTCGCGATGTTCTTCAGCGGCCGTGACAGTGAAGGTCGTCCTGCCAATCCGGTGGTGGGCATTCTGGTGGCCATCCTGGCGCCGATCGCCGCCAGCCTGATCCAGATGGCCATCAGCCGGGCTCGCGAATTCGAAGCCGACCGTGGCGGCGCGGAAATCTCCGGGGATCCGCAGGCGCTGGCCGCGGCGCTGGACAAGATCCACCGCTATGCTCAGGGCATTCCTCTGGAAACCGCCGAGCGCCATCCGGAAACGGCCCAGATGATGATCATGAACCCGCTGTCGGACGGGGGGCTGCGTGGCCTGTTCAGCACGCACCCCTCGACCGAGGAGCGTATTGCGCGCCTGATGGCGATGGTGCGCAGGTAACCAGACTCAAGGGGCGTCACGCCCGGCCGATATCGACATGATGAAGCTCAGTGCGCCCCTGTCCTTGTCTTCCCCTTCAGCCGCGACGGCCTCTTCTGGCCGTTCGCCTCGTTCGGCTGCTTCGTCTGTCACTGGCCGGCGGCTGGCACTCTGGCCCGCAGCCCTGGCGGTGGCCCTGCTGACAACCGGCTGCGACCAGCTCGGCATTGAAGATCCCGCCAAGGTGGCGGCGGCCAAGGAGGCCGAAGGCAAGGCCATCGGCGGCGCCTGCCGCAATGCGATGCGGGCCATCGAAGACTGCTACGCCCTCAATCCCAAGGCCCAGAAGGCGGCGGTGTACGACGGCTGGCGCGAGATGGACGAATACATGCGGGAGAACAAGCTGGAAGGCACCAAGCCGCTGGTGGCGCATGGGGCCGCCAGCAAGCCGGCCGACAGCGCCTCGCAGGCCGAGGAAGACGAGCCGCCGGCCAAGGGCAAGGGTGACAAGGCCGAGAAGTCGGAGAAGTCCGATAAGGCCGAGAAATCCGGCAAGGGCAAAGGCGGCAACTGATCCGCCGCCTTTCCCGCTCGTTTGCACTTCGTCCCCGCGCTGGCGCAGTTCGTCACCCGGGGCTGGTCCCGACCCGGGGGCGGGGCTGAAGATGCGATCATTCCGAATCCCAGGAGATCGCACTCATGAACAAGACCACACGCCGCTGCTTCGCCCTCACGCTGCTGGGACTGGCCGCTGCCGGCTCGGCCCACGCCTGGTCCTGGAGCTTTGGCGGCTCCCAGCGGGTGGAAGGCAACGGCGACCTGACCACCGAACGTCGCGAGGTGGAGAGCTTTGAAGCGGTGGCCCTGTCCAGCAGCTTCCGGGTGATGGTCCGCCAGGGCAGCGCCGACAAGGTGGAAGTGCGCACCGACAGCAACCTGCTGCCCTATCTGGAAACCAAGGTCGTGAGTGGACGTGCCGGCCGCACGCTGGAGATTTCCGCCAAGCGGGGCTTTCAGCTGAACAGTGGCTCGACGCCGATCATCACCGTCGACGTGCGGGATCTGCGGGGCGTCTCCATCAGCGGCTCCGGCGAGATCCGGGTCGAGGGCGTCAAGACCAGCGGGTCGATGGATGCGAGCATTGCCGGCAGCGGGGACATCCGGCTGATGGGCGTGGAAGCAGATCGCATCGGCCTGCGGGTGTCCGGCAGTGGTGACATCGCCGCCAACGGCAAGGCTGCCACGCTGGCAGTCAACGTGACTGGCAGCGGGGATGTGAAGGCCCGGGACCTGTCGGTGGAGGACGCCAAGGTCAGCATCGCCGGCAGCGGGGACGTGACGGTGCAGGCGCGTCGCCGCCTGGATGTCAGCATCGCGGGTTCGGGGGATGTCGGTTATGTCGGCAATCCGGAGATCAGCATGTCCAACGCGGGCTCCGGCACGGTGCGGCGTCTGAAGAACTGACGCACCGGGGGCCGGCTCGAACGGCAATCGCACTGATGAAGGCCGCGCGCGCGAGTGGGCACCGCTCGGGCGACGGGCGAATGCCGGAACTGTCCCCGATCCATCGTGGGCGACGGGCGACACCTTCCGCAGGCCAGGGCGGACAATCCGGGTATGGCCGACCACATCCCCGCCCACTGGCGACATCCTGAATTCCGGCAAGGTGCCCGCGACATGCTGGGCATCACCTTGGGCATCTCCGCCTGGGGGCTGGTGACCGGCGTGGCCATGGTCAAAAGCGGGCTGAGCGTCGGCCTGGCACTCTTCATGAGCCTGGTGGTGTTTGCGGGCAGCTCACAGCTGGCGTCGCTGCCGCTGCTGGCCAGCGGCGCACCGCTGTGGGTGCTCTGGGCCACCTCCTTCTGCGTCAACCTGCGCTTCGTCATCTTCAGCACGCAGTGGCGCCACTATCTGGCACCGCTGCCCCGGGGCCAGCGTCTGTGGATGGCCTACTTCGCGGCCGACCTCAACTACGTCGCCTTTCTCAAGCGGTTCCCCGACATGAAGCCCGATCCGGAGCGGCAGGTGCCGTACTTCTGGGGCGGCGTTGCGATCAACTGGTTTGCCTGGCAGGTGCCGGCCATTGCGGGCATCTTTCTCGCGGACCGCATTCCGACGAACTGGGGCCTGGGCTTTGCCGGCGTCCTCGCGCTGCTGGGGCTGAGTTATTCGCTGCTGGGCAACCGCAACACCTGGGTATCGGCGGCGGTGGCCGCTTGCGCGGCGGTGGCGGCGTACGGCCTGCCGCTGCGGCTCAACATTCTGGTGGCGATTGCCGCGGCGGTGGCGGCGGGCCTGATGATGGAGCGCTGGGCGCCGAACGCCGACGGTCAGCGCGGGAGGGCCGCATGAGCCTTTGGGAAACCCTGCTGGGCATCGCCGGGATGGCGCTGATCACCGTGCTCACGCGCGGCTTCTTCCTCATTCCCGAGCGCGAAGTGCCGATGCCCGACTGGCTGCGCGACGGCCTGCGCTACGCGCCGCTGGCGGCTTTGGCGGCGGTGATCGTGCCGGAGATCGTCATGACGCAGGGCGAGCTGGTCTCCACCTGGAAGGATGCGCGGCTGTATGCCACCGCCGTGGCCACGGCCTACTTCTTCTGGAAGCGCGGCATTCTCGGCACCATCGTCAGCGGCACTGTGGTGATGCTGGCCCTGCGCATCGGCCTGGGCTGGTGAGTCCCCGGTTTCGGATGCGGGGCTGAACGGGTGGGGCGTCACGTCTTGGTAAGCTTCGCCCCAATTCGATTTCCCACAACTTCAGCCAATCCACCATGAATGTCTTGCGTTTCGCCGACCTGATCAGTGCCGGCAAGGTCGATCAGCAGCGTGTGTTCATCCGTGCTGACCTCAACGTGCCGCTCAACGATGCGGGCGAGATTACCGAGGACACCCGCGTGCGGGCCAGCATCCCGGCCATCGAGATGGCACTGAAGGCGGGCGCCGCCGTGATGGTCACCTCCCATCTCGGTCGGCCGACCGAAGGCGAATTCAAGCCGGAAGACTCGCTGGCACCGGTGGCCCGCCGCCTGAGCGAGCTGCTCGGTCGTGAGGTGCCGCTGAAGGCCAACTGGGTGGACGGCGTGGATGTGGCGCCGGGCCAGGTCGTGCTGCTGGAAAACTGCCGCGTCAACAAGGGCGAGAAGAAGAACAGCGAAGAGCTGGCCCGCAAGATGGCCGCCCTGTGCGACATCTTCGTGCACGATGCCTTCGGTACCGCCCACCGCGCGGAAGCGTCCACCTACGGCATTGCCCAGTTTGCCAAGATTGCCTGCGCCGGCCCGCTGCTGGCTGCGGAAATCGACGCCATCACCAAGGCCCTGGCCAATCCCAAGCGTCCGCTGGTCGCCATCGTGGCCGGCTCCAAGGTGTCGACCAAACTGACCATCCTGAAGTCGCTGTCGGCCAATGTGGACGGGCTGATCGTGGGGGGCGGCATTGCCAACACCTTCATGCTGGCGGCGGGCCTGTCGATCGGCAAGTCGCTGGCGGAGCCGGACCTGCTGGACGAAGCCAAGGCGGTGATTGAAGCGATGAAGGCGCGCGGCGCGGCCGTGCCGATCCCGGTGGATGTGGTGACGGCCAAGGCTTTTGCCGCGGATGCACCGGCCACCGTCAAGGCGGCGACCGAGGTCGCGGCGGACGACCTGATCCTGGACATCGGCCCGAAGACGGCCGTCCAACTGGCGGAGCAACTCAAGGCGGCCGGCACCATCGTGTGGAACGGCCCGGTGGGCGTGTTCGAGTTCGATGCGTTTGCCCATGGCACCGAGACGATTGCCCGCGCCATTGCGGCGTCGGACGCCTTCTCGATTGCCGGCGGTGGTGACACCCTGGCGGCCATTGCCAAGTACGGCATCGAGAAGGACGTGGGCTACATCTCCACCGGCGGCGGTGCCTTCCTGGAAGTGCTGGAAGGCAAGACGCTGCCGGCCTTCGAGATCCTCAGCCGCCGCGCTGCGGGCTGAGTTCGCGCGCCGCTCGCGGCGCGTGCCATCCCCCGTTGAATGGCACAGCGGCCCCGGAAGGGGCCGCTGGTCGTTGCTACATCGTCTGATTTACATCGCCTGATAGATCGGCGTCTTGCCGTCCTGGGCCTTCACTGCGCCGAAGCGTGCCGCCAGCTTCGACTGCAGCGTCAGCGGCAGCGGAGCAAAGCCGGTGCCGCGGGTCAGATCGTCCCCGTGCATGAAGCACCAGTAGAGGAAGCGCATCACTGGTGAGGCCTCATCCCCCTTGGGCGGCGTCGCATCGATCAGGATGAAGCTGGTCATGCTGATGGGCCAGCTGGCGGCGCCCGGCCGGTTCATCAGCGATGCCAGATCGTCCCCACGCCGGGAGAGATCGCTCTCGGCAATGGCGGCCCGAAAGCCCGCTTCATTGGCGCTCACCCACTGGCCGGCCGCATTGCGCAGTTTGACGGCATTGAGGCGCTCCGCCTGCACCCGGTCGTAGCTCACATACGCCAGCGATCCCGGGGCGGCCTTCAATGCCTTGACCATGCCGTCATTGCCTTCGGCGCGTTCCACTTCGCCGGGCCATTTGGGCAAGGCATTGGCACCGACTTCCGCAGCAAAGCTGGGCGAGACCTCGCTGAGGTAGCGGGTGAAGCCCTCGCTGGTGCCGGACTTGTCCGCACGCACCACGCGGCGCACGGCCAGCGCGGGCAGTGGCAGGCCCGGATTCAGCGCCACGATGCGCGGATCGTTCCATTGACGGATGCGACCGGCCATCAGGTCGGCCAGCACCTCACCGCTCAATTGCAGGCGGCCTTCCGGCACGCTGGGCAACTGCACCACCGGCACAATGCCGCCCACCAGCATCGGGATCTGCACCAGATGGCGCTTGGCGAGTTCTTCGGCCGACAGGGGCGAATCGCTGCCGCCGAACTGCACTTCGCGGGCGCTGATCCGCTTGATGCCATCGCCGGAGCCGGTGGCCTTGTAGAGGACCGGTTGGCCGCCGCTGGTCTTTTCGTACGCCGTGGCCCAGCGTCCGTAGACCAGGGACGGGAAGGAGGCGCCGGCCCCTTGCACCTGCGCGAAAGCCTGACCGGCCAGCGTCAGCAGCGTGCCCATCAGCAGCGGGCGAAGCCAGCCCAGTGCGCGACGCGAGGCGGGCGTGGAACGAGCGCCGGAAAGGCTCGCGGAAGGGGCGTGGCCTGAACGGCTCAGGGTCGGCCACGGGAAATGTGTCTTGAAAGGCATGCTCTGGCAATCACGAAAGCTGGAAAACAAGGCGGCACGGGGCGCGGGATGGCCTTGGGGCGGGCGCGATTCTAGGGATGGCATGCCTCAGAAACATGTCGTCACACCCACGATCTCTGGGGAACCTACTCGAGATGTTGTGCGAATGATGCAGCTGCGGGAATGGAGAGCGCGCAATGGAAGGCCATCTTTGCATGGAAGTCAAAACTGAAAGCATCGGCAGGCGGGGGCTGGAGCCATTAAGCTTCGTGCCCCCCTTGGACGGAGTAGAGGCTCCTGTCTAATGGAAGCATCTGGAGAACCCGCATGAGTGAACACCACGACGGCCACGGCCTGAGTCCTGCCGAAGCGGCGCTGCGTGAGGCAGCGCTGGACTATCACCGTCATCCCACCCGCGGCAAGATCGCGGTCACGCCGACGAAGGCGTTGTCGAACCAGCGGGACCTGTCCCTGGCCTATTCGCCGGGCGTGGCCTATCCGTGCCTGGACATTGAAAAAGACCCGACCCTGGCGGCGGAATACACCTCGCGCGGCAATCTGGTGGGTGTGGTCACCAATGGCACGGCGGTGCTGGGTCTGGGCGACATCGGTCCGCTGGCGGCCAAGCCGGTGATGGAAGGCAAGGGCTGCCTCTTCAAGAAATTTGCCGGCATTGATGTCTTTGACATCGAACTGGCCGAGCGTGATCCGGACAAGCTGGTCGAGATCATTGCCGCGATGGAGCCGACGCTGGGCGGCATCAACCTGGAAGACATCAAGGCGCCGGAGTGCTTCTACATCGAGAAGCAGCTCAGCGCGCGGATGAACATTCCCGTCTTCCACGATGACCAGCACGGCACGGCGATCATTTCCAGCGCTGCGCTGCTCAACGGCCTGGAGCTGGTGGGCAAGGACATTGGTGCGGTCAAGGTGGCGGTGTCGGGTGCTGGCGCTGCGGCGATTGCCTGCCTGGATGTGATGGTGGGCCTGGGCGTCAAGCGCGAGAACGTCTTTGTGGTCGATTCCAAGGGCGTGATCCAGACCGAGCGGGCCGATGCCGGCAAGCTGGACGAATCCAAGCGCCGCTACTGCCAGACCACGCCGGCCCGCACCTTGGCCGATGTGGTCAAGGACGCGGACGTCTTCCTCGGCTGCTCCGCCGCCGGTGTGCTGACGGGCGACATGGTTGCGACGATGGCGCGTCAGCCGATCATCCTGGCGCTGGCCAATCCGGAGCCGGAGATCCGTCCCGAGCTGGCCAAGCAGGCGCGGCCTGACTGCATCATGGCCACGGGCCGTTCGGACTACCCGAACCAGGTCAACAACGTGCTGTGCTTCCCCTACATCTTCCGTGGTGCCCTCGATTGCGGCGCCACCAAGATCACGGAAGCCATGAAGCTGGCCTGCGTCCGCGAAATCGCGGCGCTGGCCAAGGCCGAGACGCCGCCGGAAGTGGCGGCCGCGTACCCCGGCCAGGAGCTGGTGTTCGGCCCTGAGTACATCATTCCCAAGCCATTTGATTCCCGCCTGATCCTGCGCATTGCGCCGGCGGTGGCCAAGGCTGCGGCGGAGTCCGGTGTGGCCACCCGTCCGATCCAGGACATGGACGCCTACCGCGAACAGCTCTCGCGTTTCGTCTATCAGACCGGCATGTTCATGCGCCCGGTGTTTGCGGCGGCCAAGGCGGCCCCGGCCCGTGTCATCTATGCCGAAGGCGAAGACGAGCGGGTGCTGCGCGCGGTGCAGGTCGCGCTGGATGAAGGTCTGGCGCGGCCCACCCTGATCGGTCGTCCGGAAGTCATCCAGATGCGGCTGCAGCGGGCGGGTCTGCGCCTGAAGCTGGGCGAGGACGTCGCGGTCATCGACCCCGAAAACGACGCCCGTTTCCGCCAGTACTGGGAGGCGTATCACCAGATCATGGGTCGCGAGGGCTTCACGCCGGAGATGTCCAAGTCGGCGGTGCGGCGGTCCAACACCACCATCGGCGCGCTGGCCATTCACCTGGGCGATGCCGACGCGATGATCTGCGGGCTGGTCGGTCGGTTCGACTCGCACCTGGAGCATGTCAACAGCATCATCGGCCTCAAGCCGGGCGTGCGTAATTTCGCCACCATGAATGCGCTCATGCTGGAGCAGCGCACCCTCTTCATTGCCGACACCTTCGTCAATGACAACCCCGATGCCGAGCAACTGGCCGAGATCGCGGCGCAGGCGGTGGATGAGCTCAAGCGCTTCGGCCTGCCGCCCAAGCTGGCGTTCCTCTCGCACTCGATGTTCGGCTCCAGCAAGCGTCCGTCGGCGGTGAAGATGCGCGAGGCGCGCGACCTCTTCGTCGAACAGCATCCGGACGTCGAATGCGACGGCGAAATGCATGGCGATGCGGCGCTCTCCGAAGACGTGCGCCACACCTTCCTGCCGGACAGCACCTTGAAGGGCGACGCCAACCTGCTGGTGCTGCCGACCCTGGACGCGGCCAACATCCTCTTCAACGTCCTGAAGATCGTGGGCGGGCAGGGCGTCACCGTCGGGCCGATCCTGCTGGGCGCTGCTCGCCCGGTTCACATCCTGACCCCCTCGGCCACCGTGCGCCGCATCGTCAATATGACGGCGCTCGCGGTTGCGGACGTCCAGGCCAACCGCGCCTGACGAGCCGCGCGTCCGCCCGGGGCACCGCACTTGCCGGTTCCCCGGGCTGGACAGGGTTTTCCGCACTGAACACGGGGCGCCCTGCCCTGGAAACCGGTTCCCCCTGTTGGAAACCCGCTGGTAACCTTCAGGAACCCCTCGCCGACGCCGATGCGATTCATAATCGGCAGCTGTAACTAAATTTCAGACCGAGACAACGCCATGTTCCGCGCCACCAAGATCGTCGCCACCCTGGGTCCTGCATCGTCCTCGCCGGAGGTGTTGGAGCGGATGATTCAATCGGGGGTGGACGTGGTGCGTCTGAACTTCTCACACGGCAAGGCGCAGGACCACATTGACCGTGCGCGTCTGGTGCGAGAAGTGGCGGCACGGGCTGGCAAGGAAGTGGCCATCATGGCCGACCTCCAGGGTCCCAAGATCCGTGTGGGCAAGTTCGAGAACGGCAAGATCGAGCTGATCAACGGCACGCCCTTTGTGCTGGATGCCGACCGCACCGAGCTGGGCAATGAGCAGTGCGTGGGCCTGGACTACAAGGAGCTGCCCCGCGACGTGAAGCCTGGCGACACGCTGCTGCTCAATGACGGTCTGCTGGTGCTGACGGTCGAGTCGGTGCGCGGCTCGCAGGTGCACACCATCGTCAAGCAGGGCGGTGAGTTGTCCAACAACAAGGGCATCAACAAGCAGGGCGGCGGCCTGACCGCGCCCGCGCTGACGGCCAAGGACATGGAGGACATCAAGACGGCGATGTCTTTCCAGTGTGAATACCTGGCGGTCAGCTTCCCCAAGAATGCCACCGACATGGAAATGGCCCGGCAGCTGGCCAACGTGGCGGGCGAGCCGTGGCGCCACAAGCCCGGCATGATTGCCAAGATTGAGCGCTACGAAGCGATTCCGCACCTGGAAGCCATCCTCAAGGCCAGCGACGGCATCATGGTGGCCCGCGGTGACCTGGCGGTGGAAGTGGGCCATGCCGCGGTGCCGGCGCTGCAAAAGCGCATGATCCGCATGGCACGTGAGCTGGACAAGCTCTGCATCACGGCCACGCAGATGATGGAGTCGATGATTGTCAATCCGGTGCCGACGCGTGCGGAAGTGTCCGACGTGGCCAATGCGGTGCTGGACGGTACGGATGCTGTCATGTTGAGCGCTGAGACGGCCGCGGGCCGTTTTCCGGTCGAGACCATTGAACAGATGGCCAGCATTGCGCTGGAAGCTGAGAACGCCGAGTTTGTCAGCCTGGATACGGACTTCGCCAATCGCCAGTTTGGCCGCATTGACCAGTCGATTGCCATGGGTGCGCTGTTCACTGCGCACCACCTCGGCTGCAAGGCCATTGTCGCGCTGACGGAATCGGGTTCCACGGCGCTGTGGATGAGCCGCCACCGCATTCATGTGCCGATCTATGCGCTGACTTCGCAGGTGCTGACCCATCGCAAGATGGCGCTGTACCGCAATGTCACGCCGGTGCTGATGCCCAACTTTGATGACCGCGACCAAGCCTTGAAGGCTGCAGAGGACCTGCTGGTCGCGCGTGGTGTCCTGAAGCCGGGAGACACCTACGCCATCACTTGTGGCGAGCCGATGGGCTATCCGGGCGGCACCAACATGCTGAAGGTCTGCCGCGTCGCATAAGCAAGCGTCAACGCTCTCAGCGACCACGAACGCGAAGCCAAAGCCGAAGCCGAAGGCGCGAGGTAACCCTCGCGCCTTTTTCAATTTCGATTCACGCCGCAGTGCACTGCTGGATGTGAGGAGTGGGATGGGGATGGGTGGCGGGCTGCGTGGGAGGAGCCGAGGAGCGGAGGAAGTCGGGGGGCGCGCGGAGCGCGCATCAATGACTGACTAGAGGGCCCGTCTGTTTGAGCGTAGCGATCCGAAGGAGAGCGAAGCGAGTTGGGCCCGCCCCGACTTCTGAGCACCGGAGGGGAGTCTTGAGGGCGGAGGCCCTCAAGACCTCCGGACTCGCAGCCCGCCGCCCGTCCCCATCCTGCTCCGTTGCTCCGCCGACTGCAGTACTGACTGTGGACGCGCCCGAGCGCTCACACGTTTTGCACCGCCGCCACCAATGCTGCGACGCGAGGCGCCATATTGAGCGGCACCAACTCCACCCCCTGATGCGACTTCGCGAACACCCGAAACAGCTCATCCGCGAACGCGTGCCCCACGTCTTCCACGCCGGAGAAGTCGATCTCCACGCGTTTGAACTGCGGGAGCCTGGACGCCACGCGCCGGGCCTGAGCGCGCGAGTCCAGCATTTGTCCGGGCCCAACGACCAATTGCAGCAACACGCGCGTCTGGTCGAACGTGATGCCGCTGCCGTCCACGCTCCACTGCTGAAGCACCTGCTCCAGCGTGCGGGTCGTATCCAACGCCACCGCCATGTAGATGGAACTGCCCTGACGCGGCAGCCCCTTTCCCGGGAGCCAGGCATTGCCTTGCCACGCACGTCGCTGAAACGCCTGCCCGTTGGCATGAATGTCGAACACGTCCGCCAACTGCGAGCTGAAGAACAGCCCGCGCCCCGTATGCGCCTGCGGCTGTGTCGTCAGCCGCCCCTTGCTCAGTTCCAGCATCGCATGCTGCGCATCCGTCAGTTCGTAGGTCCCGCAGATCTTGTCGAACACCCCACAGCCATCGTCCGACACCAGCAACTGCGCATGCCTGGGTGTCTGCCGAAGCGACACCGTCACACTCGTCCCGCCACTGTGGTCGATCGCGTTGTTCACCAGTTCGGTGAAGGCATGTTGCACCATCCGCTGCACATGCCGCGGGAAGTCAAAATGGGGCGCGAAATCCCGCTGCCAGGCCACATCTTCCTGCAACTGGTGCAACGTGAAGCTGCGCACCACCTGCCGCAACGCCCCGGGCCCATACACCGGCCGCCGACTTGTTCCGCTGCGCACCAGCCACTGAGCGTCCACCAGCCGTTTCAGCGCGGCCTGTGCCGCCCGCCGACTTGCCCCGGTGCGCTCTTCCACATGCGCGGCCAGGTCCAGCCCGTGTTCATTGGCCGCCGCCGTGATCCACAGCGACAACTGGTCCAGCACAAGTCGGGTCATGAAACTCCTGGGGGCGGCAACGACGGGACGGCGTGCGCAGGGCAATGCAGCCGGCAACGCAGGGCGAAAACCGGTGCCAGGACATGCGCCAGGGCACGAAGTTTGCTCACCCATTCGCAAGCGTACCGGCCCCCGTCATTGGTGTGCAAGCGAACAGACCCCCGATCACCCCGAATACTCCGCGGACTTTGGCCCGGTTTTCTCTCCCGCGTCTGCAGCACTTGTTTGGGGGACGTTACAGCTCCCGACACCGGCTTCACACAGGGGCTCGCTAGAATCGTTGTAGTTACGGCGTGGTTACATCGCCTCCATCGTGCCCCCGGCCATCTCCGGAACGATGTGGACGGCCGCCCCGCGCCTCCAGAATTTTTCACTTCTCCGGAGAACTCTCATGGCACTCGTCTCGATGCGCCAACTGCTGGATCATGCCGCCGAACAGGGCTACGGCATCCCCGCATTCAACGTCAACAATCTTGAGCAAGTCCAGGCCGTCATGGCCG
The DNA here is from genome assembly GCA_966211495.1 of uncultured Roseateles sp. Lineage (GTDB taxonomy): Bacteria > Pseudomonadota > Gammaproteobacteria > Burkholderiales > Burkholderiaceae_C > Roseateles. Next base: position 57,672 of record CBIHOT010000025.1, on the reverse strand, counting down.
CGGCTGACGAAGTCAATGCGCCAGTCATTTTGCAAGCCAGCGCCGGTGCCCGCAAATATGCCGGCGAAAGCTTCATCAAGCACCTGATCCAGGCCGCAGTCGAAGCGTACCCGCACATCCCCCTGGTCATGCACCAGGACCACGGCCAGACCCCCGCCATCTGCCAGGGCGCCATCGACCTGGGCTTCAGCTCCGTCATGATGGACGGCTCGCTCATGCCCGACGGCAAGACCCCCGCTTCATTTGACTACAACATCGACGTCACCCGCCAGGTCGTGCAGCTGTCCCACCGCGTCGGCGTCACCGTCGAAGGCGAACTGGGCTGCCTGGGCTCCCTCGAAACCGGCATGGCCGGTGAAGAAGACGGTATCGGCGCCGAAGGCGTGCTCGACCATTCGGCCCTGCTGACCGACCCCGAAGAAGCCGCCCAGTTCGTCAAGGCCACCGGCCTGGACGCCCTGGCGATCGCGATTGGCACCAGCCATGGGGCCTACAAGTTCACCCGCAAGCCCACCGGCGACATCCTGGCCATCAGCCGCGTCAAGGAAATCCACGCCCGCATTCCCAATACGCACCTGGTGATGCACGGATCGTCCAGCGTGCCGCAGGAGCTGCTGGAGATCATCCGCCAGTACGGCGGCAACATGAAGGAAACCTACGGCGTGCCGGTCGAGGAGATCCAGGAGGCCATCAAGTATGGCGTCCGCAAGATCAACATCGACACCGACATCCGCCTGGCCATGACTGGCGCCGTCCGCAAGTTCCTGCATGAGAACCCGGAAAAGTTTGACGCCCGCGAATGGCTCAAGCCCGCCCGCGAAGCCGCCAAGCTCGTCTGCAAGCAGCGCTATGTCGAGTTTGGCTGCGAAGGTCAGGCCGGCAAGATCAAGCCGCGCAGCCTGGTGGACACCGCCAAGGCCTACGCCAGCGGCGAACTGGCCCAGGTCGTCCAATAAGCCGGAGGGCAGCGACGTGGCCCACCTGTTTGTCTACGGCTCGCTCATGTGGCCCGACATCATGGCCCGGGTCTGCGGACCCGACGCCGCGCCCGCCCATCCGCCGCAGCCCGCCCGGCTGACCGACCATGCGCGCCATCCGGTGCGCGGGCAGGACTACCCCGGGCTGCGTCCCCACACCGGCAACGAGGTGGCCGGCCGGGTCTATCTGGACCTGCCCGAAGCCGCCTGGTCCCGCCTCGACGCCTTTGAGGGCGACGACTATCAGCGCAGTGAAGTGCTGATCACCGGTCCGGACGGCCTGCCCCTGCGGGCCTGGACCTACCTCTTCAAGGACGACCGCGCCCACGCGCTCGATCTCGGCGACTGGGACGAAGACCGCTTCGACCGCGAAGGCAAAGCCCGCTTTGTCGAGCGCTACACCGGTTTCCACGCCACCCCCAAGGCCGCTCCAGGCTGACACCCCCCAGAACGCTAGCGCGCCGATCACGGACCCGACGCAGAACTTCCCTAGAATCCCGAAGTTCTCCCGCACCAGCCTCGCACTGCAAAGTTGCGCACCGTCCATGACCGCCGCCCTGCACACCTCCTCGATCCGCTCCCTCCCTCTCATCGCTCGCGGCAAGGTGCGCGAGAACTATGCCGTGGGCGAGGATCGCATCCTCATGATCGCGTCGGACCGCATCTCGGCCTTCGATGTCATCATGGACCAACCCATCCCCGGCAAGGGCGCGCTGCTCACCCAGATGGCGCTGTTCTGGTTCGACAAGCTGGACGGCATCGTCCCCAACCACCTCACCGGCGATGATCCGCTGTCGGTCGTCACCCCGGATGAACAGGACCAAGTGCGCGGCCGCGCGATGCTGGTCAAGCGCCTCAAGCCGCTGCCCATCGAAGCGGTGGTGCGCGGCTACCTGGCCGGCAGCGGCTGGTCCGAATACAAGGACAGTGGCAAGGTGTGCGGCGTGCAGTTGCCGCCCGGCCTGCAGAACGCCAGCAAGCTGCCCGAGCCCATTTTTACCCCGGCCACCAAGGCCGAGATGGGCGACCACGACGAAAACATCGACTTCGAGCGCTGCGCCGCCATCATCGGCCGCGAGATGGCCGAGCGGGTGCGTGACATCGCCATCCAGCTCTACCGCCGCGCCGCCGACTATGCCCTGACCAAGGGCATCATCATCGCGGACACCAAGTTCGAATTCGGCCTCGACGCCGATGGCATCCTCACCCTGATGGACGAGGTGCTGACCCCCGATTCGTCCCGCTACTGGCCCGCCGAAAGCTATGCCGTCGGCAGCAACCCGCCCAGCTACGACAAGCAGTTCCTGCGCGACTGGCTGGAGCAGGCCACCGTCAACGGCCAGCCCTGGGGCAAGGTGGCACCGCCGCCGGCGTTGCCGCACGAGGTCATCACCAAGACTTCCGAGAAGTACCAGGAAGCCCTTGAACGGCTGACACGCTGAGGCGGCCGGCCATGGACGCTCCCACACCCGCCTCCAGCGCCGCCGCTGCGGCTTTCAAGTCGCGTCTCTTCAAGCAGCTGGACCAGCAGGTCGCGACCGCCCGCTCGCCCATGGCCTCGGTGGCGCCCCGCGCCCGCCGTGCCATGCAGCTGGCCCGGCATGGCGCGCAGGCTGAAGCGCGCGAGGCGCTGACGGTGCTGCACCAGCTCTCCTTCCAGCATCCCCATGCCGAGATTGGCGCCTGGCTGCATCTGGCCGAAGGGCTGATGGCCTACTACAACGGCTTCGCGGTGCAGCCGGCGGTCGAGCGCATCAGCCGCGCCCATGCCATCGCCACCGCCCACAGCGGCCTGGAGGACGTGCAGGTGCTGGCCGATGCCTGGCTGGCCCAGCTCGCTTATGTGCGGCATGAACTGGACGCCCTGATCCATCACGCCCGTCGGTGCCTGGCACAGGCCCGGTCGGAGGTGGACCACGGCGCGCTGGCGCGCCTGAGCATGGCGCTGGGCGTGGCCTGGCATTTCACCGGCGAGAGCGAAGTCGCCCAGCGCTGGTACCAGCAGGCCCGCCGCCACGCCACCGCGGAAGGGGACGACACCACCTTGTCCGCCCTCATGTACAACATGGCGGCGATGCGGGTGGCACAACTGCGCCGGGACAGCCTCAACGGCGCGGTGCGGGTGCAGGAAATGCTGCTGAGCGTCGACTCGGTCGATCACTACGATGCCGCCGTTGGCGCAGCCATGATGAATGAGCTCACCCCGGTGCTGCGCGCCCAGGTGCTGACCGTCGAGGGGCGGTTCGAGCAGGCCCGGCAGCTGTATGAACAGCATCTGCCGCAGGCGATGGCGCAGGGCCTGGAGCGGCTGGGCAGCAGCCTGCTGTCGGACATGGCCTGGTGCCGGGCCAACAGCGGTCAGCAGGAACTGGCGCTGCTGCAGGCGCGGGAAGCGGAGATCGAGCTGGATCCCAGCTGCGACCTGGACGACCGCGCCATCACCCACAGCCGGCTGGCGCAGGTGTTCCGCCTGCTGGGCCAGACGGACGATGCGCAGCGCCATGAAGCGCTGGCCGATGAGGTCTGGGGGCAGTACGCCACCCACCAGCAGCACTGGCGGCAGGCGCTGACCCAGGCCGGGCTGAGCACCCCGCACTGATCAAAACAGCGCCATGCTCAGCTTGCGGCGGTACTGATCCAGCAGCGGGTCGGCCGACGCCACCGCGCTCGGGCCGGCCAGTTGCAGGCCGCCCTTCGGATCGGCCGCGGCCGCATGCGCAGCCGCCGGCTTGGTCATCAGCTCCAGGATGGCGACATAGGTCTTGCGGGCCAGCTGGTCGTTCCAGGTCTTGTCCCGCATGATGATCTCCAGCAGCTCATCCATCGCGCCGGTGAAGTCGCGACCGGCCAGCAGGCCCTGCGCCAGGGTGAAGCGGGCGTCGAAGTCGCGCTTGTTGGCGGCGATGGCCGCCTGCAGACCGGCCGGGTCCATGCCTTGCGACGCACGCTCCGCCGCCGCGATCCAGGTGCCTAGTGCCGCGAAGCGCGGATGCGGCGTCAGCGTGTCCGCCGCGCGATGCGCCACCGGCTCGAAGGCCGCCTTGGCGTCGTCCAGCAGGTCGGCCTCCAGCAGGGCACGCACCAGGTCGAAGCGAGCGGTTTCATTCGCCGGATCGGCCTGCACGGCGGCATGAAGCTTCTCCAGCGCCGCGGCGTTGTCGCCTTCTTCCATCAGCGCCTGCGCTTCGGCCAGGTCTTCCTCGGCTTCCAGTTCTTCGCCGCTGGGCACATGACGGTCCAGGAACTCGCGGATCTGCGCTTCCGGGAGGGCGCCGACAAAGCCGTCCACCGGCTGGCCGCCGACGAACATCACGCAGAACGGGATGGAGCGCACGCCGAAGGCCTGGCTCAGCTGCGTGGCGATTTCCGGCTGATCGTCACTGTTGAGCTTGGCCAGCTTGAAACGGCCGGCATAGGCCACTTCCAGCTTGTCCAGCATCGGACCCAGCGTGCGGCACGGGCCGCACCAGGGGGCCCAGATGTCCAGCAGCACCGGCTGCTGCATGGAAGCTTGCAACAGCTCGGATTCAAAGTTTTGCAGGGTGATGTCGGTCATGGCGAATTCAACTGGGAACAGTGGAGTACAGCGTAGCAAAGGCCGGAAACATGGCAACTGAGGCTGGACGCCTACAATTCAAGGTTTCTGGATTACACGAATCAGGACGACCCCGTGAGCAGCGCCAACACGCCCGACACCGCTCCCCAGACTGCCGCGCTGATCGGCGTGGTGATGGGCTCCAGCAGCGACTGGGAGACCATGAAGCACGCCGCCGACATTCTCACCGAGTTCGGTGTGCCCTTTGAGGCCAAGGTGGTGTCGGCACATCGCATGCCCGACGAGATGTTCGCCTACGCCGAAGCGGCCGAAGGTCGCGGCCTGCGGGCCATCATCGCCGGGGCCGGCGGCGCGGCCCATCTGCCGGGCATGCTGGCCGCCAAGACCCTGGTGCCGGTGCTGGGCGTGCCGGTCGCCAGCCGTCACCTGCAGGGGGTGGATTCGCTGCATTCCATCGTCCAGATGCCCAAGGGCATTCCGGTGGCCACCTTTGCCATCGGCAACGCCGGCGCCGGCAATGCCGCGCTCTTTGTCGTGGCCATGCTGGCCCGGGACAATCCCGCGCTGCGCGACAAGCTCGACGCCTTCCGCAAGCGCCAGACCGCCGCCGCCACCGCCATGACCGAGGAGCTGCGCTGATGCCGTTGCTGCCAGGCGAAGCCACCCTGGGGGTGCTGGGGGGCGGCCAGCTCGGTCGCATGTTCGTGCAGGCGGCCCAGTCGCTGGGCTACACCTGCGTGGTGCTGGATCCGGATGCGTCCAGCCCGGCCGGCGCCGTCGCGCAGGCCCATCTGAAGGCCGACTATCTGGACGGCGCCGCACTGTCGCAACTCGCGCAGCGCTGCCACGCCATCACCACCGAATTCGAGAACGTCCCGGCTCGCGCGCTGGACTCGCTGGCGGCCACCCGCACCGTGGCGCCGGCCGGCAGTGCGGTGGCGGTCTGCCAGGACCGGGGCCGCGAGAAGGCGCACTTTGTCGCCAGCGGCGTGCCGTGCGCACCGTATGCGGTGCTGCGCAGCCAGGCGGACCTCGCCGCCGTCAGCGACGAGCTGCTGCCGGGCATCCTCAAGACCGCCCGCCTGGGCTACGACGGCAAGGGCCAGCGCCGGGTCACCGACCGGCACCAGCTCGCCACCGCCTTCCAGGAACTCGGCGAAGTGGAATGCGTGCTGGAGCAGATGCTGCCGCTGGCGCTGGAACTCAGCGTGCTGGTGGTGCGCGGGGCGGACGGTCAGGCCGTCACCTTCCCGGTGCAGCAGAACCTGCATCGCGACGGCATCCTGGCCGTCACCGAGGTGCCTGCGCCCGATGTGCCCGAGGCGCTGCAGACGCAGGCCCGTCAGAGCGCCGTGGCCATTGCTCAGGGGCTGTCGTATGTCGGCGTGCTGTGCGTGGAATTCTTCGTGCTGAAGGACGGTCGCCTCGTCGTCAACGAAATGGCGCCGCGGCCGCACAACTCCGGCCACTACACGATGAATGCCTGCGACCTGTCGCAGTTCGAGATGCAGGTCCGCGCCATGACCGGCCTGCCGCTGCGCGAGCCTCGCCTGCATTCACCGGTGGTCATGCTCAACCTGCTGGGCGATCTCTGGTTCGATGCGCAAGGGCAGGAACGCACGCCGGACTGGGCGGGCGTGCTCGCCCTGCCGGGTGCGTCGCTGCATCTGTATGGCAAGGCCCAGGCACGGGTCGGCCGCAAGATGGGTCACCTCAATCTGGTGGGCGCCACACCCGAGGCCGCCCGCGACAGCGCTCGCCGGGCCTGCGCCTTGCTGGGCCTGCCCGAGCAGTGGTGAGCCAGACGCAGGAGATGACGGTGGGAACGGGCGTGGACGCAATGAAGCCTGAAGGCAGTGCGCAGGTGCTGGACTGTCTCACCGCAGCGGCGGTGGACCGCGCCGCCCGCACCCTGGCCGACGGCCAGCTGCTGGGCCTGCCCACTGAAACCGTCTATGGCCTGGCCGCTCGTGCGGATCAGGACGACGCCGTGGCCCGCATCTTCGCCGCCAAAGGCCGACCGAGTGACCATCCGCTGATCGTCCATGTGCTGGACGAGCAGGGCGCCCGCCACTTCGCGCAGGACCTGCCGCCGGTGGCCCACCGCCTGATCGACGCCTTCTGGCCCGGCCCGCTGACGCTGATCGTGCAACGGCGCCCCGAGGTGGCCACGGCTGCGGCGGGCGGACAGTCCACGGTCGGTCTGCGCAGCCCGTCCCATCCGGTCGCCCGCGCCGTGATGACCGCCTGCCGTGCACTGGGCGTGGAAGGCCTGGCGGCGCCCAGCGCCAACCGCTTCGGCCGTGTCAGCCCGACCACCGCCGCGCATGTGGCCGACGAATTCGGCCCGTCGCTGCTGGTGCTGGATGGCGGCGCCTGCGACGTGGGCATCGAATCGAGCATCGTGGACTGCAGCCGAGGCCATCCGGTGCTGCTGCGCCCCGGGGTGCTGACCCCGGCGCAACTCGAAGCCGCGGCGGGCGAGCCGCTGCGCGCGCCGGACCGATCGGCCCCTAAAGCCTCCGGGACCCTCGCCGCGCACTATGCGCCGCGGGCGACGGTCAGGCTTCTGAGTTCCGAGGCGCTGCAACAGGCCCTGACCGGTCCGTTGCCGCCGGGGCTGGCGGTATATTCCCGTCATGCCGGTCTGCCAGGCGTGGAAGGGGTGTTGCACCATCCCATGCCTGACGAGGCCAAAGCCGTGGCCCGCGAACTGTTCGCGGTCCTGCGGCAGCTGGATGCGGCCGGTGCGGCGCAGATCTGGGTGGAAGCACCGCCGGCCGATGCGGCCTGGGACGGTATCCGGGATCGATTGTCCCGAGCGGCGGCGGCATTCGCGGCGCCGGAGTTTGATGATTTGGAGAATTCATGAAGAGTTTGAAGCGCCACCTGGCCGTCCTGCTGGGGGCGACCGCGCTGCTGGCTGCCTGCGGCGGCGGTAGTTCGCAGGTTGATCCGTTCCGGCCCTCGCGTCTGATTGCCTTCGGTGACGAGACCAGCGCACTCCGCTCGGACGGCACCAAGTACACGATCAATGCGACGGACACCACCACCGGTGCCATCGCCTGCTCGTCCAACCCGATCTGGGTGCAGACGCTGGCGTCGTACTACGGCCTGGTCTTCAAGCAGTGCAATACCTCCAATCTGGCCGCCACCACGGCCGTGATGTATGCCACCGCAGGCGCCAAGGTCGCCGATGTCGCGTCGCAGGTGGACCAGCAGTTCGCGCTGGACGGCTTCAATGGCAAGGATCTGGTCACGGTGCTGGCCGGTGCCAATGACATCCTCGAGCTCTACGCCTCCTATGGGGCACAGAGCGAAGCCGTGCTCGGCAATGAAGCCGAAGCCCGCGGCAAGGCCCTGGCCCGTACGGTCAACACCATCGCCAATGCCGGCGGCAAGGTGATCATCTCCACCATGCCCGACGTCGGCGTGACGCCGTTTGCCGTGGCGGAGCGTCAGTCGCATGCCGACACCGACCGCGCGCGTCTGCTGTCCGAACTGTCGTCCCGCTTCAACCTCGGCCTGCGTCTGAACGTCACCAATGACGGGCACAAGATCGGCCTGATCCTGGCCGACGAATTGAGCCAGACGGCGTCCACGTACCCCGGCGCCTACGGTCTGTCGAACTCGACGGAAGCGGCGTGCCTGGCGGCCTACCAGCCGCCGCTGTGCACCGACAAGACGCTGACCACCTCGGCCACTTCGGCCAACTACATGTGGGCCAGCAACACGGTGCTGGGTCCGACGATCCAGGCCCGTATCGGATCCCTGGCGCAGTCGCGCGCATCGAACAATCCGTTCTGATCCATCGGCGGTCCGGCCCTCGCCGGACGTCGCCGGACAGTGCACCCGCTTGAAAGGGGACAGGTCATGCCTGTCCCCTTTTTTCATGGTGGCGATGCACGCACCAATTCGGCGAATCCCCACCGCCCACGCCGCCGCAATCGCACATCGGACTCAAATGTGTTGCGGCCGCGCCGCGACTTTGATCGGTGTGTGCGTTCGACCCTGGCATGCTGTGGCCGTGTCAGGGTTTTTACGTTTTAGAACGCATCGACCCCTGCCTATAGTGATCACTGACAAAAACGAACGACCGTTCGATTTAGTGCCTCTCTCCCGGAGCACAAGCGACGGAGACAACCCTGGAGAAGTCTGAATGAATCGCCATTTCCCATTGGCCGGCCTGGCTCTGGCTGCATCTGTGATGCTGAGCGCGTGCGGCGGCGGCAGCGACCCTGCCAACGATGACGCCCCCCCGGCACGTGGCACCGTGATCCTGGGCCAGCTCGGCGGCAAGGCCACCATCTCCGACATTGATGCCGGCACTGGCGTCAAAGGCAAGAACATTCAGTCCCTGACCGGCGCTGCGAAGTGCGATGTAGAGGTTCATTACGTCTACTACATGACCCGCGATCCGGGCGGCAACCCCGCGACCGCCTCCACGGCCGTGCTGCTGCCGACCGGCACCGATGCCGCATGTACCGGGAAGCGCCCGGTGCTGCTGTACGCGCATGGCACCAGCACCATCAAGAGCTTCAACATGGCTCAGGTGACGACCAATACCGAAGCCTCGCTGGTGATGGCGTTCTACGCCGCGCAGGGCTTCGTCGTTGTTGCCCCCAACTACCTGGGTTATGACCGCTCGGGCCTGAACTACACGCCCTATCTGAATGCGGAAGCGTCGGCGGTGGACATGATCGACGGTCTGCGTGCCGCCAAGAACTATCTGGCATCCGCGGCGACCGCCACCCAGCCGTCCACGAAGCTGCTGATCAGCGGCTATTCGCAAGGCGGTCACGTCGCCATGGCGACCCAGAAGGTGATGGAGCGTGATTACGCCAGCGAATTCACCGTGACGGCCGCAGGCCCCATGTCCGGCCCCTATAACCTGGTGGGCTTCAGCGACACGATCGTGTCGCCGAACGGTCAGGTGAATGCGGGTGCGACCCTGTTCCTGCCGCTGATGCTGACGAGCTATCAGAAGGCCTACGGCAACATCTACAGCGCGCCCACCGACGTCTACCAGTCGCCGTACGCTGCGACCGCCGAAACGCTGTTCCCCACGGACACGGCGCCTGCGGATCTGGTCAAGGCGGGCAAGCTGCCTGACGATGGCAACACCTACACGAAGCTGTTCGGCACTGGGGGTCTGCTGACGGACTCTTTCCGTGCCGGTTACGCCACGTCCAATTTCCGCAAGGCCCTGCAGACCAACACGCTGCTGAGCTGGGCGCCGCAGCATCCGATCGCCCTGTGCGGTGGTGCCAATGACCCGACGGTGTTCTATGCGGTCAATACCCCTGCGGCCAAGGCGGCGCTGGGCGCCCGTGTGACGGCTTTCAACCTGGAAGACGCGACCTCCGTCGGCCCGACCGTCAATGGGGGCTTCAAGCTGGCTCAGGCGGGCGTTGCCAAGGCAGCCGCCGCCGCTGCAAGCGACGCAGGTCTGGATGCCACCGCGCAGGCCGCGGCAGGCACTCGCGCAGTCCAGGCCCAGTATCACGGCACGCTGGTGCCTCCGTTCTGCATCGCCGTCGTGCGCGGCTACTTCCAGAGCGTGCTGGCCGCCGGCGGCTGATGCTTGAACAGATTCGGAGACACATGATGAAAAAGAACATTTCCCTCGTCGCCGGTGCCGCGCTGCTGGCCCTGAGCGGTCTGGCCAGCGCCCAGTCGGCGGTTGGCACCACCACGGTGTATCTGGGCCTGGCCCACATCGACGTGAACAGCAAGGCGCCCGCGCTGTCGGGCGGTACCAAGCAGTTCCCGGCACCGGGCGCACAGATCCGCGTGGGCGACCAGACCACCACCGGTTTCGGCCTGGTCTACCGCTTTGCGGAAGACTGGAGCGGTGAGCTGGTGCTGGGCATCCCGCCCTCGCACAAGGTGTATGGCAATGGCGTGCTGGCCAACGCCGGCCAGATCGCGGTGGTGCGCCAGATGCCGCCGACGGTGTTCGTCAACTACCACTTCGGTCCGGTGCTGCCCAAGTTCTACCCCTTCGTCGGTCTGGGCGTGAACTACACCTACTTCGAGAAGACCCGCAGCACCGCCACCGGTGACGCTGTCTCGGGCGGTCCCACCAAGATCTACCTGAGCAACTCCTGGGGCGCCGCCGCTCACGTGGGCTTCACGCTGCGCTACAACGAGAACTGGTCGCTGGTCGGCACCGCCGCTTATGCGGATGTGAAGAGCAACATGCGCGCCGTGACCACCACCAACGCTGGCGAGGAAACGCTGCGCACGCGCATCAATTTCCGCCCGATGGTGTACTCGCTGTCGCTCGGCTACTCCTTCTAAACGAGGGGGAGGCCCTTCCCGGGCCGGCCGGGGCCACTACACTTGCTGCATGAGCGTGTTACTGGCCCTGGATAGCTCCACCGAACACATGGCTCTGGCCCTTTGGGGTCAGGGCCATTCTGCTTTTGTGGATGCCGATGGCGGTGCCCAGGCCTCGCAGCGCATGGTGCCGGACGCCCTGCAGTTGCTCAAGGCTGCGGGGGTGCCGCTGGCGGCGGTCGATGCGGTGGCGTTCGGACAGGGGCCGGGCGCTTTCACCGGTCTTCGGACCGCCTGTTCGGTGGCGCAGGGCCTGGCCTTCGGCGCCGACAAACCGGTGCTGGCACTGGACAGCCTGATGCTGGTGGCTGAAGACGCGCGGCTGCAATCGGATGCTCACACCGATGTGTGGGTGGCCATGGACGCCCGCATGGGCCAGATCTATGCCGGCCATTACCGCTGGAACGGGACCTTCTGGGATGTGCTCGAGGCACCGATGCTGACCGACCCCGCGCCGCTGCTGGCCCGCTGGGCCGAGCAGCCGCCGGTGTGCGTCGCCGGCACGGCGCTCGTGGCCTTGCAACTGGACACTGGCGCGGCGCACCGTGTGGAACAGACCCGGTCTCGCGCGCGGGCACTGGGATCGCTGGCACAGCAGGCCTGGGACCAGGGCCTGGCCCAGGATCCGGCCCAGGCGCTGCCGCTGTATGTGCGGGACAAGGTCGCCCAGACCACGGCCGAGCGTGCCGCGGACAAGGCCGCTGCCGCCGCTGCCCCGGGCCCCATCCCCGGCTGAGGAAGCTGCCCATGAGTGCCCAGGCCAAGGACATTCTTCTCTCGCCCGCGCTGCAAGCCCTGCAGCCGCTGCGCACCATCGACCTGGATGAGGTGATGGCCATCGAGACCGTGGCCTACAGCCATCCCTGGACGCGAGGCAACTTCATCGACTCGCTGGCCGCCGGTTATGTCGGATTCGTGCTGCGGGACGGGCAGGGCCGTCTGTGCGGTTATTTTCTGGCGATGCAGGTGATCGACGAGATGCACCTGCTCAACATCACCGTGGCGCCAGACCTGCAAGGCCAGGGGCTCGCCCGCCGCATGCTGGACGCGCTGGCGGTGCTCGGCCGCGCCCGCGGCTGCGAGCAGATCTGGCTGGAAGTGCGGGTGAGCAATGAACGGGCCCGTCGCCTTTATGAGGCTTATGGATTTGTACAGAGCGGCTTGCGGCGGGGGTACTACCCCTGCGCCGACGGCCGAGAGGATGCGCTGCTGATGACGCTGCGACTGACCGGAGGCAGCCCATGAGCTGGAGTGATCGTCAACGCCAGATGCTGGAGGCCATGGGGCTGAAGATCTGGCTGCCGCCGTCGGTGGCGGCCGATGCTGCTGCAGCGGGCACGCCGCGCGCAGCCGCGCACGGCGCGGCGACCGCACTGAATCGCGACACTGCGGGTGCGGAAGGAGCGTCAGCCGGCGTGGCCGTGGCGGAACGTCCACGCGCAGCCATCGCCGCGGAAGCTCCTCCTTCCGCCTCCCGTCCGACGGCTCCCGCGGATCGTCCGCCCGTCGAGCGTCCGCGCGCCGCGCCGCCCGCCGACCGCGTCCCGGCCCCCGCGCCGCAGCGCGTTGCCGAAGTGCTGGCACGGGCGCTGCCCGCGACCGGTCGTGAAGCGTCGGCCGACGCCCATGGCGATGCCCCGCGCGAAGGCCTCAGCCGCGAAGCCATCGCCGCGCTGGACTGGGACGGCCTGCGCAGCGCCGTGGCCGACTGCCGTGCCTGCGGCCTTTGCGAGTCCCGCAAGAACACCGTCTTCGGCGTGGGCCACTCGCAGGCGCACTGGATGATCATCGGCGAGGCGCCCGGCGAGCAGGAAGACCTGCAGGGCGAACCCTTCGTCGGCCCGGCCGGCAAGCTGCTGGACAACATGCTGCGTTCGCTGGGTCTAAGCCGCAGCGAAGGGCCGCCGGAGCAGCAGGTCTTCATCGCCAACACCCTCAAGTGCCGGCCGCCGCGCAACCGCAATCCGGACCCGGCCGAGCTGGCGCAGTGCGAGCCCTTCCTGCAGCGGCAGATCGAGCTGATCCAGCCGCGCATCATCCTGGCCATGGGCCGCTTCGCGGTGCAGCAACTGCTGCAGAGCCAGGAAGCCATCGGCCGCCTGCGCGGACGGGTGCATCACTACCAGGGCGTGCCGCTGGTGGTCACCTATCACCCGGCCTATCTGCTCCGGAACCTGCCGGACAAGGCGCGCGCCTGGGAAGACCTCTGTCTGGCCCGCCAGACCCTGGAGGCCGGAGGCTGAATGAGCCGCGCCGCGCCGCCACCTCCCCGCCGGGTCCGTCCGCAGCTGTCGGCGCAGGATCAGGCCGCGCAGTTCCGACTGCTCGCGGACAACGTGCCGGTGCTCATCGCCGTCTTTGATGCGCACGACCTCAGCTGCCTGTTTGCCAACCGCCAGTACGCCGCGGCCTTCGGCCTGGACGAGGACAACATCCTCGGCCTCACAGTGAGCGAAGTCATCGGCGAAGACGCCGCCCGCGAGATCCAGCCGCAGGTGCGCCGGGTGCTGGACGAGCATGTGAGCGTCAACTATGAGCGTCGCCTGCAAGGCCCGGATGGGCAGGTGCGATGGATGGAGGTCAACCTCATCCCGCATCTCTCGCCGGAGGATGGCCAGGTGCAGTCGGCCTTTGTGCTGATCAACGACATCACCCGCTACCGCGAAGCCGAGCAGGCGGTGCGGGAGTCGGAAGAGCGCATGGCCAAGTTCATGCAGGCGTCGATGGAGGGCATCGTCTTCCATCGCGACGGCGTGATCACCGATGCCAATCCGGCGCTCTGCGAGCTGCTCAAGCTGCCGCTGTCGTCGCTGGTCGGCCGGCATGCGCTGGATCTCGTCGCCGCTGAAGAGGTGGCGATGGTGCGATCGGTGATGGAGGCGGGCGACGAAACCCGCTACGAGACCGTCATCCTCGATGGACAGGGCCATCGGCTGCCGGTGGAGCTGATCGTGCGCACACTCAGCTGCGGTGGTCAGAGCTATCGCATGGGCGTGGTGCGGGACTTGCGGGCCCAGCACGAGGCGATGGCGCGCATCCATCATCTGGCCCATCACGATCCGCTGACCGGCCTGCTCAATCGCAACACGCTGATGGAGCGGCTGCGCGACTGCCTTTCTCGCGGCGGCGAGGGGGCGGCGCTGCTGTTCATCGACCTGGACAACTTCAAGCGGGTGAATGACTCGCTCGGCCATCTGGAAGGTGATCAGGTGCTGCGCACCGTGGCCGACCGGCTGCGGGCGGGCCTGCGCGCGGGCGATCTGGTGGCGCGCTTTGGCGGCGATGAATTCGTCGTGCTGCTGGAACATGTGGCCCAGCGCAAGGATGTGCTGGTGGTGCTCCAGGCGCTGCTGAGCGTGGTGGAAGTGCCGGTGCGGGCAGATGGGCGCGATCTGTCGGTGACACCGTCGATCGGCGTTGCCCTGTATCCGGAACACGGCAGCACGCCGGAAGAGCTGCTGCAGCATGCGGACACGGCGATGTATCTGGCCAAGGCCGCTGGCCGGGCCACCTATCGATTCTTCGAACCCGCGATGGCCGCCACCGCCTATGCGGACCTCGTGCTGGAAGGCGAACTCGCGCAGGCCCTGACCGCCGACGAATTCGTGCTGTTCTATCAGCCGCAGGTGGACGCCCGGACCGGCGTGCTGGTCGGTGCCGAGGCGCTGCTGCGCTGGCGCCATCCGGTGCGGGGGCTGCTCACGCCGGATGCTTTCATCCTGGTGGCGGAGCGGCACCGGCTGATGCTGCCGCTGGGCGAGTGGGTCATGCGGGAGGCGGCGCGTCAGGCGCGGCTCTGGCACGACAGCGGCGTGGCCGCGGTGCCGATCGCGGTGAACCTCTCGAGCATGCAGTTCCGGCTGGCGAGTTTTTCCAAGTCGGTCGGGCAGATTCTTAAGTCGGCCGGTGTGCCCGGCGACTGGCTGGAGCTGGAGCTGACCGAGCGCATGCTCACCGAAGAGATCGAACGCCTGCCGGAGTTGCTGAAGACCCTGCGCAGCCAGGGTCTGGCGATTTCCATCGACGACTTCGGCACCGGCTATACCGCCTTGAACCAATTGACCCGACTGCCGCTGGACAAGCTCAAGATCGACCAGAGCTTTGTGGCGGAACTGCCGGAGGGCAGCGGCGCTGCCGCCATCACGCGTGCCATGGTCCAGATGGCCAAGGGCCTGGGCCTGCGCGTGGGTGCGGAAGGGGTGCGCAATGCGCGGCAATGGCATCTGCTCGCCGAATGGGGCTGCGACGAGCTTCAGGGCGAGGTGATCGCCAGCGCCATGCCGGCAGATGAATTTGAAGCCTGGCTGGCCCGACGCGGCCGGTCCTTGCTGCCCAGGATGGATGGATGACTGCTGCTGACACCGACTTCACCGCCGCCATGCAGGCGCTGCTGCGCCAGGCGATTGACGACGCGGGCGGCTGGCTGCCGTTCGACCGCTACATGAGCCTCGTGCTGTATGCACCCGGGCTGGGCTACTACGCCAACAGCCTGCGCAAGTTCGGCACCATGCCGCAGCAGGGCTCGGACTTCGTCACCGCACCCGAGCTGTCCCCGCTGTTCGGGCAGGCGCTGGCGCGCCAGGTCTCGCAGGCGCTGACCGTCAGCGGCACCCGCAGCGTCATCGAGTTCGGTGCTGGCAGCGGCGCTCTGGCGGAACAACTGATCGAGACGCTGGACGCCCTGGGCACCCCGCTCGAGTCCTATCAGATCGTGGATCTCTCCGGCACCTTGCGTGAGCGGCAGGCGCAGCGGCTGGCGCGTTTTGCGCCGCGGGTGCAGTGGCTGGACCAGTGGCCGACCGAGATCCACGGCGTGCTGGTGGCCAATGAACTGCTGGATGCGATGCCGGTGCAACTGCTGCACTGGACCGGCAGCCAGTGGCGCGAACGCGGCGTGGAGATGGATGCGCAGGGCCAGCTCTGCTTTGCCGACCGTCCCACCACCGCACGCCCGCCGACGCCCGCCGAGGCGGACATGACCTTCGTGCCGGGCACCGTCACCGAAGTGCATGCGCAGGCGGAGGCGTTCGTCCGCACCTTGGCCGATCACCTCAAGCGCGGTGCCGCGTTCTTCATCGACTATGGCTTCCCGGAGTCGGAGTACTACCATCCGCAGCGCACCGGCGGCACCCTGATGTGCCACCACCTGCACCGCGCCGACCCGGATCCGCTGTCCCTGCCGGGGCAGAAGGACATCACCACCCATGTGAACTTCACCGGCATTGCGCTGGCGGGGCAGGAAGCCGGGCTGACGGTGCTGGGCTACACCAGCCAGGCGCACTTCCTGATGAACTGCGGACTGGTGGATCTGATGGCGGATGCCGACATTGCGCAGCGCAGCACGGCCCACCGGCTGATCGCCGAACATGAAATGGGCGAGCTGTTCAAGGTCATCGGCTTCGTGCCGGGCGACGAATTCGACGCCATCGGCTTCCAGCGCGGCGACCGCTCTTACATGCTCTGAGCGGTCGCGAGGGTCCGCAAGGCGTTCAACCGGGCCACGTGGATCGCCTGACCGATGGCCGGACCCTGGCGGCCTGCCGCGATGGCCTCCGCAGAAATGGCTGCGGTGTCCACCGCCTGCAGCGCGGCGAGCGCCTCCATCAGCTTCGGCCGCTGCGGATAGTCCCGCTCTTCCATGCCGGTGCGGCCGCGCACGTCGCATTCACAGGCCAGCAGCATCTGCTCGAAACGTTCCGGTCGGCGCAGCGCGTCACAGCGCTCCAGCAGCCGCATCTGCGCCTCGGCGGTGAAGCCCAGGCTGCTGTGGACGTGGATATGTTCCCGGGCCACCAGCACCGCCAATTCCCGGCAGTCGGTCGGCACTTTCCAGTGCAGGGACAGCGCCTCGGCCAAAGGCTCCCCGCGCTTGTCATGGCCGGGATGGCGCGGCAGGTCGGCCTCGGGCGTTTCGCCCTTGCCCAGGTCGTGACACAAAGCGGCGAAGCGCACCGTCAGCGGCGCCTGCACCTTCGCGCACTGGTCCAGCACCAGCATCAGATGCAGGCCGGTGTCCACCTCGGGGTGATGCGCCGGCGGCTGCGGAACGCCGAACAGCCGGTCCAGCGACGGGGCCAGACGGGCCAGGGCGCCGCATTCCCGCAGCACCTCGATCATGCGGGAGGGCTTCGCCTCCATCAGGCCCCGCGACATCTCCTGCCAGACCCGCTCGGGGACCAGGGCATCGACTTCGCCGTTCTCGACCATCTGGCGCATCAGCCGGACCGTCTCCGGCGCCACGGTGAAATCGCTGAATCGGGCGGCAAACCGGGCCAGCCGCAGGATGCGGACCGGGTCTTCCACAAAGGCGTCAGACACATGGCGCAGCACCTTCGCCTGCAGGTCCCGCTGACCGCCGTAGGGGTCCACCAGCGACCCGTTCTGCGCCTGCGCCATGGCATTGATCGTCAGATCGCGCCGCGCAAGGTCTTCTTCCAGCGTCACATCCGGCGCCGCGTGTACCGTGAATCCGCGATAGCCCGCTCCGACCTTGCGTTCGGTTCGCGCGAGCGCCACCTCCTCATGGGTCTGGGGGTGAAGGAACACGGGGAAGTCCTTGCCAACCGGCAGGTAACCCGCATCCAGCAAGGCTTGCGGGTCGGCCCCGACGGCCACCCAATCCCGGTCTTGCACCGGCAAACCCAGCAGGGCGTCGCGGACGGCGCCGCCGACAAGATACATTTGCATACTCATGTTGCGGTGCAGCATCCCCAACAGTGGGGGTAGTTAATTTACTCTAGCTAGGTATATTCACCCATGTCACCTGCACATGAGTGTCCGCTTGAGCGGACCAAAGGGCCGAGAGAGACACCGAGCCAGGCAAGTGACCCGCAGTAGGGAGTGTATGAATGAAGGTAGTCGTCGCTCTCGGATTGATGTTTCTGAGTCTCGCCGCCCACGCCAAGGAACAGCAGGTCCATTCACAGCTGTCTTTGTCGGCCCGCGGACTGTCGCAGCTCGCCAGCGAGCCTGTGACCGCGGAGACCAGTTTCACCCAACGCAGTCAGTCCGAGCCGGTCCAGTTGCCGGATGTCAATGAACAGGAAGGTGCGGATTCGATCCTGCCTTCGCTGGGTAGTGAATCGCAAACGCAAGCGTTGATGCTGGGTGGCCTGCTGGCCATGGGCTTCCTCGTCCGCCGCCGCCGCGAGGAATAAGGCTGTCCCAGCCGGACGGGTGCCAGGGTCCTGGCGCCCGTCTGTTTGCTTCAGATCACGGGCTTCACCACCGGCACCGGACCGCTCACGTCCCGGTACGGTTCCTCGAAATCCAGAAAATCCTTTTCCGCCAGGGCTGCGGCCACCCAGTCCTGCACGGCGGGTGTGGCCTCCAGGCGCTCGGCATAGGCCTGCGCCAGGGGCGGCAGTGGTAGGCCGTAGCGGGTGACCCGCATCACCACCGGCGCGAAGAACGCATCCGCCGCGCTGAAAGTGCCGAACAGGAAGGGGCCGCCACAGGCCTGCAGCGTGTCGGTCCATAGCTGTCCGATGCGCGCCAGATCCGCCTGCAGACCCTCATGGCGCGCCAGCAGTTGCGCCCCAACGGTGCGCAGATCCGCGTCGATGTTCATCGGGCACTGCGAGCGCAGGGCGCCAAAGCCGCTGTGCATCTCCGCGCAGACGGTGCGCGCCCGTGCGCGCCGGGCACGATCCGCCGGCCAGATGCCCAGGTCCGGATACAACTCCGCCAGATATTCGACGATCGCCAGGCTGTCCCAGACGGCCAGCCCATCGTCCACCAGGATGGGCACCTTGCCGGTCGGCGCCACCGCGCGGGTGGATTGGTAGAAGGCCGAGTCCGGCGAGAAATCAAAACGCAGGGCCTGTTCCTCGAACGGAATTTCCATCGCCTTCATCAGCACCCAGGGGCGCATCGACCAGGACGAGTAGTTCTTGTTGCCGATGATCAGCTTCAGGGTCATGCACAGCTCCGGGGTGTCGTTCGGTGACGTGTGTGGGGGGCGGCCTCAGTTGCCGTTGGCCGGCAGGTCCTGGGACACGGCGGCGGTGGTGCCTGCCGGGCCGATCACCCGGCCGAGGCGCTCACGCAACTGGGTGCCGCCTTCGCGGCCCATCAGCTGCGCATACACCGTGGCGTTGGACAGCACCTTGCGCACATAGTCCCGGGTCTCGTTGATGGGGATGTTCTCGGTCCAGACGGCAGCATCCAGCGTCGAGCCTTCGCGCCAGCGGCGCGGCCGGTTCGGGCCTGCGTTGTAGGCCGCAGCGGCCATCGCCTGCGAGCCGTCGAAGCTGTCCAGCACCAGTTTCAGGTAGCCGGTGCCCAGACGCAGATTGACGTCCCGGTCATGCAGCATCTCCGGCTTCACATCCAGCCCCAGCTTCTTGGCGGTCCACTTGGCGGTGGCCGGCATCACCTGCATCAGGCCGGAGGCGCCGACATGCGAGCGCGCATCCATCATGAAACGGGATTCCTGACGGATCAGGCCATAGACGTAGGTCGGGTCGAGCCCGGACGCAGCGGCCGTGCGGAACACATCGGCGCGATAGGGCATCGGATAGCGGGTGTTGAGGTCGATCTCCTGGCGGGTGCGCTCGCTGGTGGAGATGCAGCGCTCCCACAGTTCCCGCTCACAGGCCGTCTGGGCCACCGCCAGCAGTTCCCGGTCGCCCAGGCCGCGCATGCTGAAGTTCCATTCCCGCTGGCCCTCGCTGCGCAGGCCCACGGCGAGCAGTTGCATCGCCCGGGAGACGCCCGGCATGGCCAGGGCCTGCGCACGTTCCTGCGCGGTCAGCTCGGCCGGTTGCGGCGGCAGCGGCAGGCGCAGACGCAGTTCATCGGCCGCCAGCTTGCCGTAGTAGTGCAGCGGCGAGGCAAGCCCGCGCAGGGCGTCCAGCGCTTCCTTGCGCTGCGCATCCCCGGCGGGGCCCTTGGCGGCCAGCGTCTGCTGGGCCTTGGCCTTCCAGTAGACCCAGGCCGAGTCCCGTTGCTCGGACGGCTTCATCAGTGCGATGGCTTCCAGCAACTGCTCCGGACGGCCGTTGCCGCCATCGGCTCGCAGCGCGGCGCGGGCGATCCAGCTGAGCGTGTCATCGCTCCATTCCATGGCGCCGCCCGCGCGGGCCTGCAAGCGCAGGGCACGGTCGAAGTAGTCGCTGGCCACATCCTGCTGACGCAGGGCGGCCTGGCGGCCCAGCTGGGCCCAGAGCCAGGCGGCCAGATCGGTCGGCAGCCGGGCGGCCCAGGCCTGCACATCATCCGCGGCGGTGGCGGGGTCCTGCACGGCCATGCGCTGCAGCGCCAGGGCGGTCAGCTCGGCCTGCGCTCGAGGGCGCGCGGCTCCCTTGCGCTTGAGGTAGCGGTCCGGCTTGTCCATCAGCTCGGTCAGCGCCTGGGCGTCCGCCTTGGGCAGCAGCGCGCTCACCTGCTTGATGGCGCGTGGACGGTTCGCTTCGACGGACTGGCGCAGTTTCAGCCAGACGTCGGTGTCCTTGAGCTTGCCGCCTTCCAGCAGCGTGGTGGCCAGCTGATGGCAGCCTTCATCGCTGTCCCGCTGATTCAGCCAGGCGGTGCGCGCCTGTTCCCGCAGCTCCTTGCTGCGCTCCAGCGCCGGATCGGCCAGCAGGGCGTAGCAGACCACCTCGCGGTCGTCCTGCATCTTGTAGCTGGCATGGTCGCGCCGGAAGTTGACCCAGTCGCGGCGGCGGCCGAGTTCCAGCAGCCAGTCGTTGCGCAGCCGGTCCTCCACATAGCTGCCGGGCCAGCGCGCATAAAAGGCGCTGAGTTCCGCCTGCGTCGCTTCCGACAGGCGGTTGTTCAGCTCCCAGTAGTCGAACCAGGGCGCCAGCGGATGCTGCTGGTCCAGGGCCGTCTGGCGGTCGGCGGCCAATCGGACGCGGTCGCGTTTCTGCCAGGCGTCGCGGGCGTCCAGCACCAGGTCGGCGTTGGGCGGGGGCGGGTTGGGGACCACCGCAAAGGGCGACGGCGCCTGCGCAGTGGAAGGAAGGGGCGACAGGCCGATGGCGCCAAGCGCGAGGGCGGTTACAGTGATCCGAGCGAACTTCATGCCGTACTGCGATGAATGCCTCCCCCACGGACAACACCTGGCCCCATGAGAGAAACGAGCTGCGGCGCGCCTTGCGGGCGCGCCGCCGGGAATGGTGGGCCAGCCCCGACGCCCGCCTTGCGGAGGACCGTCTGGGTGAACAGCTGCAAGGCCTGCTGCGCCAACTCGAGCCGCTGAGCCTTGGGCTGTACTGGGCCCTGGACGGTGAATTTAACGCAGCCGACTGGGCTCTGGCCCACAAACTCGATGTGTCCCTGCAACTGGCGCTCCCGTTCGCCCGAAAGGCGGGACCCGATCGGGGGCCGGCGCGCATGAGTTTTCATCGGTGGGACGGCAAGACGCCCACCGAAAAGGATGAGTGCGACATCCCCACAGCGACGGGGGCGGTGCTGGTGCCGGAGGTGTTGCTGGTGCCCTGCCTGGGCTTCACCCGGGAGGGCTACCGGCTGGGCTATGGCGGGGGATATTTCGACCGGTGGCTGGAAGCGCACCCCGGTGTGACGACGATCGGACTGGCCTGGAGCTGCTGCGAGGCGGCGTTCGAGGTGCAGCCGCATGATCAGCCGATGACGATCGTGCTGACAGAGAACGAGCTGATCGCGCCGTGAGCCCGATGGATTGAGTGCCGCGACTTCCGCCGCGTCCGCGCGTCTATCGATCGATTTCGCTGTTGAAGGGGGCAGCCATCGGCGGCTCCGCTTCCCCGATGGCGCTGCGGGTGCCGGCCGCTTGCCCGAGGATCCACTCGGCGAATTCCATGACCTCCGGCCGGGCGCGGCCTTGCCGGGAGAGCATCAGCCAGTACACCGTGGGCGCGCCCATCCGGCCTTGCTCGCCAAACGGTTCGGCCAGCTCACCCCGTTGCAAGGCCTCGGCCACCAGCGGCAAGCGCGCGAGTGCCACTGCCTGTCCGGAAACCGCTGCCTGCACCTGCTGATAGGTGAAGTTCAGGTACATCCAGCGACGCGGCTGCAGGTCTGGCAGGCCATGCTCGGCCAGCCACCGGCGCCAGCTCAGGAACAGGCCGCTGGGCCGCTGATCGTCCTCTTCCGCCAGCGTGTGCAGCCGCAGGTCGGCGGCATCGGTCAGCGGCGGCGCCTGTCCGGCGGCTGCCTGGCTGGCCATCCAGGGACTGACCACCGGCGTCAGCACCTCCCCGAACAGCCGCTGGGCGGTGGGCGGCACGCCGCGCGGCGGGCAATAACGCAGGGCGATGTCGATTTCGCTGTCCTCCAGGTCCACGACCTGATCGTGCGCGGAGACGCGGATGTCCATGTCCGGATGGTCGCGCTGGAAGGCTTCCAGCCGGGGGATCAGCCACAGCGAGGCGAATGAGGCGAAGGTGGTCACGTTCACCACCCGGCGCCCGCGTGTCTGACGCATCTGGCGTACGGTGCCATCCAGCCGCTCCAGCAGCGGCGCCACCGTGCTCTGCAGCAGTTGCCCGTCCGGCGTCAGCGCCACATGCCGCGTGCCGCGCTGGAAGAGGGTGGTGCCCAGTTCCTCCTCCAGCGCCCGGATCTGCCGGCTGACCGCCGACTGGGTGAGAAACAGCTCCTCCGCCGCGCCGCTGAAACTCAAACGCCGGGCGACGGCTTCGAAGGCCCGCAGCGGACCGATGCTCAAGGGACGGTGGCGGGGCGTATTCATGCGCAAATGCTATCAATCCGGAACCCAAGTCTCATTGGACCCAGGCTCGGGACAACCCTAGCATTCCTCCATGCCTTCAAGGAAAACACCCGGGTGGTCGGGTGCGGAGGGCGCAGGGGAGTTCATCATGTCCAAGACCCATTTCGCATCAATCCATCCGACCCGGCGGGACGGCGCCTGGGATTTGAAGGCCGGCGAGACCATGCGCCTGCCGATCGGTCCGGGGCAGCGGGAACTGCGGGTGCTGGAGGGCCGGGTGTGGGTGACCCAGCAAGGGGCACTGGATCTGCCGTCGGACGACTACTGGCTGGAAGCCGGTGACGCGCTGGATCTACCCAGCGGTGCCGAACTGGTGATCGAGGCGTGGCCGCAGGCGCGATTCCAGTTGCTGGTGCCGCCGCAGGCCTGTGCCCGGCGCGCGGCCGGGCAGCGGTTCAGCGCGGGGGGCGGCGTTTCGGGGCGGCTTTCGTGGCTGGTGCAGTGGTCGCAGCGGCTGCAGGGCGCTTCGCGTCCGACGGTTGCTTGACGGCGGTGCGTGGACGGGCTGCGGCTGAGGGCTTGGCAGGCTTCGCGGGTTTGGCGGGTTTGGCGGGTTTGGCATTGGCCGACCGCAAGGCGGCTTCCATCGCCAGCCGTGCCCAGGGCGCCATCAGCGCGGCCGATTCCAGCGCCTCCTCCGGCGGCTGGTAATACCCGAGCGAGGCGGTCGTGACCGACCCGTCCTTCGCCCGCCGCTCGTACCGAAACGGTTCACACCCGGCACCCTCGAAACGGGGACGGGTCTGGCCGTCGGTCTTCAGGTAGAGCTGGTCGCGGGTGATGATCGCCACAAACACATCATCGGCATACAGGCCGTGGCCACCGAACATGCGCTTGGGCCGGATCGGTCCCAGCACGGCCAGCAGTTCCATGCAGTGCGCCACAAAGCCGTTGTCCAGATGAGTCGTTCCCATGGGGGGCACTCTAGCGCGGCCCGGGTGGGACGGCCACAATCGGCGCAGCCTGGGCCACGGGGTCCGGGACATCGGGAGCGGGATGGAATCTCAGGACACGACGCCGGAGCCGGGTCTCGGCGGATCAGACGCCGCGCTGGCGGAACGCCGCGCACTGCGGGACCGATTGATCCAGGAGCGGCTGGACCTGCCGGGCCGCCTGGCCCTGGCCGAGCAGTTGCAGCGGGTGCTGCGGGTGTGGCTGGTGGCGCGCAAGGAGTCGCGCATCGCCGCGTATTGGCCGATCAAGGGCGAATTCGATCCGATGCCGGCGCTCTACCGCTGGAGCGAGGCGGATGCGCAGCGTCGAATCGGCCTTCCAGTGGTCGACCGGGACGAACAGCGCCTGCGCTTTCACATCTGGTATCCGGGCTGCCCGACGGAAGAAGACGGCACCGGCATCACCAAGCCCAAGGACACCGAAGCCTTCGAGCCGCAACTGCTGCTGCTGCCCTGCCTCGGCTATGGGCCCGGCGGCATCCGTCTGGGGTATGGCGGTGGCTTCATGAAGCGCACCATTGCGCGGATTGAACCCCGGCCGCTGGTGGTGGGCGTGGGCTACGGCCATGGTTTCCAACCGACGCTGACCGCCCTGCCGAATGATGTGCGGCTGGATGCGATGCTGACCGAGACCGGCCTGGTCTGGGAGAATCCCCGCGCATGACGACCGCCACTTCCGCTTCCGCCTCCCAGTTGTATGCCGACCATCTGGCCGAACAGCAGCGCCGCACCGAGCATGCGCTGCAGCGCGGCGGCTTTGATGCGCTGGTGATTGCCTCCGGCATCGAGAAATTCGCCTTCCTCGATGACCGGCCCTACGTCTTCCAGCCCAATCCCCACTTCAAGCTGTGGGTGCCGCTGGTGCAGCATCCCGACAGCTGGCTGGTGATCCGCCCCGGCCACAAGCCGCGTCTGATCTATTGCCAGCCGGAGGACTACTGGCATGTGCCCCCCGCCGCTCCCAGTGGCTTCTGGGTGGAGCATTTCGAGCTGATCATCGTGCGCCGGGCCGAAGACGCGCTGCAGCATCTGAAGGTGCCGGGCCGGCTGGCAGTGATCGGTGAGGCCGATGCCGCCCTGGGCGAGCTTGTGCCCAACAATCCGGCGACGGTGCTGAACCCGCTGCATTACGCACGTGCGGTGAAGACGCCTTACGAGCTGCTGCGCATGCGCGAAGCCTCGGTGCTGGGCGCCAAGGGGCATCTGGCGTCTCAGCGGGCCTTCCGCGAAGGAGCGTCGGAGGCCGAGGTGCATCGCGCCTATCTCACCGCCGTGGGGCTGGCGGAACGCGAGCTGCCCTACGGCAACATCGTGGCGCTGAATGAGCATTGCGCGGTGCTGCACTATCAGTACCAGGATGTGGCGGCGCCGGCGCAGTCCCTGTCGCTGCTGGTGGATGCGGGCGCTCATAGCTGCGGCTATGCGTCGGACATCACCCGCACCACCGGCAATGGCGACGCCACCTTCCAGGCGCTGCTCGATGCAATGGAAGCGTCGCAGCTGCGCCTGGTGGATCAGGTCCGCGCCGGCACCGACTACCGCGACATCCATCTCTCCGCGCATGCCGAATGCGCGCGGGTGCTGCGGGAAGTGGGCATCGTGAAGATGGATGAAGAGGCGATGCTGGCCCAGCGGGTGACGAGCACCTTCCTGCCGCATGGCATCGGCCATCTGCTCGGTCTGCAGGTGCATGACATCGGCGGCTTCATGAAGGATGAAGACGGCGGGCTGTTGCCCAAGCCGGAGGGTCATCCCTATCTGCGCCTGACGCGCGTGTTGCAACCCGGCATGGTGGTGACCATCGAGCCGGGGCTCTACTTCATCCCGATGCTGCTGGAAAAACTGCGGGCCACGCCGGCCGCTGCCCAGGTGGATTGGGCGCTGGTGAAGCACCTGAGTGCGTTTGGGGGCGTGCGCATCGAAGACGATGTGGCCTGCCGCGAGACAGGTGCGCCGGAGAACCTCACGCGGGACGCGTTCGAGCTGCTGGCTTCAGACGCATAACTGGCGCAGGACGCACGAGACGCGCTAGACGCGGCGGTAGCGCAAGACGCCTGCCGCAAACGGCGCTTGATGCGACGAAAAAAATGGCGCCCCCCAACGAAGGAGGGCGCCATCTTCACAGCCGCCGCGGTGCCCCATATCGTCTATGTGCGTCGGCCATGAAACTGTCGATGCAGCCGTCATCGGCTGCGGTCACGCTTGTGTCGCGCGCCGCTCATGCCGAGCGGCTGTGCAGGGGCCAACAGCCCCCGACACTCAGAAGCGGTAGCCCACGCCCACGCCGATCAGCAGCGGGTCCACCTTGAACTTGCCGACTTCAGTACCGGCCGAAGACACCTTGGTGCGGATCTGCACCTTCTTGATGTCCACGTTCAGCGACCACTTCTTGTCCAGCATCACATCCATGCCGACCTGTGCGGCCAGACCGAAGCTGTTGCTCTTGATGCTGGGTTGCAGGGCCGCTTGCACGGCCGGGTCGAAGTGCACGCTCGAGAAGTGCGTGTAGTTCACACCGGCACCCACGTACGGACGGAACTGGCCTTCCGGCATGAAGTGGTACTGCAGGGTCAGGGTGGGCGGCAGATGCTTCAGCGTACCGATCTGCGTATCACCCGAATAGATGCGCTGCTTTTGCGGATAGGTCAGCACCAGTTCCGCAGCGATGTTGGGCGTGAAGAAGTAAGAGACATCAACATCCGGGAAGGTCTTGTTGTTGATGTTCAGGTCCAGCCCGGTCGAGTCCTTGTTGGCCGAATCCAGGTGCAGGGCGCGCACGCGCACCAGCCACGGGTTTTCCACCGATTGGGCCTGGGCCATCACCGGTGCGCACAGACCCGCCACCGCAGCAGCGGCGGCCACCAGGCCAGAGGACACACGGGCAGCACGAGAGCGAAGGACGTTCATTCAGGTTTCTCCTTGGTAGCGAACAAGGTGAATTGAACGCCTGCCGATCAGTAGAAACCTTGATGCCGCACAAGGTTTGGCCGCGCGGACCCTCCCGGGTCCGCGGCCTTGTCGGAAATCAAGACTTGGACGCCAGACTGAGGCGGGAACACAACTCCAGGGTGAGCGCTGACTGGTTGAGGGTGTAGAAGTGCAGCCCAGGCACGCCCCCGGCAATCAGCCGCTCGCACAGACGGGTGACCACATCCAGGCCGAAGGCGCGCACCGAAGCGGCATCGTCCATGTAGCCTTCCATCTTCAGCGCCACCCAGCGAGGGATCTCGATGCCGTCGCGCTGCGCGAATTGCGCGATGCGGGCGTAGTTGTTGATCGGCATGATGCCCGGCACGATCGGGGCGGTCACGCCCAGCGCCTGCGCTGCTTCAACGAAGTGGAAGTAGGCGTCCGGGTTGTAGAAGAACTGCGTGATGGCACCACTGGCGCCCGCATTCATCTTGTCGGCGAAGAACTGCAGGTCCCGCGCGGCATAGCGCTGCTGCGGGTGGTATTCGGGGTAGGCGGCGACTTCGATGTCCCAATCCGCGCCTTGCGTCTCGCGGATGAATCGCACCAGTTCGGCGGCATAGCGGAACTCACCGGCGGTGGCGGTGCCGCTGGGCAGATCGCCGCGCAGTGCCACCACGCGGCGGATGTTCTGCGCCCGGTAGGTGGCCAGGATCTCGGCGATGTTCTCGCGGGTGGAGCCCACGCAGGACAGGTGGGGTGCGGCGTCGAACCCTTGGCTGGCGATGTCGGCCACGGTGGCGAGCGTCTTCTCGCGGGTCGAGCCGCCTGCGCCGTAGGTGACGCTGAAATACTGCGGATTCACCGCGCGCAACTCTTGCACCACGGTCTTGAGCTTCTCGCTGCCCACCGGCGTATTGGGCGGGAAGAACTCGATGCTGACAGGTGTACTCATGGGGTCATTCCCTCCCAGGCTGCGGGCCGTCTTTGCGGGCCCACAGGAAAAATTCTCGGTTGCCGTCGCCCCCGGTGATCGGGCTGTCCATCCAGCCTTGCACCGACCAGCCCAGCGCCTGCGCGGCCTCGCGTGCCTGCTGCTCCAGCTGCGGATACAGCGACACATCCTTGACCAGCCCGCCCTTGCCGATGGCCTGCGGCCCCAGCTCGAACTGCGGCTTGACCAGCAGCAGCGCCTGACCGCCAACGGCCAGCCACGGGTCCAGGTGGGGCAGTGCGCCCACCATGGAGATGAAGCTCAGGTCTCCCACCACCAGATCAAAGCCCCCGGACGGTGCCAGCGTGCGCAGCGGACTGTCCGCCAGCGTGCGCACATGGGTGCCTTCTAGTGCGGCCACACGCGGGTCGCTGCGCAGCGATGCATGCAGCTGGTCGTGGCCCACATCCAGCCCCACCACCCGCGAGGCGCCGGCCTTGAGCAGGCAGTCGGTGAAACCGCCGGTGCTCTGGCCCACGTCCAGTGCGGTGAGTCCGGTCACGTTGAGGCCAGTGGTGCGCAGCGCACCCTCCAGCTTCAGGCCACCGCGCGAGACATACCGCAGCTCCGCATCGTCGGTGATGCGCAGCTCGGCATGTTCGGGCAGGGCCTCGCCGGCCTTCTTCAGCGGCATCCAGCCCTTGGGCGAATGCCAGGAAACAGCCCCCTGCTCGATCAGCCGCTGGGCCGCGGATCGGGTGGGGGCCAGGCCGGTGGACACCAGCAACTGGTCAGCTCTCATCGGGGGTGGGGCGCGGCCCGCGGGTGCAGGCCGCGGCGCTCATCAATAGCGGTAGGTGTCGGGCTTGAACGGGCCTTGCTTGGGCACGCCGATGTAGGCGGCCTGCTCGTCCGTCAGCTCGGTCAGCTGCGCATTCAGCGTCTTGAGCTGCAGGCGGGCGACCTTCTCGTCCAGATGCTTGGGCAGCACATAGACCTTGCCGATGTCGTAGGCGTCCTTATGGGCGAACAGCTCGATCTGGGCGATGGTCTGGTTCGCGAAGCTGGACGACATCACATAGCTCGGATGGCCGGTGCCGCAACCCAGGTTGACCAGGCGACCCTTGGCCAGCAGGATGATGCGCTTGCCGTCCGGGAAGATCACATGGTCCACCTGCGGCTTGATCTCGTCCCACTGGTACTTCTCCAGGGACGCCACATCGATTTCGTTGTCGAAGTGACCGATGTTGCAGACGATGGCGTTGTGCTTCATCGCGGCCATGTGTTCATGGCGGATGACGTTCTTGTTGCCGGTGGTGGTGACGAAGATGTCGGCCTTGTCGGCCGCCCATTCCATCGTGACCACGCGGTAGCCTTCCATGGCGGCCTGCAGGGCGCAGATCGGATCCACTTCGGTCACCCACACCTGGGCGGACAGGGCGCGCAGGGCCTGGGCGGAACCCTTGCCCACGTCGCCATAACCGGCCACCACGGCGATCTTGCCGGCCACCATCACGTCGGTGGCGCGCTTGATGCCGTCCACCAGCGATTCACGGCAGCCATAGAGGTTGTCGAACTTGCTCTTGGTGACCGAGTCGTTCACGTTGATGGCGCGGAACAGCAGCGTGCCCTTGGCCGCCATTTCCTTCAGACGGTGAACGCCGGTGGTGGTCTCTTCCGTCACGCCGATGATCTCGGCGCTCTTGCGGGTGTACCAGGTGCTGTCTTCGGCCAGCTTGCGCTTGATGGCGGCAAACAGGACACGCTCTTCTTCGCTGCCCGGGTTGGCCAGCACCGACAGATCCTTTTCGGCCTTCTGGCCCAGGTGCATCAGCAGCGTGGCATCGCCGCCGTCGTCCAGGATCATGTTGGGGCCTTCGCCGGCCGAGCCCTTGGGGCCGAAGTCGAAGATGCGGTGGGTGTAGTCCCAGTAGTCTTCCAGCGTCTCGCCCTTGTAGGCGAACACCGGCGTGCCGCGGGCAACCAAGGCGGCGGCGGCATGGTCCTGGGTGGAGAAGATGTTGCAGGAGGCCCAGCGCACTTCGGCGCCCAGGGCTTGCAGGGTCTCGACCAGCACGCCGGTCTGGATGGTCATGTGCAGCGAGCCGGTGATGCGGGCACCCTTGAGCGGCTGGCTGGCGGCGTATTCCTCGCGGATGGCCATCAGGGCGGGCATTTCGCTTTCGGCGATGCTGAGTTCCTTGCGGCCCCAGTCGGCGAGCGACAGGTCTTTGATCAGGTACTGGTCTTGTGCCAGCGGCTTGAGAACGGCGTTCATACGGGCTCCTGCGTGGGTTGAGCCGTTGACACCTGGGGCCGTGGGGACAACACACCCACCCGGCCGCCTGAAAGGTCAACGGGTGAGCGCGGTTGCTGGGCTGTGAGGGGATACAACACAGCAGTTCCGAGCCTGGCCTCTGGCGGTGAGAGGTCGCAACGCTCCTCGGAACGGACTGGATTCTAGACGCACAATCGCCGGCCATGAAGCCCTTGATGTCTTGTTCCCGTGAGGAATGGCGCGCAGTGCGTGGCGTGTTGACCGATATCGATGACACCCTGACCACCGATGGCGCGCTGGCGGAGCCCGCACGGCAGGCCCTGGAGCGGCTGGCCGCCGCCGCGGTGCCGGTGATCGCCATCACCGGGCGGCCTGCAGGCTGGAGCGAGCCGATGGCGCGCGGCTGGCCGGTCTGCGGCATCGTGGCGGAGAACGGCGGGGTGCTGTTGACGCGGGAGCGGGTCAAAGGCGCTTCGGCTTGCGGCTTGGCGCAGCCGCGGGCGCAAGTGGCGGTGCACGCGGGGACGGACACGTCGCAGACAACGCAGACAGACTGGGAGACGACGCAGCCACTTGTCGTGGAGTTCAGTCAGGATGCGGCGACGCGTGCGCGCAATGCGGCGCGTCTCCAGCAGTGTGCGGCCGCGATCCTCGCGCAGGTCCCCGGCGCGCAACTCGCCACCGACAGCGCCGGACGGCTCACCGACATCGCCATCGACCACAGCGAGCACACCCACCTTGCGCCGGAGGCCATCGAGGCGGTCTGCGCCGTCATGCGCGCGCATGGCCTGCGGGCGACGGTCAGCTCCATCCACATCAACGGATGGATCGGCGACCACAACAAATGGACCGCCGCGCAATGGGCGGTGCCACGGCTCACCGGGCAGGCGTTCGATCCGGCTCGGTGGGTCTATGTGGGGGATTCAAGCAACGATCAGTTGATGTTCGAGCATCTGCCGCTGACGGTGGCGGTGGCCAACATCGAGCGGTTCCTGCCGGTGCTGACGCATCGACCGACCTACATCACGCAAGCCGAGCGTGGTGCGGGGTTTGCGGAGGTGGTGGACGCATTGCTCGCGGCTCAAAGGCCTGCCGCGAGCACTCCATCCCTGTGAGTCGCGGCTCAGGGCAGTAAGGCCAGTCCGCCGACGAGGCTGTACGCCTGCGCATGGCCCAGGCGGCGCAATGCGCGGGCGGCCTGGGTGCTGCGATTGCCGCTGCGGCAGCAGAAGACCAGCGTGGTTTCTGCAGGCAGCGCCTGCCAGGACGGAAGCTGGTTCAGCAACTGGGACAGCGGCACCACCTGGACGTCGGCTTGCGCTGCCAATGGCCAGCGGCGGGCCAGTGGCCCCATCTGATGTTCATAGGCTTCGCGCACGTCGACCAGCACCAGGCGCGTGGGGGTGGGCAAACGCGGCGCGCGCATCGCTGGTGAATCGTTCGAGTCGTTCGAAGCGTTCGACGCCTTTGCCAGCGCTGCGGCCACCTCGGCCTGGGTGATGTTCACGCAAGCTTCGCCCTCACCGGCTGCGATGCGAGCGCCGCAAGCGATGGTCTGATATTGCGTCGGCGGCAGATGCCGCTCGAGATCGGCCTTGGCCGTGGTGAACTCCGGCGCTCGCAGGCGCCCGGTGAGCACACCTTCCAGCAGCGGCTGGGCTTCGCACTCGATGGCCAGCGTGGTGGCGAAGCGGTTGTCGTAATCGTGGCCCGGCAGCAGCAGCGTATCGCGCCCAATGAGGCGATGCAGCAGATGCAGCGAGTCGGCGTAAGACAGTGGGGCGCTCACCGGGAAGTCACTGCGGCCGAGGGCGCCGGGCATCA
The DNA here is from genome assembly GCA_966211495.1 of uncultured Roseateles sp. GTDB lineage: Bacteria > Pseudomonadota > Gammaproteobacteria > Burkholderiales > Burkholderiaceae_C > Roseateles. Next base: position 26,182 of record CBIHOT010000025.1, on the reverse strand, counting down.
CCGTATCTCCGATGAACACGGCGCTCAGTCCCTGCGCATCTTCGAGCAGATAGGCGGTGGAATCGACGGTGTGGCCCGGCACGGACAGGCGCTTGAGCTGGAGCGAACCCAGGGCGATCCCGTCGGACTGTTCCGGCCAGCCCAGGGCATCCAGCGGACCGGTGTGCAGGAGGCGATCCGCCAAGTGCTCGCGGAGTTGCGGCGCCGATGACGCATGGTCGCCATGGCCGTGGGTGTCGAGCACTGCGGCGACGCGGGCCTCCCGGCAGGAGATCCATTGCTGCAGTGAGTCGGTGAGTTCAGGCAGCGGGTCGATGATGACGCAGCGGTTGGAGCTAGCGTCCCACACTGCATAACAACACGCACCGTCCACGACCCAGCGAGTGATGCGCTCGGACTGGCCCGCGGCATTCGCGGTGGCACCTGTGGATGTTGTTGTTGCAGTCAGCCCTGCAGCGTTCCGATCCACGGCAGATGAACCCACAGCGGCCATCGTGGTCGCAAACGGCTGACAGGCGGCCGCCAGGGCCTCCCCGCAGGCGCGCAAGCGTTGACAGGCCTGCGCAATCACCTCAGGCGCATCGGCGGGTCCGAACGATAGCCGCACCGCCGACGCTGTCTGTGCCTGCGGCAGTCCCATCGCCTGCAGCACATAGCTGGGCTGGGCCTTGGCGGCACCACACGCCGAGCCGCCGCTGGCCCGGATGCCGGCGGCATCGAAGAGATCGAGCAGGGTGCGGGCGCTCAGGCCTGGGACGGACACGTTGAGCGTGGTGGGCAGGCTGATGTCGAACGGCGCGTTGAAGATGACGCCGGGGAAGGCGTCACGCAGGGCCTGGACGAGTTGATCGCGGTAGCCGAGCAGCACCGCCGCCTTTCCAAACGTGTGCCCCGATTCGAGCGCTTTAAGGACCGCACCGAGGGCGGCAATGCCGGCGGTGTTCTCCGTGCCGGAACGCGAGGCGCTTTCCTGGCCGCCTCCCGCGAGCAAGGGCGTGAACGGCGCGCCTTCTCGCACGTAGAGCATGCCGATCCCTTTCGGCGCGTACAGCTTGTGGCCGGAGAAGGGCGCGTAGTCGATGCGGCGACGGATCAGATGCAACGGCAGCTTGCCGAGTGCCTGCACGCCATCCACCAGCCACAGGGCGTCGTGGCCTTGCAGGGCGTCGGCAACGCCGTCGAGATCGGTAATCACGCCGGTTTCGTTGTTGGCCGCCATGGTGCAGACCAGGCCGGTGCGGTCCATGTGCTCGCGCAGCCAGCGCAGGTCATGACGGCCGTCGAGGCCCACGGGGATGGCCATGATCTCCAGGCCGAGGCCGAGCACCTCGTTCCAATGCGCGAGCGCCTCGGGCACGGCTTTGTGTTCGGTGGCGCCGTAGAGGACCCGGTGCGGAGCAGGGTGGGGGACGGACCGCAGATGCATGAGCGCGGACAACACGGCGGTCTGGATGCCTTCGGTGGCGCCGCTGGTGAACAGCAGCCGACCGGTGGGCGCATCGAGCACGCGACGGGCGGTGGCCCGTACCTCATCCATCAAGGCGCGCACCTTCAGTCCCGCCCCGTGGATGCTGCTGGGGTTGCCGAAGGTCTCGGCCATCACCGCCAGTGCCGCTTCGCGGGCTGACGGGAGTACGGGGGTGGTGGCGTTGGCGTCCAGATAGATGTCCATCCCCGGAATTGTCGGAAGGCGCTGCCGGGAATGGATTGCAGTTTCGTCATATCGACATGTCGAAAACGAAATTGGCTATCGTCCACCCGTACGTTGATGGAATCAGATTCCGTTTTCTCTAGCCATTCTGACCAGGGGCGGGTGGCACCCCACCGGCCGTCCGGTAGGGCGAAGCATTTAGCTACGCAAAGGCTTGCCGTATCCCGCGTCGCCTCAGGCCCATAAAACGTCGGTTTTGCGTTGCGAGTTGCTATCCATGACTGTCACCCCGTCCCCCGTGCTCATTCAGAGCGGCGAAGCGTGCAGGTCCCAGGACGCCCGGTCTTCCTATGGAGCGGGTCTGGGGTACGCCATCGCAGCAGGTCTACTGAAGGCGGCGTTGCGCGAGTTGTTTCAGGAGTGGCTCAAGGCGGTGCGGCCTTCTTTCCCGAATGGAGCAGATGAGGTGGCTTGGCTCATCAGCAAGCGTGCCACTGCGCTGATCAACGCATGGTTGAGCAACAGAGGCATGGCGGTGCTGCATGAGACCGCAACACGTGCGGGCGCCCTACTCATCAGCCGGGGACGGATAGAGCATGTCCGCGACGAAAGGAAGAAGAAGGACGGCGTGGATGAGTCTGGTGTCGACGAACTTCTCACCGCGTTGCTGATCAACGGGACGCCGAAATATGCCCCTCACATCGACGCCCTCAAGTATCCGAATCAGTTGTTGATGCTTGATCCTGCCTACAGGGCCAGCACCGCCAGCGCCAGCGGCGAATCGCCCGTGGCAGCGCTGCAGTGGTGCGGACAACCCGTTCCGCATCTACGTCTGGAGACGGCGTATTGGGCATCCCCCAGAAAAACAAAAGCGCTCGATCAACGAGCGCTCAAGAAGTGAAAAATGTACTCCGCAACCGGGGAGGACGGCTGAGAGACCGGCTTCCGACCCCTGGTCGGTCACCTCGTCCAGACCTGCTGCGAGGTCTCCCATTTTCCTCATCATCATCGAGTCGTGTGCACCGAGCTCGATCACCGGGACGCCTTTCCGGGTCTCCCAGTTGCGAAGTGCTCCCAGTCTATCAGCGGCGCCATGGATATGAAGGCCCACTCTGTGGCCCAATGCTACCTAGATTTGCATTTTTATTTCCCGCCTCATGTCCCGCACGAAACTGGATTCCATCGACCGGAAGATTCTCGACTTGCTCCAGGTAGACGCCGAGCGGCAGGTGGCGGATCTGGCTGCGGATGTGGGCCTGTCGGCCACACAGTGCTGGCGGCGCGTGCAGCGGCTGAAGGATGCCGGTGTCATCAGCAGACAGGTGGCGCTGGTGGATCGGAGCAAGGTGAACGTGGCGGTCACCGTCTTCGTCGCGGTGCGCACCAACACCCACACCGAGCAGTGGTTCAACCGATTCCGGGCCACCGTCGAAGCCATCCCGGAAGTCGTCGAGTTCTACCGCATGAGCGGCGATGTGGACTACCTGCTGCGGGTGGTGGTGCCAGACATCGCCGCTTATGATCAGGTCTACAAACGCCTCATCGCCGGCACGCAGCTCTTTGACGTCTCCTCCAGCTTCGCCATGGAGGAGCTCAAGTTCACTACCGCGTTGCCGCTGTCGTACATCCCTTGAGCCTGTTGCGGCGCTCTCAAGCGGGACGCGAGCACGCATTCGGGATGGCCTACCAAGCGCCAGCGTGGCGCCGAGCTAAACGGCAGATGAAATCGTTGGCCCTTGCACTAGGCTGCATGCTGTGCAGTAGAGGCAATCCCCCGTCGCAGAGAGCTTGGCCGCACTGACACGCTACGGGCGTTTTAGGCTCATGTTGATTGGACGATGGCGCTTAGAGGCCGAACATCGCCTAGGGAGTCAGCCGTTTGGACAACAGCAGCTGGCGGAGCGCCCGCAGTCTTGGCGGAGTTCACTTGCAATTCGGTCGTGTGGCATGCTTAGGCTTGCATGTGGAAGCCAATGATCTGTTCATCGGTGGATCTGCTCTTTCTAATATCCGTCATTCTCCTCTTGACGGACTTCACTGCCTTAAAGTTTGTACGGCTGGAAGGGGCCAGGTCAATGGCCGCCTCCCCGAGAGTCATCAGATCAAGCGCGGGAGGTAAGTGCCAAGGGGGAATGGAAGACTACCGACAGAATAGAGTGCGCTGGTTCGTTATAGTGCCGCGCCGAGCCGCCATCGCAGCCAAGCGTTCACAGGGCAGCCGTGGCACAAACTACTAGATGACGCGCAACTTGAAGACTGTCGGATTCGACACAGAATTCCAATTGGTGAAGGCCATCGTTGCCTGCGCCGGACGCGCGCGTCGGCGAGACTATCGGGTTGAACTCGAGGTGGATGCCAGCGTTGGCATCGCAGACGTTGTTTTGGCCAAGCGGGCGCCGCGCAGCACGCAAGCTTTGCGGGCTCTCGCCAGCGTGAATCCGCGCTGGGCTGTTTTGCTTAGCCATGCGGTCAGCAACAAGATCGCCTCAAGAGTTGACCTTGCCAACTGCTTGGGTACATCTGAGAGCGGCGCGCAGAAAGTGTTGGCACAACTCATGGCCGCGAACCTCGCCTTCGGAACGCCGCAGGACTTGTCTCTTGCTGTTGTCGAGACTTTGCCGTTTGAGCGGATCATCGCCGTCGAAGCCAAGCTGAGCGAGTGGCAAAGGGTTCTGTCGCAGGCTCATCGAAATTTGCAGTTTGCCGATGAATCCTGGGTTGTCCTCGACCACGCTTGCATTAGGCCGGCTCTCGCTCAAATCGAGCGATTCAGGTCGGCGGGCGTTGGGCTGGCCTCTTTGGACCGTCTAAGTCAAGGCATCATCATTCACGTCCCCGCAACCGTCGCTGGTCCGGTTAGCGCCACAAAGCGGTGGCAAGCGCAGGCGGTCCTTGCCGCCCGCGCTGTTCGGCGAAGGCCACTTTCAAAAGGCCTCTAGCGCTTCCGCCCACGCTGAGAGATGGCCATGGCGGCCATGCCGCTCCAGAGGCACTCGCCCTTCGAGCGCTGCGTACATCCGCTGTGCATGCGCGACGCGTTGCTTGAGTCTCTCCAGTCGCTCGGTCAAGTTCAAGTTACGCAGCGCGTCGACGTGTGCGTTCATGCAGAGGAAGTAGTGCCGGTACAGCGCTGGCTGATTAAACGTGGGCTCCACAGGCTGATCCAGGGCTTGCTCTCCCCAATCCGTAACCATGTGAACCTGGCGCCAAACCTCCGGGGCGTGCGCACGAATCAAGAGCGCATCCTGGAACTGAACCCAGTTCAACAGACCGGGAAGGTAAATGCGAGCCTTAGGGCCACGGACTGCCCCCTCTGACTCGACAAACTTGTCTTCGGAGAAGATTCGGGTGTTCTCGAAGGCTCCCATCGTGATGTTGAGGTCCCCGGCGGCGGAGAACAACAAACCTTCAGTGTTGGTGTAGCCGACCGTCAGCTTAAGGCCGGTTTCCGTGACCTGTCGGAAGAACCGAAGAGCCTCGCGAAGGAAGTTGGCGTCTTGAATCTGCTTCGTGTCACGCTCGTGGTCGTAAATCAGGTATAGCTCGTCGACTTGGTGGAACGCTGTCACCCAGTCAAGAAGTTGCTCTCGCCAACTGGGATGACTAATCATCGGCGCCGTCACCGCCACAGAAAGGCAGAGAGGACTCGCACCAGCCACGGCTAGAAAGGAGTTGACCGAGAACTGCTCCTGCATCTCGAAATACTCGGGGTACATCTCTTTCAGATAGCGCGTAGGTATCACTACCTTTCGGAACCCCTGCTCAATCTGGAAATTAACGCAGGCGCGTGCCACTGATTCAGAGTGGTCGCTGAACGATCCAGTCGCGAAGCCTCCCGCCGCCTGCTCGGGGAAGAAGGGGTAGGACAGAAGCTTCCGCTTGCGCGAGTTGGGCAGATAGAACTGCGGGTCGAAGAGCGACGCGGCGCGCAGCTCTGGACTCAGCTTCTCCACCGTAGGGAGAGCTTGGTGAAGTGGGCTGAGGATGAGGCCATCCCCGCAGCCGGACTGGAACGACTCGAGGTTCCAATTCGAGTTGTGGCCGACCTGATGGAGCAGTCCGAGGGGCATGCTCTTCCTCCGATTAATTCGTATTGAGGCCGCAGAGGGCCGCGAGTTCACCGACGAAGATGTCGGGGGTGCGTTGGCGCTCGCCTTGAGCCTTCTTCATCGCCTTCGAGACGAAATCTGAGAACGCCTGCGAAGCACCGGCGCATGCCATGAGGGATGGCGGATCGTGCCTCATGGTGGCGAGGTAGATGTCGATGGGTTCCATATCTGGGTCAGTCCAGAAGGGATGCTGACCGGACATGAGCTGGTACATCACCACGCCGATGGCGAAGAAGTCGGCCTTGAAGCAGATGAGTGCCCGCTCTTGCTTGTACTGCTCGGGCGCCGCGTAACCTGTCGAGAGCGGCGCAATATTGCCGGTCTGCGTTACGCCTTTTGCGCCCGTCTCGCGGATGACGCCCAGGTCGATAACGACCACGTCACCGTTCGGGCGGATCAGGATGTTTGCCGGCTTGATGTCGCGATGGACATAGCCTTGCTGATGAACCCAAAGGGGCATTAGCGCATTGGCTATACCCAGGGCCATGCGCGCGATCCGCTGTTCCGCTCCGATGTACTGTGGCCAGATTTCCTGCAGCGCGTTACCTGGGATGAACTCTTCGATGCTGACGTACAGACGCTTGTCGAGCTGCTCTTCGGTTTCGGGGTTGTTCTTGAAGAGGTTGGCGTAATGCAGCTTCGGGAAGTTCCTCGGGCGAAGCCTGGCAAGCACATCGACTTCCGCTTCCAGGCGGGTGATGGTGTCGTTGTTGGCGTCGGACACGACCTTCACAACGACAGGGCCCCAGTTCTCCCATCCGAGAAGGAAGGGGTTATCGCTCGGATCGTCCACTAGCGCAGCGCCCTCAGGGTCCAAAGCAAGCTGGGTCTCAATGTCCTCGCGTCGCTGGGTTTCGGCGCGGCGTACCAGCTCTGGAATGAGCTTATCGTCGAAGCGCGCAAGGTACACGACCCGCTGGCCTGATGGCGCGAGCGCGCGCTCGATGACGAGGCTGGGCAAGCACGCGCACAGCTCCTCCCGCAAGCGATCTGAATCTGTCGGCAAGGCGAGCCTCCCTGGCTCCTGTGATCTTCATGCACGCCGGCAACGTGGCTCAGCGCGCGGATTGTGTAAGCGAAGATAACAGACTGGGAAGGCGCCGTACGTGACGGGCCACAGAGTACGCAACGTTGAGTTCAGCTCCGTGGCGTCAAGGTCACAAAAATCGACGATTTTGGAGGCCTCGCCGGCAAGTCAATTTGGGAGATGAAAGGCCGGTTAAGTACCTATTAGCAAATCCGAAGATTAAGTGGGTTAAGAGCCGTTTAGCAAACTGGCAGTCGTACAAATCATATGTCGCTGATGTCAATAGCCTTTGGTGCCAGCGCTGGTAAAGAACCGATTCGACGACATTCAACACCCACACCGAGCAGTGGTTCAACCGATTCCGGGCCACCGTCGAAGCCATTCCGGAAGTGGTTGAGTTCTACCGGATGAGCGGCGATGTGGACTACCTGCTGCGGGTGGTGGTGCCCGACATCGCCGCCTACGACCAGGTCTACAAACGCCTGATCGCCGGCACGCAGCTCTTTGACGTCTCGTCCAGTTTCGCCATGGAAGAGCTCAAGTTCACCACCGCGTTGCCGCTGTCGTACATCCCCTGAGCGCCATCCTCGGACTACCTCGCGCCGCATTCATGCGCGGGATGACGTTGCGCCTACGCCTCAATCAAACAGCGCCAGCCACCGGGCTACCCGGCCACCCGGCGATCCCGCGATCCCGCGATCCCGCGATCTGGCGATCTAGCGATCCCGCAACGACCCCGCGCATGCTCAAGCCGCATCCCGATGCGCCTCCATCGCCGCCGCCGCCTCGTCTGCCACCCCGCCCCGGACCGGCGTCGATCCGTTCAGCAGCGCCATCGAGACTTCCGGATACCGCTGACCCGACACCGGATGCTGCGCCAGCAGCGCCGCCACATCCTCCCGCAGCACATCATTGAACCGCAGACGCGCTGCCCGCGCGTTTTCCTCCAGCCGCGCGAGGCTTCGCGTCCCCGGAATCGGCACGATGTCCGGACCCCGGTCCAGCAGCCACCCCAGCGCCAGTTGGGCCGCCGTCATGCCGTGATCGGCCGCCAGCGCTGCCAGCCCGTCGGCCAGACCGAGATTGGCCCGCAGATGGGCCGGCTGGAAGCGAGGATTCATCCGGCGCCAGTCGTCGGCAGCCAACTGGTCGGCGGTACGGATCGCACCGGTCAGGAAGCCTCGACCCAGCGGGCTGTACGGCACCAGCGCAATGCCCAGCTCGCGGCAGGTCGGCAGGATCTCGTCCTCGACGTCCCGCGTCCACAGCGAATACTCGGTCTGCACCGCCGTGATCGGATGCACCTTGTGCGCCCGGCGGATGGTGTCGGCCGAGGCTTCCGACAACCCCAGATGCCGCACCTTGCCGGAGCGCACCAGTTCTGCCATGGCCCCCACCGTCTCTTCAATCGGCACCTGCGGATCGACCCGGTGCAGGTAATAGAGGTCGATGTGGTTCACGCCGAGCCGTCGCAGGCTGGCGTCGCAGGACCGATGCACATGCGACGGTCGACCGTCCACGCCGCTGGACAAGCCCTGCGCATTGCGCACGATGCCGAACTTGGTGGCCAGCACCACCTCGCGGCGCCGGTTGACCAGCAGCCCGGAGAGCAGCCGCTCATTGGCACCCAGGCCGTAGATATCGGACGTGTCCAGGAAGTTCATGCCCAGATCCAGCGCGCGGTGCAGCACGGCCAGCGAATGGCCGTCGTCGGTGGGGCCGTAGTAGTCCGACATGCCCATGCAGCCCAGCCCGAGGGCGGACACTTCCGGGCCATGAGCGCCCAGACGGCGGCGGGGGACTTGCGGCAATTGATTGAGGGGTTCGCGGGAGAAGACAGTCATGGCGGCACTCCTTGAAGGCAGAGGGGGGCGATGTCCGACAGCTTAGAAATTCCACCCCCTCCAGAACCAGCGCAAACCTCGCCCGTCATTGCCCAATCCTCCAGACCCCTTGCGCGCACCCTGTGCACGCGCGAGATCTCTTTGCACAATCCGGAGCATGGTTGCTCCCACTTCCCTCCCCCTGGCCGACGAACTCCAGGCCCTGCGCGCCCAGATGGTGGACCTGACCCTGCGCCACGTCGGCGGCGAGGGCTCGCATCAAAGCGCCATCCCTTGCCTGCACCTGATCCGTGCCTGCACCACCACCACCAAAGGCCCGGCGCTGTATGAGCCGGGTGTGGTCATCGTGCTGCAGGGCCGCAAGAAGGTGGAGCTGGGTGACGAGACGCTGTTCTACGACCCGCTGCATTTCCTGCTGGTGTCGATGACGATGCTGCCGCGCGGCCAGGTGATCGATGCCACGCCGGAGAAGCCCTACCTGTGCATCCGCGTCAGCTGCGACACCCAGACGCTGGCCGATCTGATGCTGGAAGTGGGCCCGATGAGCTCCGACGCGATGCCGCAGGCGCAGAGTGGGCTGAATGTGGCGCCAGTGGATGCCGCCCTGCTGGGCGCGGCGCTGCGGATGATGCAGTTGCTGGACAACCCGCAGGACCAGCGGGTGCTGGGGCCGCTGCTGCAGCGGGAAATCTTCTACCGGGTGCTGACCGGTCCGCTCGGGCCCCGGTTGCGGTCGCTGGCGCAGCAGGACAGTGCGACACGCCGCCTGTCCCGCGCCATCGACGAGTTGACCCGCCGGTTCAACGAGCCGCTGAGCATCGAGCATCTGGCCGAGGTGGCGCACATGAGCCCGTCCACCTTGCACCAGCGCTTCAAGCAGCTCACCAGCTTCTCACCGATGCAGTATCAAAAGCAGCTGCGGCTGCAGCATGCACGGCGCCTGATGCTGGCCGAAGGGCTGGATGCAGCCAGTGCGGCGCATCAGGTGGGCTATGAAAGCGCCTCACAGTTCAGCCGCGAATATCGGCGGCTCTTCGGCACGCCGCCGCGGGCCGACATTGAGCAGATCCTGCGGGTCAGCTGAGCCGCGCCGTCAGTCTTCCAGGCCGAGGAAGACCGACATGCGGTGCAACTCCTCGTCCAGCGCACGGCGGAAGGCGGCGTCGCGCGGGCGCCGCTCGATGAAGCCCAGGTCCGGCACCAGCCGCTGCCCGTCCACCTTCAGGTTGGCCCAGCCGATCATCTGATCGCCCCACAGCATCGGCAGCGCATAGTGCCCCATGGTGCGGCGCGCCGCCGGCGTGTAGGCCTCGAAGCGGTAGGCCCAGGCCCACAGGCGCTCGAAGCGCCGGCGGTCCCAGACCAGCGGATCGAACGGCGCCAGCAGGCGCACCCGTTCCATGTCCACCCGGTGGCGGCGAGAGGCCGGGTTTTCGTCCGCGGGCCAGTACCAGCGTTCGCCGTCGAGGGTGGCATGGGCATATCGGGACGCTGCCGCCTTGCAGGCGGCGCGGGTCTCCTCACGCAGCCCGAAAGCGCCGTAGTTCAGCAAGGTGGTGAGGTAGCCGAGTGTGGCGGCGGGCAGGGGCGCATACAGGGACACCACGAGGTCCATCAGCGCCAGGGCCCGCGCCTGACGGGCGGCAGGACTGTTGTCCACTTCGGGATGATCGATGGCCTCATACACCCGCGTACCCGCATCGCGCCGCACCACTCGGAGCATCCCGCGGTAGTGCATGCCGTCCAGGAGCTGCGTGCTGGCATTGAGCTCTCCACCCCAATAGCCGGCGACGCGGCCATGGTGGCTGAAAGCGGCGAGCACCTCGGAAGGATGGACACGTTTTTTCTCGCGCACGAAGGCCAGGACCTCGGCTGCGCGTGCGTGGGTGTCGGCGTCCCATGGGCGCTTGGCCGTGCGGGGATGCATCAGCGCGAGATGCTCGCGCGGCAGGAAGCCATAGTTGACGAGGCAGTCCTCATCCACAGGGAGTTTGGTGTAGCGACGCTCCAGCTCGCCGGCGCGGTAGTCCTGCACCCGCTGCATCAGGATCAGGTCCTGCGCCCGTGCCGGCGCCCGCATCGGGTCGGCCTGCACGAAGCCCAGGCGCCGGATGGCCTTGAGCAGGGTGGTGGGCGGAAACAGCGTGCGGGCGATGGCATGCCGGCGCAGCGCATCGTGGTCGATCACAGGCATCGGGTCGAGGTGAGGCTGGAGTCCGCCTGCACGATACGTCGGGGAGATGCCGGATTCTGGCAGCAGCGCAGACGATGTCGTCACGACGCCGGAGACAGGGCAGCTCCTGGCGTCGCAGGGCTTCATGGCTTCATGGCAGGTCGGGGCCGGTCGCCGCTCCCGCCGCTCCCGCCGCTCCCGGCGCGTTGCCGCGCTCGACCCGCGTCAGGGCCGGCGCACGCCGTCCAGCGTCCCGAACGCCGACTTCTGCTCCTGCGTGTCCATCTGCATCTCGAAGCTGAAGAAGCGGTTGCGGCCGGTGGACTTGGCGTTGTAGAGCGCTTCGTCGGCCCGGATGATCAGGCCTTCCACGCTGGTGCTTTCGTCTGGCACGCAGGTGGTGATGCCGCCGGAGAGGGTGATGTTCGCGCCGGTCGGCGAATCCGGATGCGGAATCGCCGAGATCTCGATGGTGCGCATCAGCGCCCGCGCATAGGTCATCGCGCCGGAGCGCGGGGTGTTGGGCAGGATCAGCGCGAATTCCTCGCCGCCATAACGACCGGCGCAATCGCTCGGGCGACGGCAGGTCTCCTTCAGCAACTGACCGACGCGCCGCAGGCAGGCATCACCCGCCACATGGCCAGCGGCGTCGTTGTAGCGCTTGAAGTGGTCCACATCGCACAGCACCAGCGTCAGCGGCTTGCTTTCGCGGCGGGCCAGATCCAGCTCCTGCTGCAGCCGGGCGTCCAGCGCGCGGCGGTTCATGAGGCCAGTGAGGGCGTCCACGCTGGAGAGCTCTTCCAGCTGGGCATTGGCCGCCCGCAATTCTTCGGACATGGTCACCAGGCGTTGCCGCATCTGGGCCAGGCGCTGCATGGCGCGCAGCTTGGCATGCAGGATCATCGGGGACACCGGCTTGACCAGGTAGTCGTCGCCGCCGGACTCGATGCCCTTCCAGATGTCCAGGTCCTGCTTGAACTGGGAGAGGAAGATGATCGGGGTCCAGCCGCCCGGCTCGGCCGCGCGCATCTCGCGGGCGGTCCAGTAGCCGTCATGGCCCGGCATTTCCACATCCATCAGCACGACGTCCGGACGATAACGGCGGAACAGCTCCAGACCCCATTCCGCACTGTCGGCTTCCAGCACCCGATGGCCGACCCGGTCCAGCTCGGCGGTCAGTGCCACACGGGTGGCGTTCTGGTCGTCGACGATGAGGATGGTCAGCGGAGTCGGTGCAGCATGCATGCCGCAATTTTGCCCACGCCCCAATGAAAAGGGCCGCGAGAAGCGGCCCTGGATGAGGGGTATTTCAGCTTTTGATCTGCGCAGTACGCCCGGTTTTTTGCAGTGGTTGCCAAGACCGTGACATGTTGCGCAAAGCCGGCCCAGGCGATGGCCCGGGCAATGACCCAGGTCATGGGCCAGGCAATGGCCCGGGCCTTGCCAGGCGCCTCAGAGTCCGGCGGCGGCGCGCAGCGCCTGGGCGCGGTCGGTGCGCTCCCAGCTGAACTCGGGCTCTTCGCGGCCGAAGTGACCGTAGGCCGCCGTCTTGCCGTAGATCGGGCGCAGCAGATCCAGCATCTGGATGATGCCCTTGGGACGCAGGTCGAAGTGCTCGTTGACCAGCGCGGCAATCTGCTCGTCAGGGATGACCCCGGTGCCTTCGGTGTAGACCGTCACGTTCATCGGACGGGCCACGCCGATCGCGTAGGCGACCTGGATCTGGCACTGACGGGCCAGGCCTGCCGCCACAATGTTCTTGGCCACATAGCGGGCGGCATAGGCGGCCGAGCGGTCCACCTTGGTCGGATCCTTGCCGGAGAAGGCGCCGCCGCCGTGCGGGCAGGCACCGCCGTAGGTGTCCACGATGATCTTGCGCCCGGTCAGGCCGCAATCGCCCTGCGGGCCGCCGATGACGAAACGGCCGGTCGGGTTCACCAGGTACTTGGTGTCCTGCAGCCACTCCTTGGGCAGCACCGGCTTGATGATTTCCTCGATGACCGCCTCGTAGAACTCGGGCTTCATCTTGTCGCCCAGCGACATCTCGGGGGCATGCTGGGTGGACAGCACCACGGTGTCGATGCTGTGCGGCTTGCCGTCCACATAACGCATCGTCACCTGGCTCTTGGCATCCGGACGCAGGAAGGGCAGACGGCCGTCCTTGCGCAGCTGGGCCTGACGCTCCACCAGACGGTGCGCGTAGTAGATCGGGGCCGGCATCAGCTCCGGCGTTTCGTCGCAGGCATAACCGAACATCAGGCCCTGGTCACCGGCGCCGGTGTTCAGGTGATCGTCCGACGCCTGGTCCACGCCCTGGGCGATGTCGTTGCTCTGCTTGTCGTAGGCGACCAGAACGGCGCAGCCTTTGTAGTCGATGCCGTAGTCGGTGTTGTCGTAGCCGATGCGCTTGATCGTGTCCCGGGCGACCTGGATGTAGTCGACATGCGCATTGGTCGTGATCTCGCCGGCCAGCACCACCAGGCCGGTGTTGCACAGGGTCTCGGCGGCCACGCGGGAACGGGGATCCTGGGCCAGGATGGCATCCAGAATGGCATCGGAGATCTGGTCGGCCACCTTGTCGGGGTGACCTTCAGACACGGATTCCGAAGTGAAGAGGAAATCGCTCGCCAATTTAAACTCCTGAGTTCAGTCTACGGGCGTTGCCGTGCTGAGAATCAGGCGGCGAACGCTTTAGCGGCATTTTTCAGTCGCCCCGCAAGTTGTCCAGATTAACTCGGCGACGGGGCGCATTATAGAAAAAAGGCGGCCCTGTGCCGCCCAATGGAATTGGCACGGATGGGAAAACTGGCGACTTATGCATTGATCGGGCTGCTGTGGCTGCTGCACTGGCTGCCCCTGCGCTGGGTGGCGGCGCTGGGCTGGGGCCTGGGCGGGCTGCTGCACCGGCTGGCCGGCTCCCGTCGCCGGGTGGCGCTGCGCAATGTGGAGCTGTGCTTTCCGCAGATGCCGCAGGTCGAGCGTGAGGCGCTGGTGCGTGAGCACTTTGGCTGGCTGGGCCGCAGTCTGCTGGAGCGGGGCTTCCTCTGGTACTCCTCCCCTGAGCGGCTGCAGCGGATGATGAAGGTGGAGGGCAACATGAAGCTGTCCGAGCAGGTGGACCGGCCGGTGATGTGGCTGATGCCGCACTTCGTGGGCCTGGACTGGGTGGGGCCGGCCATCATGCTGAATCAGTCCAAACCGGGCAGCAGCATCTACCAGCGTCAGAGCAATGCCACCTTCGACGCGGCGCTGCGCCGCGCCCGCTCCCGCTTTGGCACCACCAAGCTGGCCGACCGGCATGAAGGCGTGCGCAGCATCCTGCGTCACATCCGGGACGGCTACGGCTTCCTGAACCTGCCGGACATGGACTTCGGGCCCAAGGACTCCGCCTTCGTGCCCTTCTTCGGGGTGCCGGCCAACACCCTGCTGGCGCCGGCCAAGATCGCCCAGACGATGAAGATGGTGGTGCAGCCGGTGGTGGTGACCATGCTGCCCAAGGGGCAGGGCATCCGTGTCACCGCCTACGACGCGCTGGAGAACTATCCCAGCGGCGACCTCGAAGCCGATGCCCGGCGTTTCAACGAATGGCTGGAGGCGCGGATCCTGGAGAACCCGGCGCAGTATTTCTGGGTGCACAAGCGCTTCAAGACCCGCCCGCCGGGCGAGCCGTCGCTGTATCAGCGCTGACACCGGCCACGGTGATAATCCCCTCATGAAACTGCGCTTCACCAAAATGCAGGGTGCCGGCAACGACTTCGTCGTGCTGGACGCCACGCAGCACCCGATGCAGCTCACCCATGAGCAACTGCGCCATGTGGCGGACCGCCGCTTCGGGGTGGGGTGCGACCAGATCCTGGTCATCGAAGCCGCCCGCACACCCGGCGTGGACTTCGGCTACCGCATCTTCAATGCGGACGGCTCCGAGGTGGAGCACTGCGGCAACGGGTCGCGCTGCTTCGTGCGCTATGTGGTGGACAAGGGCCTGACCGACAAGCACACGGTGCGGGTGCAGACCGTCAACAAGATTCTGGAGCTGCGCCTTCGCGAGGATGGCCGGGTGACGGTGGACATGGGCGCGCCCGTATTCCACCTGCCCGAGGTGCCCTTTCAGTCCGAAGGCCTGACGCCGCGCAATGTGAACGGCTTTGAACTGTGGCCGCTGGCCCTGGGCGATGGCATGTCCTGCGACGTCGCCGTGCTGTCGATGGGCAACCCCCACGCGGTGCAGCGGGTGGAGGCTGTGGACCATGCGCCGGTCGCGCTGATCGGCCCGCAGGTCGAAGCACACGAACGCTTCCCCCGCCGGGTCAACGCCGGCTTCCTGCAAGTGGTCAGCCGCAGCGAGGTGAAGCTGCGGGTGTTCGAGCGCGGCAGCGGCGAGACCCTGGCCTGCGGCACCGGCGCCTGTGCGGCCGTGGTGGCCGGCATCCGGCTGGGCTGGCTCGACGAGACCGTGGAAGTGCACACCCATGGCGGCGACTTGCGCATCGAATGGGCCGGCCTGCGCGAGGGCCTGACAGCGTCGGTCTTCATGACGGGACCGGCGCAGACCGTCTTTGAAGGAGAAATCGAACTGTGAGCGGCATCGAAGGCATTACCGAACAGGACATCGCCGACTATCTGGCGAATCACCCCGGCTTTTTCGAGCGTCATGCCGAGCTGCTGGCCAATGTGCGCATCTCCCATCCGCATGGCCAGCGCGCCGTGTCGCTGCAGGAGCGTCAGGCCGAGCTGCTGCGGGACAAGATCCGCGGGCTGGAGCACAAGATCGTCGAGATGATCCGCAACGGTCAGGAGAACGTCGCCATTGCCGACCGCCTGCACCGCTGGACGCTGGCACTGATGCTGACCCGCGAGGACGGCCAGTTGCCCGAAGTGCTGCTGCGCGAGCTGCGTCACCAGTTCCTGATTCCCCAGGCCAACCTGCGTCTGTGGAACGTCAACACCGGCCATGCCCTGGCCCCGTTCGCGGCGGAAGTCAGCAGCGATGTGAAGACCTTCGTCAGCAGCCTGAGCCAGCCGTATTGCGGCATCAACTCGGGGTTCGAAGCCGCCCGCTGGCTGGAAGAGGATGTGGCCTCCCTGGCCCTGGTGCCGCTGACGGCCGGCGCGCCGTCGCAGCCCTTCGGCCTGCTGGTGCTCGGCTCGCCCGACCCGACCCGCTACACCGCGGAGATGGGCACCGAGTTCCTGACGCGCGTCGGCGAAATCGCCAGCGCCGCGCTGTCGCGACTGCTCACCGCGGACCCGCATGCAGCCGCCCAAGCTGACTGACGAGCAGCAGCGCTACCTGGACCACCTGCGTGTGCAGCGCCGTCTGGCGGACCGCACGCTCACGCTCTATACCGAAGCGCTGGAGCGGCTGACCGGGCTGGCGCAGGCGGCGGACGTTCCGCTGCTGCGACTCTCCGCGCATCAGGCCCGGCGCTTTCTGGCGCAACTGCATCAGGCCGAGCTGGGACCGCGCACGCTGGCGCTGATCCTGTCCGCCTGGCGCGGCTGGTATCGCTGGCTGGGCCACAACGGCATGATTACCGCCAACCCCATCGTGGACCTGCGGCCGCCCAAGGTCGGCCGGCCGCTGCCCAAGGCGCTGGCGGTGGACGATGCGGTGCGGCTGGCCGACCATCAGGAACCCAATGCCGATCCGGTGGGCGAAGCGCTGGACCGCTGCCTCGTGGAGCTGCTGTATGGCGGCGGGGTGCGGGTCTCTGAACTGGTGGGCCTGGACCTGCGCTACTTCCCGACCTCGCTCGGCTGGATCGAGCCGGACAACCAGGAAGCGCACGTGCTGGGCAAAGGCTCCAAGCGACGTGCCGTGCCTCTGGGCGGGCCGGCCCTGAAGGCGATTGAGGCCTGGCTGGCCGTGCGCGGCGAGTGGGCCCAGGATGGCGAGCCCGCGCTGCTGGTGGGCAAACGCGGGCGCCGCATCACGGCTCACCAGGTCCGCGCGCGGCTCAAGGAACGCGCCCTGCATGCCGGCATGCCGACGCATGTCCATCCGCACATGCTGCGCCACTCATTTGCCTCGCACCTGCTGCAATCCAGCGGCGACCTGCGAGGGGTCCAGGAACTGCTGGGCCACGCCAACATCAGCACCACCCAGGTCTATACCCGGCTGGACTTCCAGCACCTGGCCAAGGTGTATGACGCCGCGCATCCGCGCGCCAAGAAGAAATAAGCGACTGTCCGATGCGATCTGCCAAGCCGTCCTCCAAGCTGTCATCCAGGCCGTCCCCAAGGCTGTCCCCAAGGCCCTCGTCCCAGCAGGCGTTCCAGGCGCCCACGCCGCCGGCATTCTTGCGAGGCGCGCTGCGGGCCCTGGCCACGTCACTGCCGGTGTCGGTGTCGGTGTCGGTGCCGCATCGTCCGCTGCTGCTCTGCTCGGCGTTGCTCGCGGTCACCGGGCACGCTGGAGCACAGTCCGCGTCCACCCCTTCGGCCGGTTCGTCGCCGTCCATGATGCAGACGCGCGGCTCCCAGAGCTTTCTGTCGGCCACGGCCGTCGGGTCGCCCTCGGGCATGAAGCCGCAGACGCCGCGCGGGCAGACGGCCGATGCGCCGGTCACCGCCACCGACAGTCGGCCAGCCGCCTTCGAACTGAACTGGACCCCCCTGAAGATGCCCACCGGCGAGCGCACCGCGCTGCTGGGGCTGAGCTACATGGTGGCGGTCAATGAGGACTGGGGGATGGGGCCGACGTTTTATGGCGCCGCCAAAGGCAACTATGGCGGGCTGTTCACGGCCGGCTTCACGGTGCAGCGCCGCTGGCGTCTGGCCCAGGACTGGCATGTGGCCACTGGCATCTATGCAGGCGCGGGCGGTGGCGTGAGTTCGGAGCAGGTGCGCGCCGGAGGCGGCTTGATGCTGCGTCCGGAGGTGTCGCTGCGCGGTGAATTCGGCAACTGGTATGCGGGCGTGGGTGTGACGCAGGTGCGCTTCCCCAGTGGCAACATCAAGGACACCACCTGGGGCCTGACCCTGGGCCGCATGGACCGACTGCTGAGCTTCTCGCCGGCCGATGCGGGTCTGTATGGCCGCACCGGCGACCGGACCGGCATGGGCTTCGATGAAATCGCCCTGAGCGCCGGTGTCGAGAAGCCGCGCGATGGGAGCATCACCCGCGATGGCCAATCCGTCACCAACCGCAAGGGCAAAGCTGGCGCGGACCTGCGTCAGTATTTTGGCAACGGTGGATCGTGGTGGGGCCTGGAAGCGTCTGGCGCGGCCTCTGGCGGCTCCGATGGCTATATGGAGATCTTCGCCAATGCCGGTCAGGATTGGGGCGTCATCTCGCCACGGCTGCGGGTCGGCGGTCAGATTTCCACCGGCCTGGGCGGTGGGGGCAACCTGGACACCGGCAATGGCTGGCTGTTCCGCGCCGGACCGACGCTGCGCTGGATCACCCCGTGGGGACCGACGCTGCGTCTGGATGCGAGCTACCTGAAGGCGCCATGGGGCCACTATGACTCGATGCAGGTGCGTGCGTCATTGGCCCTGCCGCTGGAAAAAGGCTCCCGCGTGCTGAACTCGCCGCCGCTGGAATCCGGCACCGTGCGTGAGCAGGACTGGTACCTCAGCATGCCGCGCTTCAACAGCTTCGAATTCAAGGACGGCAGCAAGGAAGCGGTGACGGGCCTGGGCATCGGCATGGCGCGCGACTTCAGCGGCCCCTGGTACGGCGCCGCACAGGCGGGCAGTGCGGCTTTTGGCAAGGCCGGCGCGTTCTCTTACGGGATGTTCGGCCTGGGCGCCAAGACGCAGCGCCTGCCGGGAGGCTTCCGCGTCGGGGCGGAGGCGCTGGTCGGCGCAGCCGGTGGTGGCAATGTGGCGGTGGGCGGCGGTGCGGTGACCCAGGGCGAACTGTGGGCCCAGTGGGAAGGCAGCGAGCCGAAGGACCGCCTGCGGGTGAAGGTTGGTGTGGGCCAGTGGAAGGCGCTGGGCGGATCGAAGCAGAGCACGCCGATGGTCAGCCTGAACATCGGCTGGGCGTTTGGCACCTTGGGGCCGCGGTCCCGCTGAACCCATTGCCTCCACAACCCCGGTGTGCCGTGGATGCCGCACTGCGATATCCGCCGCACTGAGGCCCCCCGTCGCCATGGTGGCTCGTAGCCATTGACCTGGCCTGCGGCCCAGGGCTTGCCTTGGCGCCGCAGTGCCGTACTTCGGCCTCAGAGCATGCGCTGCAGCGCGTTGTCCTGCCGGATGCGCCAATGCCACAGCGCCGCGAGCAGATGGGCGCCGATGACATAGAGGAAGAACACGCCGACGAACTCGTGCACTTCCTTCAGCGCCTTGGCGAGGCTCTCATTGGGCAAGGCCATGCCGGCCAGACGCCAGCTGATGAGCGGGAAGCCCACCCCTTTGCCAGACACCATCAGCGTGGCAAAGCCCAGCAGCGGCTGCACCAGCAAGTAGACGAACAGCGCCACATGCGCCAGCCCCGCCATCAGACGCTGGGGCAGGGGCGGGGCCGGCACGATGGCCGGTGGTGTCTGTTGAAAACGCACCAGCAGTCGCGGCACGGTCAGCAGCAACACCAGCAGGCCGGTCAAGGTGTGCAACTGACTGACGAGCAGCCGCTCCGGGGAGCCCCGCGTCAGCCATTCGCGGCCATAGATGGACAGATACGCCACCAGCACCAAAGCGGCAGACAGCCAATGGGCGTGGCGAAGGAAGGCGGGGTAGCGGCGCCGATCCGCGGGGAAGGCATGGATGTGCATCCGGGTCAGTCCTTGACGGGGTGGGCGAAGTTCGTGAGGCTATTCGCAGACAGCGGCCGGGCGTTGCAGGCCGCGCACACCCGGGCCTGCGCATCGGACGCGATCCTGGATCGGTATCGGGGACAATCAGCCCATGAAAGTGATTCGTCTCCGCGAGGGCAAGGACCGCTCGCTGCTGCGCCGCCATCCCTGGGTCTTCCAAGGCTCGATCGACAAGGGCAAGGCCGACCCTGGTGAAACCGTCCGCGTGGAATCGGCGGAAGGCAAGTTCCTGTGCTGGGCGTCGTTCAGCCCCACCTCCATGATCCGGGTGCGCGCCTGGAGCTTCGACGAGCATGAACGCATCGACGAAGCCTTCTTCCAGCGCAAGATCCAGGCTGCCATCGCCCTGCGGGCGCGCATGCCGATTGCGTCGGATGCGGTGCGGCTCATCCACGGTGAAGCGGACGGCCTGCCCGGTCTGATCGTGGACCGGTATGGCAGCACGCTGTGCGCGCAGTTCCTGTCTGCGGGCACGGAGAAGTGGAAGGGCGTCATCGCCGACCTGCTGCTGACCGCGACCGGCCTGACGCGCCTGTATGAGCGTTCCGATTCAGGCGTGCGCACGCTGGAGGGCCTGGAGCCGGTCACCGGCTGGCTGCGCGGCGAGGGTGACACGGCGGTGGTCATCTCTGAGCATGAATGGAAGCTGAGTCTGGACGTGGCGGAAGGCCACAAGACCGGCTACTACCTGGACCAGCGCGACAACCGTAAGAAGTTCTCGGACCTGGTGCGCCACTACGGCTGCCAGAGCGTGCTGAACTGCTACAGCTATACCGGCGGCTTCTCGGTGGCGGCACTGGCGGGCGGCGCGACCGACGTGGTGAGCGTGGATTCCTCCGGCCCGGCCCTGGCGCGCGCCTCGGCGCACGTGGAACTCAACGGCTTTGATCCGGCGCGCCACACGGCCATGGATGCGGACGTCAACCAGACCCTGCGCGACATGCTCAAGCAGGGGCGCAGCTTTGACGCCATCATCCTGGACCCGCCCAAGTTCGCCCCGACGGCCTCCCATGCCGAACGTGCCGCGCGTGCTTACAAGGACATCAACCGCCTGGGCCTGAAGCTGCTCAAGCCGGGCGGCCTGCTGTTCACCTTCTCCTGCTCCGGCGGCGTGGGCCCCGAGCTGTTCCACAAGATTGTGGCGGGCGCAGGGATGGATGCAGGCGTAGACGGGTTCATCATGGACCGCGTTGGCGCCTCGCCGGACCATCCGCAGACCATCTATTTCCCGGAAGGGGAATACCTGAAGGGTCTGCTCATCCTGAAGCGCTGAGCACGGGCAGCGGCACCCGCGGGTCAAACTTGGCCCGCTTCACCGAGAAAAAGGCCTTTACGTTCCGGACGTTCGCCTGCTGGGTGAAGAGCCGCTGCACCAGTGCGTGATAGGCCGGCATGTCCGGCACCTGCAGCATTAGGATGAAGTCGGGACCGGGCGCCACGCGCCAGCACTGCTGAACTTCCGGCGCGGCGACCGCAAGGGCTTCGAACGCGTCCAGATGCTCGGCGCCTTGGCGATCCAGCGTGATCTCCACCAGGGCGCTCAGCCCGCTGCCCAGCTTGTCGGGAGACAAGAGGGCCACCTGTTTTTCGATGACGCCACTGTCCACCAGCCGACGCACCCGCCGCAGGCAGGTGGCGGGGGAGACGTGTGCACGTTCGGCCAACGCCTGGTTGGAGAGGGACGCATCGGACTGGAGCAGGTCCAGCAGGCGGAGGTCCACGGCGTCGAAGGTGGTTGAATCTTCCATGTTGGGACTGATTATGAAAGAAAACGTCTTCTTGTATCCATGGAGAAGGAATATTGCATTTACGGCGTCATATTGAAAGCCTCTTGCTGATCGACCTGCCTACGATGCCGCCATTCGCAATAGTTCTGGAGTTTTCCCATGTGTGGCATCGTCGGCGCCGTAAGCCAGAAGGACATCGTTCCCATCCTGATCGAAGGCCTGAAGCGGCTGGAGTACCGCGGTTATGACTCCTGTGGCGTCGCGGTGCACCAGGACGGTCAACTGCGCCGCGCGCGCAGCACCTCCCGCGTGGCGGAACTGCAGACCCTGGCCGCGCAGGACGGCGTCGCGGCCGGCACCGGCATCGCGCACACCCGATGGGCCACTCACGGCGCGCCGGCCGTGCACAACGCTCACCCGCATTTCTCGCACGGCCCTGGCGTGGACGCGCCGCAGGGACCGGGCCGGGTGGCGCTGGTGCACAACGGCATCATCGAGAACCATGACGAGCTGCGCGCCGAACTGAAGGCACACGGTTATGTGTTCCTGAGCCAGACCGATACTGAAGTCATTGCCCACCTGGTGGACCTGCTGTATCAGGGCGACCTGCTGGACGCCGTGCAGCAGGCTGTGGGTCGCCTCAAGGGCGCTTACGCGATTGCCGTGTTCCACCGGGACGAGCCGCACCGCGTGATTGGCGCCCGCGAGGGTTCGCCGCTGGTGCTGGGTGTGGGTCGCGATGAGCACGCCGGTGCCTTCTTCTTGGCATCGGACGCCATGGCGCTGGCCGGTGTGACCGACCAGATCGTGTATCTGGAAGAGGGTGACGTGGTGGACCTGCAACTGGGCCGCTACTGGATCACTGCGCGCGGTGAAGTGACCGGGCGATTCCAGAGCGTTGAGCGGGAAGTGCGCACGGTGCATGCACACAGTGGCGCGGCCGAACTGGGCCCCTATCGCCATTACATGCAGAAGGAGATCTTCGAGCAGCCGGTGGCCATTGCCAACACGCTGGATGCAGTGACGAGCATCACGCCGGAACTGTTTGGAGACGGGGCCTACCGCGTCTTCAAGGATATCGACAATGTGCTGATTCTGGCTTGCGGCACGAGCTACTACTCCGGCTCCACGGCCAAGTACTGGCTGGAGAGCATCGCCAAGATTCCGACCAGCGTTGAAATTGCCAGCGAATACCGTTACCGCGACAGCGTGCCGAATCCGCGCACGCTGGTGGTGACCATCAGCCAGAGCGGTGAAACGGCCGACACGCTGGCGGCACTGAAGCATGCGCGTTCATTGGGCATGCTGCATACGATGACGGTGTGCAATGTGGCGACCAGTGCAATGGTGCGTGAATGCGCGCTGTCGTTCATCACCCGTGCGGGTGCCGAGATTGGTGTGGCGTCGACCAAGGCGTTCACCACGCAATTGGTCGGACTGTTCCTGCTGACGCTGGCATTGGCGCAGACGCGTGGCCATCTGACGGAAGAGCAGGAAGCGGAGCATCTGAAGGCATTGCGCCACCTGCCGGTGGCGGTGCAGGCGGTGTTGGCGCTGGAGCCGCAGGTGATTGCATGGAGCGAGGAATTCGCCCGCAAGGAAAACGCGCTGTTCCTGGGACGGGGTCTGCACTATCCGATCGCGCTGGAAGGTGCGCTGAAGCTCAAGGAGATCAGCTACATCCATGCGGAGGCCTATCCCGCTGGTGAACTGAAGCACGGCCCGCTGGCGCTGGTGACGGCACAGATGCCGGTGGTGACGGTGGCGCCGAACGACACGCTGCTGGAAAAGCTCAAGAGCAACATGCAGGAAGTGCGTGCGCGGGGGGGTGAGCTGTTCGTGTTTGCGGACGGGGATACGCGGATTGAAAGCGAGCCGGGTCTGCATGTGATCCGGATGCCGGAGCATTACGGCGCGCTGAGCCCGATCCTGCATGTGGTGCCGCTGCAGTTGCTGGCGTATCACACGGCGTGTGCGCGGGGGACGGATGTGGATAAGCCGCGGAATTTGGCGAAGAGTGTGACGGTGGAGTGAGGGGCGATTGAATGTGACTGGAACTGATCGTATAAATCAAGACTGTCAGCGGGAAACAAAGACTGTCAGGCTTCGAAAAAGGCGTTGCGTTGCTATTCCTGACCTGCTCGGGAATTCCGAGACAGTAATTCCTAGAAGACGGCGGGTTGCTGATCCGCTTGGATTCTTCGAGCCGCCCGAAGCGCTAGTCCCGGCCGGTCTCGGGGCCACTAGGCAGGCCCCATCTCCTTGATCCTACGGGCATATTCGGCTGGCGTCAGGTCATTGAGAGCACTGTGAGGCCGGCTCTCGTTGTAGTCCTGGCGCCAGGCCTCCAGAAGCCCCTGCGCTTCGGCCAGCGAGATGAACCAGTTCACGTTCAAACACTCGTCCCGAAGCGAGCCGTTGAACGTCTCGACGAAGCTGTTGTCCGTGGGCTTGCCGGGTCTGCTGAAATCCAGCCGCACGCTATGGTGGTACGCCCACATGTCCATCAGTCGCCCCGTGAACTCGCTGCCGTTGTCCACGAAAATGGCTTTGGGAGCGCCGTGATGCCGGGCCAATCGGTTGAGCACGTCAACGACGTGCTCGCCCCTGAGCCGATGCCCAGCATGCACGGCCAATGCCTCTCGCGTGAACACGTCGACCACGGTTAGGATGCGGAACTTGCCGCCATGGCTGAACTCCTCGGCCACGAAGTCCATCGACCAGGCCTGGCCCGGCGCGGTGGGTAATGTGCGCTGTCGGCGCTGCACGACCATCTTGCGCTTCTTGGGCAGCTTGGAGCGCAGTTGCAGTTGCTCCTCGCCGTAGATGCGGTAGCACTGGCTTCGCCCAAGCTGCCAGCCCTGGCGGCGCAACAGCACGTGCAGGCGCCGGTAGCCCCAGCGCACGCGCGTGTTGGCCAATTCCCGCATGCGTCGTCGCAACTCTGGCCGTGGGTCCTTGCGGCGTTCGTAGTAGGGCGTGCTTCGCGACACCTGAACCAGCTGACAGGCCCGACGCAGACTGATGCCGTAGTGGCCCCGGACGTAGTCCAGGGCCTGCACCCTCAGCGCGGGCCGGACCATTTTTTTGCGGCGATGTCCTGAAGGATCGCATTGTCCAGGCTCAGGTCCGCCACGAGCTTCTTGAGCCTCGCGTTCTCTTCCTGCAACTGCTTGAGCTCGCGCGCCTGGTCATCTGCGCGAATCGATCGATGTGATCCATGCCGTCACTTGGGAGGTGTCCAGATCTTCTCGCGATTGGATTCGAACCACTCGCGCACTTTACTGTCATGAAAAATCACAGCCCAGTTTCCATCCCGTTTAAAGGCTGCGCCCCCGTACCCGGATAACAGCATGACACCATCTCGAACAGCCAAATTCCCAGAGCACACTTTTACACTAGATGGGACATCAGCGGGCACGAACGAGCGATTGGTTAATTTCCAAACGCCGTGGTCATTCGTCCCCCACAACTGACCCTCGTACCATACCAGATCCCTCATTGGCAAAGTAATGTTACCTTCGGTCTTGAGGCGCTCCCACGTATCTCCCTCCCCCCGGTATATGGCTGAACCCGCAGCCACATAGACATCCCCATCCGGCGCACACAAAACTGCGGAAATACCCCAATTCGATGGAAATTTACAGCGACGCCATACGTTTCCATCGAAATTCCATACCTCCCCGCTACCTCCGACCGCATAAAGATCGCCAGCTGGGAATTGATCGAAATCATCAAAGCCGCAATCGCGAAAATCGGAATCTGAGACTGCAATGGGCGGCCCAATTAACTCCCACTTGGAGACTCCATTCCTCCTCAGTACCTGACGATATGCCGAAGAAGCCAAGATCTCCTTGCCAAAAGACTTGACGCGGGTTATAGGCCCACCCAAAATTCCACCCTCGCTCTTAGTGAGCGCCGGACGTTCAAAACCATCTGCGTTAGGATTTTGCGACCACACCTTTGTGGTCGCATCCACCACAAAAATCTTCTCCTCAGGAGCATAAGCCATCGCACAGAAACTGGTATCTAGGCCAGTAAGATGCATATGCCCCCATCGCTTATTCTCAAGGTTATTAAGACGGAGCACGAAGATTCTTTTAGGCAGCCGACCTTCCGGGGGAGCATCATCCAGCTCGCGCCGGCCCTGACGCTGGGTGTAATCTTCCCGACCAAGAAAATAGAACGTCTCTTTATCCTTGATTTCACAGTCAACGATATTGAAACCGGCCATTCGTGGGCGAAGTGCGTCGATTGAAATGCTCATCAGAAATTATGTCCGCTAGAAGTATCGGCGTCCTTGCCGCCCATGCCGTCATGGACACGCAAGCTTGCATTTGCACATTCCTTGTAATACTCGTCAAGCTGCTTTTTCAGACAGTCGGGGTTGCAATCAGATGCGGGTGCGAGAGGCTTTGGCGAGGTAATTGCATGCACCGCATCGTCACGTGCGGTGGCGTAATCAAGGGTGGTTTGCCCTGCCGCCTTGCGTCGATCCATTATTTTCTTCAAGTTCGCATGAGCGTAGCCGTGGCTCCCATGACTATTATTCACACCTTCCAGGCAAGCAGTGGGGGCTGAGCCGTGTTTTCCAGCATAGCAAGACTGTCCTTCAAACATTGCCCCGGGCAATACGTGGTGGCCGGTCTGACCGGGACAGCATCCCTCGTTCCATTTCGAGCGGATCTGATGGCCCCTGTCTGGTTGTAGGGAACCAATTGACACTTTCTCGCTCGCAGGCAAGGTTCGGACGCCGCCTTCGGCAAGCGAGGGTTGGTACGTTCAAAAACCGGCCGCTCGGACGTGAACAATGCGGATGGCCACTGCACTTGGCCGGCTCAAGGTTGAAGTGCGACACCCCGCATCTTGTAAGGTGTCGCAAAAAT
>CBIHOT010000024.1:0-76066 GCA_966211495.1 uncultured Roseateles sp. | reverse complement strand
GGGGCGGGGGGGGGGGGTTGCCGCCCCGTGCTGTGCGCCCCTTCGCGCCGTAAACCCCACCGGGGGGGGGGGTGCCCCCTATGTTCAACCAACCCCCCGCGCCGGAGCAACGGAGCGTGAGAGGCTCAGGCTGCCTTGAGCTGGCTCAGACGCAGCAGGTGGCTGGGCTCGCTCAGGAAACGCATGCGTTCGTTGGCGGCCATGCTGTGCAGGGCACCCGGCAGCATCGCGATGCGCGACAGATGCAGGTCCCGCACATGGGCCCGCAGACCGCGGCCGGTGTCGCGCCGACCCATGGCCTGGCAAGCCAGCGCCAGCAGGCGGCGGTTCTCCAGCATGTCGGCCCAGCCCGGCAGGGCGCGGCTCTGCTGGCCATAGGCCCAGGCATGACGCAGCACCGTCGGGGTCAGGCTTTCCTCGGGGATCAGCAACAGGCCCAGCTGGCGCACACGGGCACCCAGACGGGCCCGGCTGGTCAGCACGGTGATCGGCGCGGCCAGCATCAGCGGCAGAGCGATCGGCGCGATCCACAGCAGCGTGGACGGACGCAGCACCGCCAGCACCACCGCCACCGCCAGGGCCGCCAGACCCGGGCGACCGAAGGCTGCAAAGGCTTCCTTCCAGGACACGTCTTCCGCGGCCCGCGGGGGCGACTTCCACTCCAGCGAGATGCCGGTCACGGCCACCAGGCAGAAGATGCTGTGGGCCACCATGCGCAGAGGAGCCTGCAGCAGTGCCATCAGCGCTTCGACGGCGGAGCTGCCGAGCAGCTTCAGCGTGCCGCCATACTGGCCTTGTTCACCGCGCAGCAGCACGGCGCCGACAGACAGCAGGCGCGGCAGCGTCAGCATGCCGATGGTGCCCATCCACAGCGCCAGCACGCCCGGTGCGAGGTTGCCTTCCGGCGTGAACGGATGGAAGGCTTCATTGCCGCCCACGTTCCACAGCAGGGCGCCCAGGCACACATACAGCAGCCACAGCGGCGCGGCGAAGTAGGACAGCGCGCCCGTCACCAGCATGGCACGGTGCACCGAGTGCAGGCCCGGCTCGGCGACCAGACGGATGTTCTGCAGGTTGCCCTGGCACCAGCGGCGGTCACGCTGCAGCTCGGCCAGCAGATGCGGCGGTTGCTGTTCGTAGCTGCCAATCAGGTCATGCACCAGCCACACCTGATAGCCGGCACGGCGCATCAGGGCCGCTTCGACGAAGTCGTGCGACATGATGTCCTTGCCATGCAGCGGCGCCAGCGCGCAATGCTTCATGAAGGGCTCGACGCGGATGATGGCGTTGTGGCCCCAGTAGTGGGCTTCACCCAGCTGCCAGTACTGCATGCCGGCGGCAAACAGACGGCCGGTGACACGGCTGGCGAACTGCTGGGCACGGGCATGCAGCGTCTCGTGACCACAGACCTGGTTGGCGGCCTGCAGGATGCCCGCACGGGGGTTGGCTTCCATCAGGCGGACCAGCGTCAGCAGGCAGTCGCCGCTCATCACGCTGTCCGCATCCAGCACCACCATGTAGCGGTAGTTGCGACCCCAGCGGCGGCAGAAGTCGGCCACGTTGCCGGCCTTCTTCTTCACCCGGCGTTGGCGCCAGCGATAGTGAATGCGACCCTGACCGGCGAATTGCTCACGCAGTTCCGCCCACGCGGCCAGCTCGGCCGTGCGGCATTCCGGATCGCTGCTGTCCGACAGGATGTACACGTCGAACAGACGCAGAGCACCCGCCGCCGCCAGCGATTCGCAACTGGCCCGCAGGCCGGCGAACACGGTGGTCACGTCCTCATTGCAGATCGGCATGACCAGGGCGGTGCGGGCATCCGCCGAGATCGGGCCGTTGCCGGCCGAGTGGGCCGACAGGGCATGCCGGTCGCCCCGCAGCTGGACCCAGAAGCCCATGACCGCGGTGACGCAGCCCGCGCTCACCCAGGCGAAGAGCAACACGAACAGGCTCAGATGCAGGCACTGCAATAGCAGCGGCAATCCGGGCGCGGCCCAGCCGCCCTGGGTGTGCACCAGCACGCCGGTGGCGAGCGCGGTGGCAGCACCGATGGACAGCATCAGGGCCTGGCGCCGACGTCGGGCGGCGCGTTCCCAGGGGGCCAGTTCCGGCGCCGCGGGCAGGGCCCCTTCGACAGGGGCGCTGCTGAACCACGGACGCGGCACCATGGCACCACGGTTGACCGGCGGAGCGCTTGCGCCCGCCGGGCCGGCGAGGCCGGCGCTCATTGGGGAGGTAATACGAGGCTCCATGTTTCGGTCAGAACGTTGTTGTCGTGTTGGAGGAAACCGCGCAGCTCCAGCGGCTGCCCGGGGCGAACTTGTTTGGCACGGACCGTCATCCGCCAGCCACCGGTGGCCGGGTTCGGATAGGCGTTGGCTTCGGTGATCTGGCCGTTGCTGTTGGTGCTCAGCTGCGCTTTCACTACAGCGCCGGCCGGCAGGGCCTTCAGGGACGGGCCCTCGAAATCGACGATGTACTGGACTTCGTTCTCGGCCAGCTTGGCGTAGCTGTAGCCGGTGCGGGTCTGCACCGCCCAGGCGCCAGGCGGACGCTGCTGCGGTTCATCGCCCTGCTGGTGGAGCTTGTAGGAGAAGTCCAGCGGCTGGCCCGGGGCGGGCTGCTTGGCCGGCACCCAGTAGGCGACGATGTTGTCGTGGGTCTCGTCCGGCGTGTGCAGCTGCATCAGCTCCACGCGGCCCGGGCCCCAGTCGCCCACCGGCTCGATCCAGGTGGAAGGACGCTTGTCGTAGCGGGCTTCCACGTCTTCATAGCTGGCGAACCGGCGGTCCCGTTGCATCAGGCCGAAGCCGCGCACGCCCGGCAGGCCGAAGGACGTGGTGAAGATGCCCTTGGGATTCATCAGCGGGCGCCAGATCCATTCGCCGGTGCTGCTGTTGACCATCAGGCCGTCGGAGTCGTGCACCTCGGGGCGGAAGTCGCCGATCTGCGGCTGGTTCTCACCGAACAGGTACATGCTGGTCAGCGGCGCCAGGCCCAGGGTGGCCACCGGATTGCGCAGGAAAATGCGGGCCTTCACATCCACCACCGTTTCGCTGCCCGGCTGGACCACGAAGCGGTAGGCGCCGCTCACGCTCTTGGAATCGAGCAGCGCGTAGACGGTCAGGGTCTTGGCATCGGCCGCGGGGCGCTCGATCCAGAACTCGGTGAAGCGCGGGAATTCCTCGCCCTTGCCGCCGACGGTGTCGATGGCCAGGCCGCGGGCCGACAGGCCGTAGTGCTGGCCCGCGCCGAGCACGCGGAAGTAGGAGGCGCCCTGGAACACCAGCAGCTCATCCTTGTAGCCGTTGTTGTTCAGCGGGTAGTGCACGCGGAAACCCGCGAAGCCCAGATCGCCCCATTGCTTCGGGGACAGCTTGTTCTTGCCGTAGTCGAAGTCCTGCGTGCGGAAGGGAATCGCCTTGGCGTTGCCGCTCTGGATTTCGTGGATGCGCACCGCCTCGGTCTGATAGTGACCCAGGTGGAAGAACATCACCTCGAAGGGCAGCTTCTCTTCTCGCCACAGCGCGCGGGCGGGCTTGAAGCGGATGTCCCGGGCGCCGTCGTAGTCGAGATTCTTGAGCTCGGCCGGCAGCGTCTGAGTGGACGGTTGATACGGCTTGGCCGCCAGCGCACGTGCACGCTCGGCCACATCATCGAAGCCGAACGCCTGTGCTGCAGCGCAGCGAAGCATGATCGCCATGCCCATCAGGAGGCCGGCGTATCGGGGGGTGAGGGAGGGGGCTGGAGTACGCATGTGCCGGGGTTAAAGCAACACCCGTGCCACGCGACTTAACCGTTATGAATCAATGACTTACGCAGGCCATCGGCAATTTTGCCGGTTCATGTGTCGCCGGACAGCGACGGATCTGCGGCCGAATGTTCCAAGTTATTGATTTGATTGGGTTTTTCCTTGTCGCTATTCAGCGACAGGCAAATCCGCCCGGAAAAGCCCCGGATTCAGGCCGTTGCGCTGCAACAAACGGTAGAACTCTGTGCGGTTCCGCTCCGCCAGACGTGCCGCATCCGCCACATTGCCATCGGTGAGCTTGAGCAGCCCCACCAGGTACTCGCGCTCGAAGCGCTCCCGCGCCTGGGCGTAGCTCAGCACTTCCATGCTGGGCACCCGCAAGGCACGCTGCACCAGCGAAAGGGGAATCAGCGGCGAGGTGGCCAGCGCGGAGACCTGCTCCACCACGTTGTGCAGTTGGCGGACATTGCCCGGCCAGGTGGCCATGCTCAGCGCCTTCAGCGCATCCGGCGCGAAGCCGTTGAGGCGCTTGTTGTATTTGTCGGCCAGACGCGTCAGCAGATGCTGCGCCAGCAGCGGGATGTCTTCCCGTCGCTCGTTCAGGCCGGGCAGTGTGAGGCTGACCACATTGAGCCGGTAATAAAGATCCTCGCGGAACAGCCCTTCGGCCATGGCCAGATCCAGATCCCGGTGGGTGGCGGAGAGGATGCGCACATCAATCGGCACCGAATCACTGGACCCCACCGGCCGCACCTGCTGCTCCTGCAGCACCCGCAGCAGCTTGACCTGCAGCGGCAGCGGCATGTCGCCGATCTCGTCCAGCAGCAGCGTGCCGCCATCGGCCGCCTGGAACAGGCCGCGGTGATGGCTGACCGCGCCGGTGAAGGCGCCCTTCACGTGACCGAACAGTTCGGATTCCAGCAGCGCTTCCGGAATGGCGCCGCAGTTCACCGCCACAAACGGCTTGCCCGCGCGCGGACTGGCCGCATGGATGGCCCGGGCCAGCAGTTCCTTGCCCGTGCCGCTTTCGCCGCGGATCAGCACGCTGGCCTGCGAAGCCGCCACCAGCTTGGCCTCAGCCAGCACCTCCGCCATCACGTTGGAGCGGCTGACGATGCCTTCGCGCCAGGCGGTGTCGCCGGTGTCTTCCGCATCGCCTTGCGGCGCGGTCAGGGCCAGCGCCTGCGAGATGGTGTCCAGCAGCGCGCGGCCGTCGAAGGGTTTGGTGAGATAGGTGTAGACGCCGCGGGCGGTGGCGGCCACCGCATCGGGAATGGTGCCGTGGGCGGTGAGCAGGATCACCGGCAGAGCGGGATGCCGCTCGCGGATGGCATCGAACAGCGCGAGGCCGTCCATGCCGGGCAATTGCACATCACTGAGTACCAGCGCCGGACGCTGCACCGCCAGATGCGTCAGCGCGGCCTCGGCGGAGGCGACGGCGGTGACGTCATAACCGGCCGCATCCAGCCGCATCGACAGCAACTTGAGCAGGTCGGCGTCGTCATCGACCACCAGCAGGCGCGGGCCCGTCATTTCGACGCTCCGTTGGCGGGCGCACTGGCGGCCGGCGGCTGGGCCGGCGATGCGGGACGCGGAGCCACCAGGCTGCGCTCGATGGCCTTCAAGGCTTCAAGCTTCTGATTGGCCTGGTCCAGGCGCTGCTGCAGGCTGGCGCGCTGCTGGTTGAGCTTGTCGGCCTGATCTTCCAGACGGCGCTGTTCCGTCAGGCGATCCATCAGCAACTGCGCGATCGGCTTCCACGCCGCGGCGTCCGGCTGCCGCAGCACCTGGTCCAGCAGCGTCTGTGCACGCGCAAGTTCGCCGGGGGCGTGGCTGGTCATCAGCGCCAGGGCCAGCGGCACGGCGGACGCGGCGGGCAGATTGGCGTCGTCGCGCGGCAGCACTTCCTGCGCCAGCTCGGCGGTGCCCATCTGGCGGATGCGGTCGTGATAGGCCAGCAGGCTGCGGGTGGCGGTGTCGCCGGGACTCACCGTGGGCACTTCCACCGGCACCTCCACGCGGACCTCGCGCACCACCGTCTTGGGCGGCAGCGGCGCGCAACCGGCCGCCAGCAGCAGGGACAGGCTGGCAGCGACCGGGGTCAGCGTCAGGCGTGAGCGGGAGGAAGGTGCGTGTGACTGCATGGCAGGCTGATTCTGAAATGGGCACCACGCTCGGAGGGCAGCAGGTCAATCTGCCCGCCATGCGCGGCGATGTACTCCTTGACGATGGACAGGCCAATGCCGGTGCCGCGCAAGGCGTCCTCCGGCTGGCGTTCGCCACGGTAGAAGGGTTCGAAGATCCGGGCCTGGTCGGCAGGCGCCACGCCGGGACCGTCGTCGCTCAGGTCGATGAGCAAATGACCGTCCCGTCGCGACAGTTCGAAACGTATTCCTCCACCGGGCGGGGCGAAGCGTATCGCGTTCGAGAGCAGATTGCCGAAAGCGGCGCCCAGCTTGTCGGGGTCGACCTCGATCTCCTGCGGGCCGCCTTCGACGGTGATGTGCAGATCCCGCGCCTGCCACTGCAGCCGCTGCGCCTGGATGGAGCCCTGAATCAGGGAGGCCAGCTCGGTGGGCTGGCGCTGCAGACGGCGGGCTTCAAAGGCGGCGGCGTTGAAGCGCAGCAGGTCCTCGATCTGTCGCTGCAGCACCGCGGTGTTGTCCCTCAGAATGCGGGCGACCTCACGTTGTTTGTCGTTGAGCGCGCCGGCGACTTCGTCTTCCAGCAGCGACACCCCCTCGCGCAGCGCGGCCAGCGGGGTCTTGAGCTCATGGGAGATGTGGCGCAGGAAGCGGGCCTTGTCCGCATCCAGTTCACCCAGGCGCAGCCGCAGCCAGTCCAGGCGCTGGCCGAGGGACT
This sequence comes from uncultured Roseateles sp., assembly GCA_966211495.1. GTDB lineage: Bacteria > Pseudomonadota > Gammaproteobacteria > Burkholderiales > Burkholderiaceae_C > Roseateles. The sequence goes on along the minus strand of CBIHOT010000024.1, from coordinate 69,453 downwards.
GCAAGTCGGCGGGGCCGCGGAAATCGATCGGCTCTTCCAGCCGGTTCTCCCCCAGCCGCACGATGGCCTGCTCCAGGCGGCGCAATGGGCGAGTGAGCCAGAAGCCGAAGGCCATCGCCAGCAGCACCGACAGCACGATGGCCGCGACCACCTGTTGTCCCAGCTTCACACGACCGCTTTCCAGCTGGTCCTGCAGGGAGCCGTTGCTCTGCTGTGTGTGCTGCCGCACCATGTCGCCGAGTTGGGTGGTCAGGGCGCTGAGTTCGCGGAACTTGGCGGTGAGGTCGGCCTCCTTGCGACGGGCGGGGCCGGGTTTGACGACGAGGTCCAGCAGGTTGCGGATCTCGGCGAGCTTGGTGGTCCAGGCGTCGAGGGCGGCGGGCTGGAGGGATTGCTCGCGGAGCTGCTGCAGCAGGCGCTCGGCATCTTCGGCATCGTCCTCGAAGCGCTGGCGCAGGCTGCGGTCTTCCAGCACGAGGTACTGACGGGCGGCGCGCTCCATGCTGATGCTGCGCTCGGCGAGTTGCTGCACTTCCGTGCCCATGCGCGCGGCGCGCAGCACAGCCTCGCGGCCCTGCACGGTGAGGCGTTCGAGCGTGAGCAAGGCGCCCAGCGACGCGGCCGACAGCAGGCCGGCGATCAGCAGAAAGCCGATCAGCAGGACCTGGCGGAAGGAGATGCGGAAGAAGCCGAACATCAGGCCAACATGCAGCGCTGCGCCGCAAGGGTGCTCACCGTGCGCCGGGCCGCAGCGGCGACGCGAAGGCACGGCAAAGTCAGCAGACCTGATGCGGTCCGTAGCGTTGCAGGGGGGAAGGACATGGCGGGCAGTGTAGCCCTGGCGGCGAAGATCTACCGTCGGGCAATGCGCAGCATTGGCAGTCCCGGCCTCCGGCTGTACGGCTCACCCCTTCAAAACTTCGGCTGCTTTTCCGTCTCGATATCGACGTACTGCCAGAACAGCTGGTTGAAGAACGGCCGGCGGTAGCCCAGCACCCACGGTTGGGTGATGTCGATCACCATGCGGTGGGTCCGGTACTTCTGCGGCATGTAGGCCGTCGTCAGCCGCTGCACTTCCCGCAGTCGCGCCAGCCGCTCCGGGCCGTCCGGCAGCACCAGCATCTCGCGATACAGCTCGTCAAAGCGGTCCAGCTTGAAGCGGCCGAGGTTCTGACCGCCCGATGCCGGCCCGTACAGCAGCTCCAGACCCAGCTGCGCATCCGGCGTCGAATTGTTGAAGCCCAGTTGCCAGATCTGCAACTGGCCCGCACGCGCGGACTTCAGGTTCTCCGGCCACCGCGCCAGGCGGATCTTCAGGCGGATGCCCAGCCGGTCCATGTCGCGCTTCCAGAGCTCGTCGTAGGGCTTGGAACGCGAGTCCGGCGTGGAGGCCACCTCCAGCACCAGCGGACGTCCATCCGGCAGGTCGCGCCAGCCGTCTCCATCCTTATCCACATAGCCGTAGACATCGAGCAGCGCGCGGGCACGGGCCAGGTCGGTCTCGCCGTTCTCCGATCGGTACTGCTCGTCATACCCCCAGCTCATCGGACTGACGACCGACTGCGCCGGAATCGCCTGCCCCTTGCGGGCGATGGCGATCTCGGCCTGCACATCCGTCGCCAGGGCGATGGCCCGACGCAGCGCGACCTTCTCCGGTGTGTATCCACCCACCGCCGGATCTTCCATGTTGAAGTAGTAGAGGTAGCGATCGCTCGCCAGCACCCGGTGCAGATGCATGCCCTGTTTGGCCAGGTTGGGCGCCAGCTTCCCGTGAGGCAACGCGACATCCGCGTATTCCTCCGGCAGCGTGTACATCAGGTCGAATTCTCGGTTGAGGAAGGACAACCAGCGCGGCTGGCCTTCTTCGATGATGCTGATCTCCACCGCATCCACCAGCGGCAACCGCCGACCTTGGAAGCGGGCCTTGAGCGCCTGCCCTTCGGCGTCGTCCGCATTGGGCTGCACGTCATACAGCACCTCGCGGAACTGAGGATTTTGCACCAGGCGGATGAAGGACGTGCGTCGCCACTTTTCCAGCTTGAAGGGGCCGGTGCCCACCGGATGTTCACCAACGCTGGCGCCATAGCGCTCCACCGCTTCACGCGCCATGGCGCCGTAGGTGTCGCCGCCGGCCAGGTTGTAGAGGAAGCGCGGCCGTGGAGATTCGAGGTTGAACTGCAGCGTGTAGCGGTCCAGCGCCTTCACGCCCTCCACCGGCTTGTCGTAGTTGAACGGCTGCTTGCGCTTGAGCGCGTCTTCCCGCAGCGCCTCCAGCCCCTTGATGCCTTCCTGGCGGAAGCTGGAATACAGCGGCGACTTCACCGCCGGGTCAAAGAAGCGCTTGAGACTGTAGACATAGTCCTGTGCGGTCAGCTCACGGCGTCGGCCGTTGAAGGCGGGGTCGTCCGAAAAATAGATCCCCGGCTGCAGGCGGATGGTCCAGGTGCGGAAGTTGTCCGACACCTCCGGCATCGCAGCAGCCGTGTTGGGCTTGAGCAGGTAGGGCCGCGCGAGATAGTCGTAGTTGTAGAGCGACTCGAAGATGTGCGCTGTCACCGCGCGCGAATAGAGGTCGCTGATCTGAGCCGGATCGAAGGTGCTTTCCGCCACGAGGAAGGCGTAGCGAAGCACCTTCTCGCGGGCGTCCACAGGCGCCGCCACACTCGCCGCCGCACCCGCCGTCACAGGCGCTGCGTCCGAGGCGTTCCCGTCAGGGGCTGAGGACCACACCGGAGCACACACGACGACCAGCGCCGCGCCGACCGCGCAGGCAGCCACTCGAAGGCCGGCGGCAATACGAAGGCCGGCGGCAACACGAACGCCGGCGGCGATGCGATCAGTTCGGATCGATGTCCACATACTCCCACCAGTTCTGCCAGAAGGGCGCGCGCCGGTAGCCGACCACTTCCGGCCGTGTGATGTCGGTGATGTAGCGGTGCGCCCGGTATTTGTAGGGCATGTAGGCCGCAGCGATGCGTTTGGTCTGCAGGAACACCGCCTCCCGCTCCGGGCCATCGGGCAGATGGCTGGCCTCGTCATACAGCTTGTCCAGGGCCGGCAGAGAGAACCGTGCGTAGTTCTGACCGTTGATCTGACCCGAGTACATCCGTGCCAGAGAGTCCTGTCCATCGGGCTTGGATCCCGACGTCGCGAGCGACCAGATCGAATACCGACCCGCCCGCATCGCCTTGAGGTTCTCCGGCCACTTGCCGGTCTTGAAGACCAGCTTCAGCCCGACGGCAGCGAGATTCTTCTGATAGATCTCATCGATCTGGCGCTGGAACAGCTCCGGCGTGGTGAGGCTTTCCAGCACCAGCGGACGGCCGTCCGGCTGATCGCGCCAGCCGTCGCCGTCCTTGTCCACATAGCCGTAGAGATCCAGCAGGGCCTTGGCGCGGGCGGGATCGAAGTCCCCCACCTCGCTCTTGAAGGCGGGATCGAAGCCGCTGGTGTTGGGCAGGTAGAGCGACTGCGCCACATAGCCCTGGCCGCGGCGGGCCACCCGCAGTTCACGGTCCACATCCATGGCCAGGCCGATGGCGCGGCGCAGGGCGACCTTGTCCGGCGTGTAGCCGCCGACCACCGCGTCTTCCATGTTGAAGGCGGTGAACAGCACATCCGTCGCCGAAACGCGATAAGCCTTCATGCCCTGCTTGGCCAGATTCGGGGCCAGATGCCCGTTGGGCAGCGCCTGGCTGATGTAGTCCTCCGGCACCCGTTCGATGAAGTTGAACTCGCCGCTGAGGAAGGACAGCCAGCGCGGCTGGTTTTCCTCGATCACGTTGATCTCGACGCGGTCGATCATCGGCAGGCGTCGGCCTTTGAATCGGGCGGCCAGTTCCTGACCCTCGGCATCTTCCGCCGGCGGCTGCACCTCCTGATCGTAGAAGCGAGGCCGGTAGACGGGATTGCGCTCCAGCACCATGCGGGAGCTGCGCCGCCACTGCGTCAGCATGAACGGCCCGGTGCCCACCGGATGCGCGGCGGACTGGCCGGGGTAGGCCTCGATCACTTCCCGCGCCACCGCGCCATACAGGTCGCTCTGCGCGAAGTTCTCCATCAGCCGCGGACGGGTCTCCACCACCTTGAACTGCAAGGTGTAGCGGTCCAGCGCCTTCAGGCCTTCGATGGGTTTGTCGTAGTCGAACGGGATGCCGCGTTTGCGCACCTCCGCGCGGTAGTCGTTCAAACCGATCAGGCCCAGCTCCTCGATCTCGCCCCAGCTGGGCGACATCACCGCCGGATCGGCGAAGCGCTTGATGGAATAGACGTAGTCCTGCGCGGTCAGCTCGCGCGGGCGGCCTTTGAAGGCGGGATCGTCGGCGAAGTAGATGCCGGGCCGCAGGCGCACCGTCCAGACGCGGAAGTCATCGCTGACCTCCGGCATCGCCGCCGCCGTGAGCGGCTTCATGCGGGCGGGCCGGGCGAGGTGATCGTAGGTGTAGAGCCCCTCGAAGATGTGGGGCGTGATCATGCGGGAGTAGAGGTCGCTGACCTTGGCCGGATCGAATCCGGTCTCGGCCACCCGCAGCGCAAAACGCAGCACCTTGGGCGGGCTGCCGTCGGCCCGCGACGACTGCGCCTGTGCCGTCAGAGCGGCGACAGGGCCGGTCAGCAGCGCCGCCAGCAGCACCGGCACTGCGGCGACCCGCGCCCAGCGGCTTCGGCTGGCGCGGGTGCGGGGAGGTGATGGGACGTGGGGATCAGTGAGACTGCGACTTGCGCAGCACATCGGTATCGATATCGACATAAGCCCAGAAGTCGCGCTGATAGAGGTTCTTGTCGTAGCCGAGCACCCACGGCTGCGTGATGTCGGTGTAGATCCGATGCGTCTCCGCCTTGAACGGCATGTAGGCCACCGCCATGCGCTGCATCTTCTGCATGATCGCCAGACGCTCCGGGCCGTCCGGCATCGAATGCTGCTGGTCGTACAGGCGGTTGTATTCCGGCAGGTCAAAACGCGACTTGTTGGATTGACCCTTGCTGGGTCCATACGCCAGCCCCAGGAAGTTCTCGCCATCCGGCACGTCGGCGCTCCAGCCCAGGCCCCACATCTGCAGCCGGCCCGCGTTCGCAGCCTTCAGGTTCTCCGGCCACTTGCCGATCTTGAAGCGCATGCGCACGTTGATGGCCGTCATGTTCTTCTGCCACAGCTCGGCCAGCTGGCGCTTCTGACCCTCAGGCTCGGTGGTGTATTCGATGGTGAGCGGGCTGCCATCGGGAAGGTCGCGCCAGCCGTCGCCGTCCTTGTCGACATAGCCATACAGGTCCAGCAGCGCCTTGGCGCGGGCCCGGTCGAACTCGCCCATCTCGGACTTCAGCTGCGGGTCGTAGCCAAACACCCCCGGAGAGATGATGCCCTGGGCGGGCTTGGCCTGACCGCGGCGCGGCAGGCGGACCTGCTCGTCCAGATTGATCGCCAGGCCAATGGCCCGGCGCAGCGCGATCTTGTCGGCGGTGTAGCCCCCCACCACCGGATCTTCCATGTTGAAGTAGCTCATGCTGATGTCCGCGCGCTCGTAGCGGACGGCGCGCTGACCCTGCTTGGCCAGGTTGGGCGCCAGCTTGTTCTGCGGAATGGCCACAGGCGCGAATTCATTGGGCAGGTCGTCGAGCAGGTCGAACTCGCGGCGCAGGTAGGACAGCCAGCGCGGCTGGCTCTCTTCAATGATGGACACCTCCACCCGGTCCACCATCGGCAGGCGCCGCCCTTGCAGCTTCTTCACGTCCTCGGCCAGATCCGGCCGATGCGATGGCACCGCTTCACGATAGTAGACCTCGCGGAAATTGGGATTGCGGGTCAGCACGATCAGCGAGGAGCGACGCCATTGCGACAGCAGGTAGGCATTGGTGCCCACCGGATGTTCCCCCACATGACCGGCATACGCCTCCACCACTTCGCGAGCGACGAGGCTCAGCATCGGGTCGGCGAAGTTGTAGGTGAAGCGCGGGTCGCTGTTGCGCACGCGGACCTCGACGGTGTAGCGGTCCAGCAGCCGCAGGCCGTCCACCGCGCGGTCGTAATCGAAGGGTTTGCCGCCCTTGAGCGCGGCATTGCGCACCTCGTCCAGACCGAGGATGCCCGCGCCCTGCAGGCGATACAGATGGCCGCTCTTGACCTGCGGATCGTAGTGACGCTTGATGGAATAGATGAGGTCGGCGCCGGTCAGCTCGCGCTTCTTGCCCTTGAACACCGGATCGTCGGCGAAGTAGATGCCGGGCTTGAACTTGAAAACGAAGCGGGTGGCGTTGTCCAGCACCTCGGGCAGCCCGTCGGTGACGGAGGGCTCGAGCTGGTAGGGCCGCTTGAGGTAGCTGAAACGCAGCGGCGTGTCGAAGATGTTGGCGAGGATGTTGCGCGAGTAGAGGTCAGTCACATAGGCCGGGTCAAAGCCGGTCTCGGCCTGGCGATAGGCCACGCGCAGCACCTTCTCGGGGCCCGAGGGAGCTGCCACTGAAGCAGAAGCAGCAGCCCCTGCGGCGGCAGGGCCGGACGCAGGTATGGACGCAGGTACGGGGGCACCCGCACCCTGCGCGAAGCAGGGGGCGAAGCCGAAAGAGACACCAAACATCAGGGCCGTGGCCAGGCCTCGGGTCGAGGCCATCAAACGTCGCATCGAAACACCATCCTCAGAATCGTCCGCACCGGGCTCGTGACCCGGCGCGATAAAACGCGCAGTCTAGGGGCGGGCACCGCCCTTGACCATGCCAACAACCCTCAAGCGGGATGCGGCTTCGCGCCTCACTCAGCCGCCTGGGCGCAGGACGCCCCATCCGCAGGAACAACCGAAGTGCGCCCCCAGTTTTCTCCGATGCATTCAGGGCAAATGCCGGTGCGGCTGCCAGGAGCGCTGTCATAGACTCGCGCGTGATTTGGTTCCGAAGGGCCCTGGCCGTCACAAGCGTCCGGGGTTTTGCTTTTTCTGTCGCCCCGTGGCGTCGCTTGAATGGAGTCCCCCAGCAATGGCGGCTTATCTGATCAGGCGCCTGTGGCAAATGATCCCCACGCTGCTGGGGGTCGTGCTGCTGGTGTTCTTCCTCTTCAAATGGTTTGGCGGCGATCCTGCCGAAGTGCTGGGCGGCCTCAATGCCAGCGCTGATCAGATCCAGGCCATTCGCGAGCAGCTCGGGCTGAACAAGCCGCTGTATGAGCAGCTGCTGATCTTCCTCCAGCAGATCGTGACCTTCGACTGGGGCAAGAGCTGGGCGACGAATGAATCGGTGGCCCATCTCTTCGCGACGCGGCTGCCCGCCACGCTGACGGTGATGATTCCGATCCTGCTGCTGGAGGTGCTGCTGCCGGTGCCCTTCGCGCTGATCGTGGCTTACCTGCGCGGCCGTGCGGTCGACCGGGTGGTCATGATGGGCACCACCATTGCGGTGTCGATTTCGCTGCTGGTGTATGTGATCGTCTTCCAGTACGTGTTCGCCTTCCAGCTCGGCTGGTTCCCGGTGCAGGGCTGGAGCGACAGCCTCTGGACCAACCTGACCACCTATGCGCCGCTGCCGGTGTTCGTGGCGGTGGCGGTGGCGCTGTCGCCCTACACGCGGCTCTACCGCACCTTCTTCCTGGACGAGATCGGCCATGAGTACGTGCGCACGGCGCGCGCTAAGGGCCTGACCGAGCGCACCATCCTGCTCAAGCATGTGCTGCGCAATGCGCTGATCCCCATCCTGACCAACATCTCCGTCGCGCTGCCCAGCCTGTTCGTCGGCTCCTTCCTGCTGGAGGTGTTCTTCTCGATCCCGGGCCTGGGCCGCGAGATCCTGCTGGCGGTCAACCGCAGCGACTATCCGGTCATCCAGGCCTTTGCGATCTACATCGCGGCCATGACCATGGTGGTCAACCTGGTCACCGACCTGCTCTACAAGCTGGTCGATCCCCGGGTGGTGTTGAAGTGACGGCGCAACGGACGGAGACCGCAGCATGAGCAGTGTGATGACATCCGCCGGCACCAGCAGCCCGCCGGCACGGAAATCCCAAGGGGTGTGGGCCGCGTCCTGGCGGCGCATGCGGGCCGACAAGGTGGGCATGACGGCCCTGACCATCGTGGCCTTGTCGCTGCTGCTGGTCCTGGCCGCGGGCCTGGGCATGGTGGCCGCCGACTGGCAGAAGGAAACCGGCGTGCCCAACGCGCCGCCGACCTTCATGGGCCCCGGCGCTGCCGAAAGCACCGCCGCGGTGGCCACCGTCAAGGGCCCGAACGTCGACCTGAGCGACATCGACCCGCTGGCCCCGAAGTACGGCGAATGGGCCGAGCGGGCCAAGCAGTACAAGACCGATGAATCGCCGCGCGCGCAGACCCTGCCCTTCGGTGCGGACCGGCTCGGCCGCGATGTGCTGGCCAAGGCCATCAAGGGCGCCGAGATCTCGATCATGGTGGGCGTGCTCGCCGCGGTGGTCGCCACGCTGATCGGCACGGTGCTGGGCGCCTTGTCCGGCTTCTACGGCGGCAAGGTGGGCGACTTCCTGGAGTGGGTCTACAACGTCTTCACTGCCATGCCCAACATCCTGCTGATCTTCGCCTTTGCGGTGGTGTTCGGCCGCGGCGTGCTGCCGGTGGTGATGATCCTGGGCCTGGCCGGCTGGACCGGCATCTACCGCCTGGTGCGTGCCGAGTTCATCAAGCACTCGGTGCGTGAGTATGTGCGCTCGGCCGAGGCCATCGGCGCCAGCCGCACCTCGCGCATGTTCAAGCACATCCTGCCCAACGTCTCCCATGTGGCCCTGGTGCAGCTCTCGCTGCATGTGGTGTCCTTCATCAAGAGCGAAGTGATCCTGTCCTACCTGGGTCTGGGCGTGAGCGTGGACCAGGTCTCCTGGGGCACGATGCTGTCCGAAGCCCAGAACGAGCTGATCCTCGGCTATTGGTGGCAGCTGGCGGTGGTGACGGTGTTCATGGCCGTGTTTGTCACCGCCTTCTCGCTGTTCACCGATGCGCTGCGTGATGCGCTCGACCCGAAGCTGCGCTGAGCCCTGAGGAGAAAAACGATGTTGCTGAGTATTCAGGACTTGAAAGTGGCCTTCCGCGTCGGCAAGGTCGATGGCGTCGTGCAACGGGCACTGGCGGTGAAGGGCGTGAGCTTCGACATCCCGGAAAACAGCACCGTGGCACTGGTGGGCGAATCAGGATCGGGCAAGAGCGTGACCGCCATGTCCATCCTGAACCTGCTGCCGGACAACGCCGAGCGCAGCGGGCATATCCTCTTCCAGGGGCGGGATCTGCTCAAGACCAGCCTGCGCCAGTTGCAGGCGGTGCGCGGCCGCGAGATTGCCTGCGTGTTCCAGGATCCGATGAGTTCGCTCAACCCGGTGTTCACCGTGGCGGACCAGATCATGGAGCCGCTGATGAAGCATCTGGGCATGTCCCGTCGTCAGGCGCTGGTGCGGGCGGAGGAGCTGCTCAACGAGGTCGGCATCCCCGATCCGAAGCGGCGCCTGCGCAGCTATCCGCATGAGATGTCCGGCGGCCAGCAGCAGCGGGTGATGATCGCGGTGGCGCTGGCCTGCAACCCCAAGCTGCTGATTGCCGACGAACCGACGACCGCCCTGGACGTGACCATCCAGCGCCAGGTGATGGAACTGCTGGCCCGGCTGAAAGACAAGCATCGGATGAGCATGCTGTTCATCTCCCACGACCTGGGCGTGGTGGGTGAGATCGCCGACCATGTGGTGGTGATGCGCCACGGCGAGGTCCGCGAGCAGGCACCGGTGGCGCAAATCTTCCATGCGCCGCAGGATGCCTACACCAAGGCCCTGCTGGCCTGCCGGCCGTCGCTGACGGAGAACCCGGCCCGCCTGATGGTGATCGACGATCACATCGCCGGCCGTCAGGCCCAGGGCGGTGGCAAGACCAAGGATCCGAACGCACCGGTCATCCTGGAGGCGCGCGGCCTGCGCAAGAGTTTCTTCTTCAAGTCGGGGCTCTTCAGCAAGCAGGAGTTCCAGGCGGTCAAGGGCGTAGACTTCCAGCTGCGCAAGGGTCACACCCTGGGCGTGGTGGGCGAGTCCGGTTCCGGCAAGACGACGATGGGTCTGACCCTGCTGCGCCTGCATGAGCCCACCGGCGGTGAAGTGCTGTTTGAAGGTCGGGACCTGCTGAAGATGTCGGGCGCGGATTGGCAGAAGATGCGCCGCCGCATTCAGGTCGTCTTCCAGAATCCCTATGCCTCGCTGAATCCGCGCTTCACCATTTTGCAGACCCTGCTGGAGCCGATGGAGATTCACGGTATCGGCGCCTCGCATGAGGAGCGCCTGGCCACGGCCAGCGCGCTGCTGCGGCGGGTGGGACTGGATGAAACGGCGCTGCACAAGTATCCGCACGAGTTCTCCGGCGGCCAGCGCCAGCGGATCGCCATCGCGCGATGCCTGACGTTGCGGCCGGAGGTGCTGGTGCTGGATGAAGCGGTGTCTGCGCTGGACGTGTCGGTGCAGGCCCAGGTGCTCAACCTGCTCAAGGATTTGCAGGACGAGTTCGGCCTGAGCTACATCTTCATCAGCCACGATCTGGCGGTGGTGAAGTTCATCTCCGACGAAGTGCTGGTGATGCAGCACGGCGCGGTGGTGGAACAGGCCGACGCCCGGGCGCTGCTGGCCGCACCGAAGATGAAATACACCCGCGACCTGCTGGGCGCCGTGCCGCGCGGCTACACCGGGCGGGATGCGGCCGAGGCGCCAGCCGTGGCCTGACGCCTTGGCCTGAGCTTTAGCCCGACGCTCCGGCCTGACGCTCCGGCCCGCCCCTTTCGGGCATGCCCGGAGCGCGCCCTCGGCCAGCCTCACTACACTCGGTGACTGTTTTCACTGAGGTAGAGAAGAACATGAGTGGGTTGATGCGCTGGCGCGCCGTAGCGGCCGGCCCCGAGACGGCGGTGGCGCCGGATGAGCGACTGTCCTGGCCGCAAACGGTCGCACTGGGGCTGCAGCATGTGATCGCGATGTTTGGCGCGACGGTGCTGGCCCCGCTGCTGATGGGCTTTGACCCGAATGTGGCCGTGCTGATGAGTGGCGTCGGCACCTTGCTGTTTTTCTTCATCACCGGCGGCCGGGTGCCCAGCTATCTGGGTTCGAGCTTCGCCTTCATCGGCGTGGTGATCGCCGCCACCGGCTACGGCGGCAGCGGCCCCAATCCGAATCTGCCTGCGGCGCTCGGCGGTATCGTCATCTGCGGGCTGGTCTATACGGTGATCGGCCTGGTGGTGGCGGCCGTGGGCGGCGGCTGGGTGGAGAAGCTGATGCCGCCGGTCGTCACCGGCGCGGTGGTGGCGGTCATCGGCCTGAATCTGGCGGCGGTGCCCATCAAGAACATGGCGCCTACCCATTTCGACGCCTGGATGCAGGGCCTGACCTTCGTCTGTGTGGCCCTGGTGGCCGTGCATGGGCGCGGCATGGTGCGACGGCTGCTCATCCTGGCAGGCCTGATTGCCGCCAGCCTGCTCTACGCCCTGCTGACCAACGGCCTGGGTCTGGGCAAGCCGATCGACCTGAGCGGCGTCCAGGCCGCCGCCTGGCTGGGTCTGCCCACCTTCACCGCCCCCCGTTTTGACCAGCAGGCGATCCTGATAATCGTGCCGGTCGCCTTGATCCTGGTGGCGGAAAACCTGGGCCACCTCAAGGCGGTGAGCGCCATGACCGGTCGGGACATGACGCCCTACCTCGGACGGGCGTTCGTCGGCGACGGCGTGGCCACGATGATCAGCGGTGCCTCCGGCGGGACCGGCGTCACCACCTATGCCGAGAACATCGGCGTGATGGCCGCCACCCGCATCTACTCGACCGCCGTTTTCGTGGTGGCCGCGGTGATGGCGCTGCTGCTGGGCTTCTCACCCAAGTTCGGCGCGCTCATCCAGGCAATTCCGCTGGCGGTGATGGGCGGGGTCAGCATCGTGGTGTTCGGTCTGATCGCCGTGGCCGGTGCGCGCATCTGGGTGGAGCATCAGGTCGATTTCAAGGACCCGCGCAACCTGATGGTGGCCGCCATCACGCTGGTGATCGGCACCGGCGACTACACCTTGCATCTGGGCGGCATGTCGCTGGGCGGCATTGGCACCGCAACCTTTGGCGCCATCTTGCTGCATGCGGTGCTGAAGCGATCCGGGCGCTGAACGCCCGGACTGCGCGACGGTCGCTCGGAGGCGCTGGCACGCCTTATCCTCCCACCTCGCGCAGTAGTGCACGATTGCCTGGCGATCGCCGCCAGAACAACCGGTAACAACACGTACAAACGTCGCCATTCCAGCAGCCACCCGCCGCCCCATCGCCACGACGCACATGTTCCGGAGTTCACGAGCCCCCCACGCATCGGCCCTGCAGGCGCCCGCGTGCGCCCGTCTCCCGAGTGCGGATGCGGACCTGCGAGGGTGGAACGAGCCGCCAGGGGCGCGCCATCGGCGCAGTCTGTGGGGGGGCTGGCTGGCAATGTTGGTGCTGGGATCGGCGTCCCTGCTGACCGGATGTCCGGCCCGCCCCACTGCTGATGTCGGACCGGGCCCGGAGGCGCCGGCCGCCCAGGACCGGGCGATGGCGATGGAGCTGGAGCAGCAGGAGCGCATCGGCGCGGCGCAGCCGCAGGAGCATATCCAGCAGTTGCTGGCCCTGGAGGCGCGGCTGCCCGTCGGCAGTGCGGAGCGGATGGAGGCGGTCAGCCAACGCGCGGCGTTGCTGGCGCAGATCCGGGACCGCAGCGGCCATGAGGCCGCCATCGAGACCCTCAAGACCTGGCCCGCCAACTCGCCGCAGCGGGCGCAGGTGCCCCTGGCGCTGATGCTGGCCAAGGCCCAATGGCTGAAGAACAACGGTCAGCTCGGCGCCGGCATCCGGATGCTGGCGGGCCTTGGGGAGCTTGATGCCACCAAGGCCGAGCCGCGCATGCTGTATCGCGCCACGCTGCTGCGCGGCTATCTGCAGAGCGACTATGGCGAGGTGGATGTCTCGGTGGACAGCGTCGGCAAGGCCATCGACCAGGCGCGTGCCATGGGCTCGACCTGGCGCGCTGCCACGGCCCAGGTCACCCTCGCCTTCTCCTATTTCCGGGCGCAGCAGGTGGACCATGCCCAGCAGATCCTCGATGAGGCCCTGGCCGCGGCCAAGCGCGATCCGGACCCAGTCCTGCTCTACAACGTCTACACGATGCTGGCCATCGTGCATTCGCAGGACGCCGACACCTCCCTGAACAAGCTCGGCGGCGAACAGGCGCTGCGGTATGCGCAAGAGGCGCGGTCCCGCTACCTCGAGGCGCTGGCGCTGGGCAATCTCGCCGACTTTGAGCTGCGCCAGGACAACTATTCCCGCGCGCTGGACCTGTCCCAGCGCGCCAATGTGCTGGCGCAGGAGCTGCACGACGTCCACACCGAAATCCTAGCCCGTCAGAACATGGGCCTCGCCAAAATCGGCCTGCGGCGGCTGGAAGAAGGCAAACGCGATGTGCTGCAGGCCATCACCATGGATGCGCAACGCGAGGCGAGCAGCTACACCGCCGATTCCTGGCTGGAGCTGGGCCGGTATCTGGAGAAAGCCGACGATGTGGCGGGCGCGGTGGATGCCTATCACCGCTCGCGCCAGCTGTTTGATGCCGTCCTGCGGGACGAAACCCGCAAGGCGATGCTGGAAGCGCAGGCGCGTTTTGAAGACCAGCAGCGTCAGCGGGAGATCCGCCTGCTGAATCAGGACAGCAGCCTCAAGGCGGAGCAGATTCGCAACCGGGATCTGCAGCTGAAGCTGTGGGCCGAGGTGGGCGTGGGCGTGCTCCTGTCTGCCGCCCTGCTGGCCGCGGCCTATCGGCGGGTGCGGCGCACCAATGCCGCACTGGCGCAGACCAATGAATCGCTGCGGGTGCAGAGCGAGCGGGATCCGCTCACCGGCCTGGCCAACCGCCGTCACTTCCAGAAGGATGTGCAGGCCTGGTGTGATGAGCGGCAGGGGCTGCGCGGCAGCCTGTTCCTGATCGACATCGACCACTTCAAGCGCATCAACGATCAATGGGGCCACGCTGCGGGCGACTCGGTGCTGGTGGAGGTGGCGCGGCGCCTGCGCAGCGTGCTGCGCGAGCAGGACCTGGTGGTGCGCTGGGGCGGGGAGGAATTTCTCATCCTGGTGCGCTCCGAACACACCGAGGATGCGCGGCTGCTGGCCCAGCGCCTGCTCGACCAACTCGGCGGGCTGCCGGTGGACCACGGTCCGCTGTCCATCCCGATCAGCGCCTCCATCGGCTTTGCCAGTTTTCCGATGGCGCCCTCCGGCCTGACGCTGGAGTGGGAGCGCGCCGTCGATATGGCCGACACCGTCATGTACATGAGCAAGGCCCATGGGCGCAACAAAGCCTATGGCGTTGCCGCCATCAAGGCGACCACACGCGAAGAACTGCTCGCGCTGGCGGGCCGGATGGAATCGGCGTGGCATCAGGGGCAGGTGGATCTGATCAGCCTGCTGGGGCCGCAGATGGAGGACCGCGCATGACCAGGGCGGGACGGGCGCCGCTGCGGTTCACCACGGGATGCCTGCGCACCGTGGCGGATCCGTTGCGGCGGGCAGTTGCCACCCTGGTGCTCACGGCAGACGTTTTCGTGGGAGTTAGTCTCAGGGTCGGCCTCGGAGTCGGGCTTGGGCTCGGCCTCGCCCCATCAGCCCAAGCGCATGAATCGGCCGAGCGCCCGCTCGACACCGAACTCGCCCAGTGGGAGCGCACCGGCTACAACGAACCGCGTGAAGCGCTGAAGGCGCTGCAGACACTGCGCAACAGCCGCGCCGAGGCGGGCCATCCCGACCATCTGCTGCGCATCGACTACACCATGGGCCGGGTGCAGGCCATTGCCGGTGATATGGACGAAGCGCGCCGCTGGGCCGACCAGCTCGAACAGCGCGAGGGTGGGCGTCCGCTGGCCCTGCTGCTGCGCGCGGAGGTGCGGGACCGCTCCGGTCAGCCGGTCAAGGCGGGTGAACTGGCACAGCAGGCGCTGTCGCTGCTGGAGCCCGGCTGTCCGCAAGAGTCCGCCCCCTTCCATATCGGACCGTCTTGCGATTGGCGCAGCACCTACACCGCGCTGCGCATCGTGGCCCGGGCCCAGGGCGCACGCGGGGAACCGGCGTCGGCCGAGGTGCGATTGCTGCGCGCGCTGGACCTGGCGCAATCGGCGGCCGACACCTTCGCCACGCTGACCGTGATGTCCCAGCTGGCCACGAATGCCCAGGACATGGACCAGCCTGCCCAGGCCCAGCAGTGGATGAACCAGGCGCTGCAACTGGCGCAGGGCGACGTGGGCGCGACGGTGCGGATGCGCATCGTGGAGTCCAGCATGGCCGCACTGCGCAATGACACCAAGGCCCAGCTGGCGCTGCTGGAAGACGGTCTGCGCCTGGCTGCGCACACCACGGCGCGGCGGGAGGTGGCCAGCATGCAGGCCAGCCTGGCGGACGCCTACATGCACACCCATCAGCCGGCGCGCGCTGCAATGCTGGCGCGTCAAGCGCTGCCGGTGGTGCAGGAGTTCGGCGATCAGAAACTCGAACGCACGCTGCGGCACAACCTGTCGGTGTCGCTGGTGCTGCTGCGGCAGTTCGATGCGGCCAAGCGGGAGATCAACCGCGTGATCGAACTGGCCCGCGGCGACAACGATGCGGTGCGGCGCATCCTGCAACTGCGCGAACTGGGCGAGGCCTATGCGGCGGTCAATCAGCCGCGGGAAGCTTTGCGGCTGTATCACGAAGAACGCAGCCTCAGCGCGGAAACGGCGCAGCGCAAGCGCGAGTCCGCCCTGCGGCAGCTCAGCCACAAGTACGACAGCGAAGCCCGCCAGCGCGATCTCGAACTGGCCCGCCGCCAGCAGGCACTGCAGAGCCAGGAGCTGACCAACCGTCGGCTGGCCCAGTCCGTGGGCGTGGGCCTGGCCGTGCTGCTGGGGCTGTCGGTGGTGTTGATGGGTGTGATGCTGATGCGGGTGCGGGACACCAACAAACGGCTCAAGGCCAACCAGAGCCTGCTTCGAGCCCAGAGCGAACGAGACCCGTTGACCGAGCTGGCCAACCGCCGGCACTTCCTGGCGGTGATGGAGCGGGAGGCGGGTGATGCGTTCCGAGGTGCGCTGCTGATGATCGACATCGATCACTTCAAGCAGGTCAACGACCGGCATGGGCATGCGGCCGGCGATCTCGTCATCCGAGAGATTGCAGCGCGGATCAGCGCCGCCGTGCGGTCCGAGGATCTGGTGGTGCGCTGGGGCGGTGAGGAATTCCTGGTCTTCGCGCCGACCGTGGCACCCTCCGCGCTGCAGCATCTGGCCGAACGCATCCTGGCCGGTGTGGGCAGCCGGCCGGTGGCGATCCCCGAGGGGCCGCTGCGGGTGACGGCCAGCATCGGATACACGCATTTCCCGCTCGCGCCGGCCCACCTGCCGCAGCATTGGGAACAGGCAGTCAACTGGGCGGACATGGCGCTCTACACGGCCAAGTCCCAGGGCCGGAACCGGGCCCATGGCATTGAGGCGGTGCAGGCGGACGATGCGCAGGCCCTGTCCCGCGTCGAAACTGACTTCGAGGCGGCCTGCAGTGGTGGGCTGGTGCGGCTGCAGACCCTGCTCGGACCGGAAGAGGCGCTGCCCCAACCCTCATGCGTGTGAACGATCCCGCCCATCCGCTGCGCCATCGCGTGCAGACCTATCTGCAGGCCTGCCTGAAGGACGACCTGGTGGCGGCGATCGTCGTCAGCGTGTTGCTGATTCCGCAGAGCCTGGCCTATGCCATGCTCGCCGGACTGCCGCCGCAGGTGGGGCTCTATGCCAGTCTGATGCCGCCGCTGATGTATGCGGCGATGGGCTCAAGTCCGTTTTTGAATGTCGGCCCGGTGGCGGTCCTGGCGCTGATGATCCTGCAGACCCTGCAACTGGCGCCGGCCGGGGTGAGTCCCAGCGAGGCGGCCCTGGTGCTCGCGGCGGAGGTCGGCCTGCTGCTGGGCGCCGCGGCGCTGTTGCGGCTGGATGCCTTGGCGGCTTTGCTGTCGGTGCCGGTGCTGCATGGTTTTGAGACCGGCGCCACGCTGGCGATCGCCGCGAGTCAGCTGCCGGTGCTGCTGGGACTGACGGCGTCAGGCGCCACCTTGCCCGACCTCTGGTCGTCCGCGATGCAGCATGGATTCGACCTGCGCTGGGTGAGCAGTGCGTTTGGCCTGACCGCGCTGATCGCGCTGGTGGCGGTGCGCCGGCTGCCGAAGGGATTGCCGGCACGGCTGGCGCCGCTGGGGGTGCTGCTGGCGGGTGTGGCGGCTGCGTGGGCCCTGGACCCGCAGGGCCTGGCGCGGGTCGGCACTCTGCCGCCGCTGGCACTGCATCTGACGGTGCCGCGCCTGGATCCCGAGCTCTGGACGGCGCTGCTGCCCGGCGCGGCTCTGATTGCGCTGCTGGGGTATGTCTCCAGTCTCGCGGTCGCTGAATCGCTGGCGCGCCGGGTGGGCCAGCGGGTATATCCGCGCCGGGAGTTGATGGGGCTGGCGGGGGCGAATCTGGCCGCGGCTCTGACCGGCGGCATGCCGGCGGCTGCGAGTTTTTCGAGAAGCGTGCTGATGAGCGACGCGGGGAGCCGCACCCGGATGACCGGCGTCTTTGTGGCGGTGTTGATGGGGCTGGCGCTGTTGACGCTGTCGCCGGTGCTGGCCTGGTGTCCCAAGCCGGTGTTGGCGGCCAGCATCATCGTGGCGGTGTTGTCGGGTCTGGCGCTGAAGCCCTATCGGGAGGCGTGGCGTTATGACCGGGGCGAGGCCCTGCTGATGGCGGCGGTGACGCTGCTGGTGCTGGGGGTGAGCATCACGGCGGCCCTGGGCCTGGGCGTGCTGGGCGCGATCGCGCTGCTGCTCAAGCGCAGCGCGCGGCCCCATGTGGCGTTGATTGGCCGCATTCCGGGTACGGAGCACTATCGCAATGTGGAGCGCCATCAGGTGGAGTTGCATCCGGAAGTGCTGGGCCTGCGTATTGACGAGAGTCTGCTGTTCCTTAACGGCCGGAGTCTGGCCGACGTGGTCCAGGCCCATCTGGATACGCATCCCGGCACACGGCGGGTGCTGCTGCAGATGTCGCCGGTGAACAGCATCGATTTCAGCGGCCTGAGCGCGCTGAAGGACCTGCATGATGCGCTGGCGCGCCAGGGTCGGCGGCTGGACCTGAGTGAGGTCAAAGGCCCGGTGCTGGACCGCCTCCAGGCCGGCGGCTGGGACGATTGGTTCCGCGGCCGGCTGTTCATGAGCCATCACCAGGGGATGCGGGACGGCGGGGCTTGATCGCGGTGCGGGGATTGGAATTCCTATGAGCGTAGGAATCAGGCGGTTTTTCCGGAATGCCTGAGGCGCTATTCCTACGATCGTAGGAATTCTTGTGCAAGCGTCCGTCCCGAGGCTGAAACTCCTACGAACGTAGCAACACTCTCATGAATATCCCACTGACGTCCGTTCTTGAGGCAGGCGTGATCATCCGAACCCTACGTAAGCGAGCCGGCATTCGCATCGACGACTTTGCACTCACGGCTGGCGTGAGCAAACAGTTCATCACCGATCTGGAAAACGGCAAAGCCACTGTCCAGATGGGAAAGGTGCTGGAACTGCTCCGACGTCTGGGCGTCAAAGTCGGACTGGACCTGCCCCCGGTTGATGTTCTGGCCTTCCAGCAAGAGCTGAAGAAGGCGCAAATGCGAAGGGCACGTTCATCGAAGGAGAGCTCTGGTGCCGGAACGCACATCTGACACCGAAACGGAATGGCCGAGGCTTAGGAATATCAGAGCCTGATGACGCGGACGCGACGGCCAACCCGGTGCGGGACGGCGAGGTCACGTCCACTGAAGCGCTGCAGCAAGCTCAGCAACTGAAGATTCTTCGTGTGCTCAGATACATCGTCCTGCCGGAGATGGCGGCGCGCTTGCTGCCGTAGCAGCATGCACCGCCCTACCGCGGCAGGCACCCGTCAGTGCTCGTCGTTCAGATACCCGGTCTTGCGCAAGTCCGGCATGAGCCAGCACACGAGGAAAGCGAAGCCGCACATCACCGACACGTAGATGTAGAACATGCTCTCGTGGTCCACCGACTTCAGATAGAGCGCTGTGGCCTCGGCAGAGCCACCGAAGATCGCATTGCCGATGGCGTAGGACAGCCCCACGCCCAGCGCACGGATCTGGGGCGGGAACATCTCCGCCTTGATCAGCCCTCCGATCGACGTATACAGACTCACGATGGCCATCGCCACGATGATCAGGCCGAACGCCGCATACGGACTGGTGACGGACTTCAGCGCCGTGAGGATGGGCCAGGTGGCCAGCATCCCCAGCAGCCCGAACAGCAGCATCGACGTGCGGCGGCCGATGCGGTCCGACAGCGCGCCAAACAGCGGCTGCATGCACATGTAGCAGAAGAGCGCCGTCAGCATCACCGTGCTGGCCACTTTCTTGTCGAAGCCGACGCTCAGCACCAGATACTTCTGCATGTAGGTCGTGTAGGTGTAGAAGGCCAGTGACCCGCCTGCAGTGAAGCCCAGCACGATGAGGAAGGCCTTGGTGTGATGCTTGAACAGCTCCCGCATGGTCCCGGCCGTCTTGCTCTGCAACTGCTCGGACTTGGCGGTTTCGTTCAGCGAGCGGCGCAGATAGAAGGCCACCACCGCGGTGAGCGCACCCGCCACGAACGGAATGCGCCAACCCCACTCATGGAGCTGGGCATCGGTGAGGGTCAGTTCCAGCAGGGTGACCACCGCCACCGCCAGCAACTGACCGCCGATCAGCGTCACATACTGGAAGGAGGCGTAGAAGCCGCGCTGACCGCGCAGCGCCACTTCGCTCATGTAGGTGGCGCTGGTGCCGTATTCCCCGCCCACCGAGAGGCCCTGGAACAGCCGTGCCAACAGCAGCAGGGCTGGCGCCATGATGCCGATGCTGCCGTAGGTGGGCATGAAGGCGATGGCCAGGGAACCGCCGCACATCATCAGCACCGAAATCATCATGGCCGTCTTGCGGCCCTTCTTGTCGGCGATGCGACCGAAGAGCCATCCGCCCACCGGGCGCATCAGGAAGCCCAGCGCAAACACGGCGGCGCTGTTGAGCTGCTGCACCACCGGATCGCCCTTCGGGAAAAAGGCCTGGGCGAAATAGATGGAGGTGAAGGCGTAGACGTAGAAGTCGAACCATTCGACCAGGTTGCCGGAGGACGCGCCGACGATCGCCATGATGCGGTCGCGCTTCTCGTGGGGTGTGTAGTGGCCGGGCGTCTTGCCGGGCGGGGCGCCGGCAGACGCTGCGGCGGAGGTGTGGAGACTGTTCATGGCGGCAAGCCTACTCCCCCGGTTTGTCAGCGAATGACGCCGACCCAGGGGTCATGAACGCTGCGCGCACCGGATTCGGTTCAGCGCGCTTCGCTCAACGCCAATCGCACACCGAAGGTCAGGAACAGGGCGCCCAAACCACGGTTGAGCCAGCGGGCGAGTGGCTCGCTCCAGCGGCGGTTGCGCACCTGTGCACCGGTGACGGCGCCGATCCAGGCGAGCAGATGGCACCACAGCATGGCGTTGAAATTGAAGATGGCGCCCAGGAAGATGAAGGCCAGCGCCTTGCTTGGCGCGTCTGCGCTGATGAACTGAGGGACGAACGCCAGGAAAAAGAGCGCCACCTTCGGATTCAGGACATTGGTGAGGAAGCCCTGCATGAAGATCGCCCGAGGGGTGCTGCCGGGCGATGCCGATGGGGACACCGGCGTGGTCGGGGTCGAGTCGCTGCTTGCGGCGCCCGGGCGGGCCTGGCGTTTGAGCAGCAGGGTCAGGCCCAGATAGACCAGATAGGCGGCGCCCAGCAGCTTCACCACGGTGAAGGCTGCGGCGGAAGCGGACAGCAGCGCGGACAGCCCCAGCGCGGCCGCCAGTACATGGACGCAGGTGCCCGCGCCGATGCCCAGCGCGGCAGCTGAGCCGGCGCGGAAGCCGTGGGCGGCACTGCGGGCCATGATCAGCAGCGAATCCGGCCCTGGCATCACGTTCAGGAGCAGGCCGGAGAGGATGAAGAGGCCGAGGTCGTGAGTGCCGAGCATGGACGAACGGGAATGGGGGGCTGGGATGTCCATCATGCCAAAACCGTGCCCGATCCTGAGGCATTCGTGCGCAGGGCGCCGGTTTGATCGCATCTCGGACGGTTGTGGCAGGACCCGGGGCATTGTTCCAAATCATTCAACGGTGTGTTGCGGGCAAATGGATTTAAGGGGGAACCCTAATCCTCTATCGTTACGCCATCGACAAACCAATTTCGAGTTTGCCGAAACGCTCAAAAGCCCCTTCGCAAAATGCCCTGAGGCTGAATATGAAAGGAATCATCATGAGCAGCAAGAACATCATCGCTTCCGTGCTTTTCGCTTCTGTGGCCGCTATTTCCGGACAGGCGATGGCCAATGACAACCCGCATCTGCAACCGGTGAACACGCCGAGCCAGGTGAGCCGTGCCGAAGTGCTGGCGGATCTGCAGATCTACCGTGAGTCGGGCCTGCAGGCGGTGGAGCAGTCGGAGTCGTACGGGTATGACGTGGCGCGTCGTGAGCAGGCTCAGGCCAAGTATGCCGAGCTGCGCCGCTCGCCCTACTACGCCACCCTGGTGAAGCGCTTTGGCGCCGAGGTGCCCGCCACCACCGTCGCCGGTAAGTAAGGCCCCCCAGTCGCTTCGCTCCTGCCCCCAAGGGGCGCCAGCCGGTGGCCCGGCAGAGCCGGTTCCACGGCTGTAGCTGGAGGGGCGCCGCGGCTGCGCCGGGCTCTTATAAGGTTGGTCGGTGGCGGTGAAATCCGCACTCCTCCTCGCACCGCTGCCGGCCTCCTCCATACCCTTTGGGAGATATTGGCGTCTCCCAAAGGGTATTCTTTTTCGGTTCACATCCGGACGAAGAGCAAACCCGTCTTAAATCCATCCTGCCCTGGGCATACCCCATGGCGTCTGCTATTTTTCATACTCACAATCCACCAACGGTGCTGATTTGGGGTAGCCGTGGACCGAATTGTGCAGATGCGGGCATTTGCCCGGGTGGTGGAGACCGGCAGCTTCACCAAGGCAGCGGAGTCGATGGACTTGCCCAAGGCAAGTCTGACCCGGCTCGTCCAGGCCCTGGAAGCGCGCCTGCGCGTGCAACTGCTCACCCGCACCACCCGCAAGGTGACCGTCACCCAGGATGGCGCGGCCTACTATGAGCGCACCATCACCCTGCTCAGTGAGCTCGAAGCCATCGACCAGGGCATGCTGCACGACAACAGCCGCCCCCGCGGTCGTCTGCGCGTGGATGTCACCACCCTGACCGGCTCCAAGGTGCTCATTCCCGCCATGGACGACTTCCATGCGCGTTACCCCGACATCGAGGTCGCCCTGGGCGTCAGCGACCGCTCCATCGACCTGCTCGTCGATAACGTGGACCTCGTGCTGCGCGTCGGCAAGGTCGAAGATCCCGGCCTCGTGGCCCGACGGGTGGGCCAGATTCGGTTCCGGATCTGCGCTTCGCCGGCCTATCTGGCCCGCCACGGCCGACCTGACCGGCCTGAGGATCTCGATCAGGAACCGCACTGGTGCGTCGGCTACTTTTCGCCGCGCACCGGCCGCATCTTCCCGTTCACCTTCTGGCGCGACGGGCAACCGCTGGAAATCCAGGGCCGCAGGCGACTCGACGTCAACGACAGCAACGCCTATCTCGCCGCAGGCTTGTCTGGATTGGGTGTGGTGCAACTGGCGGCCTATGCCGTCGAGGAGCATCTGGCCAGCGGGGCGCTCGTGCCGCTCTTCGAAGACTGGCAAGGCCCGGAGGTGCCGGTCCACATCGTCTATTCACCCAATCGTTACGTTTCGGCCCGCATGCGAGTCTTCATCGAATGGGTGGCGGAGACGCTCCAGCGCAAAGGGATTTAGGCCCCCCAGTCGCTTCGCTCCTGCCCCCAAGGGGCGCCAGCCGGCGGCCCGGCGAAGCCGGTTCCACGGCTGTAGCTTGAAGGGCGCCCGGGCGTATTTGGACCCCCCAGTCGCTTCGCTCCTGCCCCCAAGGGGCGCCAGCCGGCGGCCCGGCGAAGCCGGTTCCACGGCTGCAGCTTGAAGGGCGCCCGGGCTGCGCCGGGCTTCTATGCGCGCCGCCCAGCGGGCGGCCGGAGGCGCGGCAGAGCCGGTTTCGCGGCTGTCGCTTGATGCGGGACGCGCGGTGGTTGAAGGATGGTCCTTCGGAGGTGGGGCGAAGGTTGGGGTTGCTGGTTTCGTGGGCGCGGGGGGCGCATCATGTAGGCATGAAACGAGGTTCGCTCAAGCGCTGGGCGGCTCTGCTCAAGGGCGCGCTGTTGACCGTGTTCTATGCAGCGCGGGACCGTGAAGCGCCCTGGCCGGCCCGTCTGCTGGCCCTGGCCGTGGCCGCTTATGCGCTGAGCCCCATCGACCTCATTCCGGACTTCATTCCCATCATTGGCTGGCTCGACGACCTGCTGCTGGTGCCGCTGGGCTTTTGGCTGGTGCTGCGCCTGATGCCGCCAGCGGTCATCGCCCGTGCCCGCCAACGTGCCGCCCTTCAGCGCACCCGCCTCCCCCGCAATCTCAAGATGGCCGCTGCCATCATCGCCCTGTGGATGCTGATCCTCGTCGCACTCATCGTCTGGTGGACCCAGCGCTAACGCGCCCAGCCACAAAGCGACCCGACTGATCGCCCATCCCAGCCCGGCGCAGCCCGGGCGCCCATCAAGCTACAGCCGTGGAACCGGCTCTGCCGGGCCACCGGCTGGCGCCCCTCGGGGGCAGGAGCGAAGCGACTGGGGGGCTCACATACCTTGGGGGCCGCTACACCAGAATTACTTTGCGGCGCTGTGCGACCCAGCCTTCGAGCTTCGGCCCGAACACCTCTTCCACCTTGGGTCGGCGCACCTTGAACGTCGGTGTCACCAGTCCGTTGTCCACCGTCCACGGCGTCGTCACCACCGCCAGCATGTCCAGCTGCTCATGCGGGTCCAGCTTGGTATTAACCGCCGCCAGATGCGTGGCCAGCCCGGCCAGCAAGGCCTCGCGCCCTCCTGCCGTCGCCACCTGATTCACCGCCTCCGCCGACAGCATCGCCAGCCCCACCGGCTGCGACAGCCCCGCGCCCACCACCGCCACGGCCTCCAGCAACGGATGCGCGCCCAGCCGGTCCTCGATCGGCGCCGGCGAGACGTACTTGCCCTTGCTCGTCTTGAACAGATCCTTCACCCGCCCGGTGATCCGCACACAGCCCGACACCGACCCCTTGGTCAGAATGTCCGCCTTGTCCCCGGTATGCAGCCAGCCGTCCGGCGTGATGGTCTCCGCCGTCAGTTCCGGCTGCTTGTAGTACCCCATCATCAGCGCCGGACTCTTCATCTGCAGCTCACCCGTGATCGGATCCAGCCGCGTCTGCACACCGTCATACGCCGGCCCCACCGTCCCGGTCTGATCCAGCCCCGGCGTCGTGATGTGAGACACCGCCAGGTTCTCGGTCATGCCGTACCCCTCGTTGATGGGCAGGCCCAGCGAGCGATACCACCGCAGCAAGGTCACCGGCATCGGCGCCGCACCGCCCGCCGCCAGTCGGCACTGGTCCAGGCCCAGCGCCGTCAGCACCTTGCGGCGCACCAGGTTGCCCACCAGCGGCAGCTTCAGCAGCAGCTCCAGCTTGCCCTGCGGCAAGCGCGCCCAGACCCCCTGCTGGAACTTCGTCCACAGCCGCGGAACCGAGAAGAACACCGTCGGCCGTGCCCGCTTGAGATCGGCAGCGAAGGTGTCCAGGCTCTCCGCAAAATACAGCGTCAGCCCCGTGCGCAGCCAGCCATGCTCCACCAGGACCCGTTCCACCACATGCGCCAGCGGCAGGTAGGACAGCATCCGGTCTTCACTGTTCAGATTGACGCGCCGCACGCCGGAGTGGATGGCCCAGGCAAAGCTGCCGAAGCTGTGCATCACGCCCTTGGGCTGGCCGGTCGTCCCCGAGGTGTAGATGATCGTGCAGAGCTCGTCCGCCCCGCGGTTGGGACGACCGCGCAGGGGATCGGTGTCCCAGCAGATGGCGTCCCAGGTGTCGTACTGGTCCTGCGCTTCCTCCGGGGAGACCGGATAGCTGATGCAGGGCAGGCCCGCCGGCACGCCGGGCTTCATCGTCTCCCAGCCATCCAGCTTGCCAACGAACAGCAGCCGGGCTTCACTGTGCGTCAGGATCTGATGGACGCTCTCGGCGGTGAGGGTGGGATACAGCGGCACCGACACATACCCCGCCATCCAGATGGCCAGGTCGGTCATCAGCCACCAGGCGCAGTTCTTGGAGAGGATGGCGATGCGGCTGCCCGGCGCCCAGCCCTGTTCCAGGCCGAGGGTCTTGAGGTGGGCCGCCATGCGGCGTGTCTGGTCGGCCACTTCACGCCAGGTGAAGTCCTTGATCTCGCCGCCGCCCATGGGCTGGCGCAAGGTCAGGCGGTCCGGCGCTTCGTCCTCCCAGTGATAGAGGCGCTGCAGGGCCAGGGCATCAGACGACAGGCGCGGAACGGACATCAAACCTCCAGATTTTGGGCCCCCCAGTCGCTGCGCTCCTGCCCCCGAGGGGCGCGTCCCGGGTCTCGGGGCGGCCCTTCGACCGGGACCGGCTGGCGGGGCGGGCTGTTGCTTCGCAACGCCCTCAGTGGGCGCGGTGCGGGCCTGGATCGGGTGGATCGGTCCGGCGTGGTGGCAGCTCGGCCCGACCTCGGACGCAATGCCGAATGGGGTGGCCTGGTAATAGGTGGACGCCAGGGGCGCCCTTGCTTCAAGCCTACGCCGCGGGAAACGCCCGCGCCGCTTTCAAGAAGCAGCGAGCGTGAAGAAGTGGACCGGTCGGCCCTGTCGTGGTGCGAATGGGCGGATGGCGGCGCAGGCTTCGGCCCCAGTGGCGCTCAGCCGACGCGGCCCAAGCCGGGGCGCGCGTCGTGCCAGCCGCGTGCTTCAGGCCTTGCCGGCCGCCTTCTCGGCAGCGGCCTGAGTGTCGGCCGCCACCAGCGCGTCCAACGCAGCCAGCAGCGCGGACTCATCGCCCTCACGCACCACCGGCGCATCGGCCAGCGCGGCCTGGCCTTCACGCTTCAGGCGCGACACCCATTGGCCGGCGTCCTTGCCCTGTGCCAGACCGAGGCTCTGCAGCAGCAGCGTGCCGTCGGCGGCGAGAAGCTTGAAGTAGAACTGGCCGTCGGCCTCGCGGTACTGCTTGAAGCTGGGCACCTGCGCCTTGGCCTTGGTGGTGGCGGTCGTGGGGGCGGACAGCACCTGGAAGCGGCGCAGACCCACGGCCTCGCGGCAGCGCTGCAGCAGCGGGCCGGCGATGGCACGGGCTTTGGCGGCGCCTTCCATCAGGATCTCTTCGATGCGTTCGGGATGCGCCATCAGCTCGTCATAGCGGGCGCGCATCGGGCCGATCTCGGCGTCGATCACGTCGAACAGCTGCTGCTTGGCTTCGCCCCAGGACAGGCCGCCGTGGAGGGCGTCCCGGAAGGCCTGGCGCTGGGCGGGGGTCGCGAAGGCGTCGTAGATCTGGACGAGGTGCGAGCCTTCGGTTTCCTTGGGTTCGCCGGGCAGGCGGGAGTCGGTCACGATGCGGGCGATGGCCTCGCGCAGGGCCTTGGCGCCGCCTTCGAAGAGCGGAATGACGTTGTCATAGCTCTTGGACATCTTGCGGCCATCCAGGCCCGGCAGCAGCTCCATCTCCTGGTCGATGCTGGCCTCGGGCAGGACGAAAAAGTCCTCGCCCTTGCCGAAGGTGTGATTGAAGCGCTGGGCCACATCGCGGGCCATCTCGATGTGCTGGGCCTGGTCCTTGCCGACGGGGACGCGGTGGGCGTTGAACATCAGGATGTCCGCGGCCATCAGGATGGGATAGCTGTACAGCCCCATGGTGATGCCGGCATCCGGATCTTCGCCAGCGGCCACATTGGCATCGACCGAGGCCTTGTAGGCATGGGCGCGATTCATCTGACCCTTGGAGGTGACGCAGGTCAGCAGCCAGGTCAGTTCAGGGATCTCGGGGATATCGCTCTGGCGATAGAAGGTCACGCGGCGGGTATCCAGGCCGGCGGCGAGCCAGGTGGCGGCGATCTGGAGACGGGAGGCTTCGATGCGGTCGGGCTCGTCGCACTTGATGAGTGCGTGATAGTCCGCCATGAAGAAAAAGCTTTCGGCGCCTGGCTCCCGGCTGGCCGCGATGGCCCGGCGCACGGCGCCGACGTAGTTGCCGAGATGCAGGGTACCGGTGGTGGTGATGCCGGTCAGGACACGCACAGTCATGGGGGCTTTCGTCGCAGATTGGTCACGAGAACGCCCCCATTCTCCCCTAGAACGCCGGGGGCCCTTATTCAGCCATCAGCTGGCCAAGTCGTACCGCGCCGCCTGGGACCCAGGTGGGATTGAAGGTCACGGGCCGTTGCTTGGGGAACAGCATCACCACGGTCGAGCCCAGCAGGAAGCGCCCCATCTCATCGCCCTGCGCATAGCTGAAGCGCTGATCCTCATAGTGCCAGGTGCGGATCCGGCCCGGCCGCGGCGGGTTCACCACCCCATGCCACACGGTGGCCATCGAGCCGACGATCGTCGCCCCCACCAGCACCATGATCCACGGCCCCAGCGGACCTTCAAACACGCACACCACCCGCTCATTGCGGGCGAACAGCCCCGGCACCCCGCGCGCGGTCGTCGGATTCACCGAAAACAGGTCGCCCGGCACATGGATCATGCGCACCAACCGGCCCTCACACGGCATGTGGATGCGGTGATAGTCCCGCGGGCTCAGATAGATGGTCGCGAAATGCCCATCCTTGAACTGCGCCGCCAGCGCCGCATCCCCGCCCACCAGGGCCGTCACCGAGTAGTGATGGCCCTTGGCCTGGAAGATCTGCTCGGCCTGCACCGGGCCGAACTGGCTGATGGCGCCGTCCACCGGACAGATCAGCGGTGCCTGCGCCAGCGGGCGGGCGCCCGGCTTCAGCGCCCGGGTGAAAAACTCGTTGAAGGTGGGGTAGGCAGCCGGATCCGACTCCGCAGCCTCGCTCATGTTGACCCCGTAACGGTCAATGAAGCGGCGGATGGTCCAGGTGGTGAAGCCCCCCAGTTCCGCACTCGCCAGCCGGCCGGCCATACGGGTGAGCAGCAGCTTGGGCATGAGGTACTGCGGCAAAACGGCGAGGCGGTCGGACACCATGGGCTTTCAGTCGTCGAAAACGCGGGATTCTAGTGTTGGGTGGGCAAAGCGGACGCCCGGACCGGCCCGGAGCCCTCCGCCACCGCGCCGACCCGTTAGGATCACGGCGCAGGCACCCGCCGTACGGCGTCCCTGCGCCGCTTCACGCTTCCCCTGCTTCCCATGTCCGCCGCCTCAGCCCAAACCCCCGTCGAGCACCAGCACAGCTCCTTCTACAAGTTCGTGGCGCTGGAGAACACCGCCTCGCTCGCCCAGCAACTGCGCGACGTCTACGAACGGCAGGGTCGCCAGGTGGGCGGCAACATCCTGCTTGCCCCCGAGGGCATCACCGGCGCCATCGGCGGACCGGTGGACGCACTGACCGAATTCGAAGCGGAGCTCCGTCGCCACGCGCCCTTCGCGGAACTGCACTTCAAACGCAGCTTCTGCACCACCCGGCCCTTCACCCTGCTGAAGGTCCATGAAAAACCCGAGCTGGTCGCCTTCGGCCTGCCCGACGTGACCGGCCTGGCCGACCGCCCCGACACCCACGTGGCGCCGCAGGACTGGCGCGAGCTGATCCGCCGCGACGACGTGGTGGTGCTGGACAACCGCAACCACTTCGAATTCAAGCTGGGCCATTTCCAGGGCGCGGTGGACCCGCAGGTGCGCCACTTCCGAGACTTCCCGGACTACGTCCAGGCCCACGCCGAGACCTGGAAGCGCGAAGGCAAGACGGTGGCGATGTACTGCACCGGCGGCATCCGCTGCGAAAAGCTCTCCGGCTGGATGCAGGACCAGGGCCTGACGGTGCGGCAGCTGGAGGGCGGCATCGTCAACTACTTCGAGCAGATGCCCGATGCCGATGCGGACTGGCTGGGCGAGTGCTTTGTCTTCGACAAGCGCATCGCCATCGACACGCACCGCCGCGAGACCGCCACCACCGCCGAAGAAGTCTATGGCGACGATCCCGCCGAGGCCTGGCGTCTGGCGCGTGCGCGGCGGCTGGATCCGGGCGGCGCGACCTGACCCGCTGACGGCCTGCAGCGGCTCGGCGAGGTTCTCCGGTCGAGTCGTCGTTCGGACTTCATGAGGGCGAGGCGTGAGATGACCCTGCCGAATGGGGTGATTGGATCGCGTGAACGAATGGTGTTCCCGGATCGCGTGACCAGATCACGCAATTGGATGACCGCGGCCCGGCCCCGGTCTTGCAAGCAGGGTCGATAATCGTTGCCTGATTGCTCCAACCGGTTCGCGCGGCCCATGTCCAACCTCATCGTTCACGGCGGTTCCCCCCTGAAGGGCCGCATCGTTCCCTCGGCCAACAAGAATGCCGTGCTGCCCATCCTGTGCGCCACGCTGCTGACGCGCGAGCCGATCCGGCTGAATGGCGTTCCGGAGATCACCGACGTCAAGAAGATCCTGGAGGTCTTCCGCCAGCTCGGCAGCAGCGTGTCGGTGGACTTCACCTCGGGCGTGCTGGACCTGCATCACAAGGACACCCATTTCGACCCGGCCAAGGACCACCTGCCGGAAGAGATGCGCAGCTCCATCATGCTGGTGCCGGGCCTGATGGCCCGCTTCGGCGCGGCCCGCATCGAGGACGACGTCAAGGGCTGCACCCTGGGCGCCCGGGAGATCGATCCGCATGTGGAAGTGTTCGAGCGCTTTGGCGCTTCGGTCGATCGCGCGGCCGACGGCCTGCTGCTGAAGGTGGACGGCAAGCTGCGCCACAACGACCACTGGACCGATTACGCCTCGGTCACCACCACCGAAAACTTCGTGCTGTGCGCCGCCCTGGCGGATGGCACATCGACGCTGATGAACGCCGCCAGCGAGCCGCATGTGCAGGAGTTCTGCGCCTTCATGCAGATGCTGGGCGCACGGCTGGAGGGCCTGGGCACCTCCCGTCTGACGATCCACGGCGTGGAGCAGCTCGGTGGCGGCGAATTCACCTTCGCCGAAGACTTCCACGAGATCGTCACCTTCCTGGCACTGGGCGCCATCACCGGCGGCGACGTGCGGGTCAAGAATTCCCATCCCGAGCAGTTCCCGCTGATCGACCGCACCTTCGCCAAGTTCGGCGTGCAGATCATCCATGAGGACGGCTGGTCCCGTTCGGTGGTGAACGGCAAGCTGAAGGTGAAGGAACCCTTCACCCGCAACATCCTGCAGAAGGTGGAAGCGGCGCCCTGGCCTTACCTGCCGGTGGACCTGCTGCCCATCTTCGTCGCCCTGGGCGTGAAGGCCGAAGGCAGCGTGATGTTCTGGAACAAGGTGTATGACGGCGCCATGGGCTGGACCACCGAGCTGTCCAAGTTCGGCGCCCATGCCTTCCTGTCCGACCCGCACCGCATGGTGACCTTCGGCGGCAAGCCGCTGACGCCGGCCGAGGTCGAGAGCCCCTACATCATCCGCGTGGCCATCGCCCTGCTGATGGTGGCGGCCAGCATTCCCGGCAAGTCGGTCATCCACAACGCCACGCCGGTGCGCCGCGCCCATCCCCAGTTCGCCGAGAACATCACCCGCCTGGGCGCGCGGGTGGAGTGGGTCGAAGGTGACTGACGGGTGGCGCGTCCACCCAAGCTGAACCTGCCGCTGCGGGACGGCGTGGCCGCCTCCGCACTCGCCTGCCCGGCCGGCCCCTGGCCGCTGGTGCTGGACTTTCTGGCCGAGCGGCTGCCGCTGGTGAGCCGCGGCGATTGGGCCGACCGCATGGGCCGGGGTGACGTTCTGGACGATCAGGGCCAGGCCTTGCCGCCCGATGCGCCCTTGTCTCAATGCCAGGGGCGGCGCGTGTACTACTGGCGCTGGCTGCCCAGCGAGCCACAGGTGCCCGGCGAGGTGCGGATCGTCCATCAGGACGAGCATCTGCTGGTGGCCGACAAGCCGCATTTCCTGCCGGTGACACCCAAGGGCCGATACATCCAGCAGACGCTGCTCACGCGGCTGCGTCGGCTCACCGGGCTGGCCGACCTCAGTCCGTTGCACCGGCTGGATCGGGAGACGGCGGGGCTGGTGCTGTTCTCGGTGCAGCCACTGCATCGGGATGCCTACCAGCGGCTG
Source organism: uncultured Roseateles sp. (assembly GCA_966211495.1). GTDB lineage: Bacteria > Pseudomonadota > Gammaproteobacteria > Burkholderiales > Burkholderiaceae_C > Roseateles. Next base: position 38,233 of record CBIHOT010000024.1, on the reverse strand, counting down.
TTCCGGGACCGGTGTGTGGAGAAGGTCTATGAGGCGATTGCGCCGGATCCGTCCACGGTCGGCGCCGAGACAGGTGCCGCTTCGTTGCACTTCCCGCTGCCTCTGGCCACCCGGCTGCAGGAGCATCCGGTCGATTTTATGCAGATGCAGACGGTGGAAGGTGAGCCCAATGCCTTCACCGAGGTGGACCTGATCGAGCGGCTTCCCGGCGGCTGGGCCCGCTACCGGCTTCGCCCCAGCACCGGGGCCAAGCATCAGCTGCGCGCCCAGATGGCCCATCTGGGTCTGCCACTCAAGGGCGATCGCATCTACCCGGTGCTGCAGCCGGTCGAGGCGGAGCCGGACTTCTCCGATCCGCTGCAGTTGCTGGCGCGGGAGATCGCGTTCACCGATCCGGTGACCGGCGTCAGCCGCCGTTTCGAAACCTCGCTGCGACTGGCGGCCTGAGCCGCCTCACCTCCCACGGACGTGGGACGCGGATGCGCGTTTCCCCGAGGCGTGGGCGATGTTCGCCCATGCACAATGGTTTTCAGATCGTTGCGGCAGCGACCCATGACCCCAAAGGCCATTCGCATCTCGGTCGGCGCAAGAACGCTGCTGGCGTTGTTTGTGCTGAGCCTGTTGCTGTCGACGGTGTCCGCCGGATGGGATCTGCGTGAGGACGTGCGGCGCCGCAGTCAGCAACTGGTCGGCGACCTGGATGCCATCCCGCTGCTTTACGGCACCCCGCTGGTGCAAAGCCAGGGCCAGTCACCCGAAGCCATCCAGGCGCTGCTCACCACCATCCTGCGTCAGCATGAACTGCGCAGCATCGAGTTGCTGACTCGCACGGGGGAGCAGATCCGTGCCGAATCCCGGGAGTCCGGCGACCCCGGCCCCAGCGTCCAGTTCCCGTTGGGGTCCAGCGGCAGCGCATTGAAGGTCCAGGCCCAGCGGCCCACACTGTTGCAGACGCTGCAGCATGACGCCTTGCTGCGCAGCACGGTGGGCCATCTGGTGTTTGTGGTGGTGCTGGGACTGGCCGCCGCGGTGCTGCTGGACCGGTGGCTGTTGCGACAACTGCGCCGCTTGACCGACGAAGCCCATCGCTTCGAGGCGACGATGCCGCCGCAGTCCCTCTCCTGGCTGGAGCCGGACGATCACGGCCCGCATGAGGTGTTGCAGCTCGAGCGCGCCTTTGCACATGTGCACAGCACCTTGGGCGGTGAACTGCAGCGGGAGCAGACCCGGGGACGTCAGTTGCGGGATGAGATCGTGCGTCAGCACCAGCGGCTGGCGGAGGTGGAGCGCTCGCTGGAAGCGAAACGGCGGGAACTGGCCGCGCTGGAGCGTCACGACCCGCTGACCGGCGCCTGCAACCGGCGTGAATTCGAGCTGGCGCTACGCCGGGAGTTCAAGCGGGTGCAGCGCGATCAGGGACGGTTGGCCCTGGCGGTGCTGGATGTGGATCACCTCAAGCCCTACAACGAGCGCCTCGGACGGGAAGCGGGAGATGCGGTGCTGCAGCGGCTGGCGGCGCTGCTGTCGGAGCAGTTCCAGCGGGATACCGATGTGGTGGCGCGGCTGGGGGGCGAGGAGTTCGTCGTCCTGATGCCCGGGCTGGACATCCGCGCCGCGCAGGAGCGCATGGAGACGGTGCGGGACGCGTTGCGCGCGCTGGCGATGCCGCATGAGGCGATGCCGGGGACGCGCCACACAGAACCGCCCCTGGTGACGGTCAGCATCGGGCTGGCGGCGTATCAGCCAGGACGGCCCTATCTCAGCAGCCAGTCATTGCTGCAGGCGGCGGACGAGGCGCTTTATCTGGCCAAGCACACCGGGCGGGACAGGATCTGCCTGGCAGCGTGAGTGGCCTGGAGAAGCGAACCGAGGCGGAGCGGAACTGAACGGAGATCGTCAGCGCCGCGCCGCTCACCTGCCCTGGGCCTGCGCCTGCTGCAGCTGCTCCTCGACCTTGCGGGCCGCGCGCAGCACCAGCGTTTCGTCCAGCTGCGCCTGGGGCGCGATGATCATGATGTTCTCGTCCAGTCGTGCCGGATCGTTCATCAGCGTCCAGGCCACCAGCGAAATCGCGCCAATGCCGCGACGCTGCATGGTCTCGGGCATGCGCAATTCGCTCTGCACTTCCACATGATGGCGAACGCTGGACACCGACGCAGGCGCCAGGCCCCAGCTTTCGCACAGGGCGGCGCCGAGCTTGTCGTGGCTGACGCCAAAGGCAGTGGTTTCCAGCGAGGTCAGTTCCAGATCACTGCTGGCCGCGCGCAGCATGGCCGGATAGTGGGCCGGGGCATGGCGGTACAGCAGCGGCTTGCCGCATTCCTCGAACAGGCCGGCCGAGTGGGCCGCCCAAGGGTCCACACCCAGCATCTGGCCCATGCGGCCCATCAGCAGGCCGCGCTTGGCGGCGCGCTGCCAGATCGGCTCAAGTTCTGCCGCAGGCGGGAAGGCGGCGCGCAGGCCCATCTCGAAAGTGATGGCCGCGACTTCCCGCATGCCCAGATAGGTCAGCGCCTGGTGCACCGTCTGCACCCGGCCGCGCAGGCCGTACAGCGAGGAATTGACCGCCTTCATGACGGCAGCGGCCAGGGCCATGTCGGTTTCCACCAGCGAGGAAACGGCTTGCAGGTCGATGTCTTCCTCTGCCATGAGCAGGGACAGCTTGACCAGCACCTCAGGCTGGGTGGGAATTTCGATGTCCAACGAACGCAGTTGTGGATCGACGGGCATGGCAGATACGGGTTGTTTGTCCAATGGTATAGCGAGTGGCCCTTGTCACGTCATCCCGCCTTTGGCGGAAGTCAGCCGCAGAGCCGCGAAGAGTTCAGCGCAAGAACGCGTCGTAACCGGTCTTGAGGATCAGCAGGGACACGACGACGACGAACATGCCGCGCACGAAGCCGGCGCCCCGGGCCAGGGCCATCCGCGTGCCCACCAGGCTGCCCGCCACATTGGCTACGGCCATCACGGCGGCGATGTGCCACCAGACGTGGCCTTTGCTGGCAAACAGCACCAGCGCCGCTCCGTTGGTGGCGGTGTTGAGCAGTTTGGCGGTGGCGGAGGCATGCAGGAAGTCGAACCCCAGCAGGCGCACAAACAGAAAGACAAAGAAGCTGCCGGTGCCGGGACCGAAGAAGCCGTCATAAAAGCCGATGACCACGCCGATCAGCGCGGCAATGCCTGTCTGCGCACGCAGCGTGTGACGGGGTGCATGGACGCGGCCCAGGTCCTTCTTGGCCAGTGTGTAGAGCAGGACAGCGAGCAGGATGACCGGCAGGGCCTTGCGCAAGCCGGACGGATCGACCTGCGTCACCGCCCAGGCGCCGCAGAAGCTGCCGGCCAGTGCCGCCACTGCGGCTGGCAGCAGGGCCAGCCAGGGCAACGAGACCCGCTTCGCATATTGATGGGTCGCCCACGCAGTGCCCCAGATGGAAGCGCCCTTGTTGGTGCCAAACAGCGTGGCCGGAGGCGCGCTGGGGTAGGTGCTGAACAGGGCCGGCACCAGCACCAGCCCACCGCCGCCGACCACGGCATCCACAAAGCCGGCCAGCAGCGAGGCCAGGGCCACGGTCAAAAGCTCGATCATCAGAAACGACTCGCAGGAGCGGGCCGCAAACCAGGAAAGTCGGGCCACAAAAACAAAGCGGGCACCTGATCCCAGGTGCCCGCGAATTGTGACAGTGTCACCGCATTTCGTTGGTGTTGGTTCTGATTTGTTTGTCTCCTCAGCCCCCGTAGGCAACCACCATTCGCACAGCGGTTACGTCGAGTGGGGTGGATCGTAGGACGGTGAATCCATGCACGCACTTGGGGTTTTCACTTGGGGAATGCACCAACTTGGGCTGGTTGGCCGGCGCTTACTTGCTAATTAAGTTCGGTGGCTCATGACGATGCGAACACCGCCCGCCGCACGCTTCTGGATCCTGGGCGGGCCTCGCACAGCGTTACAGCGGGGTGTCATACCCCCTTCATGAAGGGGTGCGAGCGATTGCACGTGGATGAAGCGCCACAAATCGGGTTCCGGAGCACTTGCGCCCGCGCGCTTACAGGCGCTGGACAATGGGTCGCTTCATGACACCTCCCCGCCGCCTCGATTCCCCTGCGGAGCCAGCGCCCAAGCTGCTGCTGCGCACCTATTCCCGGGGCGACGGCCTGCTGGGCATGCGGCCTCACGGCAAGTTCGGTCCTCGTGGCGATAGCGTGACGCTGATCCGCCTCGTGCAGGCGCCGACCCGCGCCGATCATCGGGAACAGTGGTCGGCACTGCCGCTCAAGCCGGTGGATCCGGACATGCTGCAGTGGCGAGGCTCCGGCTTCGGTCAGGCCCTGTCGCCCAGCTGGAGCCTGGAGCGGGAAGACCAGTTCGCCGACTTCGCGGCCGAAGATGTGCCGCGCCTGCGGGAAGCCGGGTGGGAGGTGGAGATCGCCCCCGGATTTGCCCATCACAGCCAGTCGATCGACGGCTGGGAACTCGAGGCCATCCCGGTGGACGGCGATACCGCCACGGTGCAGGACCGCGATCAGGACCGCATCCCCGCCCTGGCGCTGTCCAGGCGCAAAGGCGCCTGGCTGCTCAGCCTGGGGGTGATGGTGCAGGGCGAACGGGTGGATCTGGCGCCGATGATCTGGGACCTGATCCGCAAGGATCGCCGCTGGATCTCCGCCGAAGCACTCAGCCTGATGGACGACGACGCCATCATCAGCCTGCGGGCGCCGGGCGGGAAACGCCTGCACACGCCGGCGGCCCCGCTCAAGCAGCTGATGACGACGCTGCTGGAAGTGCTGCTGGCCCAGCGCTCGCGGCGCGGTCCGCTGGAACTGACCCCCTGGCAGGCCGCCCGACTCTCTCTGATGGACGGCCCAGACAGCCGCTGGCACCTGTACGGCGCTCAGGCGCTGCGGGATCTGTGGATGCGGCTGCGCAATGCCGGACCGCCGGCGCCGGTGGACGAGCCGCCGGGGCTGGGACTGCAGTTGCGCCCTTATCAGCGCCAGGGCCTGGCCTGGCTGCAATATTTGGCCGAGCATCACCTCGGTGGCATCCTGGCCGACGACATGGGCCTGGGCAAGACCGCCCAGGCACTGGCGCATCTGTGGGTGCAGAAACAGGCGGGGCGGCTGGCGGCACCGGCGCTGGTGGTCGCGCCCACGTCGCTGATCTTCAATTGGGCGCAGGAGGCTGCAAGAGTCGCCCCCGGCCTTCGAGTAGCGAGTTTTGCGCATCCCGGGGAGCGCAGTGAGGTGCTGTCCGCCCTCGGTCAGACGGATGTGCTGCTGTGCAGCTACGGGCTGGTGTGGCGGGAATTGCGGGCACTGGCCCGTCGCCGCTTCAGCGTGCTGGTGGTGGACGAGGCGCAGGCGGTGAAGAATCCGCGGTCCCGGGCCGCCCGCGCGCTGCGTCGCCTGACGGCCGATCAGCGGCTGGTGTTGACCGGCACCCCGCTGGAAAACCACCTGGGGGAGCTGTGGACGCAGTTCGACTTCCTGCTGCCCGGCTACCTGGGCGACAGCCGCGAATTCACGCGGCACTGGCGCAAACCGATCGAGCAGTCCGGGAGCCTGGCACGCGCGCGGCAACTGGCGCAACTGGTGCGGCCCTTCATCCTGCGGCGTCTGAAGGAGGACGTGGCACCGGAACTGCCGCCGCTCACCGTGCTCACCCAGCGGATCCCGCTGCAGGGACGCCAGCGGCAGCTGTACGAGAGTGTGCGGATTGGCGCCGACCATCTGGTCCGGCGCGTCCTGGCCCAGCAGAAGATGTTCGGGGACGGATTGATGTCGGTGCTGGACGCGATGCTGAAGCTGCGCCAGGTCTGCTGCGACCCGCGGCTGGTGCCGGGCCTGACGCTGCCGCACGGCATGGAAGCGGCCAAGCTGGACTGGTTGCGGCGCGAAGTGCCAGTGATGGTCAAGGAAGGCCGGCGGCTGCTGGTGTTTTCCCAGTTCACCGGCATGTTGGGACTGATCCGGGACGCCTTGAGCGAGGCTGGCATTGCCTGGCTGAGCCTGACCGGGGAAACGCCGGCCTCACAGCGGGGGGCGCTCGTCCAGCGGTTTCAGGCCGGTGAGGTGCCGGTGATGCTGGTCAGCCTGAAGGCGGGCGGCGTGGGCCTGACCCTGACCGCGGCGGACACCGTCATCCAGGTCGATCCCTGGTGGAACCCGGCGGTGGACGCCCAGGCGATGGCCCGGGCCCACCGGATCGGCCAGACCCGCCCGGTGTTTGCCCATCAACTGGTGATCGAGGGCAGCATCGAAGAGCGGATGCTGGAGCTTCAGCAGCGCAAACAGGCCCTGGCAGACGGACTGCTGGGCCGGGATGACGGGGAAGTGCTGGAAAAATTCAGTCCCGCGGACATCGAGCGCCTGCTGGCGCCGCTGATGGATGACGGGGACGAGATGGGCTGAGCGCTCACGGGGCCTGGGGGGCCTGGGGCGCCTCGGCTGCGGCCGAGGGGCCCTATCGGCTTATGGGCTCATGGGCTTATCGGCTGATGGGCCGATGACCCGCAGAGCGAACCCCCGGGCCCAGGCTGCCGAGCGGGCCCGGCGCCGGGAGTGCTCAGCGCTTGCGGTCGAAGCGCAGGGCGCGGGCGACGCTGCGGCGGTCGCAGCCGAGGCTGGCGACTTCAAAGGCTTCGTGCTTGCGGCCCTTGTCGTTTTGCCATTCGGGCAGCGGGGCACGGCGAGTCTGGGTGTCGGTACGGAGTTGGGACTTCATCATGGTCTTGGACCTTCTGGCTTCCAAGCGGGTTATGACCGCTTTGGGCAGACAACGCATGGCCCTCACGCCCCGTTGACAGGCACTACACATTTCCTTGGGGCTGAAAATGCACCGAAATGTTGCAGAGGTCACGATCGGCGCCGCAGGATTGCGGATGGCGGGGCGCAAGCCACACGCGGGCAGGCCCACGCTGACCGTATAGCGAACCCGGCAGGCGCGCCGACGTGGCCCTGCCGCCACGGGCTCCCAGCAGCGATCTGGGGTCGGACGGCAATCCTCCGCCAGGCGGTCCGGTTTCTGGCTAAGCTTTGCCCTATGGCCGTTCCCGTTCCCGTCCCCCTGTCTTCCGACACGCGTGTCGGTGCGCCCGCTGAGGCGTTGAATGCATCCTCCGCCCCGGCGACCACCGTCACACCGACTGCAGGGGACCTGCTGGTCGCGTGCCTGTGCGCCGGCTGGTGCCGGGTCTGCGACGGTTATCACGACGATTTCGCCCAGCTCCGCCAGCAGTTCCCGGGCGCCCGGTTCGTCTGGGTGGACATTGAGGACGATTCCGAGCTGGTGGACGATCTCGAAGTGGAAACCTTCCCGACCCTGCTGATCGGCCAGCGGGATCACCTGTGCTTCATCGGCCCCGTGCTGCCCCAGCCTGGTGCGGCCCAGCGGCTCGTCCAGGCGGCCGTCGACAACCCCGCCATGAGCGCCGCCAGCATCTCGGCCCCGGCCGGCACCGCCGCCGCCGCGCAGGCCCTGCTGACCCGCCTGCGTCAGTCAGTTTGACCCCGACCGCACCCCCGCGCGACGCACCCTGCCCGCGCGCCGCCCTCTCTTTGCTTTCAGGCTCGCCCCGCTGATCCGCCAGCCGCCCGCCGGATCGGTCCGGCGTCCACCATCCCCCCGCGAGAACCGTTGTCCCTCGCACCTGCCGCAGGTGACTGATGTCCGGCGGGCCCCTCCGGGGGAGAATTCGCCCCTTCTGGGCCCTACCCGGGCCTCCCCTTCCTAGCCCAACGGCAAGTCGATGAACGTCCAATTCAAGAGTTCGGTGGCCCGCGCCACGCCCATCCTGGCGCTGGATCGCGCTGCTTACCAGGCACTGGCGCCCCAGTTGCCCAAACGCACCCAGCAATGGCTGACCACGCTGGGCTTCAGCGCCGCGCCGGACACCTTCGCACTGGTCCCGGGCGAGGACGGCAAGCTGGCCCAGGTGTTTGCGGGCGTAGCCCATGCGGCGCATCCCTACGCCCTGTCGGCCCTGCCGATGGCGCTGCCGGAGGGCAACTACACCCTGTCGCCCGAGGGCCTGAAGCTGCAGGACGAGGCCGCTGCGCTGTCCTGGGAACTGGGCTGCTATGTCTTCGACCTGTACAAGGCACGCAAGCGAGCGCCGGCCCAGCTGCTGGTCAAGACCAGCCCGGACGGCCAGCGCGGCCTGGCCCTGGCCACCGCCATCAGCGCCGTGCGCGACCTGGTGAACACACCGGCCGAACACATGGGCCCGGAAGAACTCTCGCGCGCCGCCGCCGTGGTGGGCAAGCAGCATGGAGCCAAGTTCAAGGAGATCGTCGGTGACGACCTGCTGAAGAAGAACTTCCCCGCCATCCATGCCGTCGGTCGCGCCAGCACCCGCGCGCCGCGCCTGATCGAGATGAACTGGGGCAGCGACAAGCATCCCCGCCTGACACTGGTCGGCAAGGGCGTGTGCTTTGACACCGGCGGGCTGGACATCAAGCCCGCCGATGGCATGCGTCAGATGAAGAAGGACATGGGCGGCGCCGCCAACGTGCTGGGCCTGGCCACGCTGATCATGGCGCTGAAGCTGCCGGTGCGCCTGCAGGTGCTGATCCCCGCGGTGGAAAACGCCATCGCCGGCAATGCCTACCGTCCGGGCGACGTCATCAAGACCCGCGCCGGCCTGCACATCGAGATCGGCAACACCGATGCCGAAGGTCGCGTGATCCTGTGCGATGCGCTGGCCTATGCCGCCGAATTCAAGCCCGAGCTGATCATCGACATGGCGACCCTGACCGGCGCCGCCCGCATCGCCCTGGGTGCCCAGCTGCCGGCCCTCTTCGCGCGCCATACCGACACCGCCCGCGACCTGATGGACCTGGGCTTCAAGCTGGACGACCCGATGTGGCACATGCCGCTGTGGTCGCCCTACAAGGAAGGCATTGCTTCCAGCATCGGCGACATCGTCAACACCGGCCGCAGCGCGCTGGCCGGCGCCATCAATGCCGCCCTGTTCCTGGACGCCTTCGTGCCCGAGCAGCAGGACTGGCTGCATCTGGACCTGTTCGCCTGGAACGATGTGTCGCGCCCCGGCCGTCCGGTGGGCGGCGAGGCGCAGACCATCCGCACCCTGCTGGCGTATCTGGAAGAGCGCTTCGGCGCTTGAGCGGACGCCTGAGGGGCTCAGTCCCCCTCACACAGCCAGGCGGCGGCCCGCTCCGCGATCATCAGCGTCGGCGAATTCGTGTTGCCGCTGGTGATCGTGGGCATGACGCTCGCATCGATCACCCGCAGGCCTGACACGCCGCGCACACGCAGGCGGCTGTCCACCACCGCATTGGGATCGTCCTCACGACCCATGCGGCAGGTGCCCACCGGATGGAAGATGGTGGTGGCGATGTCGCCCGCCAATCGGGCCAGTTCTTCATCGCTCTGGTATTGCGGCCCGGGCTTGTATTCCTCCGGCCGATAGCGCGACAGCGCCGGCTGCGCGACGATGCGCCGGGTCAGGCGCAGGCTTTCCGCGGCCACCTGCCGGTCGGCATCGGTGCTGAGATAGTTGGGCGCGATCAGCGGGGCGTCCGCGGCGTCCCGACTGCGCAGCCGCACCGTGCCCCGGCTGGTCGGATTGAGATTGCAGACGCTGGCGGTGAACGCATTGAAGCCGTGCAGCGGCTCCCCGAAGGCCTCCAGTGACAACGGCTGCACGTGGTACTGCAGATCCGGCCAGTCCTTCTGCGGTGAACTGCGTGCAAAGGCCCCGAGCTGCGACGGCGCCATGCTCATCGGGCCACTTCGCCGCAGCGCGTATTCCAGACCGATGCGGGCCTTGCCGAACCAGCTCCCCGCCAGCGTGTTGAGCGTGCTGACGTCCTGCACCTTGAAGACGGCGCGGATCTGCAAATGGTCCTGCAGATTGGCCCCCACCCCGGGCAGCTCTCGCTGCACCTCGATGCCCAGTGACTGCAGCGCCGTGCCGGGGCCGAGTCCGGAGAGCTGCAGCAAGTGAGGCGATCCGATCGCCCCCGCCGCCAGCAGCACCTCGCCGCCAGGCGCCAGCCAGGCGGACTCCACACCCTGCGGTGTGCGCACCTCCACCCCGTCGCAACGGCTGCGGCCGTCGGGGCCGCCCTCGGAGAGCAGCAGGCGCTGGGCCTGCACGCCGGTCCACATTTCGAAGTTGGGCCGCGCCAGGCAGGTCGGACGCAGAAAGGCCTTGGCTGTATTCCAGCGCCAGCCGCCGCGCTGGTTGACCTCGAAGTAGCCCACGCCTTCGTTGTTGCCGGTGTTGAAGTCACAGACCGCCGGAATGCCGGCCTCCTGTGCCGCCGCAGCGAAGGCATCCAGCACTGCCCAGCGCAGCCGCTGCTTCTCCACCCGCCATTCGCCGCCGTGGCCGTGGTGACCAGCATCGAAGCCGACCGGTCGCTCCGCCCCCTCGTCCAGCCGCCAGTGGTTTTCATGGCGCTTGAAGAACGGCAGCACTGCGTCCCAGCGCCAGGCGTCGTCGCCGGTGAGTGCGGCCCAGCCGTCGTAGTCGCGTGACTGTCCCCGCATGTAGATCATGCCGTTGATGCTGGAGCAACCGCCCAGCACCTTGCCGCGCGGGTACCGCAGGCTGCGCCCGTTCAGGCCCGCATCCGGCTCGGTCTTGAACAGCCAGTCGGTGCGGGGGTTGCCGATGCAGTAGAGGTAGCCCACCGGGATGTGGATCCAGTGATAGTCATCCTTGCCCCCCGCCTCCAGCAGCAACACACGCTTGGAAGGATCGGCGCTCAGCCGGTTGGCGAGCAGGCAACCCGCCGTGCCGGCACCGATGATGATGTAGTCGAACTGCGCGTCTGCCTGGTGGTCTCGCATGGTGCCTGCTCGATGGGCCTGTGGTCATCGGCCTGTTGTCATGCGCCTGATGCTGGCGCATGCAACGCAGGTCGGCAAGGGCGTTGCCCCTGAGAGGCCGTCAGCGCCGCGCATGAACGCCGAACGGCGGTTCCGGCGGCGTCCCGATCTGCTCCTGCAGTCCGTACCAGTCGATGCGGCGGGTCAGCACCATCACCAGCGCCAGCACACTGAAGAGCAGCAACGCGCCGATCAGCAAGGCGGTCTGCTCCTGGATCAGCACCACATAGAGCGCCCCATACAGCAGGGCGATCAGCGCACCGAAGGCCAGCCCTTGCCCGCGGTGATGCAGCATCCACATCCCGTAGAAGCTGAGCAGGCTCACTACCGCCGCTGCCGCCGCGCCATAGGACAGACCAAAGGCCAGATGTTCGGACAGGCTCAGCAGCAGCAGGAAGAAGACGCTGATGGCCAGGCCCACCAGAAGGTACTGCACCGGGTGCACCCGCCGTCCGACCAGCAGCTCCAGCAGACCGACACAGACGAAGGTCAGCACGATGAACATCAGGCCGTACTTGATGGCCCGGTCGCTCATCACATAGGGGTTGATCGGGTCCACCATCGAGAAGTCCAGCGTGTCCAGATGCTTCTGACCGTTCACCACATCGGCCATGGCGCTGGTGGCCAGCTCGGACACCTTCCAGTCGGCCGAAAAGCCGCTGGCATCGACCGTGCGGGTGCCAGGCGTTGGCAGGAACCGTCCACCAAAGCTGGGATGCGGCCAGTCCGACCCCAGATGCACCTCGGTGGCGGAGGCGGCCGGCACCACGGCAAAGCGGGTGGTGCCCGAGAGTTGCAGGGTCACGCTCAGGTCCAGCGGCTGATCCAGCGCCTGCTGACGCAAGGGCGCCCGCAGTCCCCGCGGAAAAGCGGTGTGGCCGGTGCCGGAGACGACCGGGAGCGGCTCGCTGCCGCGCCGGATGTCCACCGATTGCAGACCGCGCGGATCTGACACCGAGACGGCCATCTGCGGATCGGAGCAGGTGAGCAGGCCGCCGGGATGCTCGGTCGCTGCCACCAGCGCGGACAGATCGGCGAAGTGGGCCTTGAGCAGCACCCGACCGGCGTAGCCGCGCACCTTGAACACACCCCGGTAGCGGGTCTCCTGATTGAGGTTGCCGTCGACCGACAGCTGCGTCGGCAACTGCATCAGCGTGAATTCGCGGCGTTGACGCTCCATCTTCCGCTCGGCGCCGCTGCCGACCGGCTCCTCCCAGCTCTCCACACACCAGCGGGACAGCATGGGCCCGATCAGCGTCTGCTCCGAGGCCTGGGAACTCGCCACGTTCTCCACCGCCTCCCGCTGCCGCAACTGCCGCTCATCCACCAGCCAGCCGATGCGGGACAGCACCACCAGCAGCATCAAGGTGACCAACGAGAGGATGCCCAGCTTCACCCACACCGCCTTGTTTTTCATTCGTCTTGCTCCAGATCAGGGAAGACGGCAGTGTCAGAACGCTGTGTGAGCTCAGGGCGAAGTTTGTGAGGGCTGTGTGAAGTGGGCGCGCAGGTCCAGATGGACCCGCAGTCCGGGCTCGGCGGGTGAGAAACGCAATCGCCAGCCGTGCAGACCGGCGATCTGCCGCACGATGGCCAGCCCCAGCCCCGAGCCCTTGCGCAGGCTGCCGGGCCGGGCGGTGGAGAAGAAGCGCTGGCCCAGTTGATCGAATGCGGCGGCGGGCACGCCGGGGCCGTGGTCCCGCAGCTCAACACCGTCGGCGCTGACGCTGACCTCCAGCAGGCCCCCGGGCGGGCTGAAGTCGACCGCGTTGCTCAGCAGATTGCTCAGTGCCAGCGCCAACAGCTCCGGGTCCGCCTGCAGGGTGACCGGGTCGCGACGCACCCATTGCACCTGCATCTGACGCTGCGCCAGACGATCCGCCATCGCGGACAGCGCCTGGGCCACCGCCTCATCCAGCCGCAGCGCCTGCGGATGCTCCGGCCCGCGTCGCAGTTCCAGCGCAGAGAGCGCCAGCAGCCGCTCCACCAGCTCGGTCAGCCGCTCGCTCTGCGCCACCACCTGGGTGGCAAAGCGCTGACGGTCTTCGGGGGCGAGGTCTTCCTGCAGCAGCTCACCGGCCCCACGCAGCGCCGCCAGCGGGCTCTTGAGTTCATGCGTCAGCGCGCGGGCCAGGTGCTCCATGCGCTCGCGTCCGTCCAGACGTTCCCGCATCGCATCCATCGCCATCGCCAGCTCGCCGAGTTCACCCGGCACCTTGGGGGGCGGTTGCCGCTGACCCAGCTGAACCTCCTGCGCATAGCGGCGAAGACGCCGCACATGGCCCACAACCCACAAGGTCACCGCCACGCCGATGCCCAGGGAGACCACCAGCAGCGCCAGCCCCGCCGTCCAGATGCGGCGCTCGGCCCGGTCGATGAAGCGCTGCACCGTGGCCACCGGCTTGGCCACCGTCACCACGCCCAGCAGCTCGCCCTGCGCGGATCGCACCGGCGCCGCCACGTACATCACCGGGCTGACATCGCCGCCGTAGGCATCCTGGGTGGACCGCGCCCCATACGCACCGCGGAGGGTTCGGGCCACGTCGTTCCAGCGGGAATAGTCCCGGCCCAGGGCTGATCCCGCCCCCTGCACCGTGTCGAAGATGACCCGGCCCTGCGCATTGGTGACGTAGATCCGGAAGTCGAGCGTCTGCTTGCGCAGGCCCCAGATGTGCACATCCACCGGCCGGTTGGCATAGTCGCGCACGCGGCGGGCGAAGCGGGTGTCTGCGAGTGCCGCACCGGGCGGCAGGCTGCTGAGGTCATCGGTGGCCAGTTCCGCCAACAGGTTGGCGGTGTCCACCATGATGTCCTCCATCACTTCCCGCACGCTCGGCTTCACCTCGCCCAGCACCACCCGCAGAAGAATGACCGAGCTCAGGCCGGCAATCAGGAAAAATCCGAAGAAGACCCGCAGCCCCAGACGCATCCGTCACTCCAGCGAGTAGCCCATGCCGCGATGGGTGCGGATCGGGTCCAGATCCGGCCGCACCTGCCGCAGCTTGGCGCGCAGGGTCTTGATGTGGGTGTCCACCGTGCGGTCGCCGCTGTCGGCCTCCAGGCCCCAGACGGCATCCAGCAGCACCTCGCGGGAATGGATGCGCTGCGGCGCACTCAGCAGGCGCAGCAGCAGGCCCAGCTCGCGCCGGGTCAACGGCAGCAGCTCGCCATGAAACCGCACCCGCGATCCTTCCGCTTCCACGACGAAGCCGTACTGCGACTTCGACGGTGCCGGCAGCAGGCCCTGCGCCCGGCGCAGAAGCGCGCGGACACGCGCCACGAGCTCCCGCGGGCTGAAGGGCTTGGCCAGATAGTCGTCGGCGCCGAGCTCCAGACCGAGCACCTTGTCCGCCTCGTCGCTGCGGGCGCTGAGCATCAGGATGGGCATCTGCGGCCGCGCGCCCTGGCGGATGTCCCGGCACAGATCCAGGCCGTTGCCGTCGGGCAGGCCGACATCCAGGATGGCCAGGTCCAGGTCGCCCTGCGCCAGCTGGGTTCGCGCTTCGTGGATCCAGCCGCAGTAGCGCACCTGGAATCCCTCGCGGGTCAGGGCGAATTCCACCGTCTGCGCGATGGCCGGATCGTCCTCCAGCAGCAGCAGCCGGGCGGGTGCGGCGGAAGGCACAGGAGACGGTGCGGCGGAAGGCGGCATGGAGGAAGCGGGGGCGGCGTTCATCGGGGTGGGCAGGTCATGCTGCGGCCAGGCGGCGCAGATAAGCCAGGCCCTCGGCGGCGCGCGGACCATACCAGCTGATCAGCTCGCCATCCACGAGGCGGACCTGCGCTTTGGGGCACAGCGCCTGAGCCTGCGGGATGTGGCGGGCATCGAAGCGATAGGGTTCGGAGCTGAGCAACACCTCCTCGATCTCCTGCAGCCAGGGTTCCTCGCCGGTGAGCACCGGATACCGCCCGGCGCCACTGGGTCCGCCCTCCAGCGGAGGCCAGGTGTGCCAGCCCACTTCAGCCAGCATGCGGGCGATGTAGGTGTCCTGCGCGACGGTCATCCAGGGGTCTCGCCAGATGAGATAGAGCACCCGGCGGGGCGTCCAGGCCCCGGCCTGACAAGCGGCCAGTTCCCGCTGCAACCGCTGCGTCAGAAGCTCGGCTTCGACCCGGACCTGTGGCTGGCTCTGCGCAAACACACTCACCATCTGCGCCAGCAAGGTCAGGTTGTCCTGCGGCGAGCAGGGGTGGGTGACGACGATCTCCGCCCCGGTTTGTCGCAAGGCCGCGACGTCTTCAAGGCGGTTCTCATCAACATTAACGATCACATGAGTCGGTAGAAGTGCCTGGATCCGGCCCAGATTCAGGTCTTTGGTCCCCCCAACCTTAGGAATCTCCTGCACCCCTTTGGGGGGATGCGTGCAAAAGCCGGTGCGCCCCACCACCTGGGGACCCAGCCCCAGGGCGAATAGAAGCTCAGTGATGGAAGGGACCAGGGAGATGATGCGAATCACAGGGGGAGGCCCCTCCAAGTGGTGACAAATGGTGATGGCGCCATTGATTCTTGCAATTTACCCTTGGGCTACCTAGGGTTTGGGAACGAGATTTGCCCTGGGTTGGGTTCGTCAAAAAGAAGGTTGTGCGTTCTTGGCACCTGCTCGGGGTTTCTTCGCAGAAGCCGAAAAACAACATCACGGTTGACGCGTTGCGAATCGCCAATCCTGTCACACATAATCAGACGGCCTGAATGCAGCGCCTTCGTATGAGTGGTTCACGATGGGTTGAAGCAGCACATTGGGTTATTTGGTTTTTGAAAGGGCTTCCCCATGGGAAACAAGCTATACGTGGGCAACCTCGCTTACAGCGTGCGAGACGAGTCGCTCCAGGAGGCATTCTCGCAATTCGGTACCGTCACGTCTGCCAAGGTCATGATGGACCGCGAGACCGGTCGTTCCAAGGGCTTCGGCTTTGTGGAAATGGCCTCTGATGCCGAGGCGCAAGCCGCCATCAACGGCATGAACGGTCAAGCCCTCGACGGCCGCGCCGTCGTGGTGAACGTGGCACGTCCGCGCGAAGAGCGTCCGGGCGGCTTTGGCGGCGGCGGCGGTAGCCGTGGCGGCTTCGGTGGTGGCGGCGGCAGCCGCGGCGGCTTCGGCGGCGGCGGTGGTGGCGGCGGCTACGGTGGTGGTGGCGGCGGCGGCAGCCGCGGCGGCTACGGTGGTGGCGGCGGCGGCGGTAGCCGTGGCGGCTACGGCGGTGGCGGCGGCTACGGTGGCGGCGGCGGCGGTGGCCGTGGCGGCTACGGTGGCGGCAGCAGCGGCTACTGATCCCCGGCATCCAGCCAGGAGGGCTTCGGCCCTCTCAGCAAAAAGGCACTCCTCGGAGTGCCTTTTTTGTTGCCTGTACGTTCAGGTCCTATTCGTTCTCTCGATGTTTGCGAGGGCGGCCCGCCAGCAGGCGGTCGAACAAGGCGCCGGGCAGCACGTGCATCACCCGCGCCACCACGCCCATCTGCCAGGGAATGAAGCGCACCCGCGCGCCCGCCGCAATCGCATCGAAAGCCTTTGCAGCAAATGCTTCCGGCTGCATCAAAAAGGGCATGCCATACCTGTTTTTTCGGGTCAGCGGGGTATCGATATATCCCGGGGCAATGGTCACCACCTGCACACCATCCGCGCGGCATTCCCCTCGCAGGCTTTCGCAGTAAGCGAACACCGCCGCCTTGCTGGACGAATACGCGCCGTGGCCCGGCAGGCCACGGATGCCAGCCACGCTGGCAATGCCCACCAGCGTGCCGCTGCGGCGCTGGCGCATCGGGGTGATGAAGGGCTGGAACGTCGCGGCCATGCCGATGTTGTTGGTGGCGTAGATGCGCTGCATCACCGCCAGGTCTCCCTCCAGGGCGGTATCGACGCCGATGCTGATGCCCGCATTGGCAATGACCACGTCGGGCAGGCCCTGCTCGGCGATGCAACGGCGGCCGGTGGCGGTGATGTCGGCGATGTCGCTGACGTCCGCGCGGTAGACCCGCCAGCGGGTCGGATCCAGCTGCTGGGACTGCGCCCAGGCGGTCAGATCATCCACACGGCGCGCCACCAGCGCGAGGGACCAGCCCTGACGGTAGTACTGCAGCGCGAGGGCCTGGCCGATGCCGCTGGAGGCACCGGTGATGTAGACAAGACGTGTCATAGAAGTCCCTGTTGGCAGGGTTCGAGGAAAGTGATGCGAGGGCCCCGTCGACCGGGCGTTTATCGTCTTCGGAAGCCTCCGAAGCCTCGAAAGCGGCCGGGACGCCGGTTAATGACGGATCATCAACGAATCAACGAATCAACGAGGGTTCAGCCCTGAAGCAGCGGCAGTTCAGCGACGATTCAGCCGGAGACCGGCCGGTGCGGACGCTGCTGCAGACGGCTTGGCCGCACCGGCGTTCGTCGCCTTGGTAGAAGTCGCCGTGGTCGCCGGGGACGCCGCAGACGCCGGCGAGGCCGCCGTCACCGCCCGACGCGGCTGTGCGCTGAACTGCGCCTTGCCGCCCCCGGTGAAAGTGAGACGACCGGTGAGGTTGCTGTATTCAAAACTGCGCACCTGCATCTCGCCGCCCAGTCCGATGACCCGCGCCGGCAGATGCGAACGCATCTTCTGCTCCGGCACGAATGCGTGGAGGAACTCGCCGTAGAGCTCCAGGTCGGTCGCGCTGGCCGGGTCGCCATTGGGATAGCGATGCAGTTTCACATCGCCCATCAGCTGCACCTCGCTGCCGTCGCCATTGGACAGGGCACGTTTGGCCTGCGCAATCAGCAGCTCGCCCTTCTCTCCGTAGGCCCGCAGCTCCGGCAGGTCGATCTCGACGGTGTCGTTGTCCGGATAGTGCCGCAGCTCCTGACCCAGGATGCGGGCCAGCAGCCGGCCGTCGCTGCTGAAGCGCTCCAGTTCGAAGCCTTGCATCCGGTAGTCCGGCACATGGCGCGGTGCGGCTTTCTCCCGCGGCGCTTCCAGCTGCGGCGTGCTTTTGATCAGCCACCAGGTCAGCCCGGCAAGCGCCGCCATCAGCAGCAGCGGCACGTAGCTGGCCAGGAAGGATTGCAGCCGCCACAGCAGCGGCTGCACCCGGCGCCGGGGACCCGTCGGCGGCGGAGCGAGTGCCGCCATCAGTGGGCGCTCCCGTCGAGCGTGTCCAGATGACCGTGCAGCAGGCGGGCGTACTGGCCGGCGGCCATCAGCAGCAGGTCGCAGAACTCACGGGCGGCGCCGTGGCCCCCTGCCGCCTGCGTCACGTAATGGGCCGCCGCACGCGTTTCGGCATGGGCCTGGGCGGGAGCGCAGGCGAAGCCAGCGCGCACCATCAGCGGCAGGTCCGGCCAGTCGTCTCCGATCACCGCCACCTGGTCCCAGCAAAGGCCAAGCTGGTCCAGCACCGGCTGGGCAGCGGCGAGCTTGTCCTTGGCGCCGTAGACGGCATGGGTCAGACCCAGGTCCGCCACCCGACGGCGCACCGCAGGCGAGTCGCGCCCGGTGACAACGATCGGCAGGATGCCGCCCTGCGCCAGCAGTTTCAGGCCATGGCCATCCAGGGTGGAGAAGGCCTTGAAATCCTCGCCCCGCTCGCTGATGTAGATGCGGCCATCCGTCAGCACGCCGTCCACGTCGAAGATCGCGGCCTTGAGGCCATCGCCGGGCCCCTGAGCCTGGAGCAGCAATTCGGGATCAAACCGCAGGGACGGCTGAAGTTCACGCACCACCGTCATCAGATCACCTTGGCACGCATCAGGTCGTTGATGCTGATGGCGCCCAGCAGACGCTGCTGCTCATCCACCGCCAGCACCAGAGTGATGCGGGCGGATTCCATCAGGTCGGCGGCATCCACCGCCAGCGCGTCGGCGGACACGGTGCGCGGGCTGCCATGCATCACCTGGCCGGCGGTGAGGCCGCGCAAGTCGGTGCCGCGCTCGATCAGGCGGCGCAGGTCCCCGTCGGTGAAGATGCCGGCGACACGCTCCTGATCGTCCACCAGGATGGCGCAGCCCAGGCCCTTGGCCGACATCACCCGCATCATGTCCAGCAGGCTCAGGTCCGCGGTGACCCGGGGCAGGGCATCGCCGCTGCGCATCAGGTCACGCACATGGGTCAGCAGCTTGCGGCCGAGCGCACCGCCCGGATGCGAGCGGGCGAAGTCTTCAGCGCGGAAGCCGCGAGCGTCGAGCAGGGCCACGGCCAGCGCATCGCCCAGCGCGATCTGCGCGGTGGTGCTGGCGGTGGGCGCGAGGTTCAGCGGGCAGGCTTCCTGGTCCACGCGGGAATCCAGCACATGGTCCGCATGGCGGGCCAGCGAGGACTCCGGACGGCCGGTCATGGCCACCAGCTTCACGCCCAGGCGGCGCAGGGTCGGCAGGATGGCGTTGAGCTCGTCACTCTCGCCGGAATTGGACAGGGCCAGCACGATGTCCGACGCGGTCACCATGCCGAGGTCGCCGTGGCTGGCTTCGGCCGGATGCACGAAGAATGCGGGGGTGCCGGTGGACGACAGCGTGGCGGCGATCTTGCGCCCCACATGGCCGCTCTTGCCCATCCCCATCACGGCCACCCGGCCGCTGCTGGACAGGATGAGCTGCACCACTTGTTCGAACGAGTCGCCCAGACGCGGGCCGAGCGCCAACAACGCGTCGGCTTCGACCTTCAGGGCCTGGCGCGCCACTTCAAGGGCACGGGAATGGGTGAGAACAGCTTGTGTCGTCATACAGGCGGCAGTGTAGCCGGGGCGGCGCTGGCGGCGCTTGCGTGGCTGACGGGGCCGGCGACGGTGATCGCGCTGGCGTCCCGGACAGCCACGACAACGCACGCGGCACTGACCGTCGTCCCAGGCCCTGCTGCCTTCACGCCACGGGCGGTGGTGACGGCATGGAGGGTGGCGGCCCCAGATGCAGCGCGACGGCGAAGCCCGCGCTCACCGGCAGCAGCCGCAGGTCGCCGCCATGGGCCCGGGCCACCAGATCGGCCATCATCAGGCCCAGCCCCATCCGGCCTTCGTACTGCTGGCGCTCCAGTGCGTCGTTCAGGTCTTCCCGGCGCCATTCGGGCACGCCGGTGCCGTTGTCCTCCAGTTCGATCACCGTGCCGCCGTCCGGCAGGGCGCGCAGCCCCAGGCGCAGACGGCCGGCGCGGTGGCGCCAGGCGTTGTCCAGCAGATTGATCAGGGCGGCGGCCAGCAGGTCCGGGTCGCCCTGCACCCAGGGTTCGGGGGGCAGGTCCAGCTCCAGTTGCTGCGGCAGCGGCAGGTGTTGCAGCAAGGCCGCCAGATCCAGTCGCTGCCACTGCAGGCTCATGCCGCTGCGGAACAGGGTCAGCAGCGCGGTCACCACCCGCCGCAGCCGGTCGGCCGCTTCCCGGGTGCGCTGCAGGCGCTCGCGCTGCTCCGGATGCGCTTCCCGCAGGGCCATGGCGAGCTGGGTGTCCATGCCCGCCAGCGGCGTGCGCAGAGCATGGGCGGCATGGGCGCTGAAGGCCCGCTCATTGGCCACCCGCTGCGCCAGGCGCTGGCCCAGGTCCAGCACCGCGGCGCGGATGGCAGCCAGCTCGCGGCGGGTCTGTTCGGGCAGACTTTGCCGACTGTCCAGCGGGTCGTACACGCTCAGCGATTCGGTCAGGCGGGCCAGCGGCTCCAGCTCCTGCCGGGCGCGCCGGTTCAGCCAGATCATGCACAGACTGCCCACCAGCAGCGCCGACAGCGCGCTCGCCATGCCGACGCGGGAGCGCACTTCCCGCCGCTCGGACGTGGTCTGCGCCACCATCAACCAGGTCGAGCCATTCGAGGCTTTCAGCGGGCGCACATGCACCCGCCAGTCGTCCCCGTCGCTGCCATCGTCCTTCCAGTCGCTGAAGCCGGGGGGCAATTGCCAGGGCTTGCTGGGCGCGAGCGGGGAGCGGTGCAGCAGCTGACCCTCGGAGGACACCAGCTGCCAGGCGAAGTGGGTACTCAGGTCATCGGCATCCGCCACCTCGGCGCTGAGCAGGGCATTGTTCTGGCGCAGCAACTGGCCCAGCACCTGGGACGACGCCTGCAGGGTCTCATCCAGCAGCTCATCCACCTCTTCCTGCACCACCAGCCAGACGGAGACACCGGCCACCAGCGCCCAAAACACCGAAATGAGCAGCAGCTGGCGCGCCAGCCGGCCGGCGATCGACGGTTTGCGGGCGGGGGCGGTACTCATGCGCCGAGCCGGTAACCCATGCCGCGCACGGTTTCGATCAGGGTGCGGCCGAGCTTGCGACGCAGGCTGGAGATATGGACTTCCAGGGCGTTGCTCTGCACTTCGGCGTCGGTGCCCAGCACATGCAGTTCCAGCTCATGTTTGGGGAACAGCCGGCCGGCCCGCTGAGCCAGGGCTTCCAGCACCGCCCATTCGCGGGCGGTCAGCTCCACCGCCAGACCGCCGCGGCGGGCACGTTTGGCGGCCAGATCCAGCCAGACGTCGCCGTATTGGCGCTGCGAACTGCTGGCGCCCATGTGTCGGCGGCTGACGGCGCGCAGGCGAGCGGCAAGCTCTTCAGGGGCAAAAGGTTTGACCAGATAGTCGTCCGCGCCGCTGTCCAGGCCCTGGAGCCGGTCGGCCAGCAGGTCGCGGGCGGTGAGCATCAGGGCGGGGGTGGCGACGCCGCGCTGGCGGAGCGACCGGAGCCAGTCCAGGCCCGAGCCATCCGGCAGCTGCCAGTCGACCAGCAGCGCCTCCGCATCTTCATATTGGCGGGGCAGCAGGTCCGACAGCCGGGTGGCCCAGGTGACTTCATGGCCTTCGGAGACCAGGAAATCACGCAGGCCGCTCCCCAGCAATTCATCATCTTCAAGCAGGAGCAGTCGCATCGTGGCAGTGGCGCGGGCAGGGTCGGATCGGGTGGAACGATAACAGGCCGACCGGACCGACCCGTCCGGTGGGCGAATCGACCCCTTGCACAAATCACGCGGGGTCAGGACAAGCCCTCGGGTGGGCCGAACTTCAGCATACCTTCAGGTTCGCTTCAGGGATCCTTCAGCGTGGTCAAGCCCACTCTGGGCGCCATGAAGCCACTTCTGCTGACCGAACTGTCTGATCCGGCCCTCCACACGGCGGGCGCGTCGCCCATGACGGGGCCGCGCTGGCTGCCACGCCTGTCGATTCTGGGCTGGTCGGTGGTGCTGGGCCTGCTGGCGCTGCTCACCTGGGACGGCCTGGGGCTGGATCTGGCGGCGGTGCGCCTGTTCGGGGACCTGCGCGGCTTTGCCTGGCGGGACCACTGGCTGACTTCGGGCGTCATGCACCAGGGGGGCCGCTGGCTGGCGACCGGGCTGGTGGTGCTGCTGCTGGTCAATGCGGTGCGTCCGCTGTGGCCGAGCCTGACGCGCCGGGAGCGCTGGACGGCGGTGGCGATCACGGCGGTCTGTCTGATCCTGATTCCTCTGATCAAACAGGGCAGCACCACGAGCTGCCCCTGGGACCTGGCCGAATTCGGCGGCACGGCGCGGTACGTCTCGCACTGGCGTTTGGGCGTGGCCGATGGCGGACCGGGTCACTGCTTCCCTTCCGGCCATGCCAGTTCGGCCTTTGCCTTCTTCAGTCTCTTCTTCATGCTGCGCCGCGCCTATCCGCGACAGGCGGGGGTGGTGCTGGTGGGAGTGTTGGTGCTGGGTTTCTGCTACGGCATGGCGCAGATGGCGCGCGGCGCCCACTACCCCAGCCACACGCTGTGGACCGCCTGGATCTGCTGGGCGGTGACGGTCGGCATGACCCGCGTCAGCCAGGGCCAATGGCGCCTGCGCCGCAAGGCCTCGGCGGCTTCGGTCGTCTGACAGCCCGGATCCACCCGCCGGCGCATAGCCGGCTACTACCCACCCAGGTCACTTGCTTCCCAGAATCGGGTTTCCAACTCGATTTCTGGAGACAGGCATGGGCAAGAAGCTGTTGCTGCTGGCAGGTGACTATGTGGAGGACTACGAGATCATGGTGCCGTTCCAGGCCTTGCTGGCGGTGGGGCACCAGGTGCATGCGGTGTGTCCTGGCAAGAAGGCGGGGGACCACGTGCTGACGGCGATCCACGACTTTGAGGGGGCGCAGACCTACTCGGAGAAGCCGGGCCACCGTTTTGTTCTCAACGCCACCTTTGACGAGGTGGATCCCAAGTCGTATGACGGCCTGGTGATCCCGGGCGGTCGGGCGCCGGAGTATTTGCGCACGATGCCGAAGGTCTTGCCGCTGGTGCAGCACTTCTCGCAAGCGGGCAAGCCTATTGCGGCGATCTGCCACGGGGCGCAACTGCTGGCGGCGGCCGGCGTGATCCGTGGCAAGCGGGTGTCGGCGTATCCGGCCTGTGCGGCTGAAGTGGAGCTGGCTGGCGCCAGCTTTGCGGACATTCCGGTGGATCAGGCGGTCACGGACGGACAGTTGGTGACGGCACCGGCGTGGCCCGCGCACCCGGCCTGGATATCGCAGTTCCTGACCGTTCTGGGGACACGCATCACCCCGTAAGGAGCCGGGTCAGCCCTGCACAGCCCGCATGACGCGGCGCACAATGACTCGCTGAGCGGCTGAGCGGCTGAGCGGCTGAGCGGTTGAGCAACTGAGCGCTTAGCGGCTGAGCGTTTTACGTCAGAGCGACATCCTGCAGCGACTGCGCCAGCGCTCGTCGCTCGTGCTGCCTGGGGATGCCTTGGACGGCTGGCGAGTTGTCGCTGACGCTTTCGCTCCGCTCCGGTCCGGTCCGGTCCGGTCCGGTCCATGAATGGTGACTGTTGAAGGGGAGTCGTGATGTGCCGTGTATTCATCAGTGCGGATCCGCAGAGTTACGAGTCGAGGACACGTTCGGTGCGTTTGCATGGTGTGGTGACCAGCATCCGCCTGGAGAATTTGCACTGGGAGGTATTGGAGGAGATTGCGGCGCGGGACGGCATGGCGGTGACGCAACTGATCACGCGTTTGTATGACGAGTTGGTGGAAGCGCGTGGTGCTGTCGGCAACTTCGCGTCGTTTTTGCGTGTCTCCGCCCTACGCTACATGGCTCTCGTCGCCCAGAACCGCATCCCTGCGGACCCCACGGTTCCGCTCCGCACCCTGGACCCCGACACCATTCTGGACGGCCTGCCCGCGGGCTGGACGCACCCCACCCACCCCGTTCACCTCCCCCAATAAACAAAAAAGGCTTCCCGCAGGAAGCCTTTCCACATACCGCCCCAAACCAGCGCGCCGCAGGCCGCGCCCTTCAAGCGGAGGACGTGGATCCGGCTTTGCCGGGCCATCGTCCTCGCCCCCCGGTGGGGGGGCCGCCGTCAGGCGGTAGGGGGGAGAGTCAGGGATACAGGCCTCGTTCTTCGCGAGCCTGCAGCACGCGCGTGCAGGCCACGGTGAACGCGGCGGTGCGCAGCGGAATCTTGTGCTGTTCCGACGTATCCCAGATGCCCTTGAAGGCGCCGATCAGGATCTTGTCCAGACGCACATTGATTTCGTCTTCCGTCCAGAAGAAGGACGAGAAGTCCTGCACCCATTCGAAGTACGAGACCGTCACACCGCCGGCATTGGCGATCACGTCCGGCACCACGATGATGCCGCGGTCCGCCAGCACGGCGTCGCCATCGGGCGTCGTCGGGCCGTTGGCGCCTTCCAGCACCACGCGGGTCTGCACCCGCTTGGCACGCTCGGCCGTGATCTGACCTTCCAGCGCCGCCGGAATCAGGATGTCCGACTTCACGTCCCAGAACTGCTCGTTGTCGATGCGGTCCGCGCCCTTGAAGCCGCCCACGCCGCCGGTCTGGGCCACATGGTCCAGCAGGCTGGTCATGTCCAGGCCCTTCTCGTTCAGGATGGTGCCGGTGTGGTCCTGCACGGCCACGATCTTGGCGCCATTGGCGGCAAACATCTTGGCAGCGACCGAGCCCACATTGCCGAAGCCCTGCACGGCCACGCGGGCGCCGTCCATCTCCACGCCCAGGCGGCGCATGGCTTCACGGCCCACGACAAACACGCCGCGGCCGGTGGCGGCCACACGGCCCAGCGAGCCGCCCAGCGGGATCGGCTTGCCGGTGACCACGCCGGTGGCGGTGGCGCCGACGTTCATCGAATACGTGTCCATCATCCAGGCCATGATCTGGCCGTTGGTGTTCACGTCCGGTGCGGGGATGTCCTGCGTCGGGCCGATGATGATGCCGATCTCGCTGGTGTAGCGTCGGGTGACCTTTTCCAGTTCCTTGGTCGACAGCAGCTTCGGGTCCAGACGGATGCCGCCCTTGGCGCCGCCGTAAGGCAGGTTGACGGCGGCGTTCTTCACCGTCATCCAGGCCGACAGGGCCATCACTTCTTCCAGCGTCACGTCCGGGTGATAACGCACGCCGCCCTTGCCGGGGCCGCGGGTCAGGCTGTGCTGCACGCGATAGCCTTCAAAGTGCGCGATGGTGCCGTTGTCCAGTTCGATGGGGATATCCACGATCAGCGCGCGCTTGGGACGGCGCAGCGTTTCCACCCAGCGGGCCAGCTTGCCCAGGTAGGGCTCGACGGCGTCGATCTGCGACAGGTAGGTGCCCCAGGGACTGTTGCGCGTAGGCGAAACGAAAGACAGATTGGGCATGAAATGCTCCGTAACTTTTCGGTGGCGCGAACGGTACCCTGAAGCCTCACCGGTTCGCCACGTCCGGCAAAGCCGCTTGCACATGCGGGCATGCAGCCGACGCATAAGCCCACAAGTTTGCCGCTCCGGCGTGCGGAACGCCAGCTTCTACGGGGGGTCACCCCCTCCTCAAAAAGGGCGAGCACTGACATGACCTTGGTCAGGCTGTCGTCGTTTGGAGACGCCCGGCGCCCCACTTGAACGCCAGCCGCCGAACCCGGGCGAAACCTTGCGGTTTTGCCCGTGGCGTTTCGCACGTGACCAGTAGGATCGGGACATGCTCTCCGCCCTGGATCTGACCCTCGTTTACCTCATCGCCGCCGTCCTGGGCGTGGTGGTGTGCCGTTCGCTCAAGTTGCCACCCATCCTGGGTTATCTGGTGGTGGGGGTGGTGATCGGCCCGAATGCGCTCTCCCTGGCGAGCGACGTCCCCGGGGTGCAACACCTCGCGGAATTCGGCGTGGTGTTCCTGATGTTTGCCATCGGCCTCGAATTCAACCTGCCCAAGCTGCACAGCATGCGGTCGCTGGTGTTTGGGCTCGGGCTCCTGCAGGTGGTCATCACCGTGGGCGGCACGATCCTCGGCAACCTTTTTCTGGAGTGGGCCTTCACCCTGGCCGGCAGCCACTGGGAGCTGGGTTGGCAGGGCGCGCTGGTGCTGGGCGCCGCCATGGCCATGAGCTCCACCGCCATCGTGGTCAAGCTGATGGCCGAGCGGCTGGAACTGGAGAGCGAGCACGGACGGCGCGTCATCGGCGTGCTGCTGTTCCAGGATCTGGCGGTGGTGCCCCTGCTGGTGCTGATTCCCGCCCTGAGCGGCAGCGGCAGCGCCATGGCGCAGTCGCTCGGTTGGGCCGGGCTCAAGGCGGTGCTGCTGTTGACGCTGCTGCTCACCGGCGGCCAGCATGTGATGCGGCGATGGCTCACGCTGGTGGCCCGCCGCAAGAGCCAGGAGCTGTTCATGCTGAACCTGCTGCTGGTCACGCTGGGCCTGGCCTGGCTGACCGAGCATGCGGGCCTGTCGCTGGCGCTGGGCGCGTTCGTGGCCGGCATGCTGATTGCGGAGACCGAATTCCGCCATCAGGTGGAAACCGACATCCGCCCCTTCCACGACGTGCTGCTGGGGCTGTTCTTCATCACCATCGGCATGCGGCTGGACTGGCAGACGCTGGTCTACCAGTGGCCGCTGGTCATTGTGCTGACGCTGGTGCCCACCTTCGCCAAGTTCGTGCTGGTGGCAGGGCTGGCCAAGCTGTTCCGCGCCCCCACCGGCGTGGCGCTGCGCACCGGGCTGTATCTGGCCCAGGCCGGGGAGTTCGGCTTCGTGCTGCTGACGCTGGGCGCCCAGCAGAACCTGATTGCGGCTCAGTGGGTCAGCCCGGTGCTGGCGGCGATGGTCATGTCCATGCTGATGACCCCGCTGGTCATTGAATACAGCGACCGCATCGTGATGAAACTGTCGGCCAGCGACTGGCTGCTGCAGTCGGTGCAGTTGACCACCATTGCCAAGAAGTCGATCAAGACCGATGCCCACGTCATCATCTGCGGCTACGGCCGGAGCGGCCAGAACCTGGCGCGGCTGCTGGAAGCGGAGAACATCCCCTACATGGCGCTGGACCTGGACCCGGACCGGGTGCGTCAGGCCGCTGCCGCCGGCCAGAGCGTGGTGTTCGGCGACGCGGCCCGCCTGCCCAGCCTGATCGCCGCCGGTCTGTCTCGCGCCAGCGCGCTGGTCATCAGCTATCACGACACCCCGTCGGCCCTGAAGGTGCTGCATGAAGTGCGCAGCCATGCGCCGCAGGTGCCGGTGGTGGTCCGCACCATCGACGACACCGACCTGGAAAAGCTGCGCGCTGCGGGCGCGACCGAGGTGGTGCCGGAGGCGATCGAAGGCTCGCTGATGCTGGCCAGCCATGCCCTGGCCCTTGTGGGCGTGCCGATGCGACGGGTGCTGCGGATCGCCCGCGATGCCCGGGACCGTCGCTACGGCCTGCTTCGCGGCTACTTCCATGGCGTGGATGACGATACCGGCGAAGACCGGGATCAGGCGCGGCTGCAATCCATCTCGCTTCCAGCCGGCAGCGTGCTGAACGGCAGCAAGCTGGGAGACGTCGGCACGGTGACCTGGGGCGTTACGGTGATCTCGATCAAACGAAGCAACGGCTCGGTGCTGACGGCGGACGATGACGTCGTGCTGCATGGCGGCGACACGCTGGTGATCTCCGGCACCCCGGAAGCGCTGGCACGGGCGGAGCACGGGCTGCTGGTCGGTTGAGCGGTTGAGCGGTTGGGCGGTTGGGCGGCCTGACGGCCAGTCAAGGCCCCCCGCCGCGGAATCACCACGCTGCCGCCTGCGCGACAGAACGGGCGCGGGCAATGCGCCACACTGGGTCCCCTATGTTGGACACGTTGCCCCGCAGCCCTCACCGCCGCCGCGTCTACCTGATGCGGCACGGCGCGGTCACCTACTTCGACGGCGCGACCGGCCGGCCGGTCCTGCCCGAGCAGGTGCAGCTCAACGAAGACGGCGTGGCCCAGGCCCAGGCGGCCGGTGCCGCCTTTGCCCGCGCCGGCATCCGCTTTGACCGGGTCATCGTCTCTGGCCTGCCGCGCACCGTCCAGACGGCCGAGCTGGTGCTCACCCATGCCGATCAGGCGTCGCTGCCGGTGCAGGTGTGGCCGGAGTGGCAGGAAATCCGCGGCGGTCGCCTGGGCGACATCCCCGACGCAGCCCTGGTGCAGGCCTTCACCGGCCTGCAGCAAAGCCCCGTGGACGAAGACCAGCGCTTCCTCAACGGCGAGCGCATCGGCGACCTGCTGGACCGGGTGCTGGGCGGCGTTGAGCGCCTGCGCGCCGATCCGGACTGGGACTGTGCCTTGCTGGTTCTGCACGGCGTGGTCAATGCCGCGCTGCTGTCCCATGCGGTCAGTGGCGGCCAGCGGCTGATGATGGGCAGCTGGGTGCAATCGCCTGCCTGCATCAATGTGCTGGACATGGGCCCCGGTCCCGGCGACTGGCTGCTGCGGGCCTGCAATTTCGCTCCGTTGCATCCGCTGCATGCGGATGAGCGGTCCACCACCATGGAAGCGCTGTTTGCCCAGTACCTGCGCTACCGTCAACAGCGCGCTTGAGCGCCCCGCCTCCGGGAGGATCCATGAACTTCGACTACAGCCCCAAAGTGGAGCAACTGCGGGAGCGCCTGCTGGCGTTCTTCGACCAGCACATCTACCCCAACGAAAAACGCTATCACGATGAGGTGGAAGCCAACCGGCGCGCGGGCAACGCGTGGGTGCCCACCCGGGTGATCGAGGACCTCAAGCCCAAGGCACGTGCCGCCGGCCTGTGGAACCTGTTCCTGCCGCGTTCCGCGCGTGCGCCGGAGGGGCTGTCCAACCTGGAATATGCGCCGCTGTGCGAGATCATGGGGCGGGTGCATTGGGCGCCCGAGGTGTTCAACTGCTCGGCACCGGACACCGGCAACATGGAAACGCTGGAGCGCTATGCCAGCGAGGCCCTGAAGGACCGCTGGCTGGAGCCGCTGCTGCGCGGCGAGATCCGCTCGGCCTTCCTGATGACCGAGCCGGACGTGGCCTCTTCCGACGCCACCAACATCGAATGCCGCATCGACCGGGACGGCGACCATTACGTCATCAACGGCACCAAGTGGTGGTCGTCCGGCGCCGGTGATCCGCGCTGCGCGCTCTACATCGTCATGGGCAAGACCAATCCGGACGCCGGACGTCATGAGCAGCAGTCGATGGTGCTGGTGCCGGCGGACACGGCCGGCATCACGGTGAAGCGTCACCTGAGCGTCTTCGGCTACGACGATGCACCGCACGGCCACATGGAGATCGAACTGCGCAATGTGCGGGTGCCGGTCGAGAACATCCTGCTGGGCGAAGGCCGCGGTTTTGAAATCGCGCAGGGACGGCTGGGCCCCGGTCGCATCCATCACTGCATGCGCTCCATCGGCGCCGCCGAGCGGGCGCTGGAGCTGATGTGTCAGCGGGCCATCGCGCGGACCGCCTTCGGCAAGACCATTGCGCAGCAGACGGTCACGCAGGAACGCATCGCCGAGGCGCGCTGCAGCATCGAGCAGGCGCGCCTGCTCACCCTGAAGGCTGCCTACATGATGGACACCGTCGGCAACAAGGTGGCCAAGGCGGAAATCGCGATGATCAAGATCGTCGCGCCGAGCATGGCCCTGAAGGTCATTGACTGGGCGATGCAAGTGCACGGCGGCATGGGGGTCAGCCAGGACACGCCGCTGGCCTACATGTGGGCGGGTCAGCGCACACTCCGGTTTGCCGACGGCCCGGATGAAGTGCACCGCAACTCGCTGGCCAAGCTGGAGCTGGCACGGCACATGAAGCTGCCCGCCGGATCGGTGGACATGCCGGTGACGCGCGGCAGTTGAACGCCCAACGCGCGCGCCCACTTCACGAACCCCCGGCACGTCCGGGGGTTTTTTGTGGGGTGGCGCACACGTCGGGGCAAACGGGGACATGGGGTGACGCCTGTTACCCACGTTCCCCCGTCGGGGGGCGTATCTGCAAGTTCGTCAGGTGGATACGATTCAGCCCACCTCCGCGCCCCTGCCCTCCTCCATGACCCGACTCGCCGAAGCCCGCATCTGGCCCCTGCTCGCCTTCGCGCTGCTGGTGGGCCTGCAGGCCGCGCTGCTGATGGCGGCGCTGGGCGGCATGGCCGAATCGCCGCAATGGGAAGCGGTGGTGCCGATGCTGGCTTTCGGGGCGCTGGCCTTCACCGTGCTGCTGGCCGTGGGCGTGATGGGCAGCCTCTCGCGGGCGCAGGCCCGGGCCCGGCGGGCACAGCTGACCCTGGAAGAAGCCATCGACGCCCTGCCCGCCAGCGTCGAAATCTTTGACCATGAAGACCGGCTGGTGGCCTTCAACCGCCGTCTGGTGGAAATCTATCCCCACATGCTGCGGGCCTTCCAGCGCAAGGCCACCTTCGAGGATCTGGTGCGGGAGTCTCTTGAGCGGGGCGGCATCCCGGAAGCGCGCGGCCGCGAAGACGAGTGGCTGCAGGAGCGCAAGCAAAGCCGCGGACGCCAGACCGGCCCGCTGCTGCAGCGTGTGCATGACGACATGTGGCTGCGCATCTTTGAATGTCGCACCCAGTCCGGTGGCATCGTGGGCGTGCGCATGGAGGTCACCGACCTGATCCATGAGCAGCAGAGCCTGGCCGCCAGCCGGGCGCAGCTCAAGGCCACCATCGAGGCGGCCGGCAACGGCATCCTGACGCTGGATTCCGGCGGCCATGTGCTCGAGGTCAATCCCAGCACCGAGCAGCTCTTCGGCTTCAGCGCCGCAGAGCTGCAGGGCGTGCACATCGGCATGCTGTTCGGCAGCAATGGCGACCTGATGCATCCGCAGGAACTGCTCGGATCGCCGCGGGAGCTCACGGCGCGGCATCGCAGTGGTGAGCGTCTGGCCCTGCAACTGACGGTGGCGGAAGTGCGCACCGACACCATCCACCTGTATGTCTGCATCGTCACCGACTTCACCGAGCGGCAGCGGCAGGAGGAACGCCTGCGACGCGCCAACGAGCTGCTGGCGCGCCAATCCACCACCGACGGCCTGACCGGCGTCGGCAACCGGCGGCTGTTTGATCAGTTGCTGCAGCAGGAATGGCAGCGCGGCACCCGCTCCGGCCGGCCGCTGGCGCTGCTGATGGTGGACATCGACCACTTCAAGCAATACAACGACCGTTACGGCCACGTCGCCGGCGACGACTGCCTGCGCCGGGTGGCGACCCTGCTGCGCAGTTGCGTCGGCCGGGGCAGTGAAGCGGTCTGCCGTTATGGCGGCGAGGAATTCGCGATGCTGCTGGTGGACACCGATCTGAACGGTGCTCAGGTGGTGGCCCAGCGCTGCCTGGACAGCGTGCGGCTGGCGGCCATCGAGCACGAGGGCTCGCCGGTGCGGCGCTCGGTCAGCCTGTCGATCGGGGTGGCCGCCTGCATTCCGGACACCGCCACGCCCTCCCAGCGGCTGATCGAAACTGCCGACCGCGCGCTGTACGACGCCAAGCAAAGCGGCCGCGCCCGGCTGATCTGCCAGCAGTTCGCGTGAATACCGGCCGGCGCGCAAGGGCGAGAACAGCGCGACAATCCGGCCCATGCAAGACGCCATCGAATTTCTGAAGCAGCAGATCCGCACCGTGCCCGACTGGCCGGAACCGGGTGTGCAGTTTCGGGACATCACCCCGCTGCTGGCCAATCCGCGCGCATTCCGCGTCCTGATCGACCAGTTCGTGCACCGCTATTTCGACACGCGCCCGGACGTCATCGCCGGGCTGGATGCGCGGGGCTTCATCATCGGATCGGTGCTGGCGTACGAGCTCAATGTCGGCTTTGTGCCGATCCGCAAGAAGGGCAAACTGCCCTTCACCACGGTGCAGGAAACCTACGAGCTGGAATACGGCAGCGCGACGGTGGAAATGCACACCGACGCGGTGAAGGCCGGCGACCGGGTGCTGCTGATCGACGATCTGATCGCCACGGGCGGCACCATGATGGCCGGCAAACGGCTGCTGGAGCGCCTGGGGGCCACCGTCATCGAAGGCGCGGTGATCGTGGACCTGCCGGAGCTGGGCGGCTCGGCCAAGATTCGTGAGCAGGGACTGCCGGTGTTTGCGCTGGTGGATTTCCAGGGGCACTGAGCTGCATTGAGCGGCCTGGCCGGCGCCGGCCGCATTCATTTGCCGATGCAGAAGCGGCTGAAGATTTCGCCGAGCAGATCGTCCGCCGTGAAGGCGCCGGTGATCTCTCCCAGCGCGTCATGCGCCAGGCGCAGCTCTTCCGCCATCAGGTCCAGCGCCGCCGGCTCCAGCGCGGCCTGCTGCAGCGCCAGATCCACATGCTCGCGGGTGCGGCGCAGCGCCTGCACATGGCGCTCGCGGGCGATGAACAATCCTTCCGGCACCGCATGCCAGCCGACCTGCTGCAGCAGACGCTGGCGCAGCGCGTCCAGGCCCGCGCCCGTTTTGGCGGACAGGCGCAGGATGCTGGATGCGGCGGCGGATTCAGCCGCATCGGTTGTTCCAGCATCTGTCGGGACGCCGCTGCCGGCCTCTCCCCCATCAGACGCATCCGCCTTGTTGTAGACCTGCAGGATGCGCCCCGGCTCCACGGCGGACAGCCGTCCCCGGATCTCCGCATCGTCCCGCTCATAGTCCGGCTGGCCGACGCGGGTCAGGTCGTGCAGGAACAGCACCACGTCGGCTTCCCGGATGGCGTCCCAGCTCCGGGCCACGCCGATGCGCTCCACCTCGTCATCGGTGTCCCGCAGCCCGGCCGTGTCGCTGATGTGCAGCGGCACCCCTTCGATCTGGATGGTCTGGCTCAGCTTGTCCCGGGTGGTGCCGGGAATGGGCGTGACGATGGCCAGCTCCGCCCCCGCCAGTGCATTGAGCAGGGAGCTCTTGCCCACATTCGGCTGCCCCGCCAGCACCACCTTGATGCCCTCCCGCAGGATGGCGCCCTGACGGCTGCGATCCAGCAGTGCATCCAGGCGGTCCAGCAGCCGACGCAGCTTGCCCAGCGCATCCGCCTGCTGCAGGAAATCGATCTCTTCTTCCGGGAAGTCCAGCGTCGCCTCGACCAGCATCCGCAACTGGATCAGTGCATCCCGCAACTGTCCGACCTCGCCGCTCAATGCGCCCGCCAAAGCCCGGCCTGCGCTGCGGGCCGCCGCTTCGGTGCTGGCATCGATCAGGTCCGCCACCGCCTCGGCCTGGGCCAGGTCCAGCTTGCCGTTCAGGAAGGCGCGGCGAGTGAATTCGCCGGGCTCGGCCAGACGGATGCGCAAGGCCGGATCGGCCTCCAGGCATCGCGCCAGCAACAGCTGAAGCACCACCGGTCCGCCATGCGCCTGCAGCTCCAGCACATGCTCGCCTGTGTAGCTGTGGGGCGCGGGGAACAGCAGGGCCAGGCCGTGATCGATGGCTTCGCCCTGGGCGCTGCGGAATGGCAGGTAGGTGGCCTCGCGCGGCTTGAGGCTGCGGCCGCAGATCGCGGTCACCAGCGCGGAGAGGTCCTGCCTGGAGGAGACTCGCACGATGCCGACGGCGCCTCGTCCGGGCGCGGTGGCAATGGCGGCAATGGGATCCTGGTGACGCGACAGCATGGCTGCATTGTCTCGCACCGGTCCTTCGAATATGGCGCGGGGCAGGGCGGGTGGTGTTGCTCGTGCTTCACCACCGCGCACCTCCGGTTCCCTGGATTCCCGACCGAGGGAAGCGAACCCCGCGTGACCATTAAGCACCTGCGCGCAGACGAAAAAAAGCCCCCGGGCTGCGGGGGCTTCGTGTGCACGCGCTTTCAGCGTTATTTGTTCACACCCAGCTGCTTGTTGATCATCCATTGCTGGACGATCGACAGCAGGTTGTTGACGGTGTAGTACAGCGTCAGACCGGCCGGGAAGAAGAAGAACATCACGCTGAAGGCGATGGGCATGATCCACATCATCTTCGCCTGCACCGGGTCGGTCGGCTGAGGATTCAGCCAGACCTGCAGCAGGCTGGTGGCCGTCATCAGCAGCGGCAGCGGGCCCAGCGGCACGTTCAGCCAGGGCAGCACACCGAAGAAGGCATCCGGGCGGGACAGGTCATGCACCCACAGGATCCACGGAGCGCCGCGCATTTCCACGCTGGACAGCAGCACCCAGTACAGCGCCAGGAACACCGGCATCTGCAGCAGGATGGGCAGGCAGGAGCCCAGCGGGTTGATCTTCTCTTCGCGATACAGCCGCATCATTTCCTGCTGCTGTTGCTGCGGCTTGTCCTTGTAGCGCTCGCGCAGTTCCTGGATGCGGGGGTTGATGGCCTTCATCTTGGCCATGCTGCGATAGGCCTTGGCATTGAGGCCGTAGAAGGCGATCTTCAGCAGCACCACCACGCCCACAATCGCCCAGCCCCAGTTGCCCAGGATCTTGTGCAGCTGGTCCATCAGCCAGAACAGCGGCTTGGCCAGGATGGTGAACATCCCGTAGTCCTTGACCCGTTCCAGGCCGGGGGCCAGGGCTTCCAGGCGCTTTTCTTCCTGCGGACCGACGTACAACAGGTTGTCGAGCTTGCCGGTGGCGCCGGGGGCGATGGTCGGGAAGGCGGTGACCATCGACAGCGTGACCAGCTTGTTGGGCGACTCGCTCACGTCAAAGGCGCGGGCACCCGGTTCATTGCGCAGCCAGGCGCCAACGAAGTAATGCTGGACCATGGCGATCCAGCCATCGTCCGCACGACGTTCGTAGTCGGCCTTGTTGTCCTTGATCTTGTCGAAGGGCACCTTCTGCATCTTGCCCTTGTCGGTGTAGACCGTCGGGCCGGTGAAGGAGCTCGGCGCCATCGACGGGCCGGTGTGATCGACGTGGTCGTCACGCACCAGCCAGACCGACAGCTCCGGCGTCACCGGCGCGGTGCCGACGTTGGTCACCTCGTGCTGGACATCGATGGCGTAGTCGCCACGCTTGAAGGTGTAGACCTTGGCCAGCTTCACGCCGCCCATGGCGGGCGACTCCAGGCGCACGGTCAGCGCATTGGCGCCGTCCTTCAGTTCACGCGGACCGTCGACCAGGCTCAGCACCGTCTGGTGGTTCGGTGCACCGGCGACGTTGCGCAGGGCCGACTGGGCGCTGTATTGACGCAGCGGATCCAGCACCACGACATGGCCGCTGGGGTCCTTGTCGTCGGCATGCTTGAGCAGTTCCACCCGCACGAGGGCACCGCCACGGGTGTCCAGCGTGGCCTTGACGACGTCGGTGGTGATGGTCACGAGTTCGCTCTTCACCGCGGCGGGAGCAGACGCGGCATCGGCCACGGCCGTGGCGGCGGCGGACGCAGCCGAGGCCGGCAGCGTGGCACCCGGCACCGCGGAGGCGGCGTTGCCCGGGGCGCTGGCGGTCTTCGCCGGGGCGGGTCCGAACATCGACGCGTGGCCGTTGTGCCGTTGCCAGCCGTCCCACAGAAGGACCAGCGACATGGTGAACACCACCCACAAGATGGTGCGGCGTATATCAGTCATGGGGAAGCTTTTGATTTGGCGGTTGAAGAGGCTCGACCATCCTTGCGCCGAGCAAGGAAGGTGAAGAGACGGGGCGGATTGTCAGGCACGGGATCATGCCCGCCCGGACAGAACGGATTGCAGCGCAGGATGCGGGCCGCTGCGAGGTAGGTGCCCGCTGCCGCGCCATGCTGGCGCAGCGCCTGCATGCCGTAGTTGGAGCAGCTGGGCGAATAGCGGCAGCCGGCGCGCAGCCAGGGGCTGAACAGCAGCTGATAGGCGCGCACCAGTCCCATGAGCAGACGCGTCGGCAGGCTGGGACGCGGGCTCATCGGGCGATCTTGCGGATGAGGGCCTGCAGTTCGTCCCGCGCGGCGGCACGCAGGGCATCCGAAGAGGCGCTGGGGAACTGCTTGCGGTCAAACGGCAGGCGCAAGCGGACCACCCACAAGCCGGGTGGCAATGTGGGCAAGGTACCGAAGACCTGACGGATCTGCCGCTTCAGCAGGGTGCGGGTCACCGCCCGTCGCGCATGGCGCTTGGGCACGACATACCCGAGCCAGGCGGCGGAGGGCATGCTGGAGACCGCGTCATCCACAAGCTGTGGATGATTCTGCGCATCACCTGTGGACAAGTCGGCATTTCCTGTGGATGTCTCTGTGGACGACCCTTCAACGGGCGCCTCAGTGGACAACTTGGGAAGCCGACGTGCCGGCTGCGAAGGACTCGCGGCCAGGTGATGAACGGCGAAATGGGGGCTGCGAGCGCGGCTGGGGGTTCCCAGCACACGCTCGAAATCGGCCGATCGAACGATGCGGCCGGTCACGGCTTGGTCGGATGGAAGAAGACGCGACGTGTCGAGACGATCAGGCAGTGCCCGATCCGCCTCAGACGGCCAGGCGCTTGCGGCCCTTGGCGCGACGTGCGGCGATGACGGCGCGGCCACCGCGGGTCTTCATGCGGACGAGGAAGCCGTGGGTGCGGGCGCGACGGGTCTTGGAGCCTTGGTAAGTGCGTTTCATGGTGAACCTCTATCGAAATGTCGGACTGACGTTTGGGTACTGTCGGACACCGACAGCGGCATCAGGAACTCCGCGCCGCAGCCTGGCTCAATGCCTGACCGCAGCGGCGCCCTCCGCACCATGCCTGGCAACCCCTGCGGGCTACCCGGTCTGACGCGCCCCCCTCACGGGTGGATGCCTAAAAGCAATTTCTGGAAGGCCCACGAACATACGTCCGGGCGTCCGGAAAACCCGCGATTACAGCAAAGATTCAGCTCGTGGTCAATCTGCGGGAATGTGCGAGCGGGGGATTACCTGATCTTGACCCTGCCAAAAATTCTGTGGATAACCCAGACTTTGCGGCCCCTCGTCGGTACAATCCGGCCGCTCGAAGAATAAGTTTTCCACAATGAGCGCAGACGTGTCTGAGGTGACTTTGTGGCAGCGCGTTTGTGAACGCCTCGCCACGGAGTTGCCTGAACAGCAATTCAACACTTGGATCCGGCCGCTGCCTGCCGCCGAAGTGATCCACCTCCAGGAAGGGAATGGCGAGGACGCCGTTCTGGTGTCCCTGCGCGTGCCCAACCGCTTCAAGCTCGACTGGATCCGCAGCCAGTACGCCGGCCGCATCGAGCTGATTCTCGGCGAACTGGCGGGCAAGCCGGCCCGCCTGGAGCTGTCGTTGGCGCCCCGCGAGACCATCGCCCCGCTGCCGCGCAACAGCGCACCGGTCGCGTCCATGGGCCAGGTGCTGCAGCAGCACGGCCTGCGCAGCGGCCCTTCCAGCGCTGCTGCCAGTGCGGTCGCCGCCGCGCAAGCCCCGACCGCCACCGGCCCTGGGGCGCGCGCGTCCACAGCCGCCCCGGCAGCCGCCAAGCCGGCCGCCCCCGTCACCGCCGCCAGTCTGGTGGGCAATGCCCCGCCTCCCGGCGCGGCGCAGACCCTGCCCCCCAGCGCCACCCGCCATCGCATCAACACCAGCCTGACCTTCGACACGCTGGTGCCGGGTCGCGCCAACCAGATGGCCCGCACCGCCGCCCTGCACGTGGCCGGCGCCCCCGGCCAGATGTACAACCCGCTGTTCATCTACGGCGGCGTGGGCCTGGGCAAGACCCACCTGATCCATGCGGTGGGCAATGCCCTGCTGAAAGACCGGCCGGACGCCCGGGTGCTGTATCTGCATGCCGAGCAGTTCATCTCGGACGTGGTGAAGAACTACCAGCGCAAGACCTTTGACGAGCTGAAGGCCAAGTACCACTCGCTGGACCTGCTGCTCATCGACGATGTGCAGTTCTTCGCCGGCAAGGACCGCACGCAGGAAGAGTTCTTCAACGCCTTCGAGGCGCTGCTGGCCAAGCGGGCGCACATCATCATGACCAGCGACACCTACCCCAAGGGCCTGGTCGACATCGACGAGCGGCTGACCAGCCGCTTCGACGCCGGGCTGACGGTGGCCATCGAGCCGCCCGAGCTGGAGATGCGCGTCGCGATCCTGATCCGCAAGGCCACGGCCGAGGGCACCGAGATGCCCGAGGACGTCGCCTTCTTCATCGCCAAGAACGTGCGCGCCAACGTGCGCGAGCTGGAAGGCGCGCTGCGCAAGGTGCTGGCCTACAGCCGCTTCTCGCACAAGGAAATCAACATCGGCCTGGCGCGCGAGGCGCTGAAGGACCTGCTGTCGATCCAGAACCGCCAGATCGGCGTCGAGAACATCCAGAAGACGGTGGCCGACTTCTACAAGATCAAGGTCGCCGACATGTACTCGAAGAAGCGGCCGGCCTCCATCG